>JAEUGJ010000010.1:150643-158749 GCA_016775335.1 Mogibacterium sp.
AAACCGAAAACAAAGGGTTCGCGGGGAGTCGAGCGCGAACCATGCCGGCCGGCGGGCCTCCAATCTCGAAACACTCGGCCCGAGGTTCGCGCCCGGAAACCGAAAACAAAGGGCTAGCGGGGAGTCGAGCGCGAACCATGCCGGCCGCCGGGCCTACCATCAAGCCTGCAAGCACACCCACCTGGCCCGCCCCACTCCCAAGCGGGCCAGGGACCACACAAAAAACGCCGGGCGGCAGCCTGGCGTTTCTCCTTATCCTCTTATCTTCTTATCCTCGTTATCCGGTTATTTATTCCAGCGGACTCAGGTCGATTCCCTCGAATCCTTCCAGGTACGCTGTCAGCAGCGGAAGCACTTCTGAGATGCCCCCTTCGTGGGTGGCTTCCACGTTCAGCGGAAGCACCGGATCGTGCAAGGACTTCCGCAGGAGGAACCAACCGGTGTGGCCGTTCCGATCGTAATTGACCCGGACGCCTTCGTGATTCGGTTCTTCCAGGGAGAGACCGGCTGTTTTTGCAACCCAATCCGGCATGCCTTCCAGGATACCGGTGCCGATTTCCACAAAATTCTCCCGATCCAGGTTGAAGCGGATTTCCTTTGCCTCCGCCGGAGAACCCAGCGCATCGATCAGGGTTTCGATATCCTTGCCTTCTTTTTTCAGCTTAGCGGCGGCCGCTACAATCAGGCAGGCCAGGTAGGCGCCGTCGTCCAGGTAGTAGTTGTCGGAATAGGCGGCGTGGCCGGACGTCTCGATGGCCAGGAACGCATCCTCGCCGGCTTCTTTTAGCTGAATGGCTTTGTTGATCACGTTCCGGTAGCCCCGCTTGAAGCGCAGGTGCTTGAGACCCAGCTCCTGTTCCAGGAAGGTGTGGAGCTCGTTGGAGGTGATGCTGTCGGTAACCACGGTGCCGCCCGGATGGTTCGGCGCCTCCAGGGCTGCGGCCAGCGCCACGATGGCGTTCCGGCTGATTGGCTGACCGCTTCCGGTTACCGCCGCGCTGCGGTCCACATCCGTGTCAAAAATAATTCCCAGATCCGCACCGGCTTCCTGCACCCGGGCGCAGATGGACGCCATGGCCTCCGGGTTTTCCGGATTCGGCACGTGGTTCGGGAAGTGGCCGTCCGGCTCCAGGAACTGGCTGGAAGAAACGTCTGCTCCCAGCGGTGCCAGAACCTTCTCCGCAAAAAATCCGCCGGCGCCGTTTCCCGCATCCACGGTAATCTTCATGCCCTCCAGCTTTCCGCCCACTTTTCGGGTGATGATGGAGCGCAGGTGCGCCGCATACATATCCATCAGTTCGTTTTCCTCGCACTCGTAATGCTCCGCAATCGGGTGGATGGTGGACGCCCGCTTCAGAATCGCCTGAATGTCTGCCTTCTCCAGCCCGCCTTCTGCGGTGAAAAACTTGAATCCGTTCCGATTCCACGGTAGGTGGCTGGCGGTGATCATAATCGCTCCGTCAAACTCGTACACCGGCATCACCGTGGACATGAACATGGCCGGCGTGGATGCCAGCCCCGCATCCGTGCAGCGCGACCCCAGCATGCAGATGCCCCGCATCACGTCCTTCTTCAGATCCTCCCCGGAAAGCCGGGAATCCGTGCCGATGCAGATGTTCAGGTCATACTCGCTCTTGCCCAGCTTCAGCGCCAGCCAGTAGACGAACGCCTCTCCAATGGCAATCGCGTCGTAGCGGTCCAGGTTCACCTCTTCCCCTTCCACGCCGGGAAGGGCGATGCCCCGAATATCACTGCCGTTCTGCAAATCCATAATATTACTCATTTCGATACCTCTAATTCTAATTCGGTCCCGCGACGTCGGACAACCCCGCGAAACGCCTGTATTTTTATCACAATGCTATACTAACCGATTTGTGAACCAAAGTAAAGTTGTAAAGCCCGGGGGTCATGGTATAATAACAGGGAATCGGTTAAGAAGGAGGGTGTATGAACTCGGGTAAAAATAAAAATACGGCGAATCGAACACGTCCGACTCGTCAGGAGAAGCGGGCGGCGAAGAGGGAAGCGAAGATTCGGCGGAAAGAAGCGCTTCGGAACGCGCCCCTGTCGGTGCGGATTCGGAACGGGGCGCTCAACGTGATTACCGTTTGCCTGGTGGGAATTATTTTGGTGAGCGGGTACAAAATCGGAAAGACCATGTGGGATTATCAGGTGGCGAAATCCGCGTATACGAATATCAGCGAGAAGACTGCGAAGGTGGATCCGAAGCAGTTCACCGGGGTGCTGGATTGGAAGGCGCTGAAGAAGGTGAATCCGGATGTGCAGGGCTGGCTGTACCAGAAGGGCACCGTGATCAACTATCCGGTGGTTCAGGGAACGGACAACGACACCTACCTCCATACGCGTTTCGACAAGCAGTGGAGCGGCGGCGGCACCCTGTTCGTGGACTGCAGGATGGAGAAGGATTTTAAGGGCTTTAATTCCATTATATATGGTCATCACATGAAGGATGGCAGCATGTTCCGAAGCATTCGGGGATATACAAAGGAAGACGGCTATTACGACAAGCACAAAACCCTGGAGCTGGCGACGCCGCACGGGAACTATCACCTGGTGGTGTTTTCTGCTTTTATCACGAAGGCGACGGACGAGAATACCTACAAAATGACGTACGATGAGGCGGAGAAGCAGGCCTACATCGACCGGGCCTGGGAGCAATCGGAGCTGCCCATCACCCGGGATTCGGTGGACGTAACAAAGGACGACCGGCTGGTGACCCTGAGCACCTGCGCCTACGACTATGAGGAAGCCCGGTACATCGTGATGTGCAAAATGGTGCCGTGGACGAAGGCGGAAGTGCAGGCGGGCAAGGACGCCCAGAAGCAGATTGACGCGCAGAAGAAATAGAAGACAGATATCGAAAAAGCTGCGGCCGGACGCCGCAGCTTTTGTTATAGGAGAAATAAAACTCCCCGGAGCCGTTGCTTCGGGGAGTTTCAGATTGAAGAAAACCCGCAGACTCAACTCCTGAATCTGTGGGTTTTTCATCTTTATTATTCTTTAATGGTGCCGTCGGCGTTGAATACCGGCAGGACGTTCAGGTAGGTGATGTCGTCTCTCTTTGCCGCATCGCCTTCGGCCAAAACCGTCATTTTGCCGACGATGTTTCCGCCCACGCTGTTCACCAGTTGTTCCAGGGTTGCCAGGGATTCACCGGTGCTGATAACGTCGTCCACAATCAGGATGCGCTTGCCGTCCATGGCCTCCCGCTCATCGTGGCCCAGGCACAGTGTCTGCACGTGATCCGTTGTGATGGAGCGAACCTCGATGGTTACCACATCCTGCATGTACAGCTTGCTACCCTTTCTGGCAACGATGTACGGCTTGTTGCCGGCCTGGCGCGCCATCTCGTATGCAAGCGGAATTCCCTTCGACTCCGCCGTGATAATGACATCGAATTCCGGCGCCTTCTTCAGAAGCTCGGTGGCAGCGGCTCTGGTAATCTCCACATCATTGAAGAGGATAAAAGCGGCGATGTACAGGTCATCGCTGACTTTGCAAAGCGGCAGGTTCCGGTCCAATCCGGCGATGTTCATTTTGTAATCCATGGGTATTCTCCTTATATATGCTCAAAAAATAATATCTTATCAAACGAACTAATTATACATGGGCGGCCGGGAAGTTACAAGGGGGCGGCGGGAAAAAGGGGAGCAAACCGGCCGGCCCGGCCGCCGGCCGGGATTGCCTACCGGAACACTCTGTTAATGGCGTTTTGCCGGAAACTTAAAAAACGACAAGTATAGATTTGATGAATACCGGTTTTATCCAAATTACTTTTATCAATTGGACCTCCTGTGCCGGATATAGCACAATGGTGGGACGGATGGTAAAGATAGAATTTAAAGTGCCGCAGGGGCGGCACGGAAGGGGGATGCAATGCAAGGAAAAAACAACACGCAGGGCAAGCGGCTGCAAAGAGGTCACTGCCTTCTGGGTGTCATTTTTATGTTATTAGTTTGGACCATGGCATTTCCGCAGAAGGCGGATGCGGCGGTTCTGGGGAAGGACATCCGGGAAGGGGATGTAATCTCCTTGGAGGCCGGAAATTGGTCGGAGAACTATGCGGTTCTGAGTCCGGATACCACGAACATCGGAACCGATGGAACGTTTCTGATGATGGATGGTTTCAAAGAGAAAATCATGCACGATGAGACCGGGCGCTCCAATCTGTGGGCGGGCAGCACATCGCAGCAGTGGTGTACAAATTACTACCGGAAGCTACCGGATGTGATATCCTCGAGAATCATCGGGGTGAAGACCACCGATACCGAGAGCGGAAGCCAGTGGCTGGTGGTCAGCAACATCGACGGAACGAAAACGGACAAGGATAAAGTGTTTTTCCTTTCCGGAAAAGAGTATTTAGAACATACCGAAGCGGCGGATCACAGCAAAGGATACAACTGGCTGCTGCGTTCTCCGGGATCGGACTGCAGTGTTTATGCGGATTACATCGGGGTTGCTTGCAACGGATCGATTCACAATTTTTCCATTGAGCACGTAATGGCGGCCCGGCCGGCGTTCAATATTCGCCTGCCTCACGATGTCTGCGTGAAGGCACGGACGGAAGAGGACGGCACAACGATGTGGACGGTAGATGCGGAGGCAATGGAACACCGTCAGGATGCGGCGACATACACTTGGTCAAAGGGCGGCAAGGAATGTCTGGCAGAAGCAAAGTGTAGCCGATGCGGAGAGGCGGTTCGTGAGAGCGGCGAGGTGAAATCGCAGGTTATAAAAGAACCCAGCGAGAAGACCGACGGAATCATTCGGTATACGGCGACATTCAAAAATAATGCTTTTACCGAACAGACCACCGAGCTTCCGCTGGCATGGGCGGATTTCAAGGATGATACGGAAGAGCCGCTGGAGCCGGAGAAGCCGGTAATCAAATCGGGCGCGGAAGTTCAGGCGGGCGATTATGTTTACATGGGCGAGAAGAATCCGAATGGATACAGCGGAATGCCATATTGGAAGGTTCTTGGCAAGGAGAAAGACGGAACGGTTTTGCTGATGTCCGAGTACCTCTGGAGAGGAAATGGAACAGAAGCGGCGACACCGTTGGCATTTAATCGGAGCCGAACCGACGGAAACGAATGGCAGAACAGCGTAACTCAGAAATGGTGCAGAGATTTTGAGCGTTCGGTTCTGGCAAATGTGGAAGGGCTGGAAATCAAGGAGACGACGAAATCCGACAAGCACATCCAGTCGCCGGACGATCCGCTGATTCAGTACTCGGCAAGGGAGAACATCCTCAATAAAGAAAAGGTGTATTTCCTGTCTGCCGAGGAAGTGTTGAAATACATGCCGACTCGCGGGGCGCGGGTTGCGTACATTTCCGACGGAAAGAAAACCGAAAAAGCCGACAGCTGGTGGCTCCGGTCCCCGAGATACCAGAGTGAAATCTGCAGCGGCAGAGTGTCCAGCGACGGCAAAATGCTGAAGCATTACGTGGACGAGCTCAGTGCGGCAAGACCGGTATTTCGGGCGAATATTGACAAGATGAATTTTGAAGTGCAAGGCACCAAGGACGACCACTCGGTCCTGGCGGCGGAAAACTCCGGAATGGAACACTCCTTCGAGAATGCGAAATATGAGTGGTCTTCGGACATGAAGCAGTGTCATGCCGGCGGCGTGTGCACCACTTGCGGGGCGAAGGCAGAGGCGGATGCGGAAGTGACGTCACGCCTGACGGAAAACGGCACGAAGTATATTGCAAGATTCCGGAATCCGAACTTCAAAACTCAGGTGAAAGTGATTGCTGAGGAGAAGCCGGCGGACAAAGGCCTGAAGACCGGCGGAAAGTATACGGTAAGCGGCGCAGTTTACAAGGTAAGCTCGGCGAAGAGTCGCACCGTAATTCTGGTAAAAGCAAAGAACACCAAGTCCGTCAGCGTTCCGGCGACCGTAAAGATTTCCGGCAAGAGCTGCAAGGTCATTCAGGTTGCGGCCAAATCCCTTACCGGAAGCAAGATTCGCAAGGTGACTGTGGGCAAGAACGTGAAGAAATTGGAAAAAAATTCCTTTGCGAAATCCAAGGCGACCGCCGTGGTCCTTCAGACGAAGCTTTTGAAGAAGTCCACCGTAAAAGGATGTTTCAAATCCTCCAAGGTGAAGACCGTTCAGGTAAAGGTGGGCAGCAAGAAGCAGAACAAGAAGATGGTGAAAAGCTATAAGAAAGCGTTCACCAAGAAGAACTGCGGAAAGAAAGTGAAAGTGCGCTAAGCGTGCGCTGAGATATCAATCCCGCGGCAAGTCGGTGCGGGCTGCGATATACGATGTTGTTTTTACAATAGGAAATGAAAGGAAAATAGGATGAAAACGAGCGTATCGAAGAAGCTGACCGCCCTGGTGCTGGCCTGCGCGGTGTGGTTCGGAATGTCGGCGACGATGGGAACCGTCACGGCAAATGCGGCGGAAAATGAAGCCATGAAAGCGGGCGACCGCGTGAAGATGGGCGTTGCAAGCAATGAATATGTAGGAACTCCGGAGTGGACCGTGCTGGACGTTGTGGACGACAATGCGGACGGAACTCCGGACAGAGCGTATCTGGTGTCGACGTATCTGTGGAAGGATAAAACCGGAGTGGATACAATGATTTTTGGCAACGGCGGAAGCAGTAAATGGGACGGAAGCAATGCAAAAGCGTGGTGTGAGAAATTCTATACCAATGTTTTGAAGAAATCTGAGCTGGTGGCAACTACGGATATCAACGATCCGCAGGACGGAAATTTTCCGGCAGTAGAATCCAAAGGAAATAAAGTATTTTTCCTGTCCCATGCGGATGTTATGAATGAAAAATACTTCAAAGACGATGCCGCACGGAAAGCGGAGGTTCCGGGTGAAGGAAAAGGAATGTACTGGACCAGAACACCGGGATCGGTACCCGGAAGAGTAGTAATAATTCAAGAAAGCGGAAAAAAGTTTGCCGGTAATAATGTTATAGATAACCGCGTAAAGATGCGTCCGGCAATGTACCTGGATCTCCACAGCGACGCATGCGTACAGCGCACCGAAGCAGAGGGCGCGGTAACCTGGGAGTACGACGTGGAAAACACGGCTCACACCTATGCAGAGCCGACCTACACCTGGGCCGAAGATTATTCCGCATGCTCCGCAGCGACAACCTGCACGAAGTGCGGCGCAGCACTGAACGAAAAAGGAAAAATTTTCTCTGAAGTTACCAAGGAAGCGACCGCCGCGGAAGAGGGCAACACCTGCTACACCGCAACGTTCGAAAACGAAGCGTTCGGCCCGCAGGTGAAGAATGTTCCGATTGCAAAGCTCCCGGCAAAGCCAATCACGAAGCCGGCAAATAAAGGTCTGAAGAACGGCGGGAAGTACACCGCAGCAGGGGCATCCTACAAGGTAATCTCCGCAAAGGCATGCACCGTCGCTCTGGTAAAAGCAAAGAACGTAAAGTCCGTCAGCGTTCCGGCGACCGTAAAGATTTCCGGCAAAAGCTGCAAGGTGGTTCAGGTCAAAGCAAAGGCGTTCACCGGCAAGAAAATCCGCAAGGTGACCGTGGGCAAGAACGTAAAGAAGCTGGACAAGTATGCCTTCGCAAAATCCAAGGTAACGACCGTAGTTCTGAAGACCAAGGCCCTGAAGAAGTCCACCGTAAAAGGATGCTTCAAATCCTCCAAGGTGAAGACCGTTCAGGTAAAGGTCGGAACCAAGAAGCAGAACAAGAAGATGGTAAAGACCTACAAGAAAGCATTCACCAAAAAGAACTGCGGAAAGAAAGTAAAGGTAAAATAGTTTTATTACCGGTTTTAAATTGTAAAACAACATAAAGAAGAGAGGAAGGACCCGGCCCCGCGGCCGGCTCCTTCCTCTCTTTGATTTCCCGGCCTCCGGCATCCCGGCTGTGCCTGCCGGCATGCTTGTTCGCCGGCCTTGCTGCTTCAGCCTTCGGCGAAATGGCATCTGTCGGCCGGCCGGCCGCCGGCGAAACTGCGAATTCCGGCCGGAATTTGTGTGAAGATTTAGCTCCCCGAAACGAAGCCACAAGGCCTAGCGGGGAATCGAGCGCAAACCGGCCGGCCCTGTGCCGCCAACCCTGAAATTCCCGACCCGGGGTTCGCG
>JAEUGJ010000010.1:158849-210802 GCA_016775335.1 Mogibacterium sp.
AGCGGGGAGCAAACCGGCCGGCCCGGCCGCCGGCGAAACAGCACTTTCCGGCCGGCGATTGTGTGAAGATTTTGCTCCCCGAGACGAAGACACAAGGCCTAGCGGGAAGCGGGGAGCAAACCGGCCGGTCGTCGGGCCGGCTTTTCCGAAACTCCCGGCCCGGGGTTCGCGCCCGGAAACCGAAAACAAAGGCTTAGCGGGGAATCGAGCGCGAACCATGCCGGCCCTCAGGCCTCCATTTCTGAATTTCCCGGCCCGGGGTTCGCGCCCGGAAACCGAAAACAAAGGCTTAGCGGGGAATCGAGCGCGAACCATGCCGGCCCTCAGGCCTCCATTTCTGAATTTCCCGGCCCGGGGTTCGCGCCCGAAAACCGAAAACAAAGGCTTAGCGGGGAGTCGAGCGCGAACCCTGCCTCCCCCCCTTCATCCCCCCGGCCGGACCGGCTATCTGTCCTGGTTCCCTTTCGGCAGCATCGGCCCCCGGCTCTTCGGCCCTCACTGCAATAAATAAATTGTATTGTACCACAATTTATACAGCATAATTTCTATGAATAATACAAAAAACATATTGAAATCCCACATTGAACAGAGTATAATTCAGATATTCGGATGAAGCTCGGCGGAGCCCCATAGGACGGCAGAGCCCCCCCACAGCGGCAGAGCCCGGCAGTTCGGCGGAGCCCCACAGGACGGCAACGCCCCGGCAGGCCCGGGTACCGACCTCATCCGGCAAAAAACCGGACAAACCAAAACCAAAATCAAAATATAATAAAGAGAGTAGAGGAACAGAAATGAGAGAGTTATTATCCAAAGCGTATGCGAAAACCGGCGAATCCTTTATCAGCACAATCCTGACCGCGGCAGCGGACCCAAGTGTGATTTCTTTTGCGGGGGGACTTCCCAATCCGGCATCCTTCCCGATGGAAGCGCTGAAGGAATCCTGCAACAACATCATCGACAAATACGGTTCCGCCGTATTCCAGTATGCCAAGACCGAAGGTTTGCAGGCATTCCGTGAATACCTGGCAGAGGACTACAACAAAACTTACGGCGTGAACCTGGATGCGGACAACATCGTTGTCACCACCGGCTCCCAGCAGGCACTGGATTGTTTTGGAAAGGTATTCATCAACGAAGGCGACGGAATCCTGGTGGAGAAGCCAAGCTATCTGGGCGCATTCCAGGCATTTGACCAGTACTGCCCGGAATACTATCCGGTGACACTGAACGACGATGGACTGGACATTGAAGAACTGGAAGAGACTTTAGAGAAATACGGCGACAAAATCAAGCTGGCGTACTTGATTCCGGAATTCCAGAACCCGACCGGCCTGACCTACACCGAGGAAAACAGAGCCAAGGTCACCGAAATCCTGAAGAAATACAACGTTGTCCTCATCGAGGACGATCCGTACGGACAGCTGCGTTTTGAAGGAACCAAACCGCCGTACATCGGCCTGGGCAAGCTCCCGCAGGCGGCGCTCCTGGGCACCTTCTCCAAGGTGGCAACCCCGGGAATGCGCGTGGGCTACGTGGTAACTGAGAACAAGGAACTGGCAAAATACATCGCAATGGCTTTGGAAGCCACTTCTCTGCACACCAACATTTTCTCCCAGTACCTGCTGCTGGACTACCTCCGGAACAACGACCAGCCGGCACACGTTAAGGAGATTCAGGACCTGTACAGACAGCAGTGCCACTGCATGCTGGACGCCATGGACAAATACTTCCCGGAAAACGTCACTTACACCAGACCGGAAGGCGGCATGTTCATCTGGGCTACCCTGCCGGAAGGCGTCAGCGCCATCAAACTGTTCCCGAAAGCAGCGGAGAAGGGCGTGGTATACGTTCCGGGCGATCCGTTCTACGTAGGCGTTCAGGATGCCAACACCCTGCGCCTCAACTTCACCAACGCTTCCCCGGAAGCCATCGACAAAGGCATTCACCTCCTGGGCGACATGCTGAAGGAAGAATGCGCCGGAAAATAAGCCTAATATTTTCATAAAAATACATTCATGCATGCAGAGACGACCGACCCGAAAGGGCAGGTCGTTTTTGCATGCGGATTATTCCTCCGAAACGCTATAATTTATTTTCAATGAAGCGCAAGGGTGGTATAATCAAGCCATGAGCAACAAAAAAGAGAGTGTACAACAGAATCCATCCCGGTATTTCCGGGTGATGACGTCGGTTCTTTTCCTGGCGGATGTAGTGTTCGCACCATGGCTGCGGGACGGGAGCCGAAGTTTTTCGGTGCGTGTTTTTATTCAGGGCGTGAAGGCCGCCGGCGGAATCGGTGCGTTCGCATTGAAGGAGGCCGGAAAGGGAAATACCGAGGGCATCGCCAATCTCACCATGAGCTATTGGTGCATCTATCTGATTATCGCTTTGGGAGCGGTGCTGCTGCTCCGGGCGGTATGGCTTCTGGCCGGTCGAAAAGGGCGAATCCTCAGCGGGATTGCGTATGCCTTGGGGCTCATCTACCTGTGCGCCTTTATGATTTTTAATTATTACGGGTACTCCGGCGGAATGATTGTGGGCATGCTGCTGGTGTTCCTGGATGCCATGGTTGGAAAATACCTGGATGAGCGGCAGGCGCTGCGAGAAGCGGAAGCGGCGCTGCGGGCGAAAGAGCAGGCGGAAAAGGAAGAGAAAAAGCGGAGAGAGGCGTTCCCGGGACGGTACGGGAGCGAATTTTATCGGGTGATTTTCAAGAATTTCCGGGCCAACATTCGGGATTTTCTGCTGTTCCTGGCGGGAGCGGTCCTGACCATGACGGTGCTCCTGGTCATCTGGGGAATGGAGCAGGGCTGCGGCGGAATTCGTCTGCTGGGGGCGTCGGCGCTTCAGCAGCAGATTGCAAGCAGCCTGAAACAGCTGCTGCCGGTGTTCATGCTCCTGGCGGTGCTGATGCTGTCCCTGATCATCAGCGGATACCTGCGCACCCGCATGAAAAATTACAGCATGTACATCGCCCTGGGAATTCGGAACAAAACCCTGATTCGAATCATCGGGCTGGAATACGGCACCTGCATCCTCACCGCTCTGGCGGCGGGAATCCTCCTGGGACTGGGCACCCTGAAAATAATCGGGGTGACCATGAGCGGAAAGCTGCTGCGGATTCTTCCGGCGGCCATGCTCTGCTACCTGCTGGTGGTGCTGATTTCCACTTTGGTGAACTATCATATTTTTGAATTCAAAAATGTCCTTCGCTACAACCGGTCCGCCGCCAACGAACCGGTGCCTCGTTACGGCGCCGGCGTGATGATGGGAATCGGCCTGTTTGTCATGCTGGGAAGCGTGGGCCTTTTCGCCCGGCGCGGCTCCGGGGAGGATCTGTACATCTTGGCCGGCCTGATTGCCGGCTTCGGCCTGTTCCTGTACGGCGCAGCCACCCGGCTCCTGAAAAAACGCGTCGCCCGGCTTCAAGTGACGGAAACCGGCCTCCTGACCATCCTCCCTTGGCGCAACCGGTTTCGCACGAACGTACGATTTTTGTTTTTACTGACGGCGCTGCAAATCCTGCTGTTCGGCATTTTTCTGCCGAGGCTGGCGGCGCAGGGCATTCCCCCGGAAAAAACCGCGCCCTACGATTACACGGCAATGGTGTACGATACGGATCTCCCGGACCTTCAGGGGCTAAAAAAAGAATGCACCCTGCAGGAACTTCCGATGCTGCGGGCGACCACGCCGTTGGGGGCGGACGTTTCCTGGCTGAAGAAGGATTACCGGACGGTGCTTTGGCCGCAGGGACAGCACATTGCGGTGTCGGAAAGCAGCTACCGGAAGCTTTGCCGGCAGGCGGGGAAAACTCCGCGGAAGCTGAATCTCAGCGAGGATGGCCATCGGGTGCACATCGTGATGCAGCAAAATGCCGCAAGCGAGGCGCACAACTTGGAATGGTACAGCGGTGGCGGCGGCAACCTGTTCCGGCTGGGACAGCCGCTGGTGGCCTACGACCGAAACCAGGTGACTCGGACCTACATCCCCCACGCCGCGACCTATGAGCGGACGAATTTGGTGGGCGCTTTGCATGCCGGGAATCAGGAAAACATCCTGGTTCTGTCCGATTCCTATTTCCGGTCCGTGTATTCCAAGGAGAGGACCCCGCGGAATCCGTCGGTGAGCATTCCCCCTTCCGCCGTGAAAGAGGGACCGGACCGGCTGGTGCTGATTCGGCTGAAGAAAGATGGGGCGGAATCGCGAAAAGATGTCGAATCGGTGCTGGGGCGGATTCAGAAGCGGCATTCTTCCGACCGGCAGTACGACGAATCCATTCGGACTTGGTACAGCGTGGCGAAGGCGGAGAAAAACAACGGGGCGGCCGTTGGTTTTACCCGTCGGATGGAAGAAATGACTGCGGTGGGGTTGCTGTTGATGGTGCTGTTCACCTTCTGCATTCGATACAGTTTGGCGGGAGCGGAGCAGCGGAAGGAGTACCGGTTGCTGGGCACTTTGGGGATGAACGACCGGGAGCAGGAGAAGCTGTTCAGCCGGGAGGCCCGGACTTATGTGGTGTGCAGCATGGGGCCGGCCTTGGCGTTGGCGGCGCCTTTTGCCGCATTGCTTCCGGTGCTGCGGATGTTCTGCCGGAGCCAGAGCCTTCTGTACTTGCGGAATCTGATGGGACTCGGGGGCGGAACGATGGCCGTGCTGCTTCTGGTGCTGATGATGCTGACGAGATATTACAGACGAGTGAACCGATAGATGTGCGGCGATGAGCTGCCGCCGGTGAGACATGATGGAGAGGATAGAGAATGAGCAGTGTGATGGAGCTAAAGGGGCTCCGGAAAAGATACGAGGAGAAGGGGGATTGGATCCTGAAGGGAATCGACCTCCGAATTGAAAAACAGGATTTTATTGCGATTATGGGGCGGTCCGGATGCGGAAAAACCACGTTGCTGAAAACCTTGGGGCTGATTGAGGCGGCGACGGAGGGGGAATACTTCTTCGAAGGCAATGCGGTTTCCGGATTGTGGGGAAGCGAGATTGCGGATATTCGCCGGCGGAACATGGGATTTATCTTTCAGGATTACAATCTGATGGGCAGCCTGACGGTACGGGAGAACATCATGCTTCCGGCGCTGCTGGATAAAATGGACGAGCAGCAGCGGAAGGACCGGACGGAGGCGCTGATTCAGCGCTTCGGAATTCAGGCGTATCGGGATAAGTATCCCCATGAAATGTCCGGCGGACAGCAGCAGCGGGTGGCGCTTTGCCGGGCGCTGATCAACAATCCGGATGTCATTCTGGGAGATGAGCCAACGGGAAATCTGGATTCCGTGATGGGCCAGCAGGTCATCGAGACCCTGGCGGAATTCAATGAGACGGACGGTAAAACGGTAATCCTCGTTACCCACGACCCGAAAATCGCTATGTATTGCCGGAAGGTTATTTTTATGAAGGACGGGCATCTGCTGGATTTCCTGGAGCGGAGAGAGGCCGGAAAGGAGGCGTTCTACCGGGAAATCGCGGCGAAGATGGAAGAATTGTAGCGCAAAATGAAGAAATCGCCGGATTTATATTGAAATTCCTGCATTTAAATGCTAAAATTTATGCGTATTTTTTGGAACTAGGATGAATTAACGGGGGAATAATGAAGAAACCGGCAAGAAGTGAGTATTTTTTCGGATGTGTGTTGCTGATCATCGGCGTAATGGTGGGACACCTGAGCATGGATTTTTTGGATGACGGAGAGATTCAATCCATGTCCGTGGAGATTACGATGAGCGCAATTTTCATCCTGTTATTCACGGTGCTGATGGAAATTCTGTACGTTCTGTGGCGGCGAAAGAAGAAGCAGGACGAAGGCCGCCTGGATATTCCGGCCACCACGATTATTCTTCTGCTGGTCATCGGCTTTCTGGCGTCCATTTGCATGCGCCTGATTAACGATGTGACGGGCATGAGGGAGTTTCTCCTCAGCGAGGACTTCAAGAGCTTTGTGGTGAATGCGATAAAGAGCAAATTCTAAATTAAAATATGTGGATTCATACATGGATTCGAAGTGAGAACCGGATTGTCGTACCGAAAGGCGCGGCAGCCCGGTTCTTTGGTTTTTTTGGGATGGGCCGGACACGCCGGGCACATCACCGGCTGTTCATGGAACGCACATGAAACAGTTACGGTTTCCGGAAATTCAGATGATACAATGACCGTACCGAAGAGGGGCCGCCGGAGGAGTTGGAGCGCCGGAGTGTCGGAGCGCCGGAAATTCCGGCAGAAGTCGCCTCAAGGGGAAAGGAGTAAATAGAGAAGATGAATAATCTGAACATTCTGAAGTTGGAAAACGCCGTGCTGCAGAAGCAGATCGATGTGGTACGGAGAAATATACGCGCCGGGCAGAACCGGGATCTTACACGGGAAGAGGTAGAACTTCTGAGAGGTGTGGGAGAACACTATGCCAAGAAGTGGGAGGTTCTGTATCCGATGCTGAAGCAGGGGTACGGGGTTGCCGGCTGGGTGAAGCAGATGAAAATGGAAGAGGATGAAATCATCGCGGAACTGCGTTCCCTGGTGCGCTTCCCGGATAAGGATGAGTGGGAAGAGAAGGTGGAAGCGGTACTCCGGAAGATGGAACGGGTGATTTACGAGGAAGAATGCATGCTCTATCCGAACTGCCTGCAGTTTTCCCGAAGGGATGAAGGCAGTTGGATGAACAGAAGCGACCGGAATGGGTATGCGAACTATCGGGCGCTGCGGGCCAAAGCCGGAAGGTACCGAAGGGCGCTGCAGCAGCGAAGCTTCCGATAAAAAAGTTCGTCTAAAAAAGTTCGGCTAAAAAAAGCTCAGCAAGGCATCCGGTGTTCGGGCGGGCAACGAATAAGGCGAGAATCCGGCGGGGAAACCCGCCGGATTTTTCAGTTGGAGCGAGGGTGCGTCCGCCTTGTTAAAACGTAAAATCTTGGGATTCATGCAAAAAGTTCAGATAAAAAAACAGAGGTAAACCAATTTTTAATGCAAAAAATCTTTAGAATTACTTGAAAAATAAGGAATATATGTTATCCTTAAGACAAATGTTTTTAAATATTGGAGGAGCATGATGAACGAGGAAACCAAACGTTCCTGTGTGGACTGCGGTGTATACAACTGCCACACGCGGGACAAGGCGTATCCGGACTTCTGCCTGACCACGGAATTGACGGACGAGGAGAGAGCGGAAGTGTGGAAGCTGTACGAGGAGCCGGAGAATCAGAAGGCGTCGGTGGTATCCGCTCAGATTGAATCGGATTTTTATCTGAGATACACCCGGGTGCAGGAAATCGTGGCTTTTGCAAAGCGGATGGGCTATCACAAAATCGGAATCGCCACTTGCGTGGGACTGATTGAGGAAAGCCGGATTTTTGCCCGGATCCTTCGGAAGAACGGATTCGAAGTGGTGGGCGCCGTGTGCAAGGTGGGTTCTTTTGAGAAAACCAAAGTGGGCGTTCCGGAGGAGGACACCCGGATTACCGGCCCGATTATGTGCAACCCGATTATGCAGGCGAAAATCATGAACCGGGAGAAGACGGATTTCAACGTAATCGTGGGACTGTGCGTGGGACACGACAGCCTTTTCTATAAATATGCGGATGCCCTGTGCACCACCCTGGTAACCAAGGACCGGGTGATGGGACACAATCCGGTGGCGGCGCTGTACCAGGCGAAGGCGTACTACAAGCGTCTCAGCAACGAGCTGATTGCGGCGTATCCGGAGGACGTGAATCCGGAACAGCCGGAAGCTCCCGCGAGATAGCGATTTTATTTTTGGAGGAGAGAGGATGCTGACAGGAAAGCAGAGAAGTTATTTGAAAAAACTGGCGCAGACCGTGCAACCGGCGGTAATCGTCGGCAGAGCCGGAGTGACGGACACGGTGATGCAGACCATCGATGAATATTTGACCGCCAATGAGCTGCTGAAAGTGGCCATTCAGGAGGGTGCAGAATTGGAGGCGAAGGAGACCGCCAATCAGATTGCGGATGAGCTAAAAGCAGATTTCGTACAGGCCATCGGCCGGCGGTTCGTGCTTTACCGGAGAGCGAAGGATCCGGCGAAGCGGAAGATTACACAGCGCATGCAAGACGAGATGTAGTTTCCCGGCGGAAACTGCGGGATCGTTGCAGGATATTTTTACTTGAGGAAGGAGTTAGAGATGCACAAGATTGTACTGAAGAAACAGCTCAGCCACGATATGTTCTGGATTGAGTTCGAGGCACCTTTTGTTGCAAAGAAAGCGAAACCGGGACAGTTTATTATTTTCCGCGTGGATGAATACGGGGAGAGAGTTCCGATTACCATGGCGGGAACCAATAAAGAGACGGGAACCGTAACCCTGATTTTCCAGGCGGTGGGAAGAAGCACCATGCT
Source organism: Mogibacterium sp. (assembly GCA_016775335.1). Lineage (GTDB taxonomy): Bacteria > Bacillota > Clostridia > Peptostreptococcales > Anaerovoracaceae > Mogibacterium_A. The sequence goes on from JAEUGJ010000010.1 coordinate 167,197, forward strand.
GCTGTCCCAGCTGGAAGTGGGCGATTACATTCAGGACGTGGTTGGACCGCTGGGAAAACCGACCCACATGGAGGACCTGAAGAAGGTCTGCGTGGTTGGCGGCGGTACCGGAAACGCACTGGCATACCCGGTGGCAAGAGGTCTTGCGGAAGCCGGCGTGAAGGTGGACATGGTTTCCGGTTTTAAGACCGAGGAGCTGATTGTGCTGAAGGAAGAGTTTGAAGAGGCGGTAGACAATTTCTACCTGATGACGGACGACGGTTCTGCCGGCGAGAAGGGTTTCACCACCACAAAGCTGGAGGAGCTGATCAAGGCCGGAAACGATTACGATGAAGTCATCACCGTTGGACCTCCGATCATGATGAAGTTCGTCAACGAGGTGACCAAGCCTTACGGAATCAAGACCATCGCATCTCTCACGGCGCTGATGATCGACGGAACCGGAATGTGCGGCGGATGTCGAGTTTCCATCAACGGCGAGACCAAGTATGTCTGCGTGGATGGTCCGGAATTCGATGCGGCAGCGGTAGACTGGGACGTACTCATTGCCCGCAACGCATATTACCACGAAGAAGAGAAGGAAGAACGGGATCATATCTGCCGACTGACAGGAGGTGTAAGACACTATGAATAATCAGATGACAAAGACACCGATGCCGTCTCAGGAACCGGATGTCAGAAATAAGAATTTTAAGGAAGTTGCTCTGGGATATACCGAAGAGATGGCGGTAAACGAAGCGCAGCGCTGCCTCAATTGTAAAAACAAACCTTGCGTAGCGGGATGTCCGGTAAACGTACGGATTCCGGAATTCATCGCAAAGGTGGCCGAGGGGGATTTTGCCGGTGCCTATGAAGTAATCACTTCTACCAACTCCCTGCCGGCAGTGTGCGGCCGTGTATGCCCGCAGGAAACCCAGTGCGAAGGAAAGTGCGTTCGCGGAATCAAGGGCGAGCCGGTTGCCGTAGGCAGACTGGAGCGTTTCGTAGCGGATTGGCACAGAGAGCACATCGGCAACGATAAAGTAGAAAAAATCCCATCCAACGGCAAGAAGGCAGCCGTTGTCGGTGCCGGCCCGGCCGGACTGACCGCAGCCGGAGACCTGGTGAACAAGGGTTACGAAGTGACCGTTTTCGAGAGCCTCCACAAAGAGGGCGGCGTGCTGGTATACGGAATTCCGGAATTCCGTCTGCCGAAGGATATCGTCGCATACGAAATCGACACCCTGCGGAAGAAGGGCGTCACCTTCTACCACAACGTGGTAGTGGGCAGATCCCTGGACATCCAGGACCTGTTCGATGAAGGATACGACGCTGTATTCGTTGGAACCGGTGCCGGCCTTCCGAAGTTCATGAATATCGAAGGCGAGAACCTGGTAGGCGTATATTCCGCAAACGAATACCTCACCAGAATCAACCTGATGAAGGGTTACCTGGACGAGTACGACACACCGATCAAAAAGCACAAGCAGGTTGCGGTTGTAGGCGGCGGAAACGTTGCCATGGACGCTGCAAGATGCGCTAAAAGAATGGGCGCCGAGGTCCATGTCATTTACCGGAGAGGCAGAGATGAGATGCCGGCTCGTGCCGAGGAAATCGAGCACGCAGAGGAAGAGGGCATTCAGTTCCACCTGCTGAACAACCCGGTTCGCGTTCTGGGCGACGAGAACAACTACGTGAGCCAGATTGAGTGCATCAAAATGGAACTGGGCGAGCCGGATGCTTCCGGACGTCGCAGACCGGTTGCCATTGAGGGTTCCGAGTTCACTTTGGACGTAGACGGTGTCATCATGGCTCTGGGTACCAGCCTGAACCAGCTCATCGTGGAGACCACCGAAGGTCTGGACGAGAACGATTGGGGCGGTATTCAGATTAACGATGAAACCGGTGCCTGCACCAGAGAAGGCGTGTTCGCCGGCGGCGATGCCGTAACCGGCGCAGCTACTGTAATCAAGGCCATGGGCGCCGGCAAACTGGCGGCTGCTCACATGGACGAGTACATGCAGAAATAGGATAGCCGCCGGCTGTTTCACAGCGGCGGAGGCCAGGAAAATAAGGAAGGGAATACCCGCCGGCTGCTATGCAGCGGCGGGTATTTACCGATTCGAGGTGATGGAGGCAGCCACAGGGGACCTGGGGCTGCCTGCTTTTTTTTTCTCGGCGAGCCGTTGGGCATTCGGGTCGGGGGCCCCTTATGCTTGAGAGACGTGGTGCCCGTCGACGAAGGCAAAAGGGATTGCGGGGAGTGAGGCACCACGCCGGGTCCGCCTCGTGTCCCTCCGGCTCGGGAAACGTGGTGCCCGTCGACGAAGAAACAAGGGATTGCGGGGAGTGAGGCACCACGTCGAGCTCCCCGCCGTGCCCTAGATGCCCGTGGCGACGGAATACTTATCCCGGGCTCGCCTTGGGCTCCTCTGAATCCGAAAGAAGAGAAGCATTAGACCGACATACAGAAAGCAACTCTAACAAAACTAGCAAATATTTTTAAACCCGAAAAATCGAATACTAAGTTTAAGATTCCCCTTTTCAGTACCCATTCATTCCGGATGAAAACAAACGTGTACTGAAGGGGAATTTTTTATGTGCCATAATATCCCCACAGCAAATGCAAAGTCATCAAACTAAGTTCTAAGGAGGGAAAAATGAGAAAAGAAAAACGGGCCAACGGCCCACACACATCACACAGAATTCGGGCGGGCCTGCTGGCCGTCTGTCTGACTTTGGGAGCGGCAATCCCGAGCGGCGCATGGGCTGCGGGAAAGGATCCTCGCCAGGCGGTTTCCGGCGACGAAGCCACCCTGACCATGGGCAAAATCCTCACGGCCAACCACGCCGGCAAATTCCCGGGTACGTTGCGGGACGTGAAGTACAAGCTGACAGCGGTGCGGGGTTTTGACAATGCCAACGAAAGCACCGGCGCCAGCGGCAAGCCCATTGCGGCGGAGAACATGCCCATGCCGGAAGCGTCCGCTGCAGAACACCATCAGGTAAAAGTAACCGGCACCAATGCAGAGATTACCGTTGGCGATTTTCAGACTGCGGAGCGGGACAGCGACACGAAGAAGAGCCGCGTGACCCCGGTGAAAATTAAGTTTCGTCAGGCCGGCTATTACCTATATAAACTCACGGAAGAAGGCTCCGACCCGGAGATGGTGCCGGGCGTCACATACGATGATCACAGTTATTTTGTGGCCGTCTACGTAACCAACAAAACCGACGATGCGGGAAACACGGAAGATGGGGTATACGTGCACAATATTACATCCTATCGAAACGAATCCGGCAAGGAAAACTATCGGCCGAACCTCTCCGACATCTCCGGAATCACCGACAACGGCGGAACCGATGCCAAGGAAAACGTCAAAGAAAACCTGGCAAAGGTCGGATCTTCCGACAGCGAGCATCCAAATCAGTTGGAGGCCTATCGTTTCTGGAATGACGCTCACGTCCAGGATTTGGTAATCACTAACAACGTAAAGGGAAATCTGGGAGACCGGAACAAGGCGTTTGAATTTCAGGTAACGCTGTCCGGTTTGGAACCGGGAACCGCGTACACCACGGAGGAAGCGGCGGCGGATACGGGGGATCGAACCTGTGAGAGCGTGAATTTGGTGCGCGCTTCGGTGGGAACGATTCAGGGAAAGACCGTCGTGTCCGACGAATCCGGAAAAGCGGAATTCACACTGCGTCTGCGGGACGATGAAAAATTCGTTCTGAACGGGCTGCCGGTTTCCGCAGCGTATCAAGTGACGGAGCAGGCCAGCGACCATATCGCTTCCTATCAGATCAGCGGCTCGGGAAAAACACCGGAAATTCTGAAAAAGATGGAAGCCAACGATATTAAGGAAAAAGCATTGACCACAGAAGCGGAGCGCGTGGATGCGGAAGACGGCACCGTCACGGTGGCGTTCACAAATGAGCGAAATTTGGCAACCGTCACCGGCGTAGCGGAAAGCACGGGCCCGGCGGCACTTCTGGCCATTGCTGCGGCAGGCGCTATTGCTGCTCGCCGCCGGAAATATGAGTAAATCCCAGGAAAGCCGAGAGCTGGATCGCTGGGAGCGGCGTGTGCGGCGGAGCATTCGGGCGGACCGCTTCGTCGCATGGCTGTTGAAATGCATCGTACTGACCCTGCTGCTCATGGTGGGTTTTTCCTACTGTGACATGTACCGGTTCACCCGGGCGGGAATCGACGGGGTGGAATACCGGGATTTTGCGGCCCTGCGGCAGGTCAACCCCGATGTGGCCGCCTGGCTCACTTTGGACGGAACCCATGTGGACCATCCGGTGGTGAAGGGGAAGGATAATTTTGAATATTTGGATCGGGACTTCTACGGAAAAACCTACGCCGGCGGCACCCTGTTTCTGGACGAGCAATGCCCAAAGGATTTCACCCAAGAGTACCAGCTCATTCACGGACACCACATGGCCGGCGGCGCCATGTTCGGAGATCTGAAGAAGTATTTGGACAAGAATTTCTTCCGCAAAAACAAAAAGGGCCAGCTGCTGACACCGACGAGTCGATACGATTTGGAGATTATCGGGGCGGGCATTTTCGATGCCTATGATTCCAAAATCTACAGCATAAACGGGAAGAAGAACCGCCCCATGGAATCCTTCCGTCGGTGCCGGAGGAAACGGCCGGTCCGCAGGAAGTTCCGGGACCGGCTCCTATGCCTGTCCACCTGCTCCGGAGATATGGACGACCGGAGGATCGTGGTGTTCTGCCGAATGACGGACTCGGAAGAGTCTCACACGGAAGGAAGGAAAGAATGACCGAAGAAATTGCGGAAAAAAAGAGAATCGTGAAAAGCATTTGGAAGGGAATCCTGATTCGTGCGGGAACCTTCGCCTTGACGCTTTGGATTGTTTTTACGTTCGTATTCGGCGTTTGGATTGCGGACGGAAACGATATGGCACCGGCGATTCGGGAAGGAGACCTGGTGGTGTATTATCGGTGCGGAAATTTTGCAAATCGGGACAGCGTGGTGTATGAAGCGGACGGGAACGTGTACCTGGGGCGGATTGCCGGATGCGAGGGGGCGGTCATCGGAAAAACCGAGGATCACCGTCTGACCGTCGATGGGCGGATTCAGCCGGTGCAGCCGGGAATGGGAATTTACAGCGAAACGCCGGCCGGAGATCTAAAGGAAAGGATTACCGTGGAACCGGGCCGGTTCTTTATCCTGGGAGACTGCCGGGAGGAGTCCACGGACAGTCGATGCTTTGGAACGGTGGGAAAAGACCAAATTCGGGGGAAGGTATTTCTCCTGTGGCGACGGCGCAACATATAGAAAGGAGAGGAGTATGACGAGAAAAATAGCGACGCTTTGGCTCGCCCTGATTCTGTGCATGATGTATGTGGTTTCCGTGGGTGCGGAGAGCCGATGGATGACGGAAATCAAGGTGAGCTACAGCGCAGAGGGAAATCCGGGAGATGCGGAAGGGGTTTTCCAATTGCGGGGAACCACGGAAGATACCCCCATGCCGGAAGGCGCAGAGGGGCACCGGATGCAGGTGCCGGCGGGAGAGATGCGTTCTTTTGGGAAAATCGTTTTTCCAAGCCCCGGTGTGTATATCTATGAAGTCAATCGACGAAACAATCCGAAAGGCGTCACCGCCCGAGATTCCTCGGTGTACCGGGTAACGGTGGTGGTGCGAAGCGACGGAGAGGTGCAGCAAGTGATTGAGACGGACGGAGAGAAGGTGACGGAAATTCGGTACAAAGATCGGTATGAGAAAGCAGCTCTGGTGGAGACGGGGGATGCGAAATCCCTGCTTCTCCCGGGTGTGGGTTTTCTCGGTGCGCTGACGGCACTGTTTTTCCTGCGGAAGAATCGCCGAAAAAGAAAGGGCGGCCGAACGGGTACCACCATCGGCATGCTGGTTCTTTTTACCCTGCTTACAATCGGCGCGGGCGTGCCCACATACGGTGCCACTAAAGATCTTCGGGTGACCTACAACCGGTTCCAAGAGCTGCCGGAGAACTATGCGAAGATCACCGGGCTGCCCCTGCAGGAAGCGGAGATTACCACCACGAACGGAAACATCCACAAATACAACGGATACGTGGGGAACAACCAGACGGAAAAGCGGGATTTTGTGGCGTACTACGGAACGGTGAAGTTCGGAACGCGAAATCGAAATGACACAAGCAATGCGGTTACAAAGGCCAACGAGGTAAAAGGAAATATCACTCTGCGCTGGAGGAATCGGGCGGTTCTTTCGGACAACACCAAGGCCGACGTGAAGGTGGTGGTGAGCGGATGGACTTTTTCCCTGGGGAAAAATCAGAATTCAAAGATCGGGAATGACACGAAGGTGTACGTACCCATTCTCCAGTCGTCGTCACCGAACAGCAAAGCCACGGAGCTGTGCACCGCTTCTCCGCGCACGAAATACAGCGTGAACAACGGAACTACGGCCAATTCGCTGGCAGGAGCCTGCATTACCACGAAGTGCAATGTGAAGATTCAAATCCTTCAGTCGGGAACGGACACGCCGGTGGATGAAGCCAAATATCCGCGGCTGCTCTTCGGGTTCCGAGATCTGGACGTGGAGGATACCACCATCGCCAAGGGAAAGAGCGCTGCGGAACGGTATAACGGACCCTACGCAGAGGGTGTGGAGCTGATTTCCGGTTTCGAGAGCCCGGTGGCGCTGGCGAAGAAAACCGACGCCAACAAAGCGATGCAGACGCTGGAGAAGGTGACAACGGTAGGAGAGAACCTGCGGGTCTGCGGGGACGGTGCGAAGATGGAAGCCTACAACAAGGCTACCGGAACCAGCGGCGACAACGGAACCTATTACTCCGGCTTTATTTCTCCGGTGCAGCCTCAGGGTTTCAGTTTTAAATGGACGGGCTCCATCAGCATTTCCGGAAAAATGATGGGGACGGCGCTGTGGACGCAGCCGGAGGTGGCGGTGAAAGCCACTCGAGGCGAGGGTGGATCCATTCAGAAGGAAGGCCTCACCACTTATATCATCAACAGCTCCACCACCTATGATTACACCCCGGCCAAAGGGTACCGGGTAAAATCCCTGACGGTGGAGGGGGAACCGACGGACTTCAATCCGGCGGGGGGAACCTATCGCTTCGACCGCTTGTACACCTGCCCGGTGCATCCGCGAAGCGCTAAGACGGGCCGGGAACTGGAGACCAAAATCTACACCATCGACGTCCAATTCCAACGGATTGAACACAAGATTACCACCAAAGTGACCGGCGGCACCATCGATCCCGACGTGGTGGTGGGAGAAGGAGACGACGAGACCATACACTACCGTCCGAACGACGGTTATGAATTGGAGAAGGTGACCGTGGACGGCGAAGCGGTGAACGTAAAAGAATATCCGAGCGAATATGCTTTTACCGACGTTCAGAAGGACCACCATATCGAAGTGGTGTACCGAAAAATTCCGGTGGGGACACTGACCTTGCGCAAGGAAGTGACCGGCGCTCTGGGCGACCGGAGCAAGAAGTTCGAATTTCAAGTGAGCTTGTCCGGACTGAAGCCTTCCGCTGAATACGAGGCAGACGGCATCAAAGCTGCGGACGCAGGAGAACTTACGGAAAAAGGTTTTTCTTCGGATGAAAGCGGGAAGGCGGAACTTCGTCTGAAACTGAAAGACGACGAAAGCGCGCAGTTCAAAGACCTTCCGGCAGGAACAACATATCGGATTACCGAAGCGCCCAGCGACCATATCGCCTCCTATCGGCAGAAGGCCACCGGGGAGCAACCGGTCCATCAAGCCGTTCAGCGGGAAAACGCCGATGCGGGAAAGGAACTTGCCACGGAGGCGGAAGTGTTGGATGAAGCGGATGGAGACATTGAAGTGATCGTCACTAACAACCGCCCCATCGCCACGGTCACCGGAGTGGGGAACAGCGACGCACCGTATTACGCCGCCGGAATCGTCACACTTCTTCTGTGTGGCGGATGGATTTTCGGTGTGGTACTATATAAAAGAAAAAAGTATCACTAAAAAATTGCGGGCAGAGCCGGGATTGGACCGAATGCCGCAATTCCGAACGAAGAAAGAAGCGCGAAGTGGAAGAAAATCAGCAGAAGACACAATACGTATATATTCTCCGGTGCGGGGACGGCACCCTGTACACCGGCTGGACCACGGATCTGGAACACCGGGTGGCCATGCACAATGCGGGCAAAGGGGCCAAGTACACCCGGGCGCGGAGACCGGTGCGGCTGGAATATTACGAGGAATACATGGATAAGACGGAGGCTTTGCGGCGGGAATGCGTCATCAAGAAGATGACGCGCAGCGAGAAGCTTCGGCTGATTCAAGAGTCGGAAGGGAAATAGAACGCTTCTCTCGGAGAAATCCGGGAGAAGCGTTTACTATTAGAACCGAGTTCCGAAGTATAGAGTTTCTCTATAACGAAAAAAACCAAATTGATAAAACCAATTTTAATTATACCGAGATGGTTGATACCATGGTTAGACAGGGGATGACTGATTATTACTTAGGAAATGAGGTTGGCGTTATGGAAAAGAAACGATGGATTGCATGGGCACTGGCCCTATTCATGGTTGCGACTCCTTGCATGACATTTGCCCAGGAGATTTCCGGAGCAGCGGGTTCTGCCAACGAGAGTGAATCCAATGAACCGGTAAAACCGGACAAGGCATCCGAACAGGATTGCGGGGACGCAGCTGATAGTGAGAAAGGTGATTCTTCTGCAGAATCCGCAAAGGATTCGGAAGAAGGCGCGACCGGAGAACAGGACTCGGCAAAAGAAAAAAAGACCGAGGAATCTGCGGCTGCCGAAGCTTCGAAAGAAGCGGCAAAGGCGGCAGAGAACACCGGCTCCGAGGTTGTTAGCGATAAATGGACAACAGCGGATTTCACCTATGGGGAATATGAAAAGCTGATGTACGGTTGTGACTACAGCCGGCAGTTTTATGTTCGCGGAAAAGTCATCACCGGTTTTTCCAAGCAGGGTGAAGAGAAGCTGAAGAACAACAAAAATCTGGTAATCCCGGCGAAGGGACCGGATGGAAAGAATATCGTGGGAATCGGCGAGAGCGCATTCAAAGAAAAGGGTCTGGAATCGGTTCAGTTCCCAACAGGAATGTTGACTCCTTACGACGATCCGCTGGCAAAGACCGACGAAGAGCGGGTTTCCCGCCGCGGAAACTTTGTCATCGGCGAAAGTTCTTTTTATGGGAACAAACTGAAAGAGGTTACCTTGCCGACGGGTGTTATTTCTGTATTGGCAAAGGCCTTCGAGCGGAATGAGATTACAAAAGTAAAACTCCCGAAGACCATCTGGTGGATTGAAAACCAGGGCTTTGCGGATAACAAGATTACCGATGTTCAATTCCCTGTAACGACGGATTTTATGATGGAACTTCACGGCATGCCGTTTGCGTTTAACAACATCAAATCGGTGCGCCTTCCGAATTTCACCGAGGTGGTGAACAAATTTGCGTTTGCGTACAACCCGGGAATGGCGGATGCGCCGAAGGTAAACCCGTGGGGCAAAGAAAACAAACTGGAAGCAAATCTTCGAGGAGAGACACGGTCTGCCGGTCTGGTATATATGTATACCGATAATCCGGGACTGAAGGATAAGCTTCAGAACCGGCTGCACTCTGTGGAGGGAAAGAACACCAATATCTATTCCCCGTACCAGAAGCTGGTTGTGTGCGACGGATCGGAGGCCAATCAGAATCCGGATAAGACTTTGTGGAATGCAAAGGATTTCGAATACAACGAAGACGGCGTAATTACCGGACTTTCCAAGAGCGGTATTGCCAAAAGAAAAGTGAACAAGGACCTGGTGATTCCGAGCAAGACGCCGGATGGCGAGACGGTGGTGGAAATCAGCGCTACCGACAGCTACACCGGTCTGTTTGCGACGGAAGATGAAAAGTTCGACTCCGTGTATATGCCGAACACCATTCGCAAAATCGGCGACCGAGCGTTCTGCAGCAGCGGACTGAAGGAAGTTGCGTTCTCCGGAACCCTCACCAGCATCGGCATGTTGGCGTTCTCCAACAACGAGATGACTTCCGTGGTTCTGCCGGACAGTGTAAATCATCTTGGAAACGGTGCTTTTAGTACCAACTCCAATATTGAACGCATCATTCTTTCGAAGAACTTGCGGGAGATTTCGGATGCGGCATTCGGCTGCAGCGACAAGTACCACTACATGACGAACCTGACGGAAATTGAGATTCCGGACACCGTGACGAAAATCGGAAGCCGGGCCTTTGCCGGAAACAACATTCACAATATCGTGATTCCGGATTCCGTAAAGGAAATCGGCGAGTACGCATTCTCTACCAAGAACTACCTTAATGAGCCGTGCACCGTATCCCTGCCGGAAGGCCTGGAGGTGATTGGGGACAACGCATTCCGGAATAAGGTAATCGCGGAAATCGATTTGCCGACGACCGTAAAAGGATTGAAGCTCAACACCTTCCGCAAGGAATACACTTCCGACGGTCACAAGGTGAACGGCAGCGTGACAAAGGTCTATGTAAAGAGCGAAGAACAGTACAACGATAAGACGAACTTCCCGCGTCCGAATGCGGGAGCGGAAGCGTACCATAAACTGTATCTGGCGGATCCGATGATCTGGACTTCCGACGACTATACCTATTCCAAGGAAGAATCCGGAACGAATGAAATTACCGGATTTTCGGAGCTGGGAGAGAAGAAGCGGACGCAGAACAAGGACATCGTTCTTCCGAAATCAGACGATGAAGGAAATGCCGTGACCGGCGTCGCTGCAGAAGCGTTCCGCGAAAAAGGGCTCACATCGGCAGAGCTGCCGTATACGGAGAACTTTACCGTAGGAGAAGGGGCGTTCCGCGGAAACAGCCTCAACGAAGTGGAAATCAGCTACGGCGTGAAGGAACTGGGAAAGGATTCTTTCCGAGACAATCGTTTGACCAAGGTGGAAATTCCGTCTACCGTGACAAGAATTGGCGAAAGCGCTTTTGAAGCTAACCAGATTCGAGAAGCAAGCTTTGAAGATGTGGGAGACAATTCTCCGATGCTGGAAGCTCGCTGCTTCGCCGGAAACAAGATTCAGTCGGTAGAGATTCCGATGGCCTCCGCCTCCATGAGGGGGGATGCGTTTATCGGAAACACCGGTAAGGAAAAAGTAGAAACGGGAACACTGGAAGAGCAGTCCGGCGGCGTGGTATCGGTATACGCAGCTATAATCGGAAACGTTCCGGATGGTCTGGAAAATATTTCCAACGGAAAATCCAATGTACAGAAACTGATTATCAGTCAGATTCCGGCGGCAGAGGCACCATGGGGTTCCAGACATTTTACGCATAATTCCGCCGGAAATATCGTCACCGGACTCTCCGTAGCGGGCAAGGCGAAGCTGAAGAATAACTCTGAAGTGATTATTCCAAACCGTGTGAACGGCGTGCCGGTCACCGGAATCGCAAACGGCACGGAAGGTATTGGAACCTTCGGTTACACAGAAGGCGGAAAGACCTACGTTCCGGAGAAGGTGATTCTTCCGAGAACACTGAAGAGCGTCGGGGATTACGCATTTGACGCATCGGCAGAGAGTGCATCCGGACTGACGGAAATCGAACTCCCGGATCAGCTGGAGACCATCGGAAACTACGCGTTCCGAAACAGCAAGGCAACGGAGCTGCAGGTTCCGAAGTCGGTAAAAACAATTGGAAAGGGTGCCTTTGAAGCGACCGACAAGAATGCGGCAGCGTTGGAAAAAGTGTCCCTCTCCACCGGCGTGTCCGTAATTCCGGAAAATGCATTCCGGGGACAGAGGCTGAAGAGCGTGACCCTGCCGAAGAGCATCACCGAAATCGGTAGCGGTGCGTTTGCAGATAACAAGGTAGAAAATCTGGCGCTGAACGAAGAGCTGAAGACCATCGGAAATAACGCATTTGAGAATCATCAGCTGAAAAAGCTGGCGCTCTCCGATAACGTAACCGAGATCGGCAATTCCGCGTTTGCGGTAACGGACAGCAGCCTGGGCAAGACGTTGACCGAACTGAAGCTGAATCGGAAACTGAAGAGCATCGGCGAAAATGCTTTTGGCCGCAGTGCACTGAAAGAAGCAGAACTCCCGGACAGCGTGGAAGTACTGCCGGCGAACGCATTTAACGGAAACACCGTTGTTGCGGAGATTTGGACTTCTTCCAACAAGCAGATTGCGGGAGAGACGCCGTATGAAAAGGTGGCTGCGAAGGGCGACGGACATGAGCTGAAATACGACAAGCTGGTGGGAACCGGCTGGGAGTACAGCGACTTTACCTTCAGCGAGGACGGCAAAACCGTATTGGGCTGGAGCGATGCCGGAAAGAAAGTTCGGATGAACAATCATCATCTGGTGATTCCGGACAAGGCATCCAGAGATGCGAAGGAATACATCACTGTAATCGGTAAGGAGGCGTTTGCCATTCCGTTGGCGGAAGTCACCATCGGCAAGTACGACTGCACATCGCCGAACGGTCTGCAGTCCGTAAAGTTCCCGAAATATCTGGAGCGGATTGAAGCGAGTGCCTTCGAATACAACAACCTGCGGAACCACGATGCGGACGGAAACGTAGTGGATACCCCGACCGATACCACCGGTGAGGACCGCTTCCTGGCGGATCAGAAGTATCTCACCTATGTGGGCGACAGTGCATTCCACGGAAACCACCTGTGCAACGTGGAACTTCCGAATTCGGTAACCGCAGTGGGCGATGGCGCCTTCTCCATGAACAATATTTACAAGCTGAAGCTGTCGGATAAGATGACGGTAATTCCGGCCGGCGCCTTCTCCATGAATATCCGGATGAGCAGCATTACCATTCCGGAGGGAGTGACGGAAATCGGACAGACCGCATTTGCCGGTGCTCGCCTGAAGAGCCTGACCATTCCGAAATCCGTTACAAAGATTGGAAGAAAGGCCTTCCATCTGCACCAGATGAAGAGCCTGACCATTCCGGGCAATGTAAAGGAAGTGGGGGAAAGTGCTTTTGAAGGAACCTATAAGGCCGCATCCCTGGAGAAGCTGACCATTGAGAACGGCGTGAAGACCATCGGCGAAAGAGCCTTCAAGGAAGGTCATCTGTCTACCGTGGTCCTGCCGGATTCTGTGGAGAGCATCGGAAAGTCCGCATTCCAGAACAACACCGGAAACACCCGAATCAGCGGACACCCGGTGCTGGTGCTGACCAATAACAGCAAATTGCTCAAGGTGAATACGGCGGATGAGAACTTCCGAATTCAGCTCCGCAGCCTGGCGAAGAACGGAACTAAGGTTTACGGACTGAAGGATAAGACTTACAGCGGAAAGTCCCAGACCCAGAAGGTTACCGTGAAGAATTTGCTGATGACGCTGAACAGCGGCAGCGAATACAAGGTAAGCTATTCCGGAAACAAGTCGGTGGGAACTGCAGCGATTAAGATTACCGGAACCGGAAACTACAACGGAACGATTACCAAGACCTTCAAAATCAATCCGAAGGGAACTTCCCTGAAGAGCGTGAAGAAGGGCAAGAAGTCTTTCAAAGCAACCTGGAAGAAGTCTTCCAAGACTTGGACGACCGGATATCAGGTACAGTACAGCACTTCCAAGAAGTTCAAGAAGGCGAAGACCACTACCGTGAAGTCCTATAAGAAGACGAAGGTCACGGTGAAGAAGTTAAAGAAGAGAAAGATGTACTATGTTCACATGCGGACTTATAAGACCGTAAAGGGTAAGAAGTATTACTCCGGCTGGTCGAAGGTCAAGAAGGTAAAGACGAAATAGCCTTTCCGGACACACGATATGGAAGCGGTGCGGTTTGCTTAAAAATCTGCCCGAACTGCACCGCCGCATATATTAATTAAGAAAGTTAAAACCAATGGACCATGAAAGGAGAATTACCATGGACAAGAAACAGTCTCTGGCCTTTCTGCTCTCGGCGATGATGGTGGCAACACCGTTCAGCGCTTTTGCGGCAGAAGATGGAGAAGCTCCTGCAGACGCCGATGCTTCGGCGAAGGCAGCGACCGAACAAAGCGTAGAAAAAGACCAGGCAAAAGGGAAGGATTCTGTACAGGAAGACGCCCAGCTGGATGAAAACGAACTCCCAATCGTACCGGGTGAGGGAACCGGTGAAGAGAAGAAGGATGAAACACCGGCATCTAATGCATGGGAAGCGACCGACTTTACCTATGGGGAATGGGTCATCGATTCCAACGCGATGCTCTGCCCGTCCAATGACACCGAGGCTTATTTAAAGACCACGGTATGGGTGGTTACCGGTCTGTCGGATGCCGGCAAAGCGAAGCTGGAGAACAACAAAGACTTGGTGATTCCGGCGAAGGATCCGGATGGCAAGAAGATTCAGGGCGTTGGTAAAAGCGCATTCAAATCAATGGGTATTAAATCTGTAAAGTTCCCGGAGAACGTGAAGACGGCCAATGACACCAATTGGGACAGCAACGTAAAGGAACGGGGAGACTTCTTTATCGGAAACCTGGCATTCCAGAGCAATGATTTGAAAGAAGTAACCCTTCCGGAAGGTGTGTTCTACGTAGCTCTCAACGGTTTTTCAAAAAATCCGAATCTGAAGGAAGTGACATTCCCATCCACTATTAAGTTGATTGGAAATTCCGCATTTGCAGCTTGTGCCATCGATACGCTGAACTTCCCGGAAACCACGGATTTCCCGTTGGCAATCGATAACATTGCGTTTTTCAAAAATAAAATTAAATCCGTATGGTTGCCGGACAAGACTGAAAAGGTTACCAACATGGCATTTAGGGGCAATACCGGTGTTGAGAATGGAATTGTACACCTTTACATCCCAAAAACCAAGGGCAATTTTGTGGACAACAACTCCTATCAGAAACCGTTCGTCGGCGATGCCATTCCGGCCGAAGCGTGGGCGGAGAAGCCATGGGGCACCGCACATTTCACCTTCGACGGAACCACCATCACCGGCCTTTCGGAAAGCGGAAAGATTAAGATTCAGAACGATACCAACCTGGTACTTCCGGATCAGAACGCAGCCGGTGAGGATGTAACCGCAATCGGCAACGGAACCAATGGCGTAGGCACCTTTGGCTACAAGGCAGCCGACGACACCGTATACGCTCCGGATTCCGTAAAGCTTCCGGCAAAGCTAGAAAGCATCGGAGATTTTGCGTTTTCTGCCGTAGTGGATACGAAAACTTCTGAGGTAAAGCACGGCGTGAAGGCAGTGGAATTCCCGGAGACTCTGAAGACCATCGGAAATACCGCATTCCAGAACGCGCCGCTCACAGAGGTAAGCCTTCCGGACAGCGTTACATCCGTAGGCGTAGGTGCATTCACCAATACGGAGAAGGCAACCACACATATCGAAAAGGTGAAGCTGTCCAAGAGCATGACCGCTATTCCGGCCGGCATGTTCACCAATCAAAAGATTAAGAATGTAGAAATTCCGGAGGGAATTAAATCCATAGGCAAAAATGCTTTTGCCGGAAACTATGTGGAAACACTGAGAATCTCCGGCACCGTAGAATCTATTGGAGATTCTGCATTCTTGAATAACCAGATGAAGGAATTGGAAATCCCGGGAAACGTAAAGACTATCGGCAGATATGCATTCAAGAAATCGCAGGAAAGCATCAAGGCCACCGTCAACAAGGTGGTACTACATGAAGGCCTGGAGAGCATTGGAAAGCAGGCCTTCGGCCAAACCCTGACTTCTGAATGCAAGTCCATCGACCTGCCGACAACCGTAAAAGTTCTGGACGCAGCGGCTTTTGAAGGAAATGCGAAAGTCACACTGACTTCTCTGGTGGAAGATCAGGTCAATGGAAAAGGGGATTACACAAAGGTCGTACCGCAGGGTAAGGCTCACGAAATCGTGCTGGTTCACAAGGTGACCTTTGATGCCGGTGAAGGCAAGGCCGATGCCGAAACTGCAAGAACCGACAAGGACGGAAAGCTGGCAGAGCTTCCGGACGCAGCAAGAGACGGATACACCTTCGAGGGCTGGTTTACCGCCGCAGAGGGTGGCGACGCTGTAACAGCCGACACCGTATTCGACAAGGACACCACCGTATTCGCACACTGGAAGAAGAATATCGTAAGCGCAACACCGAGCGTGAAGCTGAGCACTTCCACCTACACCTACAACGGAAAGGTGAAGACGCCTAGCGTAAAGGTTTCCGTCAACGGCACCGTACTGACCAAGGACAACTACTCCGTATCCTACGGAAAGGGCAGAAAGAATGTTGGAAAGTACACCGTTAAGGTTACCCTGAAGAACGATTACGCAGGTTCCAAGACCGTATCCTTCAAGATTAACCCGCCGAAGTCCGCTGTCAAGAAGCTGAAGAAGGGTAAGAAATCCTTCACCGTATATGTGAAGAAGCAGTCCAAGCAGACTTCCGGATATCAGGTACAGTACAGCACTTCCAAGAAGTTCAAATCGCCGAAGGCAAAGAACCTGACATCCTACAAGAAGACCAAACTCAAGGTAAAGAAGCTCAAGAAGCATAAGAAGTACTATGTAAGAGTTCGTACCTACAAGAAGGTTGGAAAGGCAAAATACTATTCCGGCTGGTCTTCCGCAAAGAGCGTTAAGACAAAGTAGTTCATTGAACAACTCGTTGTTCTGAAAATTCGAATCGAGTTCCTCGGCTTCGGAAGGTTCCGGAGCCGGGGAACTTTGCTATCAAAGAGAATCTATGGTATCATAGTAGCCGATAGGGGGTATAAATCGGGTCTATGGATTTAATCTCATAAAGAATCGTGGAGGACGAATGGAGAATCGAGAAAAGCTGACGGTGATGCGCCGTGTTCGACCGGAGGAGAAGGAACGGGTGCTGACCCTGGTATCCGATGTTTTTGAAATCGAGCAAGGTATCCCGCGGGATATGGATGACATTCCGGCAGAGAAATCACCCCAGTGGTGGTGCATAGAGATTTCCGGCAGGATCGTGGGGGGAATCGTATCCTGGGAAGAACCGGAAGGACCGCATGTAGGGCGTTTTGCCGTTCATCCAAGCTTTCGGCATCGCCATCTGGGCACCGACCTGCTGCGCGGGGTTTTGAGTGCACTGTTTGCTCTGGGGGCTTCGGAGGTGTACGGAGACGCTCGGGATGTGACGCTGAAAATTCTTACGAAAATGGGCGCCGAGGTGATTGGCGAGCCGTACGAGTTCTACGGCAGCAACTGCACGCCGTTCCGGGTGAAGAAGGAAGAATTTATCGAATCCCAGCGGCTGAAGTAGAATGTACAATAGAATCGGGTAAAATAAAAATCGCAGAGCCGGAAGTGTCCGACCCTGCGAATTCTTTTTTTATCGGAGCGTTGCGGGAACGTCTCACGTTGGACTATCCTTCGATGTGAACCAACTGCTTGGTTTCATTCTGCGGAAGCGCATCGGCCTTTGGAACGGTCAGACTCAGAATGCCGTTGTTGAATGCGGCGCTGATGTCCTCGCCTTTTACGGCGTCACCTACATAGAAGCTGCGCCGGCAGCTGCCGGTAAAGCATTCCTTCCGGATGTACTTGCCGTCTTCCTTGTCTTCTTTGTTCTCCTCGTGGGAAGCGGATACGGTGAGGTATCCCTTGTCCACGGAAACTTCTACATCGTCCTTGTCGTATCCCGGAAGCTGCATATCAATCCGGTAGGACTGATCCAGTTCCTTCACATCGCACTTCATGCTTGCGGACGGCATATAGTTTCTTCTCGTCGGAGCGTTAAAGAAATCATCGAAAAAGTCATCATTTGTAAAATCATTCGTAAATACACTAGGCAGTAACATAATTAAATCCTCCTTTTACTGACGTTATATACAATCTAAGGAGAACCGGTGGAGTCTCTCGGGGAGAATACTCCGGGCGGGAACTCATCTGTTCTCTTGTTGTAACCTCTTTCCGATTACAGGTATGTTATAACTCTTTTTGTTAGCACTGTCAAGAGGTGAGTGCTAATTATAATGTGAAGAGTCTGTGACGATGCCAATCGAAAAGGCGAAGAGCCGGAGCGGGCTTTCCGCTCCGGCTCTTCGCCGCTATCTCTTTAGTGTTAATTGAGGACTGTAAAATTATTCTTCCGAGAACTGGTCTTTTCCGACGGAGCACAGAGGACATTCAAAATCCTCCGGAACGTCTTCCCACTTGGTGCCCGGTGCGATTCCTCCTTCCGGATAACCCTTCTCTTCATCGTATTCCCATCCGCATACATTGCATACGTACTTCATAATCGTACCTCCTTTTATCGATTAATAATTCTCCGCATGAACTTCAAAATAGCTCTGCGGGTGATTGCATACCGGACATACCTCCGGCGCCTTGGTTCCTACCACGATATGACCGCAGTTCCGGCATTCCCATACCTTCACTTCGCTCTTTTCGAATACCTGAGAAGTCTCGATATTCTTCAGCAGCGCCCGGTATCTCTCTTCGTGGTGCTTCTCGATGGCCGCCACTGCGCGGAATTTCGCTGCCAGTTCCGGAAAACCTTCCTCGTCCGCGGTCTTGGCAAAACCGTCGTACATGTCGGTCCATTCGTAATTCTCGCCGGCAGCGGCTGTCGCTAGATTGGCCGGAGTGTCGTTCAGTTCTGCCAATTCCTTGAACCACATCTTTGCGTGTTCCTTTTCGTTGTCCGCGGTTTTCAGGAAGAGGGCCGCCATCTGCTCATAGCCTTCCTTCTTCGCTACCGATGCAAAATAGGTGTATTTGTTTCTCGCCTGAGATTCTCCGGAAAATGCTTCCTGCAGATTCTTTTCGGTCTGTGTTCCGGTGTACTTATTTTTAGCCATTTTCTTCCTCCTTGTTGAAATTGTGCTATTTCGTCCGGCAATCCGGGCAAATTCCTTTAAAAGAAATATCATAATCCAGAAATTCCATCCCCTGAGGCCCCCGAACCTTCGCCATCAAATCCGAAAGCACGTCCATCTTCACGTCGAAGACTTCGCCGCACCGGATGCACCGCACGTGGTAGTGATCCTTTAGCGTAAAATCAAATCGATCCGGGCCGTCCGGGATTTCCACCCGGCGAATCTCGCCTTCCTCCGCCAGAATCCCAAGATTCCGGTAGATGGTGCCTTTTCCGATGTTGGGGTGCGCCTTTCGAATGAATTCAAAAACTTCTTCTGCGGTAACATGACTCTTCATGGTGCGGATCGCCTCCAGCACCAAATTCCGTTGTATGGTATTGCGTCGTTTCATCGAGCCTCCTTATTAGGAATTATTCTTTATAAGTATAGTATACTAAAAACGTAAAGTTGTCAAGGCAAAAATAAATTATTTTCGTACAGAATGTCCGAAGTCGGACTGAGGGGGCGGAGACATTACAAGTTTAAAAATACGGCAGTATAGTTTTTTGTCGGTGATTTCAGTCCTTTTTCTTCTAAGTATATTGCGCTTAAAATTATTTCTGATAGTATGGAACCATGAAATTTCAGAAACATAAGAGCGCGCTCATCGTTGTTGCGAATCCAATATAGTTTTAGTATTTGCCATTAAGATTTGACAGGAACTATATTTGATTTTAAAATAAGGAGAAAGGAATAGATGAGTACGAGGTCGTTAAATCCCGAAATAATGTACGATGGGAGAGGGTTTATATGTTACTGGAAGATAAATTCAAAGCTTATTTCGCAGAAGGTCGTGCAGAAGGTCGCATAGATACCATCCTTGAAATGTTTGAATCCGGATACCTTCCACTGGAAGTAGTCCTCAAAGAAACCGGGACTGCGACCGAAGCTGAACTGCAAGCTTTTGTGGAGGAACGAAAGAAGGCAGAAGAATGCCCCAATGCAGAATAATGGATAATATGGATAATTTGAAGAGCGGAATGGAGAGAGGCCATTCCGCTCTTTTTATATAAAGAAAACAAGTTCCGAAAAACGGAACCTGTTCTCTCATGTGATAATATAATGAATGAAACTTAGGTTGGCAAAGGTACCAATAGTCCCATCACTATGCAAATGCAAGACCGGATGCTTCCGGCGAGGCGATATATGCTTTTTTATGGAAATCAATGACTACAGCGAGTCTGCAATCTTGATGTTGGCGCGGATGGCGTTGCAGCTGTCGTTGAACT
Organism: Mogibacterium sp.; assembly: GCA_016775335.1. Taxonomy (GTDB): domain Bacteria; phylum Bacillota; class Clostridia; order Peptostreptococcales; family Anaerovoracaceae; genus Mogibacterium_A. Next base: position 187,240 of record JAEUGJ010000010.1, read on the forward strand.
TGTCCAGTTCTTCCTGCGTCAGCGGGAATTCCACGACGCGCTCCACGCCGTCTTTGCCGATGATGCACGGAACGCCGGCGTAGACGTCGCGCTGGCCGTACTCGCCGTTCAACTCGGTGCTGGCCGGCATGAGAATCTTCTCATCGTGCAGAATTGCTTTTACCATGCGTGCGGCGGTGGTGGAAACGGAGTATTCGGTGGCATGTTTCCAGCTGAAGGTGACCCAGCCGCCGTGGCGACCCAGCTGCTCTACTTCCGGTCGGTCGAAATCCCAGCGAGGGTCTTGTTTCGCCATCTCATCGATGGACAGGCCATTGACGGTGACACAGGACCAGGCAGCAAACATGGAATTGCCGTGTTCGCCGAACATGAAGGCCTGAATGGAATTTGGATCCACGTTGGTCTTTTTTACAATCTGGGTAACCAGTCGGGCGGAATCCAGTCCGGTGCCGGTGCCCAGCACGCGGCCCTTTGGGAGGCCAAGGCCTTTGGCAATCTCTCGGGTAACGACGTCACATGGGTTGCTGATGTTGAGAACTACGCCGTCGAAACCGGCTTTGCGAACGCGGTCCACCCAGGTGTGAACGGCGGGAATCGTGAACTTCAGCTCTCTGGACCGATCGTCGGATCCCAAGAGCAACTCAATGTGCCCGGCACTGTTAACGATTAAATCGCAATCGGCCAAATCCTCATATTCTCCGATGGACACTCTGGTGCGATGCGGCATATGAGGAAGCGCATCCAGCAAATCCTGATATTCACTCTCCACTCTGGCGGTGTCCGTGTCCGCCAGCACCAGCTCGTCCACGATGCCCTGAATTGCCAAGCTGTACGCAACATGAGCTCCTACGTGACCGACACCGATGATTCCTACTTTTCGATTATTCATTTCCTTATCTCCTTCTATCCCTGTTATATATATCCCTTTGAACCCGCGGAGGAGTTCACACCCTTCAGATGATCTGCGATCCCTTCGGGCTGTTCGATTGTTTTGATAAACTATATTATACTCAAGAATTTGTGGAATGCAATAAAAAATAAGCCGTGCACACAAAATAGAACAAATTATTTGTGCGAACGTACAAATATATGCGACATCCCCGGGCAGCCGGAAGCCGCGCGCCGACAAAAAAGCAAAAAAAGCTGCGGCCCGGTCGGGAATCCAATCTTCCCTTCCGAAGCCGCAGCCATTTCGCATCATTTCCGTTTGAAGCCGCCAAGCCGACAATTTAAAGCCGCCAGCCGACTATTTTACCTTGTACATCTCGCCGGAGTAAATCTTATCTTCCGGAATCTTCTCCCCAACATCCCGGTTCCAATCTTCCGGTGCAACATCCTCAACGGATACGGAGAGTGCTTCCGCCGGGCAGCCCAGCGCTTCCTGTGCGCACTGCAGCAGCTTGTCCGCAAGATCCTTCTTCTTCTCATCGTCCCGTCCCGGGAACATCTTTACATTAATATGTGGCATGGTGTGCCTCCCTTCCTTAATTTAACCTATCACCAGTATGTCCGCAAAACCCGGTTCTGTCAATCGGATTTTTCCGTTGAGCCACGCCAACAGGCCCGGCTTTCCGCAATTGAGAATCTCTATCCGATACTTTTTTATTAAAAAAATTTAACTATATGAAGGATTCTTCACATAACTCGTATTGACACCGGCGGGAACCGGGTGTATTATATTCAAGAATTTTAGTTAAAATATTTTATTTAAATTTCTTTACAAAAAATATTTTAACCAACAAACATACCGAAAAAAATATTTCCAAATTAAAACCAAACGAAGAAGGAGAAAAGAAAATGACATTTGACAGAGTAAAAGAAGTGATGATAGACACCCTGAGCTGTGACGAGGACAAGATCACACCGGAAGCATCCATCGCAGAGGATCTGAAGATCGACTCCCTGGATGCCGTAGAGCTGGTAATGGCACTGGAAGACGAGTTCGGCGTGAAGATTCCGGACACCGAACTTCCGAACATGAAGCTGGTCAGTGACGTTGTTGCTTGCGTTGAGAAATATCAGTAGGTGAACTATGGACAGTCAGAAAATCGTCAAGGATCTTCTGAACGAATTCAAGGAATCGGATTTGACGGAATTTGAAATGGAGACCGCGGAACTGCGGCTTCGGTTCGGTCGAGGCGTGAATGCCGGAAGCGGAATGGCATCCGGCAATACCGCTGCACCGGCAGCAAGTTTCGAAGGCGCAGCAAGCGCTCCGGAGGCCGCAAAGGAAAGCGCACCGGCAGCAACCGCCGAAGGCACCGCAAACATCGAAAGCGCGCCGGCGGCAGCGGCCGACGATAATCTGGAGCCGGTAAAAGCACCGCTGGTGGGAACCTTCTATGCGGCCCCATCTCCGGACGCCGATCCTTTTGTTCAGGAGGGCCAGAAGGTGTCGAAGGGAGAAACCCTGTGCATCTTGGAGGCCATGAAAATGATGAACGAATTAACCGCACCTTATGATTTAATCGTTCGCCGCATTCTGGGCGTGAACGGAGAGATGGCGGAATACAATCAGGTGCTTTTCGAGGTTGAGAAATGTTAAAGAAAATTCTTGTGGCAAACCGAGGAGAAATCGCGGTGCGCATTATCCGGGAATGTCAGGACTGCGGAATTCCTTCAGTAGCGGTGTTCTCCGAAGCGGACCGGAATTCCCTTCACACCTTGATTGCGGATGAAGCGGTTTGCATCGGTCCGGGGAATGCCTCCGGAAGTTATCTGAATATGGACAATATCCTGCAGGCGGCCCTGTCCACCGGATGCGACGGTATCCATCCCGGGTTCGGCTTGCTGTCGGAGAACGCGGAGTTCGCCCGGAAGTGCCAAGAGAACGACATCAAGTTCATCGGTCCGGACGGGGACACCATCTCCAAGATGGGGGACAAATCCACCGCTCGTCAGATGATGATGAAAGCCGGCGTTCCGGTGGTGCCCGGTTCGGACGGCGCCGTGAAGACGCCGGAAGAAGCCCTGAAGGTGGCGGAACGCATCGGGTATCCGGTACTGGTAAAAGCATCCGCCGGCGGCGGCGGCCGCGGCATGCGGAGAGCCGACTCTCCGGAAGAACTGCCCACCGCGATGGAACAGGCGGGAATGGAAGCGGCAGCGGCCTTCGGCGACGGCACCGTGTACCTGGAGAAGCTGATTGTCAACCCGCGGCACATCGAAGTGCAGGTTCTGGGAGATCAGCACCACAACGTGATTCACCTGGGAGAGCGGAACTGCTCCATCCAGCGGCGGAATCAGAAAATGCTGGAAGAAGCTCCGGCCTTCGGCCTTCAGGAGAGCACCCGGAAAACCCTGTGCGAGGCAGCGGTTGCGGCGGCAAAAGCCTGCGATTACGAAGGCGCCGGCACAGTGGAATTCGTCATGGACGACCGGGAGAATTTTTATTTTATCGAAATGAACACCCGAATTCAGGTGGAGCACCCGGTAACGGAAATGGTGACGGGAATCAACATCGTGGCGGAGCAGCTGCGGATTGCCTCCGGCGCACCCCTTCGGTACACCCAGGATGAGGTTCAGGTGAAGGGGCATGCCATCGAATGCCGAATCTGCTGCGAGGATCCGCTGAATGATTTCGCTCCGTGCCCGGGAAAAGTGGACTTCGTGCACTTCCCGTCGGGTTTCGGAACCCGGGTGGAGAGCGCCTTATATAGCGGTGCGGAAATCAGCCCGTACTACGATTCCATGGTAGCCAAGGTCATCGTAAAGGGAGAGAACCGAATCGGTGCGGTGCGCCGCATGAGAAGAGTGCTGGGCGAGACCATCATCCGTGGCCCGAAAACCACCCAGCCGTTGCAGCAGATGATCCTCTACAACCGGAAATTCCTTCGGGGAAATTACAACACCGGTTTCATCGGAGAGGAGCTGCCGGAGCTGACGGAAATGATTCAGACGGCAGGAATGATAAAGGAGTAAAGAATGAATCCGTTTCAGGAACGAAAGGGCGTAATGAAAGCCATTCACCGGCTGGCCCACGCCAAAGAGCCGGCGGCCAAGATTCGCCGGGACAAAGAACCGGTGGAATGCCGGGCCTGCGGTGAAACCGGCATGCGGGAGGAATGGCGGGACAACCTGTATATTTGCCCCCACTGCGGAAACCACCGGGGGATGACGGCCGCCTCGCGGATTCGCATCACCGCGGATCCCGGAACCTTTCGGGAATTCGGCCGCAGCATTCGAGGCGGCAATCCCCTGGGATTCCCCGGATATACCGAGAAGATTCAGGGAATGCGGGATAAAACAAATCTCAACGATGCGGTGGTGACCGGAACGGCAAAGATTCACGGCCGGCGCACCGTGCTGGTCGTGATGGACAACCGATTCATGATGGGCAGCATGGGCATGGCCGTGGGAGAGAAAGTCACCCGCGCCTTTGAATATGCCACCAAGAAAAAACTGCCGGTTATCGTGTTCTCCACTTCAGGAGGCGCCCGGATGCAGGAAGGCATGATGTCCCTGCTGCAGATGGCGAAGACCTCCGCGGCGGTGGCCAAGCACGACGAAGCGGGACTGCTGTACGTATCGGTTATGACCCATCCGACTACCGGCGGCGTTACGGCAAGCTTTGCGATGCTGGGAGATATCCAGCTGGCGGAGCCGGATGCCCTGATTGGTTTTGCGGGTCCCCGGGTCATCGAGCAGACCATCGGAGAGAAGCTTCCAAAAGGCTTTCAGCGAGCTCAGTTCCAGTACGACCACGGATTCCTGGATCAAATCGTGGATCGCCGCGAAATGCGGGATACCCTGGGCCGAATCCTGGAGCTGCACGCGTAGGTGATGGAAGGAGCAGCAATGATAATGAATATAACGGAACGGCGGCCGGCGGACCGGGTGCGGATTGCCCGGATGGAATCCCGGCCGACCACGAAAGAATATATAGAAGCGATGATTGAGGATTTCCTTCCCTTGGGCGGAGATCGGGCCTACTCGGAGGACGAGGCGATTATCGGGGGCATCGGAAGCTTTCACGGAATTCCGGTGACGGTAATCGGCCACCAGAAGGGCCGCTCCCTGGAGGAAAACCTGAAAAGAAGATTCGGCATGCCCAACCCGGACGGATACCGGAAGGCCCTTCGCCTGATGAAGCAGGCGGAGAAATTCCACCGGCCGATTATCACCTTTGTGGATACCCCGGGGGCATATCCGGGAAAGGAAGCGGAGGAACGAGGCCAGGGCAGTGCCATAGCGGAATGTCTGAAGACCTTGTCCCGGGTGTCTGTGCCGGTAATCTCTGTTTTCATCGGCGAAGGCGGAAGCGGCGGCGCGCTGGCCATCGGTATCTGCGATCGGATGATTATGCTGGAGAACGCCATCTATTCCATCCTGTCGCCGGAGGGTTTTGCCAGCATCCTGTGGAAGGACGGAACCCGGTGGGAGGAGGCCAGCGAGGTGATGCGCCTCACCGCACCGGATTTGAAGAAGATGAACGTGTGCGACGTCATCGTGCCGGAACCGGGAGAGGGCGCTCATGAGCAGCGGCCATTCGTTTTCGCGGAAGTGGAGAAGGAAGTGGCGCAGGCCCTGACAGAGCTTCAGCGGATTCGCCGAAAGGATATTGCGGAACTTCGGTATCGGAGACTCCGGAATGTGGGGCGGGAGCTCCTTCGGGAGAACCCGTGGAATTCAGGAGAAGAACAGGAGTAATTATGGCAGGAATGAAAATCCTCGGATGGGGCAGTGCCCACGGAGACCGGTGCGTTTCCAACGAGGACATGAAACAGTATGTGGATACCAGCGATGAGTGGATTCGAAGCAAAACGGGAATCGGCCAGCGGTATTTTGCAGAGAATAAAAGCAATTTGGATATGGCGGCAGAGGCCGGAGCGAAAGCGACAGCCCATCTGACACCGGAAGAGAAGTCGGAAATCGACGGACTGATCGTGGCTACTTTTACGCCGGATATGGCGACCCCGTCCATGGCGGCGGAAGTGGCGGGCCGGCTGGGCATTTCCGGAAAGGTGATGACTCTGGACGTGAACAGCGCCTGCTCCGGATTCGTGTACGGATTGGTGCTGGCCAACGCACTGATGAACAGCGGGTTCCGGCGGATTCTGCTGATCGGAAGTGAGAAAATCAGTCCCATGATGGACATGGAGGACCGGAGAACCTGCGTCCTCTTCGGTGATGCGGCGGGAGCTGTGGTACTGGAGGCGGATCCGGATGGGGAGTTTGAACACCTGGAGGGAACGGAACCCAACCACGATATCCTGTGGTGCGATCGATTCGATCCCAATATCCGGATGGCGGGACAGGAAGTGTATCGTTTTGCGGTATCGGCGGTGCCGGAGTGCGGAGAAGAGCTTCTGCGCCGGGCGGGCAGAACCGTGGAGGATGTGGATTGGTATATCTTCCATCAGGCCAACATGCGGATTATTCGAAGTGCCGTTCGGAAGATGGGCATTTCGGAGGAGAAGTGCTTCCTGAATGTGGAGCAGTACGGAAATACCTCCGCGGCCAGCGTAGCGGTGGCATTGGCGGAATGCCTGGAAAGAAAAGAAATCAAGCGGGGAGACCGCATGATGGCAGTGGGCTTTGGGGCTGGGCTGACCTACGGCGGTGTGCTCATGACAATCTAAAGGGACAGGAGAGAATATGAGACTGAATCAGATTTTGGGAACGGAATTCCCGATTATGCAGGGCGGTATGGCTCAGGTGGCAACCGGTGCTTTCGCGGCGGCGGTATCCAATGCGGGCGCGCTGGGAATCATCGGCACCGGCGCCATGAACGGCGAGATGATGCGGAAGGAAATCGAAACCGCGAAATCCCTGACGGACAAGCCTTTCGGCGTGAACCTCATGATGATGAATCCGGACGTGGAAGAGATGGCGCAGATTATCGCGGAAGAGAAACCGTCCGTTGTCACCACCGGTGCGGGAAATCCGGGCAAATACGTGAAGATGTGGAAAGAACAGGGCATCAAAGTGATTCCGGTAGTTTCCTCCGTATCCCTGGCAAAGAGATTGGAGCGGGAAGGCGTGGATGCCATCATCGCAGAAGGAACGGAAAGCGGCGGCCATATCGGAGAGCTCACCACCATGGTGCTGCTGCCTCAGGTGGCGGATGCGGTTTCCGTACCGGTAATCGGTGCCGGCGGCATCGCTTCCGGAAGACAGATGAAGGCGGCGGAAATCCTGGGCGCGGTAGGCGTTCAGATCGGTACGGTGCTTCTGGGAAGCGAAGAGTGTCCGATTCATGCGAACTACAAGAATGCCCTGATTAAGGCAAAGGACCGCGCCACCGTAGTGACCGGCCGCAGCGTAGGCGTTCCGGTACGAGTGCTGAAGAACGGCATGACCCGGGACTATTTGGAACTGGAGCAGAGCGGCGCCGAGAAGATGGAACTGGAGAAGTTCACATTGGGTGCCCTTCGGAGAGCGGTACACGAGGGCGACGTGGACCGGGGATCGCTGATGGCGGGACAGGACGCTTCCTACATCAAGGAAATCCGTCCCCTGCGCGTGATTCTGGAAGAGATGATGAAGGAATACGAGGGCCTGTAGAGATTGCAGGTGGATAGAATCGAGGAATGAATATGTACAAAAAATGGCAGGTGCCGATTATTCAGGGAGGCATGGGTGTTGGAATTTCCATGGGCTCCTTGGCGGGAGCCGTTGCCCGGGAAGGTGGTATGGGGGTCATCTCCACGGCGGTCATCGGTTTTCGGGAAGAAGACGCCTGGACCCATCCGGTGGAAGCGGGCATTCGCGCCTTGAAAGAGGAAATTCGCAAAGCCCGGAAAATCTCGGAAGGGAAGGGTGCTATCGCCATCAACGCCATGGTGGTTACCACGGAATACAAAGAGCTGGTGAACGCGGCCATCGAGGCCGGCGTGGATGCGGTGATCTCCGGTGCGGGGCTGCCCCTGGAGCTTCCGGAAATTGCGGGAGACCGGGATGTGATGCTGGCGCCGGTGGTGTCCAGCGGCCGGGCGGCGCGTTTGATCGGCCGAGCGTGGAAGAGACACGGCCGAAAGCCGGATTTTATCGTGGTGGAAGGTTCCGATGCTGGCGGACACTTGGGATTCTCCAAGGATGATTTGCTGGCTCACGAGACCCGGTCGCTGGAGGACATCGTAAAGGACGTGGCGGCGCTGGATCCGGAAATTCCGGTATTCGCGGCGGGCAGCGTCTTCGATGCCGATGACATTCGCCGAATGAGAGCGGCCGGAGCGGAGGGCGTGCAGATTGCCACCCGCTTCATCGCCACGGAGGAATGCGATGCTTCTCCGGAATTCAAGAAAGCGATTCTGAATGCGCAGGAGAAAGATCTTCGCATCATTCAGAGTCCGGTAGGACTTCCGGGCAGAGCGGTGGATTCCCCGCTGCTGCGGCGGGTGGACCGGGAAGGCCGCATCGCGCCGAAGCGGTGCCGGAACTGCATTCAGAGCTGTGACCCGGCAACTACCAAGTACTGCATCAGTCAGGCGCTGATTCAGGCATTCTACGGCAATTGGGAGGAAGGACTCTTCTTCTCCGGGGCCAACGTGGGCCGAATTAATGCGATGACGACGGTAAAAGAACTAATGGATGAATTGAAGCAGGGCTTCCGACCGGAATAGGGACGGATTCCTGCAAAGGAGTAAAGCATGAGAACAGCAGTTTTGTTCGCCGGTCAGGGAAGCCAGACCGTGGGAATGGGAAAAGACCTTTATGACAATTACGAAGAGTTTCGCCGGGTGTTCGACCTGCTGACTCCGGAGGAGCAGCAGATTGCGTGGCACGGACCGGAGGAACGGCTCAGCGATACGGCCTACACTCAGCCGATTCTTTTGGCATTCGGCGCAGGAGTCTATGAGATTCTTCACAAGGACGGCTGGACACCGGATCTGGGCGCCGGACTGAGCCTGGGAGAATACACCGCGCTGACGGCGGCACAGGTGCTGTCCCCGAAGGATGGGGTGGAGCTGGTTCGTTTTCGGGCCGAAGAGATGAAGAAAGCCGCTGCCGGTATCGAACCGGAAATGGTGGCCATCATGGGGCTGGATGTGGATCAGGTAAAAGAATGCTGTCTCCGGGCCGGGGAATCCGAAGGGATTTCCGGCGTGGCGGAGATTACCAACCTGAACTGCCCGGGTCAGATTATCGTTTCCGGTGAAGCCGAAGCGGTGCAGCGGGCGGCGGAGCTGGCGCAGGAAAAGGGTGCTCGGCGCTGCATGAAACTGAACGTAAGCGGTCCTTTCCACACTTCTTATATGAAGCCGGCGGGGGACGCTCTCCGGGAGCGATTCGGACACGTGGACTGGAACGAACCTGATTTTACCCTGATGTACAACTATATCGGGGACGAAAAATCGGAAGGGGACGCGATTCCGGAACTTTTGGTGAATCAGGTGTCCAACGGCGTGAAGATGGAAGCCATCATTCGAAATATGCTGGCGGCCGGTGTGGAGAGAATCATTGAGATTGGGCCGGGCAGCACCCTGGCGGGATTCGTTCGGAAGATTGACCGAAAGGCGGAGTGCATCAGCATCAGCTCCTGTGAGGATGTGGAGAAGGTGCGGGCGCTGCTGAAGGAAGAGGCGTAGTGAAGCGGCGGAAGTGCCGGTAAAGGAGAGATTATGAAGCAGACAGCGATAGTCACCGGAGGCAGCCGGGGCATTGGAAGAGCCGTGGCGATGCGCCTGGCGAAGGACGGAATGAACCTGGTAATCAACTACCGGGGAAACAGCGCAGCGGCGGAAGAGACGGAGCGGCTCTGCCGAGAGCTGGGAGCGGAGGTGCTCCTGGTGCAGGGCGATGTGTCTCGCGCAGAGGATTGTGAGAAGCTGGCGGCGCAGGCCAAAGAGGCGTTCGGCCGGGTGGACGTACTGGTGAACAACGCGGGAATCACCCGAGACGGGCTGCTGGCGCGGATGACGGAAGAGGATTTTCGGGCGGTGCTGGATGTGAATCTGGTGGGCCCGTGGAATATGATGAAGGCCGTGAACCGCATCATGATGAAGCAGCGGTACGGCCGGATCGTGAACCTGTCCTCCGTAACGGGGCTGATGGGCAATATGGGACAGACCAATTACGCGGCGGCCAAAGCCGGAATCGTGGGCATGACGAAGTCCTACGCTCGGGAAGTGGCCAGCCGGGGAATCACGGTGAACGCCGTGGCACCGGGGTTTATCGATACGGATATGACGGAGGCGATGCCGGAAGGCGCGAAGGATAAAATCATCACCGGAATTCCGATGGGACGCACCGGAAAGCCGGAAGACGTGGCGGAAGCGGTGGCTTTCCTGGCGAGCGAACAGGCCGGATACATCACGGGCGAGGTCCTGCGGGTAGATGGCGGAATGGCGATGTAGAGGCAGAGAGAAGGAGAGAACAGGATGAAAAGAAGAGTTGTGATTACCGGAATGGGTGCCATCACACCGGTGGGACTTTCCGCAAAGGAGACCTGGACGAACGTTCGGAACGGCGTGGTGGGCATCGCCCCGATTGAGACGCTGGACACCGAAGAGAGGCAGGTAAAAGTAGCCGGCGAGGTCAAGGGCTTCGATCCGACGGAAATCATGGACAAAATGGAAGCCAGACGGAGTGCTCGTTTCACCCAGTTCGCCATCAAGGCGGCGCTGGAAGCTTTTGAGCAGAGCGGTCTGGATATGACCCAGGAGGATGCCCTTCGCTTCGGCGTAAATATCGGAAGCGGAATCGGTTCCCTGCAGACCATCGAGGAAGAATACCGGAAAGGTCAGAAGCGGGGCTTCGACCGAATCTCTCCGCTTTTCGTGCCGATGGCCATCGTGAACATGGCGGCGGGCTCCGTTGCCATTCGCTTGGGATTCAAGGGAAGCTGCACCTGTTGCGTAACGGCTTGCGCTTCGGGAACCAACTCCATCGGAGAGGCGTTCCATGCCATCCGGGACGGATACTTTGACGTAATGGCGGCCGGCGGTTCGGAAGCCTGCATCAGCGACCTGGGACTGGGCGGCTTCACCTCCATGAAGGCGCTGACCACGGCGGAGGATCCGCTGCGGGCGTCCATCCCTTTTGACCGAGAAAGAGGCGGCTTCGTCCTGGGCGAAGGTGCCGGCGTACTGATTCTGGAAGAGTACGAGCACGCAGTGGCAAGAGGTGCGGAAATCCTGGGAGAAATCGTGGGATACGGTGCCACCTGTGATGCACACCACATGACAGCACCGCTGGAAGACGGAAGCGGTGCGGCTGCCTGCATGACGATGGCGATGGAAGACGGAAATGTGCGCCCGGAGGAAGTGGGATACATCAACGCCCACGGAACGGGAACGCCGCTGAACGACCGGTGCGAAACCGCTGCGGTAAAGCTGGCCTTCGGGGAGTCCGCATCCAAAGTAGTGATGTCCTCCACCAAGTCCATGACCGGCCATCTGCTGGGCGGAAGCGGCGGCGTGGAAGCGGTGATTACCGCCAGCATGCTGCGGGATCAGTTTGCACCGCCGACGGCAGGCTATCAGGTGCCGGATGAAAACTGCGACCTGGACATCTGTCCGAACGAGGGTAAAGCGGTGGAGACGCAGTACGCGCTGTCCAATTCTCTGGGCTTCGGCGGACACAACGCCACCCTGCTGTTCCGGAGAGTGTAATCATAGAATCAAAGGATAAATGGAGAAAAAATGGAACTGAATTTTGAACAGATTAAAGAGATACTTCCCCATCGCAGCCCATTTCTGCTGATTGACCGGGTCACCAATCTGGTGCCCGGCGAATCCGCAGAAGCGGTAAAATGCGTCAGCGGCAACGAGCCGTTTTTCCAAGGCCATTTCCCGGAAAAAGCGGTGATGCCGGGGGTGCTGATTCTGGAAGCATTGGCACAGACCGGTGCGGTGGCAATTCTGTCCCTCCCGGAGAACGAAGGGAAGCTGGCCTTTTTCGGCGGCGTTAAAAACTGTCGCTTCCGGAGACAGGTGGTGCCCGGAGACGTACTGACCCTTCGGTGCTGCCTGACCCGCATGAGAGGCAGCGTTGGTTTTGGGGAAGTGGAGGCCACGGTGGACGGCGAGACGGCCGTTACCGGTGAGATTTCTTTCGCAATCGGCGAGGCGTAAGCTATACTGAATCCGTTTTTTCTGATATAATCACGGATGAGGTGAAACAAAATGCTGGAACGAAATTTTCAAAGGGTCTATAACCGATTCAAATTATCATTATACGCCCGGGTCTTTAAAGAGGACCGGGACGGGGGAAAGGATTCCCTCACTACGCAGGAAGTGATTTCCATGGAAATCATCAACTGCATGAACGAACCGACGGTGAACGAATTCGCCGCCATGGCCACCTTGTCCGCGCCTAATGCGGCGTACCGGGTGAACCAACTGGTGAAAAAAGGCTATATCGAGAAGGTTCAGAGCGACACGGATAAGCGGGAGTTCCATCTCCGGATTACACCGAAATACGAAGAGGATTACGGAGATATCTTCAACTACATCAACATGGTCTGCCAGCGGATCCGGAAGCGCTTCCCGGAGGAAGACGTGGAAAAGCTGGACGAAATGTTGGAGATTATTGTGTCGGAGCTGATGAAGGAAACCGATGTGCTCCGCCTGGTTGCCGGACGAGGCACCGGCCGGGGAAGCGAGTAGCAAGAGAAATTAAGACGCCCTCCTTTTTGCGGGAGGGTGTTTTTATGGGCTATTTCTCGGAACTGTCGATTTCTTCCTGGATGTCCTGAACTCTGCGCTGATTCATATCGGTGTAATCCTCGCTGATGCAGGTGTACTCCCGGTTGAAGAAATCGCTGTGAATCATAAAGTCCGCCGTGGACCGGTTGTTGGCAAAAGGCACGTCGTACACGTTTGCGATTCGAAGCAGTGCCTTGATATCCGGGTCGTGAGGCTGAGCTTCCAGCGGATCGCTGAAGAAAATCACCATGTCGATTTTTCCTTCCGCAATGCGGGCCCCCACTTCCTGGTCGCCGCCCAAAGGACCGCTTTTCAGCGCTTCTACCGGAAGACCGGTATTCTCGGAAATCAGCCGCGCCGTGGTTCCGGTTCCGCAGAGGAAATGCTGCCCCAGAATGTCCCGGTTCTTCTGGCACCATCGAATCATCGCTTCCTTCTTGTGGTCGTGAGCAATCAGCGCAATCCGCTTCTGCAGGCCGAGTTTTCTTGTAATGTCTGCCATATTCTTCACCTCCTTATTTGCGTTCAGTATAGCACTTTTCGGAAAATATGATATCCCGAAATTGTATTTTTGCAGAAAAATTCCTGTAAAAAAAGAGACGAAAAATGCGGAGGCGACCGACACATTTCTGTGGAAAACTATTTCTGTTCGTCACATCATTTCTTCACAGTGCGACCATTTACAAAACGCGGAATGTGATAAAATTCTAATGTATAAAAATGTAGAGTAATGATTTTTTGTAGGGAGAATCCATGATTAACAAAGTTGTGGGATTGTATTTCAGCCCATCCGGCGATACCGCGAGGCTGACCAAAAGAGTAACAGAGGAAATCGCGGCGCGCATGGACGACGCCTGTATCGAGAACCTCTCTGTATCATATATCGATTTGCTGCGCAATCCTCTGATGGAGGACTGCACTTTTGACGAGGAGACCATTGTGATTGTAGGGATGCCGGCCTTCAACGGACGGGTGCCCCTGCCTTGTGTTAAGATGATTCAGAAGATGCATGGAACGGGCTCCATGACCGTCTGCCTGGTGGATTACGGAAATAGCTCCTACGGGGATGCGCTGTATGAGCTGTATACCTTTATGAATGACCAGGGATTTGCCGTGCTCAGCGCCGGGGCCTTCGTCTCCCAGCACGTGATTTTCAAAAGAATAGCGGCATGTCGTCCGGACGATCGGGATATTCAGAAGATGAAGGAATTCTGCGAACTCACCTCCCGCAAGCTGCACCGGTTCTGCGGCACCATGATTCAGGAGCTGCGGGCGAAGCCGGCACCCCTGGACATCAAGGGATCCATCCCCAGCAAGGCACCCCTGCGCCTGCCGCTGCATCCGACGCCCAACAAGCACTGCACCAACTGCGGAGCCTGTGCACAGATTTGTCCCATGGGGGCCATCAATCTGAGAGATGTGCGAAAGGTGGATGTGCGGAAGTGCATTTCCTGTACCGCCTGCATTCGGGTATGTCCGGAAGGGGCCCGGGATTTTCACGGACCGATGTGTGCGGCTTCCGGCCTGGCGCTGGAGAAGCTGTACAGCAAGAGAAAGGACCCGGAGTGGTTCATGTAAATATTGAATACAATCTGCGGTGATCGGAAACCTCCGGCGCTGCGGATTATTTTTTTATTCAATATTTTTACAAAAATAAGCACAAAGCGTTGTTCAAAAAACCATTGACAGGAGGAAATCAGGGGTTTAGAATACAAGTATACAATTTAGGAGAAGGGGGCGCATGGTGCCCGAACAGCGTAAGAGGTAAGAGATATGAATGAAATTAAACTGAACGAGCGGACCCATCTTTTGCAGGAAGAGCCGTACAGCTATCAGCTGCAGGATGTGGCAGAGCCGAATTTGATGCGGGAATTCTTCGAATACACGGAGATTCCGAAGGTTTCGTTCAACTTCCGGCGGAGCCCGTACAACATGCCGGAGAATATATGGATTACGGATACCACCTTCCGGGACGGCCAGCAGTCTCGGGAGCCGTATACCGTGCAGCAGATTTTGGACATCTACAAAATGATTTCCAAACTGTCCGGGCCGAAGGGGATTATCCGGCAGACGGAGTTTTTTGTATACAGCGACCGGGACCGGGAGGCCATCGAGAAGTGCATGGATCTGGGGCTGAAGTTCCCGGAAATCACCACGTGGATTCGGGCAAAGAAGGAGGACTTCAAGTTGGTGCACGATATTGGCGTGAAGGAGACCGGCATCCTGGTGAGCTGCTCGGATTATCATATTTTTACGAAGCTGGGTATGACGAGACGCCAGGCCATGGAGCATTACCTTTCCGTTATCAACGACGCGTTTGAGGCCGGCGTGGTGCCGCGGTGTCATCTGGAGGATATTACGCGGGCGGATTTCTACGGATTCGTAGTGCCGTTCGTGAGAGCCATTCAGGAGATGTCGGACCAGGCAAAGATTCCGGTGAAGTTCCGCATGTGCGATACGTTGGGATACGGAATCCCGTACGTGGGAACGGCGCTTCCGCGAAGCGTGCCGGGCATCGTCTACGGCATGCAGAACTACTGCGATGTGCCGAGCGAGATGCTGGAGTGGCACGGCCACAACGACTTCTACAAGGCCGTGGCCAACGCGGCCAGCGCGTGGCTGTACGGATGCGCATCGGTGAACACCACCCTGTTCGGCATCGGCGAGCGGACGGGAAATGTGCCGATGGAGGCCATGGTATTCGAGTATGCACAGCTGAAGGGAACCCTGGACGGAATGGACACTACGGTAATCACCGACCTGGCGAGATACTACGAGAAGAAGATCGGATTCAAGGTGCCGCCGCAGACTCCTTTTGTGGGAGAGAATTTCAACGTTACCAAAGCGGGCATTCACGCCGACGGACTGCTGAAGAACGAAGAAATCTACAATATCTTCGATACCAAGAAATTCCTGAAGCGGCCGCCGCTGGTATCTCTCAACCAGAATTCCGGTGCCGCCGGCGTTGCGCTGTGGATTAACGAATCCTACGGCCTGGAGGGCGAACACCGGGTCGGCAAGCACAGTCCGGTGGTGAAATACGTGAAGAGCTGGATTGATGAGCAGTACGCCAACGGCAGAATGTCCATCATCAGCGGAAAAGAAGTGGACAAGAAGATTGATGAATTTATCGCCTCCGATATGGGGACAGAAGGAGAGTAGTGAAAATGGGTAAGACAATTGCAGAGAAGATTATCGAACAGCATCTGCTTTCAGGGGAAATGAAGACCGGGGAGGAAATCGGTCTTCGAATCGATCAGACGCTGACTCAGGATGCCACCGGAACCATGGCGTATCTGGAATTTGAGTCCATGGGCGTGGATCAAGTTCGGACGGAGCGGTCCGTGGCCTATATCGACCACAACACGCTGCAGTCCGGTTTCGAGAATGCGGACGACCATCGGTACATCCAGAGCGTTGCGGCAAAGCATGGCATCTGGTTCTCCCGTCCGGGAAACGGCATTTGCCATCAGCTGCAGTATGAACGCATTGGAAAACCGGGAAAGACGTTAATCGGTTCCGATTCCCACACCCCAACCGGCGGCGGTCTGGGCATGCTGGCCATGGGTGCCGGCGGAATGGACGTGGCGGTTGCCATGGGCGGCGGTGCGTATTACATTCCGATGCCTCGTATGATTCGGGTGAACCTGAAGAACCGGCTGGGCGACAATGTGAGCGCCAAGGACGTGATTCTGGAAGTGCTGAGACAGCTGTCCGTAAAGGGCGGCGTGGGCGCCATCGTGGAATACGGCGGGGAAGGAATTCAGTCCCTTAGCGTGCCGGAGCGCTGCACCATCACCAATATGGGAGCCGAGCTGGGCGCCACCACCTCGATTTTTCCGTCGGATGAAGAGACCCGGAAGTTCCTTAAGGCTCAGAACCGCGAAGAGGATTGGATTCCGCTGTCCAGCGATGAAGATGCGGTATATGCAGAGGAGTACACCATCGATTTGAGCGAGCTGAAGCCGCTGGCCGCCTGCCCGCACAGCCCGGACAACGTGAAGCCGGTGGACGAATTGAAGAAAATCAAGGTGGATCAGATTGCCATCGGATCCTGCACCAATTCCTCCTATGCGGATATGCTGAAGGTGGCTCGGATGCTGAAGGGAAAGAAAATTGCCGACGGCGTCAGCCTTGGAATTTCCCCGGGATCCCGCCAGGTGCTTTCCATGCTGGCGGAGTGCGGAGCGCTGACGGATATGATCGATGCCGGTGCTCGGATTCTGGAATGCACCTGCGGTCCGTGCATCGGAATGGGATTCTCTCCGAATTCCGGCGGCGTGAGCCTGCGGACCTTTAACCGAAACTTCCTGGGCCGTTCCGGAACCAAGGACGGACAGGTGTACCTGGTGAGCCCGGAAACCGCGGCGGCTTCCGCGCTGACGGGATATATCACGGATCCGACGACCATGGAATCCGTCGGAAAGGTAGAGATTCCGGAACAGTTCCGGATTAATGACAGTGGATTTATTCCGCCGCTGCCGCCGGAAGAGGCGAAGGATGCGGAAGTGCTTCGGGGACCGAACATCAAGCCGTTCCCGGAAACCCACCCGCTGGAAAACGAAATTCAGGCGGAGGTCATCCTGAAGGTGGGGGACAACATCACCACGGATCACATCATGCCGGCGGGCTCCAAAGTCCTGCCGTACCGTTCCAACATTCCGAAGATTTCCACCTTCTGTTTTGGCGTGGTAGATGAAACCTTCCCGGAACGGGCCAAAGCGGCGGGCAAGGGAATCATCGTAGGCGGTTCCAACTACGGCCAGGGGTCTTCCCGGGAACATGCGGCATTGGCGCCGCTCTACCTGGGCATTCGGGCGGTCATCGTGAAGAGCTTTGCCCGGATTCACATGGCCAACCTGGTGAACGCGGGGATTCTGCCGCTGGTATTCGAGAATCCGGCGGATTACGATTTGATTCGTCAGGGCGATGTGCTGACCCTTTCGGATATCTTCGAAGGGCTGAAGGAAAACCGGGTGATTCTTCACGCCGGGGAAAAAGAAATTCCGCTGCGGATGGAGCTGGCGGAGAGACAGAAGGAAATGCTCTTGGCCGGCGGATTGCTGAAATACGCGGCGGCAACGGGAAAATAAAGGAAAGAAGGAAAGACAGTGGACTGTGGAGTTGAGAAGGATATTCAGAAAGCGGTAGCGGAATTTGAAGTGCTGCTGCGGGAACAGGTAGAACGAAACGAGCGGATCCGGAAGAGCCGGGAATCCGCCGAAAGCGGTAAAGCGGAAGACCGGGGCGTGACCATCGGCCTGACGGCAGGGGACGGCATCGGCCCGGTCATCATGAAGGAAGCCCGGGCGGTGCTGGAAAAGCTGCTGGCAGAGGAGCTGGAGGAGGGCAAGGTATGCCTGCGGGAAATCGAAGGCTTCACTTTGGAAAACCGCCTGGAAAAGGGGCAGACCGTTCCGGATGAGGTGCTGGCGGAGATGCGGCAGTGCGACGTGCTGCTGAAAGGACCCACCACCACGCCGAACGCATCCATGAATACAAAGAATCTGGAAAGCGCCAACGTATACCTGCGGAAAACCTTTGACCTGTATGCCAACGTGCGTCCGGTATCCATTCCGGAAGAGGGCATCGACTGGACCTTCTTCCGGGAGAATACGGAAGGGGAATACGCTTTGGGAAGTCGCGGCATTCGAATCGGAGATTCGCTGGATGTGGATTTCAAGGTGACCACACGGGAGGGTACCCTGCGAATCGCTCGGGCCGCCTTCGATTTCGCCCGGGCCAACGGAAAGAAGCGGGTGTCCATCGTGACAAAGGCCAATATCATGAAGAAGACCGACGGCGACTTCCTTCAGATCTGCCGAGAGGTGGCGGAAGAATATCCGGAAATCGAGACGGACAACTGGTTCGTGGACATCATGGCGGCCAACCTGGTGAACAAAGATATTCGGAATCAATTCCAGGTATTCCTGTTGCCGAACCTGTACGGAGACATCATCACCGATGAAGCTGCGCAGATTCAGGGTGGTGTGGGCACCGCCGGAAGTGCCAACATCGGACGGGATTATGCCCTGTTCGAAGCCATTCACGGAAGCGCTCCGCGCATGGTGGAGGAAGGCATTGAAGGATATGCCAATCCGGCCAGCCTGATGAAGGCTGCCGCTATGATGCTGTCCCACATCGGATACGTGGAAAAAGCGGCGCGCTTGGAAAAAGCACTGGATGCGGCAGACGCGAAGCTGGGACCGAAGATGACCGGACTGCCGGGAGGCGGAACCTGCCGGGAGTTTGCGGACGAGGTGCTGGCGGCGCTGTAGGAAAGGTGTCGGAAATGTTCGCCTTCCCAAAACCTCTTTTTGTGGTACAATATTCCTCGTAAATGAAAGAGGAATGGGAGCAACTGATGATACATAATTTTATCGTGTGCTTAAATGCGGTCATCCCGCTGGTGCTGTACCTGGTAGTGGGAATGCTAGTGCGGAAATACAGCGTGCTGACGGAAAAGGACGTGCGGAAATTCAACAAAATGGTGTTCGTGGTGTTTTTTCCGGCGCTGATGTTTGAAAATCTCTATTCGGCGGATATTTCGGAAGCCTTCGACGGGCGGCTGATTCTTTTTGCCTGCCTTTTCGTGCTGGCGGTGTGCGGAATCACCTGGGCCATCGTGGTCCGCATGGACATACCGGACCGAACCCGAGGGGCCATGATTCAGGCGGTGTACCGGAGCAACTTCATCCTTATGGGGCTGCCGGTGGCGGAGAACATCTACGGCAAGGGCTGCGTGTCGGTGACGGCGGCGCTGATCATGTTCGTGGTGCCGCTGTACAACTTCCTGGCGGTCATCGTGCTGGAGTACTTCCGAGGCGGCCGGGCGGATCTGAAGTCCGTGCTGAAAAAAATCCTGACGAACCCGATTATCCTGGGTGCGGTGGCGGCGATTCTGGCGCTGGCCCTGAACATTTCGGTGCCTTCCGCGGTGAACAAAACCATCTCCGGAATGTGCGATGCCACCACGCCGATTGCCATGATTCTGCTGGGTGCATCCTTCAACAAGGGCAGCGTTCACACGGGTAAAAAAAATCTTGCGATATGCGTCCTGGGCCGGCTGGTCGTCGTGCCGGCGATTGGCTTGGGGCTTGCGGCGGTGCTGGGCGTCCGAGACGTGGCGCTGGTTTCCCTGATCGCCATGATGGCGGCGCCGCCGGCGGTTTCCTC
The DNA here is from genome assembly GCA_016775335.1 of Mogibacterium sp. Lineage (GTDB taxonomy): Bacteria > Bacillota > Clostridia > Peptostreptococcales > Anaerovoracaceae > Mogibacterium_A. Next base: position 207,006 of record JAEUGJ010000010.1, read on the forward strand.
CTATACCATGGCGGAGGCAATGGACTCCGACGGCGAGCTGGCGGGAAATGCGGTGATTTTTGCCACGCCTCTGTCCTGCGTGACCATCTTCCTGTGGCTGTTCCTGTTCAAATCCCTGGGGATGTTTTAAACAAAAATCCTGTTTTTCACAGGGCGCCTATTGAAAACTACATTTTTGGCGAAAGAAAACGACCGAAGTCAACGAGAGGAAAAGAGCTGCTGCGGCAGCTCTTTCTCTTTTCCCGATTCCGGGCGCGCGGGCTTTCCTGTTGGCGCCTTGCTCCCCGCAAGCCTAATGAATTCGGTTTCCGAGCGCGAACCCCGGACCGGAAAGAGATGGAAAAGCGGCCGGGCTCAGTTTCGGTTCGCGCCTGCCTGCCGGCAAAGCCAATGAATTCGGTTTTCGAGCGCGAACCCCGGACCGGAAAGAGATGGAAAAGCGGCCCGTGCTCAGCTTCGGTTCGCGCCCGCCGGCCGGCAAGCCCAATGAATTCGGTTTTCGAGCGCGAACCCTGGAACGGAAGGAGGTGGAAAAGCAGCCCATGTTCGGGTTCGGTTCGCGCCCGCCGGCCGGCAAAGCCAATGAGTTCGGTTTCCGAGCGCGAACCCTGGAACGGGAGGAGGCGGAAAAGCAGCCCGGACTCAGGTTTGGTTCGCGCCCGCCGGCCGGCAAACCCAATGAATTCGGTTTCCGAGCGCGAACCGCCCGCCCGGATTGTGTGAAGCAAAAAACACAGGAATTCCCATCCACTTCCTTGAACGAGTGATAGGACTCTGATAAAATTAAATACGTTGAACCAAAACCTTCGGGTTTGAGATATATAAGAAAGAAGGGATAGAAATGACGAAAGTAGATATTTTTTCCGGATTCCTGGGAGCCGGAAAGACGACGCTGATTCGGAAGCTGATTGAGGAAGCCTATGGCGATGAGAAAATCGTTCTGATCGAGAACGAATTCGGAGAAATCGGTGTGGACAAGGGATTCCTGAAGAATACGGGAATCCAGATTAACCAGATGAATGCCGGATGCATTTGCTGCACCCTGGTAGGCGATTTCGGAAAGGCACTGAACGAGGTTATCGAGCAGTACCATCCGGACCGGATTCTCATCGAGCCATCCGGCGTGGGTAAACTTTCCGACGTTATCATCGCTGTGCAGGATCTGGAGAACGATGAGATTCAGCTGAACGGTTTCACTACCGTGGTAGATGCCAAGAAGGCGAAGATGTATTTGAAGAACTTCGGTGAATTCTACGTGAACCAGGTGGAGCACGCCAGCTCCATTATCCTGAGCCACGTACAGGGATTGAGCCAGGAGAAAATCGATCAGGTCATCGGCCTGCTGAGAAAACATAATACCGAGGCATCCATCGTGACCACAGATTGGAAGGAAATCAGCGGCAAGAAGATTCTGGAAACCATGGAGCAGAAGAAGACTTTGTCCGCAGAGCTGGATCATCTGAGAGAGGAAGCGCATCGAGAGCAGGCAGAGCACGAGGCGGAACACCATCATCACGACCATGAGGAGCATGACCACGATCATGAGTGCGGATGCGATCACCACGATCACGATCATGAGGAGTACGGCTGCTGCGGCCATCACGAGCACCATCACAATCATGATCACGAGGAGCACGAGCACGACCACGATCACGAATGCGGATGCGATCACCACCATGACCATGAGGAGCATGAACACGATCACGATCACGATCACGATCATGAGTGCGGATGCGGACATCATCACCATCATCATCATCACCACGGTCACGATGCGGACGAAGTGTTCGATGAATTCGGTGTTACCACTGCTCACAAATACAGCAGAGAGCAGATTGAAGCGGCCCTGGAAGCCATTCAGGATGAAGAGAAGTGCGGACAGGTGCTCCGTTCCAAGGGTATCCTGGAGGGCACCGACGGAAAGTGGTACCAGTTCGATTACGTTCCGGGCGAACCGGAAGTGCGTGAAGGCGAGCCGGAAGCGACCGGCATGATTTGCGTTATCGGCGTGGGCCTGGCACAGAATCACATCAAGGAATTGTTCGGATTATAATATCAGGGGAGAATTATGGCAGTAAGATTGGAAGATCGTCAAGCCCGAGAACTGCCGGTATATCTTTTTACCGGATTCCTGGGCGGTGGCAAAACTACTTTTATTCAAGATACACTGAACAGCCCGGACTTCGATCCGGAGGTGCCGACGCTGCTCTTGGTCTGCGAAGAGGGCGAGGTGGAATACGACATCAGCGCTTTCGCCGGCCCGGAAAACGTTTTCGTGGAATACATCGATGACGAGGCGGATTTGACCCGCATGGCGCTGCAGAAGATGGAGAGCAAATACCGGTTCGACCGGGTTTTGGTGGAGTACAACGGCATGTGGATGCTCCAGTCCCTGTTCGCCAACCTGCCGCCCAACTGGATTGTGGCGCAGGAGATGTTGTTCATGGACGCCACCACGTTCCTGATGTACAACCAGAACATGCGGCAGCTGTGCTTCGACAAAATGCAGACTGCGGAGCTGGTGGTGTTTAATCGTTGCACCAAGGGTTTTGACAAAATGCCGTTCCACAAGGAGGTGCGGGTGGCGAACCGGAGATCTCAGATTCTCTACGAGTACGGTCCGTACGATGTGGAGCCGGATGATATCGAGGATCCGCTGCCCTTCGACAAGACCCAGTCCAAAATCACCATTTCCGATGATGATTACGCGGAGTGGTACCGGGACATCAACGAGAACGAGGACGATTACGATGGCAAAATCCTGACACTGAAGGGTCGCGTGGTCATGGCGGAGGATTTGAGCACGAAGGGGCGTTTCGCCTTCGGCCGTCACGTGATGACCTGCTGCGTGGAGGATATTCAGTTCGCCGGATTGATGTGCATTTACGCCAATGCGGACGAGTTCAAGACCGGCGATTGGGTGGAAATCACCGCCAAAGTCCGGGTGGAATACGAGGAAGCCTACGGCGAGAAGGGCCCGGTGCTCTACGCCAAGTCGGTAAAAGCATGTGCGCCGGCGGACCCGGAGGTGGCCACGTTCTAGAAAAACAGGATGCGCTGTGGACTCAATGAGGTTGTCCGGCGGTGCTGACAGAAAAAACTAGGACGGCGTCGCCGTTCTGTTGAGGCCGTTCCGGCAGCATTTGAGAAAATAAGAAGATTAAAACAGCGGTGTGCTGCGGGGCAAAATGCCCGTTGGCACACCGCTGTTTTTCGGTAAGCGACTCTAATTTGAGTCATTTCCGGGGGAATCGGAAGAAATTGACGACGAAACGTTTCTCCCCGAAGTTTCGTCGTCAATTTCCCGCGGCCGCTGGGTAGATTAGAGTTGAATGCTTGGGGGAGAGGACAGGATGAGGCCTTGGAAGCAGGAAATTCAGATGGCCTGAATTGAAAAAGTAAGTTCTGTTTTTGTTCTGGCGGCACGAGGTAATGATTAGAATTGACGGCGAACAGAGAAAGAGGGAACGTTCGTCGTCAATTCTTTTTCTTAGGAAAATATGAAAGGGTCTTCGTCCGGATGGACGTGGTGCTTCACACGCGTCAAAGCCTTAATCCTTCGTCGCGGGGCACCACGTCAATGGGCCCGGAAGCTCGCCTGTCCCCCGGCATCGGCGCAGGAACTATGTGAAGATTTTGCTCCCCGAAACGGAACTATAAGGCCTAGCGGGGATGGGGGAGCAAACCGCGCCTCGGGAAGCTCGCCCGTCCCCCGGCCGTCCCCCGGCATCGGCGCGGGAACTATGTGAAGATTTTGCTCCCCGAAACGGAACTATAAGGCCTAGCGGGGATGGGGG
>JAEUGJ010000010.1:210902-265343 GCA_016775335.1 Mogibacterium sp.
ACTATAAGGCCTAGCGGGGATGGGGGAGCAAACCGCGCCTCGGGAAGCTCGCCCGGCCCCCGGCATCGGCGCGGGATTTATGTGAAGATTTTGCTCCCCGAAACGGAACTATAAGGCCTAGCGGGGATGGGGGAGCAAACCGCGCCTCGAGAAACCCGGCCGCCCCCCCGCCCGGCCGGCGCCTCCACTCCCGGACCGCGCAGCGAAAAACCTGCGCAACGAAAAACCTGCACCGATTCGCAATCTCCGCGTGACGATGAGATTGCGGATTGGTGCAGGTTCCTATTCCGCTACATGTTATTTGGTTTTATTGGAATTCTTGGAATTCCTCACAAGCGCAATTGCCGCAGCTGCCATGAGTGCTGCGCCCCCAATGATGAAGAGGTGCGTTCCCATGCCGCCGGTGGATGGCAGCGGGTCCGGATCTTTTGGGGTAAATTCCCAGGATCCGGTGAACTTCACGTTTCCGGCGTCGTCGGCATTTTCCATCGAGGCTTTCATCGAGTCCTTGTCAAAGCCCTTGAAATTCCACGTACCGCCGTCCACCTTTACCTGGGTTTTGGCCGGCGCAATCGCCTTGATGTCGGTGTCCCGTCCGTATCCGGCGGGATCCTTCGGCAGCAGAGCCGTCACCTCCTCCGGCAGCTCCGTTCCGGCGGTAAGGCTTTTAAATTCGTATTGAACTTTAAACTGTTTAAATGCCTTCTCGAACACGGCGGTGTACACTGCATCCTCCGTGGCATCTTTGATGGCCGGACTCCAGCCTTTGAAAATATAATCGTATTTCTCATCCGATGCTTTAGTGGCGTCCGGCAAGATGATATCTTTGGCGGTGGTGCCCAGCGGGTAGAATGATTCTTTATACACCAGGGAGCCGTCTTCGTTGGTGAACTTAATCTTTACCAGGGACGGATTTGCGGCGGCAATCAGAGCCACCTCTTCGGAGCCGTCGATATTAGCGTAGCCCGTATATTCCTTGCGCTCCGCTTTCGTCTGTTCGGTGTACCGAGAATTTGTTTTATCTTCATACCAGCCGTCAATCTTCTGATTGCGAACATCTTCCGGCGCCCCGAGATAGAGGGAGTCCATACTGGCTGCGGACGGCAGTACAAGCGGAGATTTTTTAAGATACACATCGGATCCGGCGGTATCGGCAATGTTGTTGCACAAGACCGTGTCGGTGATCGTCGTTTTTCCGCCGCCCGTATTGCTTTCCGTCGAAAAGCCACCGCCGTATTTTCTTGCGGTATTCTCGGTGACGGTGCATCCCTTGATACTCAGATTCGTCCAGGACTCATAGGATGCAATTCCGGCACCGGTCGCCGCTTTGTTCCCCTTGACTGTCGTGTTTTCGAGAGAAGCTGCTGCAGGTGATTTCAGCGCGACCACCAGCACGCCGCCGCCTCGTCCCTCTTCGGTGTCGGTGGCGGTGTTGTTCAATATTTGGGTATCTTTAATATGCAATCCCGGATTTTTCGTAGCTCCCGCGGCAGGGGTAGATGCACCAATCGCATTCGCATATGCATAGTAATAACCGGAGGCAAAGAGGCCGGCGCCTTTCTTTGCTTGGTTCTCTTCCACCTTACCCTCCAGAATTTCAGCGGAGCTTTTGAGCGTTCCGAAACCACCGCTGTTTATTTCGTTGTAGGATATCGCAACGGCAACGCCGCCTCCCATGTTGGTGGCGCGGTTGTTGGAAATGGATCCGCCGTTCATGCGGAAGTAGGATCCGTAGGAGACAAAGACACCGCCCCCCATGGCCGTAAAGCACGTGTTGGGATCCCAATAATCAAGGTAATCGGACTCTGCATAGCAATCCTTGATTGTTCCGCTGTCCATGATAAACTGGCCGCCGTAGACCACCGCAACACCGCCGCCGTAGCAAACGGAGCCCCCCTTAATGCCGCATTTTTCAATGGTTCCGCCGTACATGTGGAAGGTGCCGCCGAAAACGGTAACACCGCCGCCGAAGTTGTTGTTTCTCACACTTCCCGAAAGGGTCACGCCGGAGTACATATTGCAGGTACCCTGAATATGCAGCATGCCCGGCTCTTCGCTGGTGCCCTCGGCGCTGCGGATGTTCAGGACGTTGCCGTCCGCCGCACCCAACGTCAATTCCGCTCCCTTGCCCACGTGGACGGAACCGCCGACAGGCATTGTCAGCGTGTGGCTGTTTCCAAGAATGGTCGCTTTGTGAGGCGAGTTGATGGAGAAGCCGGTAATCGAAAAATCGTCGGTCAGCTCGATGGTATATTCGCTGTCGGAATCCTCGTTGACCCGAGTAATCGCTTTATTGAATTCTTCTTGGGTCGATACGCGGATGACGGTGGAGTCCGCGGCAGCTGTGGACATCGGCACGAAGCAGAATATCATGACCAGCGTAAGGATAAGGATGGCAGTTCTTTTCTTCATTTATACCCCCGGAAGTTGTTGCGTTGCATTTTTAAAACTTAGATCCACCCGTGGCTCTTCAGGATGAACAGCCAGAAGGTGAGAGAAAAAGCGGAAAGGAGGGTGGTGAGCATCACCGTGCTGATGGTAAGGTCCCCCTTGTGCCCCATGCCCTTCGCCATGACGAAGCAGCTGATGGTGCTGGAAGAACCGCACATTACCAGCGCCGCCACCAGCAGGTCGTTCCGGAACCCCAGATGAACTCCTAAAGGCAGGAACAGGGCGCACAGACCGAACAGCTTGATAAAGGTGCTGAGCAGCGCGGGACCGGCGGATTGCCGGGCCTTCTCCCACCGAAAAGACGCGCCCATGGCGATGATGCCCAGCGGTGTGGCGCAGCGACCCACGTAGTCCAGGGTGGTATCACCGATGGTCGGCAGCGGGATGCGCATCAGGGACCAAGCAAAACCCAGAAGAATGGAAAGAATGATGGGATTGGTGAGAATCCCGCGCAGGGTTTTGCGGAGGAGTGCCGCATTCAGCTTGCCCCGATCCGGCCGGTACATCTCCAGGATGATTACCGCCGCAATGTTGTAGATGGGCACGGCACCGATGACCATCAAGGGCGCCATCCCCACGTTTTGATATAGATTTTGAACCACCGCAATGCCCAGGATGGTGGCACTGCTGCGGTAAGATGTCTGGATGAACTCCCCCTGGACGCTCCGGTCCTTCAGAAGATAGGAAATTCCGGTGCAAATCAGAATGCTTGCCAGAGTGGCCAAGGCGCAGTACACCACGTAGGCGGTGTTCCAGTTTGTCTGATAGTCCGTCCGGTACATGTCGTGAAAGAGCAGCGCCGGAAGGCAAACCCGAAACACCAGCGTGTTGAGCCGTGCGGTAAAAGCATCATCCACCAGCTGAATTTTCCGGAGGAACATCCCCAGAAGAATCAGAAAAAAGATGGGCACCGTCGCGTTCAGGCAAAAAATCAGATTGTTCAGCATGATTTATAAAACTCTAGTCCTTCCATACAAAATGGGCGTCCCCGGCTTCCCCGCCGTCAATCAGCAGGTTCTGCCCGGTCATAAAGCGATTCCGAACCCCCACGAAATAGATCCATTCCGCGATTTCCTCCGGCGTCGCCCAGCGCCGAAGCGGCGTCAGCGCCATGATTTGATCCCACAGCTCCGGATCCTCCATCACCGGCCGGTTCAAATCCGTCAGGACGCCGCCGGGATCGATGCTGTTGCACACCGCCCGAGGAGCCAGCCGCAGCGCTGCATTCTTCGTATAGGTGAGGAGCCCGCCCTTGCTGGCCGCATACTCCGGAAACTCCGACCCCGTATGAGCGCTGGCGGATCCTACCATCACCACCGCTCGAATCCGCGGGTTGGCGATGGCATATTTTTCCGTAATTCGAATCGTCCCCATCAGGTTGATCTCGATATCCCGGCCGCTGTCCTGCACTCCCGCATTGTTGACGAGAATCTCCGGCTGCACATCCTCCGGGTAGGCATCCGCATCGCAGATGTCCAGAATCTCGTGGCGATAATGGGGATGACAAATGGCGGACGGCTTCCGGTCGAAACCCACCACCCGGTGGCCCCGCTCCAGAAAAAATTCCGCCGTAGCTCGACCGATGCCGCTCGACGTGCCGGTAATCAGAATGTCCATGAAAACTCCTTTTATCCCATTCTCATAAAAATAATTTACGCGGACTGCGCCGTTTCCCGGCAATACTGCAGGTACGGCTCGCCCACTTTCTCCGCTTCCCACTGCAGGCTCACCCGATAGCCGAACGGGCTGAATACCACTTCGCACAGCAATTCCATCACGGCGCCGGTGAGGGAGCAGAAGAACACCTGCACCGGGGTCCAGCCGAAGAAGTGGTAGGACACCACCAGCGCGAAGGTGAGGTTGTCGATGAACTGGGCGATCATCGTGGAGGTGAAAGAGCGAATGGCAAAATCCCGGTAGCTCGTGTTCCGGAGCCTTTTGCCCAGGAACGAGTTGATGCCGGCGTTGCAGATGGATGACAGGAACATGGCCAGACTGCTGCCCAGAACCACGTACCAAGCCCCGCCGATGGTGGCGTTCAGGGCGTCGTTCACCTGCATGTTGCCGGTGGAATAGTATTCCCCCCACATGCCCGGCGTCAGGGTCAGCGCCTTGAAAATCAAGCTGGCACCCAGGTTAATCACCAGAGCCAGAATGGCGATTTTCGCCGCCGCCTTTCCGCCGAAGCGCTTGCACAGCATATCCATGCACAAGAAAGATACCCAGCTCAGTGCGAAACCGCAGTCCAGTGCCAGGTACTTAAACGAAAACAGCTCCTTGTTGGCCAGAAGGTTCATCATGATGACGCTGACCACGAAAAGAGATGTGACGAGACTGGGAACGTTGCGAAGAAGGATTCGGTAATCCTCCAATTCCCCTTTGATCCATTTTTTCATAATTGTACTCCTTTGGTTTTGATATTTTACAAGCAGGATATCGGACCCGAACTGCTTGTTGAGAATGCACTTCGGCAGAGGCGTTCCCCACCGAAGATACGTACGCTTCATTTTAATACCAAGGGCGCCGGATTGCAAGGGTGAGAGGATTGATATATAATAAAAATAGTTTAACGTAATGCAAAAGCGGCCGGAAAGGAAGGCAAAATAGTGAAGATCTTTGTATATACCCTGAGAGAGTTCGACGAACTCCCTTTCTTTGAGAAATTTTCGAAACAGTACGGTGTGGAATTCGGCTACACCACCCAGTCCCCGGGACCGGAGAACTACCATCTGGCAAAGGGTTACGATGCTATTTCGATCATCACCACACCGACCCCGGCGGAGATGATCGATGCCATGAAGGAGAATGGCGTAAAGGTCATTTCCACCCGAACCATCGGCTACGATCACATCGACGTGAAGCACGCCTTTGAAGTGGGCATGGGGGTCACCAACGTCACCTATGACCCGGCCTCCGTGGCGGATTACACCATCATGCTGATGCTCATCGCCTGCCGGAAGCTGCGGTACATCATGGATAAAGCCAACGTGCAGGATTACACCCTGAAGGGCAAGCTGGGCCGGGAGATTTCCAAAAGCACTGTGGGTGTCATCGGCACCGGCCGAATCGGTCAGACGGTCATCGAGCACCTGTCCGGATTCGGATGCCGGATTCTGGCCTATGACATCTTCCCGAAGGATGCGGTTCGGCAGCATGCGGAGTACGTGGACCTGGATACCCTGTATGCCGAAAGCGACATCATCACCCTCCACGCACCGGCGCTGGAGGACAACTACCACATGATCGATGAAACCGCTTTCTCGAAAATGAAGGACGGGGTCATTCTGGTGAACTGCGCCCGGGGCCAGCTGGTGGACACGGAGGCCATGATTCGCAACCTGTCCAACGGCAAAATCGGTTTTGCCGCCCTGGATGTCATCGAGAAGGAACTGGGCATCTACTACAAGGACCTGTCCGGCACCATCATCGACAACCCGGAGATGGCCATCCTCCGCAGCTTCTACAACGTCTTCTTCTCCCCGCACACCGCCTTCTACACGGAGGAAGCGGTGGCCAACATGGTGGAGAATTCCATTCTGGGAATCCAGGCCTACCTGAAGGGAGAAAATCATCCGTTTATTGTAAAGAAGTACTAATCGGTCAATCGTTTCTGTAAAAGGAGTTTGCGATGAACATCATTGAAGCGATACAACGGAGGCATTCCGTCCGTCAGTATCTGGAAAAAGAAATTCCGGAGGAAATCGTGGAACGCCTGCTGGCGGCCATGCGGGCCTGCAATCAGGTAGGGGGACTGCACATGCACCTGGTGCTGCACGAGCCGGAGGCCTTCTCCGGACTCCGGTCCAAAGCCATGCGGTTTCGTGGCGTGAACAACTACATCATTCTGGCGGGGGAGAAAGACGATACCCTGGAAGAACGGTGCGGCTATTACGGCGAAAAAGTGGTTTTATTGGCTCAGCAGCTGGGACTGAATACCTGCTGGGTGGGTTCCACCTTCAAGAAAAAACCGGAATGCTACAACTTGGCACCGGGAGAGAAGGTGGTGGCGGCCATCGCCATCGGCTACGGCGCCAATCAGGGGAAGAACCGGAAGAGCAAGTCCATGTGCGACGTGAGCGACGGCACAGAGGTCAGCCTCAGCGTTCCGGAATGGTACAAGAACGGCGTGCTGGCGGCCATGCTGGCACCCACGGCCATGAACCGGCAGAGCTTCTACTTCGAGCGGTTCGGAAACGTGGTTTCCGTGGAAGCAGGGAAGGGACCTTTCACCAAGGTGGACCTGGGCATTGTGAAATGCCATTTTGAAATCGGCGCCGGAAAGGACAACTTTCGGTGGATGCCGGAGGACGTCTAGAGCTTGCGCGGAAATAAAGCATTTTTATACATGGAATAGCTGAAATAGAAATGCTCAATACCGAAGGGCGAGAATTTTGGTTATACTATACATAGGGTGTAGGGATTACAACGAAACGTGCAGGAGGTATAAGAAATGGCAAATTACAATGATGACGATCTGGCGAAGTTCGGAGCAGGATTGCTGGGAGAAGAAGCCCCGGAGCTGTGGAACGAATTTATGAAATATTACGGCGATGTTTTCCAAGAGGGAGAGCTGACCGCAAGAGAGAAATCCCTGATTGCACTGGGCGTAGCAACGGCAATTCACTGCCCGTACTGCATTGAGGCGTACACAAAGGATTGCCTGAGCAAGGGCGTCAACGATGCACAGATGACCGAAGCGATTCACGTGGCAGGTGCAATTCGCGGCGGTGCAGCGCTGGCACACGGAATTCAGATGAAGAACGTGGTAAAGAAACTGGAGATGTAATCGAAAGGAAGGGAAGCTATGAACAGACAGCTGGAAAGACTGAACTGCGTCCCGGCCTTTGAGGAACATTTGAAGAATAAGGATATGGCGTACACCGATGTCTGCTCCATCATGCAGGTGAACATGGGCAGCCTGTGCAACCAGGCTTGCAAGCACTGTCACGTGGAGGGCGGACCGAACCGTACGGATGCGGTGATGAGCAAGGAAGTGCTGCAGGCGTGCCTGGACGTGTTCCGGGAAAATGATTGCCTGGAGACCATCGACATTACCGGCGGCGCTCCGGAGATGAACCCGAATTTCGAGTGGTTTCTTCGGGAAGCCTGTCAGATTTGCGGTCACGTCATCGTGCGCTGCAACCTGACCATTCTCACGGAGAAAAAATACGCCCATCTGGCAGAGGTGTACCGAGATCTGAACGTGGAGGTATTCTCCTCTCTTCCGTATTACCGGGAAAAAGATACGGATCGTCAGAGAGGGTCCGGCGTATTTGAGAAATCCATTCAGGTGCTGCATCGCCTGAACGAGCTGGGATACGGACGAGACGGAAAGCACGTGCTGAACCTGGTGTACAATCCGGGCGGCGCATTTCTGCCGCCGGCACAGGGAGCTATCGAAGAGGAGTTCCGGAAGAAACTCAAGAAGGATTTCGATGTGGACTTTACGAATCTGTTTGCGATTACCAACAATCCGGTAGGCAGATTCGGCGACTTCCTGGAGCGAAGCGAGAACCTGGAAGGATATATGAACACTCTGTTCGGTGCATATAATCCGGGTGCGGAGGAAGGCATGATGTGCCGGTTCCAGATTTCGGTTAAATGGGATGGCGGTCTGTATGACTGCGATTTCAACCAAGCTGCGGGACTTCCGATGGAAGGCGGCTTGACGATTTTCGACCTGCTGGGAAAGAAAATCGAGAAACGCCACATCGCACTGGCGAACCACTGTTACGGCTGCACCGCCGGACAGGGATCCAGCTGCGGCGGCGCAACAGAATAGATAATATGAGAAACGGATTGCGGGCAGCAGCGGCTGCCCGTTATTTGTCTGTATGAAAGAAACGGTTGAAAGAACACAGGAGTGAAACGTGGAGACAACGAATAAAAAGAAAAAGGGAATAATCAAGCTCATCGCCTTCATTCTGATTGTATTGCTGATTGTGACGCTGAATCACTACTACGGATGGTCGGATATCTTTTCCGGGGATGACTGGTACGGAAAACTGCAGCAGATGGTGAAGACCAATTTCCTGCAGGCGGCCCTAATCTACATCGTGGTGATGGTGATTGCCAGCGTGGTGCTGGCGGTGCCGGGAGTGACCTTTGCCATCATCGCCGGGGCGATTTTCGGCCCCTGGTGGGGCACGCTGCTCTGCGTCCTGTCGGCCACCTTGGGGGCGATTGCCGCTTTCCTGGTAGGGCGGTTCTTTTTACAGGACAGCCTGCGGGATCAGATTGCAAAGAATCGCTACATCAGCCGATTGCTCTTCGACAAGAGCACGAAGAATGAAATGATGGTGCTGATGATTACCCGGTTGGTGCCGCTGTTTCCGTACAACCTGCAGAATTTCGCCTACGGGATTACAGATATCAGCCTGGGCAAGTATTCCCTGGGTACTTTTGTGTTCATGATTCCGGGGGTGGCCATGTACACCGTGGGAACCTACGCCCTCACCGGCGCGTCCAACAAGCTGCTGTATATCGGTCTGACGGCGGCCATCGTGGCAGCGGTAATGGTGCTGAGCAAAACCCTGCGGAAGAAATACGTGCCGGAAGAGGAGGCTCCCGATGAACAGTAAATTCGAAAAATGGGACGAAAGCGGTACCTTGGAGTCCTTGCAGAAGGTGGCGGATGCCTGCGTGCACTGCGGAAAATGCCGGAAGAGCTGCGCATTCCTGGATAAGTACGAGATGGATCTGGGGGATGTGTCGAAATTACAAGAACATGTTTACGGATGTTTTCTCTGCGGAAACTGCGACCGGGTGTGCCCGGTGGGAATTTCCGGGCGGCAGCTGTTTCAAAATCTGCGGCGGATGCAGGTGCGGGACGGAAAGCTGGAGGAGAAGCCCTATTCTTTCGTGCTCAAGGAAAAGAAGGATTACAAATTCCGGAATTACCGAAATGCCACGGCGGGCCGGGTGCTGTTCCCGGGTTGCAATTTTCCTTCCATGTTCCCGAAGACCAACCGAAAAATTTCGGACCTGTGCAAGGCCAAGGGAATCGGAACGGTGTACGACTGTTGCGGAAAGCCCATTGCGGAGCTGGGGCTTTATCGGGATGAGGAGCGAATCGTGAACCGCATCTGCAGTGAATTGGAGAGCCGAGGCATCGAAGAGGTGATTACCACCTGCCCGAATTGTTACTACTTCCTAAAGGAACGGATTCCTCAGAAGGTGCGGTCCATCTACGAGGTATTGCCGGATTTGGTTCCGGAAATTTCCGTGCCGAAGGGCATCGAGATTCAGATTCCCTGCCCGGACCGGACCCATCGGGAATGGTACGATGCCATCTGCAAACTGCTGGGATATGAACCGGCGGTAACGTCGGCGGAACAGTGCTGCGGCCTGGGGGGCATGGCATCGGCGGAGGAGCCGGCGCTGGCAAAAAAATTCGGCGAAGGGCTGACTTCTTCCGGGCTTCGGAATACCACGTTCTGCGCTTCTTGTGCCGGACAGTACGCTCGAAACGGAAAGGAAATTCGCCACGTGCTGTCCCTGCTCCTGGGAATGGACGAGGCACCGGCGACGAAGACCTCTTATCTCAACCGGGTCAAGACGAAATACAAATAGAAATAAAAAAGTGAAGACTCAATGAAAATGGGGAGAATGCGCCGTCGTTGCATTCTCCCCGTTTGATTTCCGCTATTTTCTTTTCTTAAACTCCCGCCACATGTCAATCGCGAAGGCGATGGCAATGCCCGCAAAGAGAATTTCTCGTACGTGGCTCTTTCCGCCGGTCGCCGCAAAAGTGCATACCGGTACGACAGCCATTACCAGTGCCATGGTGAGAAGCGTCAGGATATGAGTAAATTGCTTTTTCATAATAATCCACCTTTCGTATACTATTATGTATCATATAGGTGATTCGCAAAGAAGTCAACCGAAAGACTTCCGCGAGGACGAAAATAAAATCAAAAAAGAAAAACAGAAGCGATAAGAACGGGGTCGCTTCTGCTTTTGTCTTATATGGTTATTTTGTAGAGGCTTGTTTGTTACAAGTAGATAATACTACATGGGGAGTATTTTGTAAAATTAATAGTTATAAATCTAACAATAAAAAACGCTAAATAATTTACGAAAAACAAATGGGATATTCAGAAATTCAAATATCTTCCCAAAATCAAGCATATCAACACTTTCAACGGTCTATTGAATTCCCGGTTTGTTTCTGATATTATAAATTTTGAAAGGTATAAGGAGAACGTTTATGGAAATTCGTAATATAGTAACATTTGTCAAAGCGACGGAAATGCAGAGTTTTACCAAGACGGCGGCACAGCTGGGGTACTCTCAGGCGGCGGTGACAGTGCAGATTAAGCAGCTGGAAGATGAACTGGGCACACAGCTGTTCGATCGAATCGGCCGAAGCGTGAAACTGACCCATTCCGGCGAGAAATTCATGCCATATGCACTGCGGCTGCTGAAGTCGGTGGAAGAGGCGGCCACGTTCATGAAGGAAGACGACGAGCCTTCCGGCACGCTTCGCGTAGGTGCCAGCTCATCCTTTTCGGCCGGAATTCTTCCGGGAATCCTCCCGGGTTTTCACGAGAAATATCCGAAGATTGACGTGGTGATTAAGACATCCGATATGCTGACCTCCACATTTGATCTTCTTCGTCAGAACGATCTGGATTTCATCTTTACCCTGGAGCGGAAACTGATTTCCGCGGACTTCGTCAGCGTGGCGGAGCGGAAAGAGGACATCGTGTTCGTCACGAATCCGGATAACCCGCTGGCTGCCATGAAGAACGTGCCGCTGGAACGGGTGGTTCGGGATAATTTCATCACCACGGACCGAGGGGTCAGCTACGGCCTCTACATGGAAGAGGCGCTGGCCGAGCGGGGGATCAGCTACCACCCGAGTCTGGAAATCGGCTCCACTTCCGCCATTATCAATATGATCTGCCAGGGCAAAGGGGTATCCTTCTTGCCGAAATTCTTGGCGGACGATCCGATCAATCACGGCGCATTGGCCATCATTGATACGGTGAAGCTGGAGATGCAGATGTGGACACAACTGATTCGCCTGAAGAACAAGTGGATGAACCCGGTGATGAAGGCGTTTGTGGACTACCTTCGGGAGAACTTCCATCAGCTGACGTAGTGTCAGGAAGCATGTTAAGGAGGGGATTTCATGGCTTCTGTAGAAGATTATATTATGCTTTTGAAGCAAGCATTGTATGAACTTGCTGATAGCGTGGGAGATTCAAGAATTGAACCAAGATCTTTCAGTCTGTTATGCCTGGAATTCGAAATACCTTGGGAGGCACAAAGCAAGATAATAGGGCTGTTTGAAGAAATAGCAAAGGCGGATTATTCAGAAATGAGTAGCAAGGAAATATTAAGTATCCTTAGAGAAAGGTTGTCGACTATAGTACCGCAAGCAGTTGAGTTCAGCGATCTTACAGTTTATTCATTTCTTAGAGTTGTAAGCCGGTGCTATGTGGAAGAATTATATCCCATATCGTGTTTGATAAAAGAAGACTTTATGCCTACCGCTGATTTGGAGTAACCTGCTAAATATAGATGAAAATGGTAAGTGACTCAAACTTCCCATCCCCCCCGCAGGTTTTTTGTCAGATGGTGTTGGTGAAGAGCAAAAGCGACTTCTACCTAGTAGCGATTAAGCTGCTAGGTATTTTTTTGTCCTCCGTCGGTCCACGCCAACACGGTCCGGATTATCCCGGTTCGCCGGCGCCCATGTTGGCGTCGACCTCCCGGCAAAGCCTTTGCCCTCCGTCCCGCTGCGCCAACACCAAAAGGTAAAGAACCGAAATCGAAGCAATACAAAACGAGAGGAAAACGGTCTCGCCGATTCCCTCTCAATCTTTTTTTACAAAAATTCGTTTGTGCCGAAATTATTCAGCGATAACGGTACCAACGCAAGCTCTGCCGGTGCATGCAGCGTTGCCTTCGTCTGTGTCCAGATGAACAACGGAAACCGGTCCGCCGATTCTTACGATAACGTCGCCAAATACCAGTGCTCTCTTCTGCTGAGTGTCGATCTTCAGATCAACGTTCTGGTTCTGCTCAACGCCCAGCTTTGCAGCGTCTTCCTCGGAGAGGTGAACGTGTCTCTGTGCGATGATGCAGCCGGACTCGGTCTCAACGGAATTTCCGTTCTCAGCGGTCAGCTTGATTCCCGGTGTGCCTGCCAGATCTCCGGACAGTCTGATTGGAGCATCTACGCCCAGGGAACGAGCGTCTGTAGCAGCCAGCTCAATCTGAGTACCCTTTCTAGCCGGTCCCAGAATTGCAACTCTCTCCATGGATCTCTTCGGTCCGGTGATGGTCAGTCTTTCTTCTGCAACGAAACCGCCGGCGATTTCCTTCTTAACCTTCAGCTCATAACCTGCACCGAACAGTTTCTCGATGTCCTCCTGGGACAGGTGCACGTGGCGAGCGCTTACTTCAACATTTACATCTAATGTAGCCATTGGGATAACCCTCCTTTATCTTAACAAAATTTACCTACTCCATTATATGCAATGGCGAAACCTTTGTCTAGATTGTTAGATGAGACTAACCAAAAGTTTTTCTTAAACGGGGGGGTATAAAAACAGGTTCGTGTTCTAGGGGGGGCGCAAACTTTTTGCCCGGAAGTCCGGGCGACGGCCGCCGAGAATACTTTTGGGGAAAAATCCCCGGAATTTGGGGCATAATCTGCAAAAAAACTTGTATTGAAACCCCGGCTATGATAGAATTATTCGGCTATGGATATAAATGAGATGTATATGCGAGAGGCACTGCATCAAGCGGAAGCGGCGGCAGAAATCGGAGAAGTTCCGGTGGGCGCGGTTGTAGTGCGAGATGGAGAAATTATCGCAAAAGCATATAACCATGTAGAGACCGACCGAAATTCGTCCGGACATGCGGAGATGCTGGCCATCCGGGAGGCGGAACGGGTGCTGGGAAGCAAGTGGCTGACCGGCTGCGAACTGTACGTCACCTTGGAGCCCTGTGCCATGTGCGCCGGCGCCATGGTTTTGGCACGGTTGGATCGCTTGTGGATTGGTGCGATGGATCCGAAGAACGGAGCCTGCGGCTCGGTATTCAATGTGGTACAGGAGGAACGGCTGAATCACCGAATGGAGGTGGAGACGGGAATCCTGGAGGCGGAGTGCGGACAGATTCTGTCGGACTTCTTTCGGAACATGCGCGCGGTGAAAGCACGGAAGCGAAAACTTTTCCGGCAGAGAATGGCATCGCCGGACAATATTGATGGAGGAAATAATTAATGAAGAGAAAAGGCCTGGTTGCACTGCTGGCAGCGGTGCTGGTAACAATGAGCATGGCATTCGTTTCGGCGGATGAGAGCGATTTTAAGTTGGTGAATTCTTATCCGAAGGATGGACAGACCAATACATCTATTGAGAACGTCGGCGTGAAGCTGCGTTTCAACCGGGAGATGGCCAGCGCAAAGGCACAGAAGAACAACGCGAAGTGCGTGAAGATTGTGGACCCGAACGGCAAGGAAATTCCGATTAAGGTGATGAGCAGCAAGGAGGACAAGGGCCTTCTGTTGGTTCTGGGTGACAGCAACAATAAGAAGTTCAAGGTTGAGAACAACGCAAAATACAAACTGGTAATTTCCGAGAATCTGATGGACGATCAGGGTGACCGCCTGGGTAAGGAGACCACCCTCTCTTTCACGACCTTCAATCAGCGCCTGAACATGATGATTAACATGGGCATGATGTTCCTGATCTTCGGTGGTATTACCGTGATGACCATTCGAAATGCCAACCAGCAGCAGGAGAAGAAGAATAAGAAGGACGAGAAGGAAGAGGTCGCTTTCAATCCGTACCACGAAGCAAAGCGCACCGGCAAGACCGTGGAAGAGGTCATTGCCGAGAACAAGAAAAAGGAAGAAAAGGCCGCAAAGAAGGCAAAGCGGAAGAATAAGGATGGAGAAGCCGAATACGTGAAGGATTACCAGCTGAAGCTGAGCGAGATTCTCCCGAACGTGTACAGCGTTTCCGCACCGAGTCCGATTTCCGCAGCGGGCGGTAAATATATTTCCTCGCACGGTCCGACGGCAAAGGCAGCGAAAGCGGCAAAGAAGTCCGGCAATCGGAACCAGAGATAGTATTTTTTGAAAGGAATGCCCTTGGCATTCCTTTTTTGTAAGCAGATTCCGAATCAGGAGAGAAAAGAATGAATTCATCCATCACCATGAACGCCTATGCGAAGATTAATCTTTCGCTGGAAGTGCTCCGGAGACGTCCGGACGGATATCACGATATTTTGTCCTTTATGCAAGATCTTGGACTTCACGATGTAGTAACTATGGGACTTACGGAAGATTCCTTGGGTATTTGCATGCAAAAATTTCCATCAAACAATTGCTTTATCCGGGGGGTTCGTGTAAAATTTTGTATGAATTACAGTGCAATCTCCCTGGGGCCGGACAACCTGGCATACCGGGGGGTGGAAGCGGTGCTGAAAGCGCTGCCGGAAGGCGGAACGCGTCCGGAAGAACTGTACCTCTTTGTGGACAAAAAACTGCCGGTAGCGGCAGGCATTGCCGGGGGAAGCGGCAATGCGGCTGGCTGCATGCTGGCGACCAACGCCCTTTGCGGAAATCCGTTCTCGCTGCGGGAACTGATGGAACTGGGCGCCTCGGTGGGAGCGGATGTTCCGTTCTCATTGATGATGAATGCGCGAAAGAACCGGGAAGTCTTTTCGGATTTGCCGGGAATCGAAGAAGCTTCGGTAGCTGCAGAAATTGAGGGAATCGGCGAAATCGTTCGGCCGACGGAGCCGAAACCCTACGGAGTCATTCTGATGAATCCGGGAATCGGAGTATCCACGCGAGAGGTGTACGAAGCGTTGGATGCTCAGACCGGACGTTCGGTGGAAGAGAAACTTTTTTTTAACCGAATGGAAGAATACACCCTGAAGAAGTATCCGGAAGCGAAAGCGCTGAAGGACGCCATGGAGGCGAATCTCCGGGCGGACCGGGTGCTGATGAGCGGCAGCGGACCCACAATGGTTGCATACTATAATTCGATGGCACAAGCCGAATCCGATTACCGAATGGCGAAAGATGCCCCATGGATTCGGGACAACTGGAAGATATGGTACACAGAAAGTGGAGAGATGTATGATGGACGTTGATTTGCAAATTCAGAAACCGTTGCGAGAACTAGTATATCTGGAACTCAAACACAAGATCCTTACCGGCGAGATTAAGGCCAGAACGCGTTTGATGGAAATCGATCTGGCGGAGAGAATGAATGTCAGCCGAACACCGATCCGGGAGGCCATTCGAGAACTGGCGACGGATGGACTGGTGGTAATCGAGCCGAGACGGGGAGCCTACGTGTCAGATATTTCGGTCCAGAACATGCTGGATATTTTTGAGGTGCGTGAAGATCTGGAAGGGTTGGCAGCCGGGCTGGCGGCGCAGCGGATTACAGAGGAAGAGAAGCTGGCGCTGAGCAAGATGCACCGGCTGTACGAGATGGCGGTGGAAGCCAGAGATAAAGAGGAAATCGTGGAATACGATGAGAAGTTCCACAACTTTATCGTGCGCTGCAGCCGGAACAACGTGCTGATTGAGCTGAGCCGGCAGGTGCAGGAATTGTCCATGCGGTTCCGGTACCTCTATTACGATGACGGAAACGTATTCGAACGGATTCCGAAGGAGCACAAGCATATTATGGAAGCAATCGTTTCCGGTGACGCGGAGAAGGCGCGCCGGGAAGCGGAAGAGCATATCAAAGACCTGAAGCAGTTCATTGTTGGGCTGGATAAGGTCACAAGATAGATTAAAAGAAAGAGAAAGGTCGCTATTTCAGGGGAATTTAGCAGGAGGTGATGAGATAGGTTAATTTCGCAAGGGTTATGAAACGTATGAAATGATGGTTTTTTGAAAGGAGATTACTTTGAATAAGGATAAGAAAGGCTATCTGATACTGGCGGATGGCACGATTCTGGAAGGTAGAAGGTTCGGAGCGGAACGGGATTCTATCGGCGAACTGGTCTTCACCACCGGCGTGGAAGGCTATGTGGAAACGCTGACGGACCCGAGCTACTGCGGACAAATTGTCATGCAGACATTTCCGTTAATCGGAAATTACGGAATGATGGAAGAAGATTACGAGGGCAAATGCGCCCTGAAGGGATATGTGGTTCGGGAATACTGCGATACCCCATCCAACTTCCGCTCGGAATACGATTTGGATACATTTTTGAAAAACAACGATGTGCCGGGAATTTGGGGCATCGACACCCGTGCGCTGACCCGGAAAATTCGGGAGCACGGCGTAATGAACGCAATCATCTGCTCTGAGATTCCGGAAAATCTGGATGCAGTAAAAGAATATACAATTGTCAATGCCGTAAAGTCCGTTACCTGCGATGAGGCGTACACCGTTTCCCCGGAAGGAGAAGCAAAGTATCGCGTCACCCTGATCGATTACGGCGCAAAAAGAAATATCATCCGCAAGCTGAACCGGTACGGATGTGAAGTTCGGGTGGTACCCAGCACCACTTCCGCCGAGGAGATTCTGGCAGACCGTCCGGACGGCGTAATGCTGTCCAACGGCCCGGGAGACCCGGCGGAAAATACCGGATGCATCGAAGAAATCCGGAAGCTGATGAACCGAGTTCCGATTTTCGGAATCTGTCTGGGACACCAGTTGCTGGCGCTGTCCCAGGGCGGCGAAACCTTTAAGCTGAAGTACGGACACCGGGGCGGAAATCAGCCGGCTACGGTCACCTTCGGCGAGAATTGCGGTCATACTTTTATCACCACCCAGAACCACGGCTATGCGGTTCGCCCGGAGAGCCTGGAGGGAAAAGGGGAGGTCAGCTTCGTGAACGCCAATGACCGGACCTGTGAAGGAATGACCTATCCGGACAAACACGCATTTTCTGTACAATTTCATCCGGAGGCCCATGCGGGTCCTCACGATACGAGTTTTCTGTTTAAACAGTTCATTGAGTTGATGGAGGAGTACAAAAATGCCTAAGGATAAAAGTATTAAGAAAGTTCTAGTAATCGGTTCCGGACCGATTGTCATCGGCCAGGCGGCGGAATTTGACTATGCCGGCGCCCAGGCCTGCCGGGTGCTGAAGGAGGAGGGCATCGATACGGTGCTGGTGAACTCCAACCCGGCCACCATCATGACGGATAAACACCTGGCGGACGAAATCTATCTGGAGCCGCTGACGGTGGAAACCGTAAAGAGAATCATCGAGAAAGAGAAACCGGACGGCCTGTTGGCCGGACTGGGCGGACAGACCGGATTGACCATTGCCATGCAGCTCTCCAAGGAGAACTGGCTGGAAGAGCACAACGTGCGCCTGCTGGGATCCAACGTGGATGCCATCGATAAGGCGGAAGACCGGGAGCTGTTCCGCGAGGTGATGGAAGAGATCGGCGAGCCTTGCGTGCCTTCCGGAATTGCGGAAGACCTGCAGACGGCGCTGGACATTGCGAAGGAAATCGGTTACCCGGTCATCGTGCGGCCTGCTTTTACCCTGGGCGGCAGTGGCGGCGGAATCGCTGAGACGGAAGAGGAACTGCGCATCATCGCACAGAACGGACTGGATCAGTCCCCGATTACCCAGATTCTGGTGGAGAAGAGCATCGCCGGCTGGAAGGAAATCGAGTTCGAGACCATGCGGGATTCCATGGGCAACGTAATTCAAATCTGCCCGATGGAGAACCTGGATCCGGTGGGCGTGCACACGGGCGACTCCATCGTCGTGGCACCGACCCTGACTTTGGCGGACAAGGAGTTCCAGATGCTCCGTTCCGCAGCGCTGAGAATTATTTCGGCCCTGGGCATTGAAGGCGGCTGCAACTGCCAGTTTGCCCTGAACCCGAACAGCTTTGAGTACGCGGTAATCGAGGTGAACCCGAGAGTATCCCGGTCCTCGGCCCTGGCGTCCAAAGCCACCGGTTATCCGATCGCCAAGGTAACCACCCGAATCGCTTTGGGATACACCTTGGACGAAATCGTGAACGACGTCACCGGAAAGACCTGTGCGTGCTTCGAGCCGACGGTGGACTACGTGGCGCTGAAGGTGCCGAAGTGGCCGTTTGACAAATTCGCCGGATCCAGCCGGAAGCTGGGCACCCGGATGAAGGCTACCGGTGAGGTCATGTCCATCGCCAACTCCTTCGAGGCGGCGCTGATGAAGGCCATCCGTGGCGCGGAAATTTCCCTGGACACCCTGAACTTCGAGTACCAGGGCGACAAAACTCTGTTGGAACGGATTGACACCCAGGACGACCACCGCATTTTCGCCATTTTCGAGGGCTTCAAGACGGGACAGGTTACCGTAGATCAGGTACACGACATCACGAAGATCGACCGCTGGTTCCTGAACAAAATCAAACATCTGGCGGATTTCGAACTGGAGCTGGCAGATTCGGCCAAAAATAAAGAACTTTCGGCAGAGGTGTACGAGGAAGCAAAGAAACTGGGCTATACCGACGAAGCGATTTGCCGGATTGCCGAAGTGGAAGAAGTTCCGGGCATGGACTTCAGCTATAAGATGGTAGACACCTGCGCCGCAGAATTCGATGCCATGACTCCGTATTTCTATTCCACAACGGACAAGGAATGCGAGTCCAGAAGCTTCCGCCGCAGCGGAAAGCCGGTCATCATGGTACTGGGTTCCGGCCCGATTCGAATCGGTCAGGGAATCGAGTTCGACTACTCGTCGGTACACTGCGTGTGGACGCTGCGGGAGATGGGCTACGACGTAGTTATCGTCAACAATAACCCGGAAACCGTATCCACGGACTACGACACGGCGAACCGCCTGTACTTCGAGCCGCTCCATCCGGAAGACGTGATGAACATCATCAAGGTGGAGAAACCGATTGGCGTCGTTGTGGCCTTCGGCGGTCAGACCGCCATCAAGCTGACCCAGTTCCTGCACGACAACGGAATTCAGATTCTGGGCACCTCCGCAGAGGGAATCGATCTGGCGGAAGACAGAGGTAAGTTCGACGCTCTTCTGGAAAAATTCGGCATCAGCCGTCCGAAGGGTCAGAGCGTGACCGACCTGGAGGGCGCACTTCGGGCCGCAGAGGGAATCGGCTACCCGGTACTCCTGAGACCGTCCTACGTTATCGGCGGTCAGAACATGACCATCGCCGGGGACGAAGAGGATACCCGGAAGTACATGGAGCGAATTTTGGAAAACTCCGACGACAACACGGTGCTGGTGGACAAATACATGCCGGGCATCGAACTGGAAGTAGACGTTATTTCCGACGGAGAGGATGTGCTGATTCCGGGAATCATGGAGCATATCGAGAAAGCCGGAATTCACTCCGGTGACTCCATCGCGGTATATCCGCCGTTCAATCTGTCAGATCGTCAGCTGAGACGAATTGTGGACATTTCCGAGAAACTGGCGTTGGCACTGGGCACCAAGGGTTTGGTCAATATTCAGTATCTCCAGTACAACGGAGAGCTGTACGTCATCGAGGTGAACCCGAGAGCCTCCCGGACGGTACCGTACATCAGCAAGGTGTCCGGCGTACCGATGGTGGATCTGGCATCCCAGGTAATGCTGGGGGCAAAGCTGGAAGATCTGGGATACGGAACGGGATTGTACCGCACTCCGGCCTATGTGGCCGTAAAGGTTCCGGTATTCTCCTTCGAGAAACTCACCGATGCCAACTCCATCTTGGGACCGGAAATGAAGTCCACGGGAGAAGTTCTGGGACTGGGCCGGACCATGAACGAAGCCCTGTTCAAAGGGCTGACCGCCGCCGGATTCACCGTGCCGCCGAGAAAATACGGAGAGGAGCACGGCGTGATGATTTCCGTTCAGAAACGGGATTATCCGGAAATTCTGCCGATCGCCATGAAACTGCACACCCTGGGAATGAAGCTTTATGCCACAAGAGGAACGGCAGAAGCCATCCGCACCATGGGTATCGAGGTAACTCAGGTGCAGAAGGCGCAGAAGAGCACGGACATCATCGACCTGATGGAAAGCGGAAAGACCAGCTATATCATCTTCACCGGTCAGGCCAACGATGCGGCGCTGGGCGACTACACCGCCGTGCACAAGCGGGCGATGCAGCTGGGCATCCCTTGCCTCACCAGCGTGGATACCGCCGGTGCCCTGGTCAATATGATTGAATCCAGATATTCGGAGCAGAACACTGAGCTGGTGGACATCAACCACATGCGGGCAACCCACCGAAATGTATACTTTACAAAGCTTCACAGCTGCGGAAATGACTACATCGTGGTGGACAACTTCGACGGACGGATTGAGGGACCGGAGTCCTTGTGCATCAGCCTGTGCGACCGCCACCGTTCCATCGGCGGCGACGGCATCGTTCTGGTGGAGAAGTCCCGGAAGGCCGATGTGAAGATGAGAGTCTTCTACAGCGACGGCACGGAAGGAGATGCCTGCGGAAACGGCATCCGCTGCGGTGCGAAATACGCCTACGAGCAGGGCCTCATCGGTCGGGATATGATGACGGTGGAAACCGTTAACGGTATCCAGAAACTGAAGCTGTTCATGAGAGACGGATGGGTGACATCGGTAATCATGTACGTGCCGGAAGATCAGTTCCTGTACGACCGCGATATGGAAAAGGCAGCCGCTGCCGACGCTTGCGTTCAGGAGAAGCTGGCGGCCGCCGGTGCAACGGCGCTGAAGACCAGCCGAATTGCCGGAGGCGGACTCCACTGCCAGATTTTCTGCGACTCCATCGATACCTTTGATATCGAGAAACTGGGGCCGGAAATCGAATATTCGGACATCTTCAATGCACCGGCATGCTTCGAGTTCATCAAGGTGGTGGATGCGTCCACCATCCGTCTGAAGATCTGGGACGGCGCCAACGGTGCGGTGCTCTCCAGCGCCAGTGCGGCATTCTGTGCCGCTCGCATGGCAGTGGAAGAGGGCTACTGCAGAGGAGATAAGGAGATTATCGTGGAGACGCCGGGAGGCGATATCCTGGTGAACTTCCTGGAAGGCCAGATTAGCCTGACGGCCGAGGTGTCTTTCGCGTTCAGCGGTAAATTCTGGTATTAATAAAAATAAAAGGGAGAAATCGCTGAGATGGAAAAACAACCATGCAGTATTTTCAATGACGTTATCGGACCGGTGATGCGGGGACCGTCCAGTTCCCACGTCGCCGGCGCCGCCCGGATTGCGGATCTGGTTCGCCAGGCCATGCCGGGCAAAATCACCCATGTCCTCTGTGATTTCGACCCCACCGGTGCCCTGGCGGCATCCCATACCGGCCACGGAACGGATATGGGGTTCGCTTGCGGTTTGCTGGGCATCCCGCTGTCCAACCCGCAGGTGGATCGGTATGAGGAGCTGGCAAAAGAAGCGGGCCTCTCCATCGAATACCGCATCCTGGAATACGGTGCGGTTCATCCGGGAAACTACCGGATTCAGGCCACCGATGACCGGGGCAACTGCAGGCATTTCGAGGCAGTCGCTCTGGGAGGCGGCATGATTGAGATGCAGAAATACGAAGGCCACCCGGTGCAGGTGGGCGGCGACTATTACGAGGTTCTGATTCTGTCGGAGGCGGGCCTGGAGGAGAAGAAATTCTCCCGGCCGCGGACGGAGTCGGAACTTCGTGCGTTTCGGGAACGGGCCGGCGTAAAAGAAGTGGTATATCTGAAGCCGGTGCTGCCGACGTTGTCCGGGGAGAACGTACGGGTGCCGTACCGAACAGCGGCAGAGCTTTTGGCTTATGCGGAGGAACATCCCATGGAACCCTGGGAGTATGCGGCTTACTATGAAAGCTGCCGGGGCGGCAGAACCGTGGAGGAGGTCTTCCGTCAGATGGAAGAGGTTCTGGACGTGATGGAGGAATCCGTGGAAAACGGCCTCGCCGGAACCTACTATGAGGATCGGATTCTGGGTGCCCAGTCTCCGCTGGTGGCCGAGGCGGAGAAGGCGGGGCGGCTCCTGCCGGATGCGCCGCTGAATAGCGTGATTCGGTGCATCACGGCGGTGATGGAATCCAAGAGTTCCATGGGACTGATTGTGGCGGCGCCGACCTGCGGTTCCTGCGGCTGCCTGCCGGGGACGATTATCGGGCTGGCGAAGGTGCTGGGATTCTCTCGCGAGGACTGCGTGAAGGCATTGTTGGTGGCAGGGTTAATCGGCGTGTTTTTCGGGGAACAGTCCACGTTTTCGGCGGAAGTTGGCGGTTGTCAGGTGGAATGCGGAGCCGGTTCGGGACTTGCGGCGGCAAGCATTGTGCAGCTCATGGGCGGCACGATTCGGGAGTGTGCGGATGCCGCTTCCGTGGCACTTCAGAACATTACGGGTCTGGCCTGCGACCCGGTCGGCAACCGTGTGGAGGTTCCTTGTCTGGGAAAAAACATCATGGCAGGAAGTAATGCCATCGCCAGCGCCAACATGATTCTATCGGGATTTGACAAAGTGGTGCCGTTGGATGAGACCATTCAGGCGATTTACGACATCGGCTTGTCCCTTCCGCTGGAACTTCGGTGCACATACGGCGGTCTGGGAAAAACCAAAACCGGACAGCGGCTCTGGCAAAAAATGAACAAATAATGTGATAATTACTAAACAAACAGCAAAAAGTTATTATATTAACACAAAAATCCATAGAAATCCTTTCAAAAATGGTTTATACTATACTCGATGAAAAGATGATTGTATAGGACGGAATGGTCCGGGAAGGAGTAATCTATGGGTTTTTTAGTTGGAAAAACAGCGATTATTACGGGAGGCGGCCGCGCCACACTCAGTGACGGAAGCTGCGGCTCTATTGGATATGGAATTGCAACCGCATATGCGAAGGAAGGGGCAAACCTGGTTATCACCGGCAGAAATGTGAAAAAGCTGGAGGCAGCCAAGGAAGAATTGGAAAGACTGTACGGCATCAAGGTGCTTCCGGTTCAGGCCGATGTCAGTGCCGGTGCCGATAATGAGGCGACGGTTCAGAATGTAGTGGACAAGGCTATGGAAGAATTCGGCAGAATCGACGTGCTGATCAACAATGCACAGGCCTCCGCTTCCGGCGTTACTTTGGCCGATCACACCACGGAGCAGTTTGATTTGGCACTGTATTCCGGACTGTATGCCGCATTCTATTACATGAAGGCGTGCCATCCGCACCTCAAGGAAACCAAGGGTTCCGTCATCAACTTTGCTTCCGGCGCCGGTCTGTTCGGCAACTACGGACAGTGTGCATACGCGGCGGCAAAAGAAGGCATTCGGGGATTGACCCGCGTGGCCGCAACGGAATGGGGTCCGGACGGAATCAACGTAAATATCGTGTGCCCGCTGGCATGGACGGCTCAGCTGGAGAAGTTCAAAGAGACCTATCCGGAAGCGTTCGAAGCAAATGTGAAGATGCCGCCGGCCGGTCATTACGGCGATGTGGAGAAAGAAATCGGCCGTGCCTGCGTACAGCTGGCTTCGCCGGACTTCAAATTCATGAGCGGCGAGACCATCACACTGGAAGGCGGAATGGGCCTGAGACCGTAAAGGAAAAGGAAATATACCACAAAAATAGTGGGAGAGCTGCAGTTCAGCTCTCCCGTTTACTTGTACAGAATTTATATTCGTCTAGTTCTTCAAGCTCTGCAGTGGAGCCGGAATCCGTCCGCCGCGGCGAATCATTTTTGCCGGGGAAGGATTCTTCAGATCCATTACCGGGCCGTAACCCAGCAGACCGCCGAAGTTCAGCTCCTCGCCGCCCTTCAGGCCGATGGCCGGGATGACACGAACGGCAGTGGTTTTGCTGTTCACCATACCGATGGCCGCTTCGTCAGCGATGATGGCGGAAATGGTTTCCGGAGTGGTATCGCCCGGAATGACGATCATGTCCAGACCCACGGAGCATACCGCGGTCATGGCTTCCAGCTTCTCCAGAACCAGGTTGCCGTTGCGAGCAGCGGCAATCATGCCCTCGTCTTCGCTCACCGGGATAAATGCGCCGGAGAGTCCGCCCACGCTGGAGGAGGCCATTACGCCGCCTTTTTTAACCGCATCGTTGAGCATGGCCAGTGCAGCGGTGGTACCGTGAGTACCGCACTGCTCCAGACCGATTTCTTCCAGAATACGGGCAACGGAATCACCGATGGCCGGGGTCGGAGCCAGGGATAGGTCTACGATTCCGAACGGCACGCCCAGCATGGCAGCAGCTTCGGAACCCACCAGCTGACCCACACGGGTGATTTTGAAAGCGGTTTTCTTAATGGTTTCTGCCACCTCGTTCAGCGGAGCATCGTCCGGAAGGTCGTGCAGCACGGACCGAACCACGCCCGGACCGGATACGCCCACGCTGAGGACGGAATCCGCTTCGCCTACGCCGTGGAAAGCACCGGCCATGAACGGGTTATCCTCTACCGCGTTGCAGAATACCACCAGCTTCGCAGCGCCCATGCACTGGTTGTCTTTGGTGAGGAGCGCGGCCTTCTGAACCTGCCGGCCCATCAGAGCAACGGCGTCCATGTTGATGCCGGCCTTTGTGGAGCCGATGTTTACCGAGGAGCACACTAGCTGAGTTTCGGCCAAAGCCTGTGGGATGGATTCAATCAGTTCCCGGTCGCCGGCGCTGAAGCCCTTCTGGACCAGTGCGGAATATCCGCCGATAAAATCAATTCCGACAGTATGGGCTGCCCGATCCAGCGTACGTGCGTATTTCACCGGGTCGCCGCCGGATACACCGGCCAGCATGGCAATCGGTGTAACGGAAACCCGCTTGTTCACAATTGGAATGCCGTACTTTCCGGTGATCTTTTCACCGGTTTCCACCAGGTGCTCCGCTTTTCGGCAGATCTTCTCGTAGATCTTCTCGCAGGAGCGGTCGATGTCGCTGTCCGCACAGTCTAGCAGAGAGATGCCCATGGTGGTGGTACGGACATCCAGGTTTTTGTCTCGAATCATGGAAATGGTTTCCAAGATATCGCCAATATCGTTATACATTCTCGCTCTCCCTTCTGCTAAATCCGATGCATGGAATTGAAAATATTTTCATGCATTACGTGAACGTCCATTGTCGGGAGTTCCTTCAGAATTGCATCCTGGAGCTCAGCAATTGTTACATTCATCTGTTCGACGCTGATTACCATCATCATAGTGAAGAAGTCCTGCTTTACGGACTGGGTCATTTCGATGACGCTGGCGTTGGCGTTTGCGCAGCAAGCAGAGACGGAGGCCAGAATACCTACTTCATCTCTGCCGGTGACGGTTACCACAGCTTTCTCTCTATCCATTTTTCTCCTCCTTTGCACACACCCGGAATTGTCCGTCGGCCAGGCTGTCGTCCCGGCGGAATCGGAAATTGAACTCCGGAAATTTATGGGTGAAATATTTTTTGTTGTCGGCTTCGTTACCTACCATATTAGAATACCATTTTCCGTTGGAAAATACATCAATTTTCCGTTTATTTTCTGTCAAAGAATCGCCGGGAGCTTTGTGTTTCAATCGGTTCAGCAGCAGCTCGATGCGCTCGCGGGCAATCGCCCCTTCCACCAGCTGGCGAAAGGCCGGGTGATAGGTCCCGCCGTTAATGGCGCCGCCGTCGCCGATGAGATCCGTGCTCTTCAACCCCACCCGCATGATGGTAATGCCGGCGGCCTCCAGGATTTTGTACATTTCTTTTGTGCGAAGAACGGCCTCCTGCCGGCTCAGCGGGATGTACGCGCCCTGCCGATATTCCTCGTAGAGGTCCGTCTCGTCCAGAACGATGGTGGGATACAGGCGCGCCAGCTGCGGCCGTAGGCGGGCGGTTTCCCGTGCGGAATAGAGGCACTTCTCCATCGTATCGCCGGGCAGTCCGATCATCAGCTGAATCCCCAGCTCAAAGCCGTAGTCTTTAATCAGCGAAACGGCATCATAGACCTGCTGCACCGTGTGACCCCGGCGGCTTTGGCGGAGCACCTCCTCGTCGAAGGACTGCACGCCCAGCTCGATGGTATCCACGGAATATTCTTTCAGGTTGTCCAGGATCTCCGGGGTGATGTAGTCCGGCCGGGTGGACAGGTGAATTTTCTGAATGGCACCATTCCCTTTGTACTCCCGCGCCACTTCCAGATAGGCCCGCTGCTCCTCTATGGGAATTCCCGTAAAACTCCCGCCGTAGAATGCGGCTTCCACCACCGGAACATCCTGCAATGTGGTGAGCCAGGTGCGGATGGTGGTTCGCACGTCCTCCGGGGTGACTGCCGCCGAGCGTGCGGTGATTTTTCGCTGGTTGCAGAAGATGCAGTCGTTGGGACATCCTTTGTGAGGGATAAAAATAGGAATAATGGCGTGCTTCTTGTTCCGGCTAGCCAATGGTCAGCTCTCCCCGCAGGTCCGATTCTGTCCAGTCCCGAACCTCTCCGGCGGTGAAGCCCTTGCTGAACAGGTACTGGAGCTTGGTGACCGTGGCCTCGGTGGTCATATTGCTGCCGCTGGCGGCACCGGCCCGGGCCAGTTCGGAGCTGGTCTCATAGGTGCCCAGACGAACGGTTCCCTGCATGCACTGCGTGCATACCACCACGGCGGTGTCGTTTTCGATGGCCTTGCTGATCAGTGGCGGAAGTTCCGAATCGTAGTTCGGAATGTTTCCGGTGCCGAAGGTTTCCAGAACCAGGGCCCGAAGATCCTTGTTCACAATCGGCGCAAAGAGGTCGAAGTGAATTCCTGGGAACAATTTGATGACGCCGATGGATGTGGGTTTCATCTCCGTTACCCGGAACGGTTCTTTTGGTTCCGGCAGGAAGCGATTCGGGAAGTATTCAATGTCGATGCCGGCTTTGGCCAGTACCGGGTAGTTCGGGGAAGAGAATGCAATCAGTCCGTCCGCAGAGGTTTTGACCGCACGGTTTCCCCGAATCAGATGGTTGCCGAAATACAGGCATACCTCGTGGATATCGCTGTTGGCCGCAATCATCAGGGAGGTGATAAGATTGTCCCGTCCGTCGGAACGAAGTTCATACAGGGGAATCTGAGAGCCGGTGAAGATGACCGGTTTCTTCAGACCTTCCAGCATGAAGGACAGGGCAGAGGCGCTGTAGGCCATGGTGTCGGTGCCGTGGAGAATGACGAAGCCGTCGTAGCGCTCGTAGTTCTCCTTAATGGTGTTGGCCATCCGGTTCCACTGCACGTAGGTGATGTTGGACGAATCCAGAAGCGGATCGTATTCAATCAGATCCCATTTCGGCATGGCGTCGGAATACAGATCCCGAATCTTCTTCAGTTCGCCGGAAAAATATCCTTCCTTCGGTTGGTAGCCGTCCTGGGTCGGCACCATGCCGATGGTGCCGCCGGTGTAAATAATACAGACTCTTTTGTTCATACATTCCTCCAAATGTTTCACATAATTAATAAATCGAATGAAAATAGTAGCGTGAATTGTACACGGTAAAAATCTCTGCCCGGGTTCTGCACCGGACAGAGATTGAATTATTATCCATGGGTTTTATTTTTTGCCTTCGGCATCCGTCGGTTTTTTCACCGTATCCATTTCGAACCAGAAGTCGCTGCCCTGGCCGACCTTGCTTTTTACCCCGTAATTGGCATTATGGAGTACCAGAATACCTTTGACGATGGAGAGACCCAGGCCGGATCCTTCGATGGTGCGGTTGCGGTTGGCGCTGGTGCGGTAATACCGTTCCCATACGTGGGACAGCTCGTCGGAGGCGATGCCGTCGCCGTGGTCGATAACATCCACCCGGACCTTTTTGCCAATCCGCTTGACGTCCACGTTCACCACCCGGTCTTCGCCGCAATACTTAATGGCATTGGAGACGAAGTTGGACAACACCTGCTTGATTTTCTCCTTGTCGCCGTAGACGTAGGTCGCTTTGCATTTGTTCAGGCGGATGTGATATCCGTCCTGTTCGTTCAGCACCTTGTAAGTGGCTACGATTTCTTCCGTCACTGCCACCAGATCGAAGATTTCCTTGTCCAGCTCCAGGTTGTTGGACTGAATCTTGGAGGCGGAAAGCATGTCGGATACCAGCTTGTTCAGCCGATCCGCTTCGGTGATGATGACCTTCAGGTGCTCCTTCCGCTTCTCCGGGTTGTCGCCGGAGATGTCGTTGATCATTTCCGCATAGGATTTGATCATGGTGAGCGGGGTCTTCAGATCGTGGGACACATTGGCAATCAAATCCCGCTGATAGAAGTCCGTCTTCTGCATTTCGTAGGAAGCGGTGTTCAGCGTGCGAGCCAATTCGTTGGTCTCCGTGAACATGCCTCCGTTGAATTTTACATTGTAGTTGCCGTGGGAAAGCTCCATGGCCGATTTGGTGATGTCCTTAATCGGTCGGGACAGCCTCCGGGCGATGAACAGTGCCAGCAGTGCGGCCACAATCAGAGCGATGAAGCTGATGTATTTCAGCTGCAGCCGAAGGATGGAAATGGTAGATTTCACCGGATACAGGGGGGCTACAATGAACAAAATATTATTGCTTGGGGTATCCCCGATGTAGGTGGCATAAATCAGTTTCCGGCTGTCCTTCTTCGTATCGTTGGCCACCAGGGAAACGGAATTCTTATTGCTCTTCTCCAAGCGATCTCGCGCCGTGGATGTTTCGTAATCGTAGGCGATGGAAGAAGGCCGGAAATACGAACCGTTGTCAAAGACACTGGTGCCGTCCGGGGTATCCACCCGGATGAAAATATCACTGGATGCAGAGGCATTGAGTGCCAGATTCTTGAACTGCCCGTCGTCCTGCAGAAATTCATTCTTCAGAAGAGCGGCGGTGTGCTCCGTTTCCTGCACCTTCATCTGCTCGAAATAGTGAGTCATAAAGAAGCTCTGGAGCGACCAAATCAGCATGATCAATACGGCTGCAAAAGTGAAGAAGTACAGCAGCATGACGGTTCGGATGCTGTTGAGATCAAACTTATTCTGCCGATTCTTTTCCTTTCTTGCTGTCGTCGTACTCAAATTTGTATCCTACTCCTCTCAACGTTACAATGAAATTCCGATACGGCCCCAGATTGTTCCGCAGATTCTTGATATGGGTATCGATGGTACGGTCGTCTCCAAAGAAGTCATATCCCCAGATATCGGAAAGAAGCTTGTCTCTGGACAAAGCGATGTTCTTGTTTTGAATCAGATAGAAGAGAAGGTCGTATTCCTTTGGGGTCAGGTTGACCCGTTCGCCGTCTACGGTAATGGTGCGGGCGGCGAAGTTCACTTCCAGTCCGTCGAACTTCATCACCTGGGCGCTGTTATTCTCGGAACCGCTCTTCCGCTGCAGTACCGCATTCACCCGGGCCATCAGTTCCTTCGGGCTGAATGGCTTAACCACATAATCGTCGATGCCCAGCTCGAAGCCGAACAGCTTGTCGTATTCTTCCCCTCTGGCGGAGAGCATGATTACCGGAATGTCCTTGATCTTCTTGATTTCCTTCACGGAGCTGAATCCATCCAGCTTCGGCATCATCACATCCATGATAATCAAATCGTAATCATTGAGTTTGCAGAGACCGATGGCGCTCATGCCGTCGGCGGCTTCGGTCACCTCATATCCGCTGAATTCAGCGTATTCCTTGATGACCTCCCGAATCTTATCTTCGTCGTCTACTACGAGTAATTTCTTCATTCAAAGTTCTCCTTTCAGAATTCCGGCAGTCCCTTTTATCATAAGAGATTGCGCTATTGAAAAACTGTAAAGATTATATCACAGAATTGTGAAAGATGATAGAATAACAACTGATAAGCATATGTTTCCCCGCTTCGAAAAGTACTGCCCGCAGCAATAAAAAGCGAGAAATGCAGTTGACATATATACAGCATGATGGTAAAATAATTAATTTTTACTTGCAAATAATTTTGCCTCGGGATATAATAACAGTGTGTCAAAAAAAGGAGAGGCGATATGTTTCAGGTTGGCGAGAAAATAGCATATCCGATGTACGGAGCCGGAACGATTACAGATATTGTCGAGAAAGAAGTGCTGGGCGAAATTCACAAATATTACGATGTGAACTTGCCTCACAGCAAGATGACGGTCCTGATTCCGGTGGAAAGTTCTGCGCGGGTTGGCGTGCGCAAAATTATTACTGCGGAAGATTTCCCGGCAGTCTTTAAACTACTGGGCGAAGAGGCGGAAGCGATGCCGGCGAATTGGAATCGCCGATACCGCTTGAATATGGATCGGCTGAAAACCGGGGAAATCGAGGAGGTCGCTTCGGTTGTTCGAAATTTGGTGCGAAGCGATCGAAAGAAGGCCCTCTCCACCGGAGAGAAAAAGCTCCTGGGCACGGCAAAGCAGATTCTGGAGAGCGAGCTGATGCTGGCGGGAAATTATACAATGGAAGAAGCAGATGAACTGGTCGAATCCCACATATAACCGAGAACGGTATATGGCCGGAAACGGCCGGTTTTTATATATGATTATTTTTAGGAGAATACCTTGAGGGAGAAATCGATGAACATTGGAATCGTAGTTGCGGCGGGAAAAGGAACCCGCATGAACGCGGAGGTGCCGAAGCAGATGCTGCCGTATCGGGACAGTACCGTGCTGGAGTGCGCCGCGCGTCCGTTTGCGGAACATCCGGATATTGACGAAATCGTCATCGTTACGCCGGCGGATGGCGCAAATGCGGATTTTTACCTAAAGACAGCTCGCGCCCTGCAGGAGGTTTCCGGCAAGGAGGTACGGCTGACGAAGGGCGGAAAGGAACGGGGAGACTCCGTTCAAGCCGGCCTGGATGTGTGCGGAAATATTTGCAGAGAGAAAGGAATTTCGGAAAACTCCGTAAAGGTGTTGATTCACGACGGCGCCCGCGCGGACCTGACGACCGGAATCATTGACCGAAACTTAAAGGGTTTGGACCGGTGGGATGCGGTATGTACCGCGGTTCCGTCGGTGGATTCCATGCGGATTATTCCGGATACCGACTTGAACTCGTTATTTATTTATCCTATAATGGACAGTAAAGTTATTGAGAGAAGGCGCATGTTTTGCGTTCAGACGCCTCAAAGCTTTCGGCTGGATGTGATTCGCCGGGCCTACGATGTTGCGAGACAGAAGGGGTATGCCGGTACCGATGATGCGTCCGTCGCGGAATTGGCGGGCATCTCCGTGGCCCTTGTGGAGGGAGAGTACGCCAACCGAAAAATAACAACCAAAGAGGACATTTCTATGGAAATCAGAACAGGAAACGGTTACGATGTACACCGCCTTGTCCCGGACAGAAACCTGATATTGTGCGGGACCCCGGTCCCCAGCAAATTGGGACTTCTGGGACATTCCGATGCGGACGTAGCGACGCACGCATTGATGGATGCCCTGCTGGGAGCTGCGGGAAAAGGAGATATTGGAAAATATTTTCCGGATACCGATGAGAAATATCGGGGAGCGGACAGCATAGAGCTGCTCCGGGAGGTAATTCGGATTATCGGCGACTACCGGGTTGTCAACGTGGATGTGACAATTATTTGTGAGAAGCCGAAGCTGGCACCTCATATAGAAGCCATGAAAGAGAATCTCGCCCGGGCGATGAATGTTTCCGAGGGACAGGTGAATGTAAAAGCCACCACCACGGAGAAGCTGGGATTTACGGGACGAGAAGAAGGTATTGCGGCGATAGCGAGCTGCACGATTGAAGGGAGACAATAGAAATGAAATTATCCAAGAGACATCTGAAGACATTGAGAGAAGCACCGAAGGAAGCGGAACTGGTCAGCCATCAGCTGCTGATTCGTGCCAACCTGGTTCGCAAGGTAGCAGCGGGAATCTATGAATTCATGCCGCTGGGATACCGTTCCCTGCGGAAGGTAGAGAATATCGTCCGGGAGGAACTGGACCGCATCGGCGACCAGGAAATCCTGATGCCGGGACCGAATCCGGCCGAACTGTGGAAGGAATCCGGCAGATGGTATGCATACGGACCGGAACTGTGGAGAATCAAGGACAGAAACGGAAGAGACTTCTGCCTTGGACCGACGCATGAGGAGACCGTAACGGATGTCGCACGGAACGAATTCTCTTCCTACAGAGAGCTTCCGCAGACCCTGTACCAGATTCAGTGGAAGTACAGAGACGAAGCTCGTCCAAGATACGGACTGCTGCGCTCCAGAGAGTTCCTGATGAGCGACGGATACTCCTTCGACAGAGATGAGGAGGCGATGGACGTCAGCTACATGAACGAGTACGGTGCGTACGAGAGAATCTTCACTCGCTGCGGACTGGACTACAGAATTGTAGAAGCGGACAACGGCCCAATCGGCGGAAGCCGTTCTCACGAATTCTCCGCACTGTCTAACGTGGGAGAGAGTGAACTGGCACACTGTCCGGAATGCGGATATGCGGCAACGCTGGAGAGAGCGGAATGCGTAGATGACGAACCGGTTCAGGAAGAGATGGAAGAACTGAAGAGCGTATATACTCCGGGAACCAAGACCATCGAGGACGTATGCAACTACCTCCACATGGATGTGAAGAAGTCCATCAAGGCGCTGATGTTCGTTACCTACGACGATGAACTGAATCCGGCAGAGTACGTATGCGCCTTCGTTCGCGGTGACCGTGAAGTGAACATGATTAAGCTGGTAAATGCACTGGGCATTCCGGAACACTACATCGAATTCGCCAATGAGGACGAGATGGGTGCAACCACCGGTTGTGTCGGCGGATTCACCGGTCCGGTAGGACTGCAGAACTGCAAGATTGTAGTGGACAGCGAACTGGTAGGAACCGTGAACATGTGTGCCGGTGCGAACAAGGAAGACCACCACATGACCGGCGTATGCTACGGAAGAGATTACAAGGGCGATATCGTGACGGACATCAAGGTCCTGAAAGAAGGCGAGCGCTGCCCGAAGTGCGGAAAGCCGATCATCGAGCACAGCAGAGGTATCGAGGTTGGACAGATCTTCAAGCTGGGAACCAAGTACTCCGAATCCATGAAGGCGTTCTACAAGGATGAGAACGGAAACGACTGCGTATACCAGATGGGCTGCTACGGCATCGGTATCACCCGTACCCTGCAGGCAATCATCGAGCAGCACAACGATGAAAACGGCATTATCTGGCCAATTTCCGTTGCACCGTATCACGTAATGATTACCGTAATCAATCCGCAGGATGAAACCCAGATGAATCTGGCCGACAAGATTGAGGAAGAGCTGGAGAAGGCCGGCGTGGAAGTTCTGTGCGATGACAGAGATGAGAGACCGGGCGTGAAGTTCAAGGATGCGGATCTGCTGGGACTGCCGATTCGAATCACCGTCGGAAAGAAAGCCGGCGAGGGTGTTGTAGAGTATAAGCTGAGAAGAGAAGGGGAGATGACCCTGAAGTCTGCAGAAGATGCGACAAAGGATGCCATCGATCTGGTAAATGCGGAGAGATTTGGGCTGTAATTGTGTTAGAGCTTTTTATAACATTCTTTAAACTGGGATTATTTACGATTGGCGGCGGTGTGGCGATGATACCGATTCTTCAGAACATCGCCGTCAACGAAAAGAAGTGGTTCACGGCGGAGGAAGCGCTGGATGTCATATCCGTCTGCCAGAGCCTCCCCGGTGTTATTGCAATTAACATGGCAACATACGTGGGATTCAAGCGAAAGGGTTTGCTTGGATCCCTCGTTTCGACTGTGGGAGTTGTGCTTCCTTCCTTCATCGTGATTATTCTGGTGGCTAAAGGCCTGTCCGCCTTCGGAGACAATCCGTACGTGATGGGTGCGTTGGGCGGCCTTCGGGCAGCCGCCATGGGACTGGTACTGATTGCGGTATATTCCATTGCCAAGGGCGTCATCAAGGATTGGTTCTCCGGAATTGCCTCGTTAGTGGGCATTCTGCTGATTGAATTTACGAATATGAGCGTGGTTCTGATTGTGCTGCTGTTTCTGGCAGCCGGAATTCTGCGGGCGCTTTGGAACACCTGCCGGGAAGGAGGCCTGAAATGATTTTAATGAAACTTTTCTGGGCGTTCTTCAAAATCGGCGCGGTGGGGTTCGGTGGCGGTATGGCCATCGTGGGTATGATTTACGATACCATCCGGGGATTTGTGTCCATGACCCCGTCCCAATATGCGGACATCGTGGCGATAGCGCAGGTCACACCGGGACCGGTGGCGGTGAACACGGCCACCTATGTAGGGTACCAGACGGCGGGAATACTGGGGTCCATTGTGGCCACACTGGGGGTTGCTACACCTGCTTTTATCCTGGTGGCCATCGTCGCCGGCATGATTGATCGCTACAAGCAGAGTCGAATTGTCCAGGGGGCGCTGGAGGGCATTCGGCCCGCAACGGTGGGCATGATTTTTACCGCAGCCCTTACCATCTGCCGGCCGGCCATTGAAGCGGAACATCCTTTGGGCGGGAGCATCGCCGCCCTTTCCGGAATTCTGCCGGGGCATATTGACGGAATCGCCATCCTGATGTGTGCCGCCACTGTCCTGCTGATCAAAAAGTTCCACGTAAACGCAATGTACGTATTACTGATTATGGGATGCATTGGTGCGATAGTTGGTGTATAATCTACTGGAGTGGACTTTTGAATCGGGTGATGAAGACCGCCCGAAATTGTTTTTAACCGAATGGGAACCGCCGGAGCGATTTGGCGGGGAAAGGGGAACCGATGAAGATATACAATACCATGACCGGCTGCAAGGAAGAATTCGTACCGCTGGAAGAGGGAAAGGTTCGGATTTACGTCTGCGGCCCGACCGTGTACAATTTCTTCCACATTGGAAATGCCAGACCTTTCGTGGTGTTCGATACATTGCGCCGGTATTTTAAATACAGAGGATACGATGTGAAGTTTGTGCAGAATTTCACCGACGTGGATGACAAGATCATTCGCCGGGCGAAGGAAGAGGGTATCACCGCTCCGGAGGTGTCTGAGAAGTACATAAAAGAATACTTCGAGGATGCAAAGGCGCTGAACGTGATTCCGGCGGACGTGCACCCGAAGGTATCCGAGCACATTCCGGAAATTATCGATTTCATTCAGACGCTGATCGATAAGGGCTACGCTTATGAGGCAGACGGGGATGTGTATTACAGCACCCGGAAGTTCAAGGACTACGGCAAGCTGTCGGGACAGAATGTGGATGACCTGGAGTCCGGCGCCCGGATTGCCGTGGGCGAGGTGAAGAAGGATCCGCTGGATTTTGCACTGTGGAAGGCGCAGAAGGAACCGGACGAAATTGCCTGGGATTCCCCGTGGGGAAAAGGCCGTCCGGGCTGGCACATCGAGTGCTCCACCATGGCGAAGAAGCATCTGGGCGAGACCATCGATATCCACGGTGGCGGACAGGATCTGCAGTTCCCGCACCACGAGAACGAAATTGCGCAGTCCGAGGCCTGCAACGGCGTACCGTTCGCAAAATATTGGATGCATAACGGCTACATCACCGTGGACGGAGTGAAGATGTCCAAATCCCTGAACAACTTCTTTACGGTTCGAGACATCCGCAAGGATTTTACCGGAGATTTCATTCGGTTCTTCCTGCTGTCGGGACACTATCGGAGCCCGATTAACTTCAGCGATACGGAGATGAACAGCGTAAAACAAGGCTACGATCGTATCGTGACCGCCGTAGAGACGCTGGAGTTCCTGACGAAGAACGGCACGGATGAGATGTCCGCTTCCGAAAAGGAAACCTTGGAGAAGCTGAACGGCCATTATAAAGAAGAATTTATCGCCGCACTGGAGGACGACCTGAATACGGCACTGGCGATTTCCGTTATCTTTGAAATGGTAACTGCCGTGAACCAGGCGGTACATGAAAGCGGTTCGAAGGAATTTGCGGAAAAGGCACTGAAGCAGATTCACGAGCTGACCGATGTCCTGGGAATTCTGCAGGATGCGGAAGAGGATGCCATCGGCGAGGATATTCAGGCGTTGGTGGAAGAACGTCAGCAGGCGCGGAAAGAGAAGAATTGGGCCAGAGCGGATGAAATCCGGGATGCTTTGGCAGAGAAAGGATATACGCTGAAGGATACACCTCAAGGGGTGCAGATCATCAGAAACAACTAGGAATGGATCAGGAAATACAGAACATTAACACGACAACCCTGGCGTACATGGGCGATGCGGTGTACGAGGTTCGCGTCCGGGAGATGCTGATTGAGCACGACCCTCACGATGTGGGGAAGCTCCATAAGATGGCGGTTCGCTACGTTTCGGCGGAAGGTCAGGCGAAAGCCATGCGGAAGCTGGTGAACGGATTTCTGACGGAGGATGAAATCCGCCTCTACAAGAGAGCTCGAAATCATCGGACGCTGTCCCGGTCCAAGAATACGGACCCTCGCACCTACAAGGTGGCCACCGGTTTCGAAGCCTTGATCGGATATCTCTTTCTGGCAGAGGAATCGGATCGGCTGGACGAAGTCATCGAGGAAGCCATCCGGATTATTGAAGAGGAGTAACATATGAGCAAAGCGGATCAGCTGTTCGTGACCATGTGTCAGGACATTATCGAGAACGGTTTCAGTACGGAGGGGCAGAAGGTGCGCCCGCACTGGCCGGACGGAACGCCGGCCCACACCATCAAGAATTTCGGTGTGGTGAATCGGTACAACCTGCAGGAAGAATTTCCCGCACTGACCTTGCGCCCGACGGCCATCAAACTGGCCTTCGATGAGCTCCTGTGGATCTGGCAGAAGAAATCCAACAACGTTCACGACCTGAACAGCCATATCTGGGATGAATGGGCGGACGAGAACGGATCCATCGGCAAAGCCTACGGTTACCAGCTGGGAAAGAAGTACGCCTTCAAGCAGGGCGAGATGGATCAGGTGGACAACGTGCTGTGGCAGCTGAAGAACGACCGGTACTCCCGGCGGATTCTGACCAACATGTACAACTTTGACGATCTTTCGGAGATGAACCTGGAGCCTTGCGCGTACAGCGTCACCTTCAACGTCAAAGGGGATACGCTGAACGCCATTCTGAACCAGCGGTCGCAGGACATCCTGACGGCCAATAACTGGAACGTGGTGCAGTACTCCCTGCTCCTGATGATGATGGCCAACGTCAGCGGCCTCAAAGCCGGCGAGCTGGTGCACGTCATTTCCGACGCTCACATCTACGACCGCCATGTGGACATCGTAAAAGAACTGATCGCCCGGCCTCAGTATCCGGCACCGAAGGTGACCCTGAATCCGGAGGTGAAGAACTTCTACGATTATACGGTGGATGATTTGACGGTGGAAAACTACGAACACAATCCTCAGGTGAAGAATATTCCGGTTGCAATTTAACGGAAAACAGTGTAGATTAAACGGTGCGGCAGACTGCCGTATGCTGACCCGGTGAGGAAAGCCTTGCCGGGTTTCTTTTATAAATAGATGAAAACCGAAGAGATTCGGAAGGAGGAAATATGAATCTGATTGTGGCAGTGGACTCGGAATGGGGCATCGGCTGCGGCGGAGAGCTGCTGGCCCACATTCCGGGAGACCTGAAGTACTTTAAGGAGACCACCATGGATAAGGTGGTAGTGATGGGCCGGAAGACCTTGGAAAGCCTGCCGGGAAAGAAAGGACTTCCGAAGCGAGTGAATTTCGTGCTCACCGGAAATCCGGAATTCGAGGCGGAACGGTGCCGGGTGGTTCATTCGGAAGAGGAACTGACCGAGGCGCTGAAGGAATATAAGGCGGAGGATGTTTTTATCATCGGCGGAGAGAGCATTTACCGTCGGTTCTACGAACAGTGTGACAAGCTGTATGTGACGAAGATGCATGCGAACCTGAATGCGGATCGGTTCATGGTGAATCTGGACGAGGATGCCCGGTTCCGGGTGACCTGGGAAAGCGAATTGCAGAATGAAAACGGAATTGAATATCAATTCGTTCTATATGAAAGGAGTTAAGGATGGCCGGAAAGAAGAAAAACGGAAAAAATCGCCGGGATGCTCACGGGGTGTATGAGAGAAGAGAAGCCCGAGGCAAGAGCAGTTACGGCGGAAACCGTTCTAACGAGCGGAGCGACGGAAGCCGGAGAGGCGGCAGAGACGGTGTTCGGGAGAACAATTCCCGTCCGGTATATGATTACGGCGGAGCGGGAAGCCGGCCGAGCAGCCGCCGTGCGCCGCGGACGGAGGGATTCCGGGGCGGAAATTCGGAACGCAAAGGCGTGAGAAACTTTGAACAGGAAGAATCTGCGGAGAACCTGCTGGTGGGAAGAAATCCGGTGA
The DNA here is from genome assembly GCA_016775335.1 of Mogibacterium sp. Lineage (GTDB taxonomy): Bacteria > Bacillota > Clostridia > Peptostreptococcales > Anaerovoracaceae > Mogibacterium_A. The sequence continues at coordinate 249,443 of JAEUGJ010000010.1, forward strand.
TTGAAACTCTGCGGGCGGGTCACGATGTGGAACGCATCTATATGGCGGAAGGCGCCGGCGGATCCATTTCCATCATCCGGGCGCTGGCCAAGGAGCAGGGCGTGTCCATCAGCATGGTGGATCGGTTTAAGCTGGACCACATGGCACCGGGACAGAAGCATCAGGGCGTCATTGCGGAAATTCCGGCATATCACTATTCCAAGATGCAGGACATCTTCGCTCGGGCGGCGGCGATGGATGAGGAGCCGTTCGTCGTAATTTTGGACGAAATCACCGATCCGCACAATGTGGGAGCTATCATCCGGAGCGCAGAGTGCATGGGCGCCCACGGAATCATCATTCCGAACCGGAGAGCCTGCGGCCTCACCAGCACCGTTGCGAAGAGTGCGGCGGGAGCCATCGAGCAGATTCCGGTGGTGCGGGTGACCAACATCGGAAGAACCATCGAGGATCTCCAGGCTAAGGGCATCTGGATTGCGGCCTGCGATATGGATGGAGAAGCCTATTACTCCGCGGCGGGTCTGAACGGAGCCGTGGCCATTGTTATCGGAAACGAAGGCCGTGGAATCGGAAAACTGGTTCGGGAGAAATGTGATTTTGTCGTTTCCATCCCGATGAAGGGTAAAATCAATTCGCTGAATGCATCCAATGCGGCGGCCATCGTGCTGGCGGAAATCCGCAGACGCCGGGAGTGCCGGTAAACTGTTTTTTTCAACAGGAAAAACGAGAAATTTTTAGGGGCAAAAACAGTTTCAAACCCTTGAAACGCAAGGCTTTGAAGGAATTACAAAAAGTAAATTGTCGCACTTTTTTCAACAAGGAAATTCATGTTTCAATTTCAAAACAAAGGTTAACATTCAGACAATCTTCATATAATATTCACTTAAAGAAAGGAAGTTGTCTCGGACAACGAAAGTGAGGTTTGTGATGAATAAGAAACAGTGGATTTCCGGCGGAATGTTGGCGGCAATGGCAATGATGATTCTTAGCGTGATTTTCGTCGTGCTGGTGTGCCGGGAGGCAATTATTACTCAGACGGTTGTTTCCGTAGTGTGCTTCGTGCTGGCGGCGATGGGGATGAGCCGCGTGAAAGTGCATATCGGTAGATAGGAAGGTACTTCAAAGCCGGCCTTTGCCGGACGATTCCGGAAAAAGTGAATAAAATGAGTAAAGAAGCAAAAATATTTACAAAATCCCTTGACATTGACGAGGTATCAGAGTAATATTATTGAGCGACTTTATGAAATAACAAACAGAGCAGTGAGATACCTGCTCTGATTTTGGAGTGAATAAGGATTTTTGCAAGATAATGGCAGTATAAGGAGGAAACTACTGTGAGAAACAAAATCATCCTGGCATGCACCGAGTGCAAGCAGAGAAACTACAACACCATGAAGAACAAGAAGAACAATCCGGACAGAATTGAACTGAGAAAGTATTGCAAGTTCTGCGGAAAAGAGACTCTTCACAAGGAGACGAAGTAATTACTGCATTGTAAACAACGGAGTGCAATCATGGTTAATGAGAAAGAAACTGGGAAGAAGAGCCGCGGCGAGAAGCGCGGAATCCTGGGATATCTTGCCGGCGTAAAAGAAGAGTTCGGCAAGGTGGTATGGCCGACGAAGAACGAGCTGGGCAGCAGTACACTGGTTGTATTTGCAGTGTGCGCATTCTTTGCTCTGGGCTTCTGGCTGGTGGATACCGGATTCCTTGCGTTGCTGCGTAAAGTGCTTGGAATTACACTTTCCTAGTATATAGGAGCAATTGAATATGGCGGACATGACAGAGAATTTGAATGCGAACAGCACTTCCGTGTCGCCGCTGGAAGGCGAAGGACTTCGTGGTGACGGTACCTCGAAGTGGTATGTGGTGCATACGTATTCTGGCTATGAGAACAAGGTAAAGAGCAACATCGAGAAGATGGTGGAATATCGTGGCATGCAGGACCTGATTGAAGAAGTCGTAATCCCAACCGAAGAGATTATGGAGCTCAAGAACGGTCAGCGGAAAATCAAAACCCGCAAGCTGTATCCGGGATATGTCGTTATCAAGATGATTGTAAATAATGAAACCTGGTACCTGGTTCGCAACACAGAGGGTGTTACGGGCTTTGTTGGACACGGTTCGGATCCGATTCCTTTGAGCAAGGAAGAAGTGGTACGAATGGGTGTCGAAAAAATGCGAATCGACCTGGACGTTGAAGTCGGCGATACAATCCGCGTTATCGGGGGTCCTTTTGAAGGACAACTGGGCATCGTAGAAGAGATCAGCCCAGAAAAGCAGATTGTAAAAGCCAGAGTTTCGATGTTCGGTAGAGATACTCCTGTGGAACTTGAATTTTCGCAGGTTGGAAAAATTCAATAACTAATTGAAGAAAGGAGAAGACGATGGCAAAGAAAATTGATGGCTACATCAAATTACAGATTCCTGCCGGGGGAGCAACTCCTGCACCACCTGTTGGTCCTGCACTGGGTCAGAAGAGCGTGAACATCATGGACTTCTGTAAGCAGTTCAATGCAAGAACAGCAGATCAGAGCGGAATGGTTATTCCGGTTGTTATCACTGTTTATGCAGACAGAAGCTTCAGCTTCGTGTGCAAGACACCGCCAGCAGCAGTTCTGCTGAAGAAGGCTGCAGGAATCGAGAGTGCATCCGGAGAACCGAACAAGCGCAAGGTCGCTACCATTACTCTGGAGCAGGCTCAGGAAATCGCTAAGACTAAGATGCCGGATCTGAATGCAGCATCCCTTGAAGCCGCAACGGACATGATTAAGGGAACCGCAAGAAGCATGGGCATCATCGTAGAAGGCTAAGACAGTGGGAGGCGGAAGCCGTTAGTACCACAAGGAGGAAAAAATGCCAAAGAGAAGCAGAAGATACAGCGAAGCTGCGAAAGACTTCGATAAGACTCAGACTTACGAAGTAGCAGAAGCTGTAAAACACGTAAAGGAACTTGCAACTGCAAAGTTCGATGAGACCATCGAAATGCACATCCGTCTCGGCGTAGATGGAAGACACGCAGATCAGCAGGTAAGAGGAGCTACTGTACTGCCGCACGGAACCGGTAAATCCAAGAAGGTTCTGGTTTTCGCAAAGGGCGCAAAGGCAGAAGAGGCAGAGGCAGCCGGTGCGGATTATGTCGGTGCTGAAGATATGGCACAGAAGATCCAGCAGGAAAACTGGTTCGACTTCGATGCAGTAGTAGCAACCCCGGATATGATGGGCGTTGTAGGTCGTCTGGGTAGAGTTCTGGGACCGAAGGGCTTGATGCCAAACCCGAAGTCCGGCACCGTAACCATGGACGTAACAAAAGCACTGGAAGAGATTAAAGCCGGTAAGGTGGAATATCGTCTGGACAAGGCAAACATCATCCACGTAATCATCGGAAAGAAATCTTTCACCGACGAGCAGCTGGCAGAGAATGCAAACGCACTGCTGAACGCAATTGCGAAGGCAAAGCCATCCGCAGCAAAGGGTCAGTACTTCAAGAGCGTAACCATCGCTTCCACAATGAGCCCTGGCGTTAAAGTGAACAACGCATCCTTAGGCTAAATCGTTATCTTTTAAAAATCGAATATCAACCGTAGACAGCGGGTGCGAAAGCTTAATTTCCCGCCGAGGTACAATATAAATTGAACCCCGCTGTCTCCATAGCGGGGTATTTTGTACCGTGTGTGACATTCGGAACAAAACTATGACCGCCCGGCGGTCAGGAAAGGAGAACAAATGTCTGTAGAAGCAAAAAAAGCAAAACAGGTAGTAATTGACGAAATCAAAGAACGTTTTGAACAGGCTCAGTCTGTTGTTGTTGTAGATTATCTCGGTCTGACTGTAGCAGAAGCGGATGAGATGAGAAAGAACCTCAGAGAAGGCGGCGTTGGCTTCACCGTATACAAGAACACTCTTGTAAAGCGTGCCATCGAAGGAACTCCGTACGAAGCTCTGGGCGAAGCCCTGAAGGGTTCCAGCGCATTCGCATTCAGCAACGAAGACGCAACTGCAGGTGCAAGAATCCTGAACAAGTCCATCAAGCAGTACAAGAAGATGGCGTTCAAGGGCGCTGTAGTAGAAGGTCAGGTATATGACGCAAAGCAGGTAGAAGAGCTGGCTGAAATTCCGTCCAGAGAAGAGCTCATCGCTCGTTTCATGGGAAGCATCCAGTCCCCTCTGTCTCAGCTTGTTAGAACCTTCAAGGCAATTGCTGACAAGGACGACGAGGAAGCTGCAGAAGCTTAATCGAAATCATAATTTTATAAAGCGGGCCATTGCGGCCTAACCAACACTCATAAAAATCAGAAAAGGAGAACTTATAATGGATAAGGATCAGATCATCGAGGCTCTGAAGGGAATGAGCATTCTCGAAATCAACGAACTCGTTAAGGCTTGTGAAGAAGAATTCGGCGTATCCGCTGCTGCTGCTGTTGTAGCTGCTCCGGGAGCTGCAGGCGGCGCTGCTGCTGAAGAAGAACAGACTGAATTCACTGTTGTTCTGAAGGAAGTTGGCGACAACAAGATCAAGGTTATCAAGGCTGTAAGAGAAGCTACCGGTCTTGGCCTGAAGGAAGCAAAGGCTCTGGTTGACGGTGCTCCGGCTAACGTTAAGGAAAACGTTGAGAAGGCTGAAGCAGACGCACTCAAGGCTGCTCTGGAAGAAGTTGGCGCAGTAGTTGAGCTGAAGTAGTTCAGATACGAAGTCAGAAATTGGGCCCTGATTGTCTCAGGGCCCATATTGTTGTTTGCACATATCCATCTCGCCTGGGGGTATTGAGACCCGAAGTGAGCGAGAAAAAAATCACTGAAAACACTCAAAATTCACACAAGTTCTATGCAATTGTGCCATATACTTGTTAGTTGCTATAGAATCGATTTTTTCTTGAACAATAAGGAGTGATAACATGCCAAGACCTGTAAAAGTTGGTAGGAAAGAACGCATGACCTTTGCCAAGATCAATGAAGTTTGCGAGATGCCGAACCTCATTGACGTGCAGACACAGTCCTATAAATGGTTTGTGGAAGAAGGTCTGTCAGAGGTTCTGGAGGACGTTTCCCCAATCCGGGATACAACGAATACCCTCAGTCTCGAGTTCGCCGACTACCATTTTTCCGAAGAAACCAAATATAGTCAGGAAGAATGTAAAGAACGGGAGACCACGTATGCAACATCTCTTACGGTAAAGGTACGGCTGATTAACCGCGAGACCGGCGAGATTAAAGAGCAGGATGTCTTCATGGGCGAGTTTCCTCTGATGACAGAAAAGGGCACATTCATCTACAACGGTGCAGAGAGAGCCATTGTCACACAGCTGGTTCGTTCTCCGGGACCGTATTTTGAAGTATTAGTGGACAAGTCCAATCAGAATCTGTTCTCTTCTACGATTATTCCGAACCGTGGTGCATGGTTGGAATATGAAACGGATTCTGCTGGCATCATATATGTAAGAGTAGACCGAACAAGAAAATTACCGATTACCGCCTTCCTGAGAGCATTGGGTCTGGATTCCAACCAGGACATTCTGGACACCTTTGGCGATGACGACAGACTGATTCGTACGCTGGAAAAGGATAATACCAAGAACAGCGATGAAGGCGTAAAGGAAATATATAGAAGATTAAGACCGGGAGATCCGCCAACCGTTGAGAATGCGCGTTCCATGCTGAACTCTCTTCTCTTCGATGCGAGACGCTACGACCTGGCAAAAGTCGGAAGATATAAATACAATAAGAAGCTGGGAATTCACAACAGACTGGTGAACGCCTATGCGGCAGAAGATATTATCGATCCGAACACCGGAGAAATCCTGGTGGAAAAGGATGGATTCATTTCCCGTGCAAAGGCATATGAAATCGAGAATGCCGGTGTACTGAGCGCACTGATCCGGAGCAAGAACGAAAACGATGATTCCGTCGCTAAAGTTATCGGAAACCAGTTCGTGGATCCGACCGGATACGTGGACATCGACCTGGCACCGTACAAGCTGTCCGAGCTGGTATACTATCCGGTGCTGAAGGATATCATCGACAATGCGGAGACCGAGGATGATTTGAAGGCGGCAATTGCCAGCCGGAAGCACGAACTTTCTCCGAAGCACATCATCCTTGCGGACATCATCGCATCCGTCAGCTACCTGTTAAACCTGAACTGCGGACTGGGTGAAGTGGACGATATCGACCACCTGGGCAATCGTCGTCTGAAGACCGTGGGTGAATTGCTGCAGAACCAGTTCCGTATCGGATTCTCCAGAATGGAACGTTCTGTGCGGGAACGCATGACCAACGAAAATGCGACACCGCAGCAGCTGATTAACATCCGCCCGGTAACCGCAGCGGTAAGAGAGTTCTTCGGAAGCTCTCAGCTGTCTCAGTTCATGGACCAGAACAACCCGCTGGCAGAGCTGACTCATAAGAGAAGACTTTCCGCACTGGGACCGGGTGGTCTGTCCAGAGAAAGAGCCGGAATGGAAGTTCGAGACGTACACTATTCTCACTACGGAAGAATGTGCCCAATCGAGACTCCGGAAGGTCCGAACATCGGACTGATCGGTTCCCTGACAACTTATGCAATCATTAACGAATATGGTTTTATCGAAACACCGTATCGTAAGGTAGATAAAGAAACCGGCATCGTTACCAAGACGGTGGAATACCTGTCTGCAGACGATGAGGAACTGATGGTTGTGGCTCAGGCCAACGAACCGTTGGATGAAGACGGAAGATTCCTGAACAAGAAGGTTGCCGTTCGAGGCGTCAAGGGTGAAGTAACCATGGCGATGCGGGGTGAAGTGGACTACATGGACGTATCTCCGAAGCAGGTAGTGTCCGTATCCACCGCGATGATTCCGTTCCTGGAAAACGACGATGCGAACCGTGCCCTGATGGGTTGTAACATGCAGCGTCAGGCAGTTCCGCTGCTGGTGACTCAGGCTCCGTACGTCGGAACCGGTATCGAGTACAAAGCCGCTTGCGACTCCGGCGCAGTTGTTCTGGCTAAAAACACCGGAACGGTTGAATTCGTGGATGCGAAGACCATCCGGATTCGCCGCGACGAGGACAACGGCGTAGACAACTACAAGCTGCTGAAGTTCAAGCGTTCCAACCAGGGTACCTGCATTAATCAGAGACCGATTGTTTCCTTTGGAGAACACATCGAAGCCGGCGAGGTCATTGCCGACGGTCCATCCACCAATCTGGGTGAGATTTCTCTGGGCAAGAACCTGCTGATTGGGTACATGACCTGGGAAGGCTACAACTACGAGGATGCGATCATCCTGAACGAGCGCCTGCTCATGGATGACGTGCTCACCTCGATCCATATTGAGAAATACGAGTGCGAAGCGAGAGAGACCAAGCTGGGTGCCGAAGAGATTACCCGGGATATCCCGAACGTCAGCGAAGATATGCTGAAGGAACTGGATGAAGAAGGTATCATTCGCGTAGGTGCCAGCGTTAAATCCTCCGACATTCTGGTCGGAAAGCTGACGCCGAAGAGCGAAACCGATCTCACCGCAGAAGTTCGGATGCTCCGTGCTATTTTTGGAGAGAAATCCAAGGAAGTAAGAGATACATCGCTGAGAGTTCCTCACGGTGAAGCCGGTATCGTCGTAGACGTTCAGGTGTTCAGCAGAGAGAACGGAGACAGCGAGCTGCCGCCGGGTGTAAACAAGGTGGTACGTGTCTACATTGCGACAAAAAGAAAGATTAACGTGGGCGATAAGATGTCCGGACGTCACGGTAACAAGGGTGTCATCTCCCGGATTTTGCCGGAAGAGGATATGCCGTTCAAGGATGACGGCGAGACCTTGCAGGTCATGCTGAATCCGTTGGGCGTACCTTCCCGAATGAACGTCGGACAGGTGTTGGAAGTTCATCTGGGACTGGCTGCAAAGACCAAGGGCTGGTATATCGCGACACCGGTATTCGACGGTGCACACGAGAGCGATGTCGTTCAGCTGCTGGACGAATGCGGATATTCCAAGACCGGTAAGCTGCCGCTGAGAGACGGACGTACCGGTGAATACTTCGACCACAACGTAACGGTGGGCTACATGTACATGCTGAAGCTGCACCATCTGGTAGATGATAAGATCCATGCAAGAAGTACGGGCCCGTACTCTCTGGTAACACAGCAGCCGTTGGGCGGAAAAGCTCAGTTCGGCGGACAGCGTTTCGGAGAGATGGAAGTATGGGCACTGGAAGCATACGGTGCCGCTTACACACTGCAGGAAATCCTCACCGTGAAATCCGATGATATCATCGGTCGTGTAAAGACCTACGAAGCAATCGTCAAGGGCGAGAACATTCCGGAACCGGGAATTCCGGAATCCTTCAAGGTACTGATTAAGGAGCTCCAGGCTCTGGCACTGGATGTTCGCGCGATGACCGGTGACAATCAGGAAATCAAGCTGAAGAATACATCGGAATATGACGATCCGGCAACGGTAGACAGCATGCTGAAACAGGCAGACCGGAAGTCGGAAGCGGAACACGAACGGGAAGAGCGCAAGCGGGAAAGAATGAGAATGGAAGAGGAATCGGACGACGCATTCGGCCTGCAGGACCCGGACGATGAAGAGCTGGATGATGATGCTTTTGCGGCAGAAGCGGAAGCACAGGCAGCTGCCGGAATCGAGGCAGAGGCAGACGATGCGTTCGAGGATGACGATGACATGTCGGATAACAGCGACATCAACAGTCTTCTCGGTAACGATGACGAGGCCGGTTACGAAATTTAAGAGGTAAGGGAGGAAATATGAATAACGAGAATAATTACGAACTTAGAAATTTTGAATCCCTGCAGATCAAACTGGCATCCACAGAGAAAATGAAGGAATGGTCTTACGGCGAGGTTACCAAGCCGGAGACCATCAACTACAGAACCCTGAAGCCGGAAAGAGACGGACTGTTCTGCGAAAGAATTTTTGGACCGACCAAGGACTGGACCTGCAGTTGCGGTAAGTTCAACAAAATCCGTTTCAAAGGACAGATCTGTCCGAGCTGCGGCGTTGAGGTTACCAAATCCAAGGTTCGTAGAGAGAGAATGGGACATATCGAGCTGGTTGCACCGGTGTCCCACATCTGGTACTTCAAGGGAATCCCGTCCAGAATCGGTCTGGTTCTGGATATTACCCCGAAGAATCTGGAGAGAGTGCTCTACTTTGCTTCCTACATCGTAACGGATCCGGGAGATACTCCGTTTGAATACAAGCAGATTATCGAGGAAACCCAGTACAATGAGGCAAGAGAAATCTACGGCAAGAACTTCAAGGCGGCAATGGGTGCGGAAGCAATCAAGCAGCTGCTGATGGATATCGACGTAGACGAGCTGGCCGAAGAACTTCGGGAACAGCTCACAAAGGCGTCCGGTCAGAAGCGGATTCGTCTGGTAAAAAGACTGGAAGTCATCGAGGCCTTCAAGCAGTCCGGCAATAGACCGGAGTGGATGATTCTGGACGTTGTTCCGGTAATTCCGCCGGATCTCCGTCCGATGGTACAGCTGGAAGGCGGACGTTTTGCAACTTCCGACCTGAACGATCTGTACCGCCGGGTAATCAACAGAAACAACAGACTGAAGAAGCTGTTGGAGCTGGGTGCCCCGGACATTATCGTTCGAAACGAGAAGAGAATGCTGCAGGAATCTGTAGACTCTCTGATTGACAACGGCAGAAGAGGCCGACCGGTAACAGGCGTTGCCGGAAGAGCCCTGAAATCTCTGTCGGATATGCTCAAGGGTAAGCAGGGACGTTTCCGTCAGAACCTGCTGGGTAAGCGTGTTGACTACTCCGGCCGTTCCGTAATCGTTGTCGGCCCTGGACTGAAGTTCTATCAGTGCGGTCTGCCAAAGACCATGGCACTGGAACTGTTCAAGCCGTTCATCATGAAGGAACTGGTAGCGCAGGAGAAGGCACACAACATCAAGAGCGCAAAGACCATGGTAGAGAAGATGAAGCCGGAAGTCTGGGATGTCCTGGACTACGTCATTAAGGATCATCCGGTTCTTCTGAACCGTGCCCCGACACTGCACAGACTGGGAATTCAGGCATTCGAGCCGGTACTGGTAGAAGGTAAGGCAATCAAGCTGCACCCGCTGGTTTGTACCGCGTTCAACGCCGACTTCGACGGAGACCAGATGGCGGTTCACGTACCGCTGTCCGTAGAGGCTCAGGCAGAAGCCAGATTCCTGATGCTGTCCGTGAACAACATCCTGGCACCAAAGGACGGTTCTCCGATTACCATCCCGACTCAGGATATGATTCTGGGAAGTTACTACCTGACTCACCCGGGTACCGAAGAGAGAAACCTGGACAACGAAAAGGGCGACGGCAAGTGCTTTACGGATATGGACGAGATGATGATGGCGTACCAAAACGGCACCATCGGCATTCACGCGAAGGTCAAGGTACGGATGAAGGCATATCCGGAAGATCCGGGCAAGCTGGTAGAATCCACTGTCGGCCGATTCATCTTCAACCAGGGATTGCCGCAGGATATGGGCTTTGTCGATCGTGAGAAGGATCCGTATTCGCTGGAAGTAGACTTCCTGTGCGGAAAGAAGCAGCTGGGTACCATTATCGACAAGTGCTTCAAGAAGCACGGAAATACAGAAACCGTTCTGATGCTGGACTACGTGAAGAGCATTGGCTATCACTATTCCACCATCGGTGCAGTAACCATCTCCATCTCCGACATGGAAATTCCGGAAGAGAAGGCAGAAATCGTTGCTGCGGCAGAGCGTGACGTAGATAAATTCGAAACTTATTACAGACGTGGACTGATGTCCGACCGCGAGAGATATGACCGCGTTATCGGTGTATGGAGAGAAGCGACCGGAAAGGTAGCGGACGCCCTGATGGAATCCCTGGGATCCTTGAACAACCTGTTCATCATGGCCAACTCCGGAGCCAGAGGTAACAAGAGTCAGATCAGTCAGGTCGGCGGAATGCGTGGACTGATGGCCAACGCTGCCGGACATACGGTAGAGATTCCAATCAAGTCCAACTTCCGTGAAGGTCTGTCCATACTGGAGTACTTCATTTCATCCAACGGTGCTCGTAAGGGTCTGACGGATACCGCACTGCGTACGGCCGATTCCGGATATCTGACCCGTCGTCTGGTAGATATTTCCCACAGCGTTATCGTAAACGACTGGGATTGCGGTTCTACCGAAGGCGTGGAGGTTCAGGCATTCAAGGATGGCAAGGACGTCATCGAGCCGCTGAATCAGCGTATCGCAGGACGTTTCGCGGCGGAGGATATCGTAGATCCGACTACGGGTGAAGTTCTGGTAAAAACAAACGACGAGATTTCCGACGCGATGGCCGAGCACATCGAGGCAATCGGCATCGAAACCGTCAAGATTCGTTCCGTAATGACCTGCCGTGCGGAGAGAGGTGTCTGCGTAAAATGCTACGGCAGAAACCTGGCAACGGGAACTCAGGTACTTCCGGGCGAAGCGGTTGGTATCATCGCCGCACAGTCCATCGGAGAACCGGGTACTCAGCTGACCATGAGAACGTTCCATACCGGTGGTGTCGCAGGAAGCGATATCACACAGGGTCTTCCGAGAGTCGAGGAGCTGTTCGAAGCCAGAAAGCCAAAGGGTCTTGCAGAAATCTGCGAGGCAGACGGCGTGGTGGAGAGCATTGCGCTCCGAGACGACAACAAGACCGAGGTTATCGTTCGCGAGGAAGGCGGAAATCGGGAATACATCATCCCGTACGGTGCACGTCTGCTGGTTAGCGAGGGCGATGAAGTCCATGCCGGCCACCAGCTCACCAAAGGACCGCTGGATCCGAAGGATATCATGAGAATTCTGGGTGTATCCGGAGTATACGAATATCTCCTGTCCGAAGTACAGAGAGTATACAGACAGCAGGGTGTAGATATCAACGATAAGCACATCGAAGTTATCGTAAGCCAGATGCTGTCCAAGTACAAGATTGAGAAGTCCGGTGACACCGACCTGCTGCCGGGCGGAATGTACAGCCGCTTCGAACTGGAGAAGGCCAACGAAGCTGCGGCAGAGAAAGACGGAGAGCCGGCAACGGCAGAACGTCAGCTGCTGGGTATCACCAAGGCAGCGCTGGCAACCAACTCCTTCCTGTCGGCAGCATCCTTCCAGGAGACCACGCGTGTCCTGACCGATGCAGCGGTAAAGGGAAAGACCGACCACCTGAGAGGTCTGAAGGAGAACGTTATGATCGGAAAGCTCATCCCGGCAGGTACCGGTATGAAGCAGTATCGTAACATCGAGGTAGACTACGGAGAAAACGAACCTTTAATGAGAAGCTCCTACGAAGAAAATGAAGAGGGGAATGCTTCCGAAGCCGTTTCCGACAGAAACGCGAAGATGGAAGGTTTGAACGAAGATCTGGAAAGTCTCGCAAATTAATAATTTAGCATTGACAAAATATCAGTATTGCTGATATAATCATCAATGTTCGTTATCACTGAAAAGACCTGGCGCACCAGGTCTTTTCAGTTTGATTTACGATAAATGCTGCAGCCTATCGCTGCGGTGGCATAAATTCTAGAGGAAAGGAGACAATAATGCCTACTATTAACCAATTAGTTCGTCAGGGTAGAACCAGCTCGGTAAAGAAGTCTAATGCACCTGCGCTCGGTAAGAACATGAACACACTGAAGAAGAGTCTTACCAACGTTAACTCACCACAGAAGAGAGGCGTGTGCGTAGCGGTTAAGACTGTTACTCCTAAGAAGCCAAATTCAGCTCTGAGAAAAGTTGCAAGAGTTCGTTTGACTAACGGAATCGAAGTTACCGCTTACATTCCGGGTATCGGCCACAATCTGCAGGAGCACTCCGTTGTTCTGATCAGAGGCGGAAGAGTTAAGGACCTCCCGGGTGTTAGATATCACATCGTAAGAGGTACCCTGGATACCGCTGGCGTATCCGACCGTGGTCAGGCGCGTTCCAAGTACGGAGCAAAGAGACCTAAGAAGAAGTAGTTGATTCGGGATATTGTCTTAATATTGTAATATATTAAGGCGCCGCGGCCGGCGTTAGAAGTTCGGTCGAGTACCCCGTGGTAACAAGGAGGGAAGAGAAGTGCCAAGAAAAGGTAACACACCAAAGAGAGATGTACTTCCAGATCCAGTATACGGTAGTGTCGTAGTTGCAAAGCTCATCAACAGCATCATGCTGGACGGTAAGAAGGGCGTTGCTCAGAGCATCGTATATGATGCTTTCGATCAGATTCAGGAAGCTACCGGCAATGAACCACTGGAAGTATTTGAAGAGGCAATGAACAACATCATGCCGAAACTGGAAGTTAAAGCAAGAAGAATCGGTGGTGCGAACTACCAGGTTCCGATTGAAGTAAGACCGGAAAGACGTCAGACTCTGGCTCTGCGTTGGCTCACTCTGTACACAAGAAACAGAGGCGAGAAGACCATGGCAGAGAGACTGGCAAAAGAGCTCATCGATGCGTCCAACAATACAGGTGCGTCTGTAAAGAAGAAGGAAGATACGCATAAGATGGCTGAGGCAAACAAGGCGTTTGCACACTTCAGATGGTAATCTGAAAAAGACAGAAAGAGAAAACGAGTATTATAGAGAGGAGATAGAATGCCAAGAGAATTTTCTTTGGAAAAAACAAGAAACGTTGGTATCATGGCTCATATCGATGCCGGTAAGACCACAACAACAGAACGTATTCTGTTTTACACAGGAAAAACGCACAAGATCGGTGAAACACACGATGGTGCAGCTACCATGGACTACATGGCCCAGGAGCAGGAACGTGGTATTACCATCACCTCTGCGGCTACTACCGCTCAGTGGAAAGACACTCGTATCAATATTATCGACACCCCGGGACACGTGGACTTTACCGTTGAGGTAGAGAGATCTCTTCGTGTACTGGACGGTGCGGTAATGGTACTCAGTGCGAAAGAGGGTGTAGAGCCTCAGTCAGAAACAGTTTGGAGACAGGCTGAGAAGTACAACGTACCGAGAATGATCTTCGTTAACAAGATGGACGTTCTGGGTGCGGATTTCTTCCACGTTCTCGACACAATTCATGATAGATTAAGAGCGAATGCCGTTCCGGTTCAGATGCCAATCGGTGCAGAGAACCAGTTCGTAGGTATCATCGACCTGATCACCATGAAGGCAGAGGTATATGACAAGGACGTTCTTGGAACTGAATTTGATATCGTAGATATTCCGGAAGACATGCTGGAAGAGGCTCAGGTATGGCACGATAAGCTGGTTGAGTCTGTTGCGGAGTGCGACGAGGAACTCATGATGAAGTATCTTGAGGGTGAAGAAATCACCATCGACGAGATCAAAACCACAATCCGTAAGGAAACACTGAAGGGCGAGATGTTCCCGATGTTCTGCGGATCCGCATACAAGAACAAGGGTGTTCAGATGATGCTGGACGGTATTGTAGATTACATGCCATCCCCACTGGACATTCCGGCTATCAAGGGTATTGACCCGGATACCGGAGAAGAAGATGAAAGACACTCCAGCGATAAGGCTCCATTTGCCGCACTTGCATTCAAGATTGTTGCTGACCCGTTTGTTGGTAAGCTGGCATTCTTCCGTGTATATTCCGGAACGCTGAAGGCAGGTTCCTACGTATATAACGCAACCAAGGGCAAGAAGGAGAGAATCGGCCGTATCATGCAGATGCATGCGAACCACAGACAGGAAATCGAGATGGTATACTCCGGTGACCTGGCTGCCGCTGTTGGTCTGAAGCAGACCACCACCGGTGACACGCTGTGTGATGAGGATCATCCGATCATTCTGGAATCCATGGAATTCCCGGATCCGGTAATCGAGATCGCTATTGAGCCGAAGACCAAGGCAGGTCAGGAAAAGATGGGTATCGCGCTGGCAAAGCTGGCAGAAGAAGACCCAACCTTCAAGACCTACACCAACGCCGATACCGGTCAGACCATCATCGCCGGAATGGGTGAGCTTCACCTGGAAATCATCGTTGACAGACTGCTGAGAGAGTTCAAGGTAGAAGCAAACGTTGGTAAGCCTCAGGTATCCTACAAGGAGACCATCACCAAGGAAGTGGACGAGGATTACAAGCACAAGAAACAGACCGGTGGTTCCGGACAGTACGGACACGTTCGTTTCAAGATGTATCCGAGAGAAGCCGGTTCCGGATTCGAGTTCAAGAACTCCATCGTGGGTGGTGCGATTCCGAAGGAATACATCCCGAAGATCGAGGAAGGATTCGTCAGTGCAATGGAAACCGGTCCGGTTGCAGGCTATCAGATGGTAGACATCGGTATCGAGCTGTATGACGGTTCTTACCACGAAGTCGACTCTTCCGAGATGGCCTTCAAGATTGCAGCAACCATGGGATTCAAGGATGCCTGCAAGAAGGCAGCACCGGTTCTTCTGGAGCCGATCTTCAAGGTTGAGGTAACCGTTCCGGAGAATAACATGGGTGACATCATCGGTGATATCAGTTCCAGAAGGGGAAGAATCGAAGGATCTGACATCAGAGGCGGTGCCGCAATCGTACGTGGATTCGTTCCGCTGTCCGAGATGTTCGGTTACGCTACTGACCTGCGTTCCAAGACACAGGGAAGAGGTACCTATGTAATGCAGTTCGACCATTTCGACAAGCTCCCGGAGAGCCTGCTGGAAAAGGTAACGAAGTAGTATAAAAAAATTATTTTTACCATATTAGGAGGAAAGATATGGCTAAGCAGAAATATGAGAGAACCAAACCGCATATTAATATCGGTACAATTGGCCACGTTGACCACGGTAAGACCACTCTGACTGCAGCAATCACAAAGACACTGCACGCAAGATACGGTCTGGGTGCTGACGTAGCATTCGACGAAATCGATAAGGCGCCGGAAGAAAAGGCAAGAGGAATCACGATTTCTTCCGCACACGTAGAGTACGAGA
>JAEUGJ010000011.1:0-7149 GCA_016775335.1 Mogibacterium sp.
TATGCAAATGGTGTATAATATTATGATTATTGCCTAAGGAGATAAAAATATGAGCACTCTGAAAAGAAGTATCCGAAATTATATACAGGTGGCCATGATGCTCGCCTTCTTTTGCTTGGTATTTTTGAATATTGCCATCCCAATATACGGGGATACGAAGTCGGAAGGATACGAGCTCTTGGAATACAATCAGGAGACTCAAATCTTGAAATCCCATGAGTACGAAGTGACGCTGAAGCTGCGGGTAAATGCGCCGAAGGGGCTGAGCTCCGTTAAGGTAAATCTTCCCACGGGAAAGTATTCCCTGACGGATGTAAAGACCATCGGCTGCACCGGACAGGCGACAAAGGATGCCAACAGCAACTACTACATTCAACTGAAGCCGGACACCAAGGACAACAAGTTTGCGGAGGGGGAGAATCTGTTCTCCGTCCATTATCTGATTCGAGAATACAAGGATGAAAACAGGAAATACGACATGTTCCTGTACGACGCACTTCCAACCAACTGGAACGTGCCGATTCAGAAACTGAATCTGACATTGGTATTCCCATCCGACTTTGATCTGTCGGACCTGCAGTACTACGGCGGGCAGTACGGCGCACAGAACGTGCAGAACACGCTGAAGTATAAAATGAAAGACGGAAAGCTCCACATGACCGGGACCCATCTGCCGGCCAACTTCGGCATCACCTTCAAGGCACAGCAGAAGGATGGCTATTGGCAGGGCGCATTGGATAATTCCTGGACGGTGCAGATGAGCATCATCCTTCTGTCCATCACCTTGCTTCTGATATTCCTGTTCTGGTTCATCGGCGGAAGGGATCCGAAGGTGGCAAAGACGGTGGAAATGCATCCGATCGAAGGCGTGACCCCGGCGGATATCGGGTACCTGTTCTACGGACACACCCGGATTCGGGACATCGCGGTGCTGATCGTGTACCTGGCAACCAAGGGATATCTCAAGATTGTGGAATACCGTCCAAAGAAATATACGCTGGTCCCGCTGGCAGAACCAAAAGACGAAGAACGGTACATCCGGACAGCCTACAATATTCTTTTTGAAGATGTGTACGAAGGAAGACCGCTGGAGCCGAAGATGGTGCATCCGAGACTTCGGGCGGTGCGGAAAAACATCGGTGTCAGCATTGAGAACGGATTCAATGCGCCGAACATGAAGGCCTGCACCGGAATTTCCAAGGGCCTGCGAGTTCTGAGCATTTTGCTACTCTCCGCCTGCATAGGTGGCGTGTGCGTTTTGGCACGGCTGTTCAGCTATCAGGAAATCGGCATGACGGATTTTCTGGCTCCGACGGGAATCATCGCATTGATTCTGATTGCAATCAATGTTCGGTATGACCGAAGATATGATATGGATCGAAGTTCCTATCGCAACAGCATGATTATTCTGCTTGCTGTTTACGCCGGCATAATTGCATTCGGCGGCATTCGATTCTATATGCAAGGCGGCAGCCTGTTGGTGGGAGCGGCGGCGCTTCTGTGCGGTTTGGCAGCGCTGGTTCTCACATTGCTGATGAAAAAGCGTGGAAAAGGAAATGCGGAGCTGGTTACCCGGCTTCTGTGCATGAGAAATTTTATCGGTCAGGCGAACGGTGCCGAGATGGCAAAGGCCGGACTGCTTCATCCGGAGTATTATTATGAAATGCTTCCGTATGCCCTGGCATTCTCTCAGGAAGAGCTGTGGGCGAGAAAATTCCGCTGGATCGGTGCCAAGGGCGCGGAGTTCTACGAGGAAAAGACGGAAGGAAATACCATGGTAATCGGTCGTGCCCGGAAACGTACCGAGCAGGTGGCGAGGGATTTGAAAACCTTCTGCCGTACCGTTGAGAACGATTATCATCTGACGAATAGAAGAAGGAGAATTTTTTAATGAAAGAAAAAGAAAAAATAATTAATATTGCCGTTATCGCTCACGTTGATGCCGGAAAGTCTACTCTGGTAGACGCACTTCTGGCGCAGTCTCACGTATTTAGAGATAACGAGCAGGTGGTGGACTGCGTCATGGACAGCGATGCCATCGAAAGAGAACGTGGAATTACCATTTATTCCAAGAACTGTTCCATCATGTACAAGGATTACAAAATCAACATCGTGGACACCCCGGGACACGCGGACTTCAGCTCCGAGGTAGAACGTATCATGAAAACCGTAGATACCGTTATCCTTCTGGTAGACTCCAGCGAAGGTCCGATGCCGCAGACCCGTTTCGTGCTGAACAAGTCTCTGGAACAGGGCCTGAACCCGATTCTGTTCATCAACAAAATCGACAAGAAGGATGCGCGAATCGACGAAGTTGTAGACGAAGTATACGAGCTGTTCATGGATCTGGAAGCCAATGACGATCAGCTGGACTTCCCAATTCTTTACGGAATTGCCAGACAGGGCATCGCGGTGAGAGAGCCTTCCGATGCGGATGAAGTGGTCATCGGCGAAGGTGCCGGCAAGATCAAAAAGAGCCCGAAGGGTTACGGCGATCTGAACATCGAACCGCTGCTGGAGACCATCGTCAACCACGTGGATCCGTTCCCGGACAAGAGAGAAGAGCCGCTGCAGCTGCAGATTTGCTCTCTGGCGTACGACGATTACATCGGCAGACTGGGAATCGGCCGCATCACCAGAGGTACTCTGAAGGAGGCCCAGCAGGTTGCGGTTTGCAAGGAAGACGGTACTGTTTCCAAAAATAAAATCAACCAGGTCTTCGTCTACCGGGGTCTCCAGAGAATGCCGGTGGCCGAAGCAGAGTGCGGCGATATCGTGGTCGTATCCGGTATCTCGGATATTTCCATCGGCGAGACAATCTGTGCACCGGACCATCCGGAAGCCATGGAGATGATCAACATCGAAGAGCCGACTCTGTCCATGAACTTCATGGTCAACTCCTCTCCGTTTGCCGGACAGTCCGGCAAATACGTTACCAGCCGTCATATTCGGGAGCGTCTGGACAAGGAGCTGGAAGTAAACGTTGGACTGGTGGTAGAGGAGACGGATTCCACGGATTCCTTCAAGGTATCCGGCCGAGGAGAGCTGCATTTGTCCATTCTCATCGAGAACATGAGAAGAGAAGGATATGAGCTGGGCGTGTCCAAGCCGGAGGTTATCTTCAAGACCGGTGAAAACGGCGAGAAGCTGGAGCCGGTGGAAGAAGTGGTCATCAGCGTACCGGATGAGTATTCCGGCACCGTCATCTCCAAGCTGAATATCCGTAAGGGTATGATGACGCAGATGATGAGCGAAGGAAACGGATATTCTCGAATCGAGTATCTGGCACCGACCCGTGGACTCATGGGTTACCGGAGTGAGTTCATCAACGATACCCACGGTGAAGGAACCATGGTTCGCCGGTTCGAAGGATTTGAGCCTTACAAGGGAGAAATTCCGCAGCGTGTAAACGGAGTGGCAATCGCTCAAGAAGAGGGCAACTGCACCCCATATGCAATCTTCAACATTCAGGAGCGTGTGCAGATGTTCGTAGAACCGGGTACCCACGTATATGAGGGAATGATCGTTGGAATGAATGCCCGAAACGATGACATGGTGGTAAACCCATGCAAGGCGAAGAGAGTTTCCAACATGCGTGCGGCCGGCAGTGACGATACCATCAAGCTGACCCCACCGAGAGTGTTCTCTTTGGAAGAGGCGCTGGAATTCATCAACGACGATGAGCTGGTAGAGGTAACGCCGGACGACATCCGCCTCCGGAAGAAGTATCTGAACGAACTGGAAAGAAGACGGGCAAACCGATAAAATATAATTATGGAAATAAGGAATTGCCTTAGTATTTATTAATGTGCTATAATGGATTGGTTTTATTAATAAATTATTATCGGTAAAAGTTAGTGAGGAAAACAAAAATGGGAAGAATTAAGCAATTTAAAAAGGTTTTGGTAGCAAACCGTGGTGAAATTGCAATTCGTATTATTCGAGCTTGCCGTGAGCTGGGAATCCGTTCCGTGGCAATCTATTCGGAAGAGGACAAGAATTCCCTGTTCCGTACCAAGGCAGACGAATCCTACGAAATCGGCAATGGAAAGAGCCCAATCGATGCTTATCTGGATATTGATGAAATTATCCGTTTGGCAAAGGCAAAGGGCTGTGATGCTATCCACCCGGGTTACGGTTTCTTGGCAGAGAATGCCGGTTTCGCGGAAGCCTGCGAGAAGAGCGGCATCGAATTCATCGGACCGACTCACGAGATGATGAATGCACTGGGTGACAAGATTCAGTCCAAGCTGGTAGCGGAAAGCGTTGGCGTTCCAACCATTCCGGGCGTGGATAAGGCCATCTCCTCCGAGGATGAAGCACTGGAATTTGCAGAGAAGTGCGGTTATCCGGTAATGCTGAAGGCGGCAGCCGGCGGCGGCGGAAGAGGAATGAGAATCGTTCGCAGCACTGAAGAACTGATTCCGCAGTTCCGCAGTGCCCATAACGAAGCGGTAAAAGCATTCGGCAACGGAGATATTTTTATCGAGAAATATCTGGAAGAGCCGAAGCATATCGAGGTTCAGGTGCTGGGCGATAAGTACGGCAATCTGGTACACCTTTATGAGAGAGATTGTTCCGTGCAGAGAAGACACCAGAAGGTTATCGAGTTCACACCGGCGCTCTGCCTGACCGATGCGCAGCGAGAAGCGATCTGCAATGATGCCATCAAGCTGGCAAAAGCAGTGGATTATCGCAGTGCCGGAACTTGCGAGTTCCTGCTGGACAAGAGCGGTCAGCACTACTTCATCGAGATGAATACTCGTGTTCAGGTAGAGCACACGGTTTCGGAGCTGGTAACGGGCATCGACATCGTTCAGGATATGATTCTGATTGCCGAGGGTTATGCTCTGGATTCCGAGAGAATCAACATCAAGTCCCAGAAGGACGTTACCATGAACGGTTATGCCATCCAGTGCCGTATCACCACCGAGGATCCGGCCAACAACTTCGCACCGGATACCGGAACCATCACGGAGTACCGTTCCGCAGCGGGATTCGGAATTCGTCTGGACGGCGGAAATGGTTTTACCGGATCGGTAATCTCCCCGTACTACGACAGCTTGCTGGTAAAAGTATGCTCCCATGGCCGTAGTTTTAACGACACCATCAACAAGGCGGTTCGCGCACTGACGGAGATGCGCATCGAAGGCGTGAAGACCAACATCGGTTTCCTCCTGAACGTGCTGAACCATCCGACATTCCGTGCCGGAGACTGCAACACCGGATTCATCAACGACAATCCGGAGCTGCTGAATATCCGTGCGGTAACCAATAAAGAGCTTCAGGTTCTGGAGTTCCTGGGTGATAAGTATGTGAACGAAACTAAGGGTCACCGGGTAGATTACAACGTTCCGGTGGTTCCGAAGGTGGATAAGACTCAGATTCCGTCCTTCCGCGGAACGAAGCAGCTGCTGGACGAGAAGGGCCCGAAGGCGGTTGCGG
The DNA here is from genome assembly GCA_016775335.1 of Mogibacterium sp. Taxonomy (GTDB): domain Bacteria; phylum Bacillota; class Clostridia; order Peptostreptococcales; family Anaerovoracaceae; genus Mogibacterium_A. The sequence goes on from JAEUGJ010000011.1 coordinate 5,446, forward strand.
ATTGGGCGCTGGATCAGAAGAAGCTGCTGCTGACGGATACATCCCTCCGAGATGCACAGCAGTCTCTATTCGCGACTCGAATGAGAACCAAAGATATGACAAAGATTGCTCCGGCAATGGCCACATACGGAAAGGATTTCTTCTCCTTCGAAATGTGGGGCGGCGCGACCTTTGACGTATCCATGCGTTTCCTGGGCGAGGATCCGTGGGAAAGACTGGAAACTCTTCGGGAGCAGATTCCGAATGTACTGTTCCAGATGCTGTTCCGCGGTGCCAATGCCGTAGGATATCGGAACTATCCGGATAACACCATTCGGAAGTTCATCCGTCAGTCCGCGAAGTCCGGAATCGATGTATTCCGTATCTTCGACTCTCTGAACTGGATTAAGGGCATGGAAATCGCCATCGATGAGACCCTGAACCAGGGCAAGATTGCGGAAGCATCCATGTGCTACACCGGAGACATCCTGGATGATTCCAGAGAAAAATACAACCTGAAGTACTATGTAAACATGGCGAAGGAGCTGGAGAAGAGAGGCGCGCACATCATCGCAATCAAGGATATGTCCGGCCTGCTGAAGCCGGTGGCTGCGGAGAAGCTGGTACGTGCACTGAAGAACGAAGTGACCGTTCCGATTCACCTGCATACCCACGACACATCCGGAAACGGTGTGGCAACGGTTCTGATGGCTGCTTCTGCCGGATTGGATATTGCGGATGCCGCATTCAACAGTGTGTCCGGACTCACCTCGCAGCCGGCACTGAACTCCATCGTTGCGGCGCTGGAGAGCTCGGATCGGGATACCGGTATGGATCAGAGAGGCCTGCAGAGAATTTCCGATTACTGGGTAGACGTTCGTCCGGTATACAGCCAGTTCGAATCCGATTTGAAGTCCACTACCGCAGAAATCTACCGTCTGGAGATTCCGGGCGGACAGTACTCCAACCTGAAGCCTCAGGTAGAGAGCTTTGGTATCGGACATCGCTTCGATGACGTAAAGGATATGTACGTGAGGGTAAACCAGATGTTCGGAGATATCATCAAGGTAACTCCGTCCTCCAAGGTGGTAGGCGATATGGCCATCTTCATGATTCGAAACGATTTGACACCGGAGAACATTGTGGAAAAGGGAACCGAATTCGACTTCCCGGATTCCGTTGTTTCCTACTTCGAGGGAATGATCGGTCAGCCGGAAGGCGGATTCCCGGAGGATCTGCAGAAGGTTGTGCTGAAGGGCAGAGAGCCGATTACCTGCAGACCGGGCGAATTGCTGGAAGATGACGATTATGAAGAATTTAAGCGTCACATCGTGGAAGATCTGGGTCTGGAAGGAACGGATCAGCAGCAGCTCAGCTATGCGATCTACAGCAAGGTATTCGACGATTACGTTAAGGATCTGAAGAAGAAGGGCAACTTCCGGAACATGGGTTCCGATGTATACTTCCACGGAATTGCTTTGGGCCAGACGGCAGAGATTACGCTGACCGAAGGCAAGACCATGGTCATCACGCTGGAAGACGTCAGCGCACCGAATGCGGAAGGAATGAGAGACCTGACCTTTACCATCAACGGAAACCGCCGAGTGATTTCCGTGAAGGATAAGCAGGCGCTCACCACTTCCGTAATGGCGGGCAGTGCGATTCAGTTTGCCAGCGAGGACGATCCGGATGAAATCGGCGCAAATATCCCGGGCACCATTGTCA
>JAEUGJ010000011.1:7159-33217 GCA_016775335.1 Mogibacterium sp.
CCATTGTCAAGGTCATCGCCAAAGCCGGAGACGAAGTGAAGAAGGGTGAACCGATTGCGGTCATCGAAGCCATGAAGATGGAGACCAATGTTCTGGCACTGAGAGACGGCGTCATCGAGAAGGTGTATGTAAAGGAAGCGGACAGCGTTAAGTCGGGTCAGCTCATTGCTACATTAGAACCACTTGCGAATGACGACGAATAATAATATAATAACGTCTGGAGAAGGGTAAGGGATTAAACGAAACACTATTTTTCACAAGGTGAAAGGAGAAATTTTACGAATGAAAAGAATTCTGGTAATCAACCCTGGTGCGACATCCACTAAGATCGCAGTTTATGAGGATGAGAACGAGGTAATGCGCGTTGGTATCGATCACGATGCTGCAGAAATGGACAAGCACGAAAAGATTGTTGATCAGATGCCGTTCCGTCGTGACATCATCATGAAGACTCTGGAAGAGAAGGGCTTTAAGCTGGAAGATTTTGATGCAATCTGCGGAAGAGGCGGACTGCTCAAGCACATCCCATCCGGTACTTATAAGGTAACCGATGCCGTAATCGAGGATATCAAGAACCCGCCTTACGGTGAGCACGCAGCAAACCTGGGTTCCTACATTTCCAAGGAACTGGCAGACAAGGTTGGCATCCCGGCATTCTTCGTTGACCCGGTTGCAGTTGACGAGCTGGAAGACGTTGCTCGTTACTCCGGCCTGAAGGGCATGGAGAGACAGAGCTTCTGGCACGCACTGAATCAGAAGGCTGTTTGCCGCGAAGCTGCAAAGCAGATCGGAAAGCCATACGAAGAGCTGAACATCATCGGGGTTCACCTGGGTGGCGGCGTATCCGTTGCTGCACACAAGCACGGCAAGACCGTAGACCTGAACAACGTTAAGGATGAGGGTGCTATGGGTATGGACAGAGGCGGAAGCCTGCCGGCAAACGCACTGGTGAACCTGTGCTACTCCGGAAAGACCAAGGACGAAGTGAAGAGAATCATCGGCCGTGAAGCCGGCGTATTCTCCTACACCGGAACCAAGGATTTCCGTACTGTTGAGAACAAGGCATTTGATGAGCACGACGAAGAGTGCATGGGCGCATTCAAGGCAATCGCTTATCAGCTGGCAAAGGATATCGGCGCTATGGCCGCTGTTCTGCGTTTCGATGTAGACGCTATCGTTTACACCGGCGGAATGGCTTACAGTGAACGTTTCTGCGAGGAAATCACTTCCTACGTAGGAAAGATTGCTCCGATCATCCGTATCCCGGGCGAAGAAGAGATGAAGGCTCTGGCACTGGGTGCACTGAGAGCTCTGAACGACGGAGATTACAAGAATTATTAATCTTTCGGGACGAACCTGGGTTCGTTGGAATTGAATGATGTTAGAAATCCCCTTGCAGAAATGCAGGGGGATTTCTTTTCCCTTTGCACCAAGTCTGCGGGCATTTTGAGCACGCGGCGGCCGCGGGAAAACTACTGTGAACCACCGCTTGTGTGATTTTTGCTCAAAAAGGAAGTATAATCAAGGTATGGATATTTCCAATCGTGTTCAATGGGAGGAAGGATATGGACAAGAAAAGAATTCAACACTTGGGCCTGGCGGCGATGCTGAGTATCGCCATGCTGGGCACCACCGTTCCGGTAACGGTTCTGGCGGTGACCCCGACCGGAACGGCAGCGGAGAGCGAGGAGGCGCAGGCACCTTCTTCGAAGGAAGAAGCGGAAGCGGCAAAGAACGAAGCCCAGAAGCGCCTGGATGCCAGCGAGAAGGCATATAAGGACGCCCAGGCGAAAAAGGATGCCGCAGAGAAGGCGCAGAAGGAAAAGCAGCAGGAATACGACCGGCTGCAAACCGAGCTGAAAACTGCGGAAACAAAGGTCGATAACGCCTTCCGCGATGCGGTGACGGAGAAAGAAAATGCCCTGAAGCAGGCGGATGAAAAGCTGCAGACAGCAAAGACAGAGCTGACGAAGGCACAGACAAACCTGGATCAGGCGAAAGCGAACAGCGACAAGGCGAAAACCGATTATGAGGATTCGCTGGATGCCATCGAAACCGCAAAGCAGAATCTGGAGCAGGAAAAAAAAGAAAAGACCGATGCGGAAGCGTCCGTAAAGAACGCACAGACCGAAATGACTGCGGCACAGGCGAAATACGAACAGGATTTGCAGGATGCTAAGGAAAAGCTGGAAGCGGCACAAACCGCCTACGACAATGTGGGCATCGATTTCCTGAACAGCGTGATTTCCAACGACAACTATAAAATCGCAAACTGGAAAAAGCTGCTGGCCAATTCGTCGGACGATAAAGTGAAGAACGCCTACGATGAAACTACTTTCAATGAAGCATTTTCTGTAAAGAACTTGTTGGAGCTGGCAGATCTTCTGGATACCTGCAACAACTACAGAAAAACCGATGACAATTTCACAGAAGCCAACAACCGCGTGGCCATGAAGCTGAGCCCGGAACTGGTAGTGTCTGCTACTGCCTCAGCTATGGTGAGCCGAAACCAATATGAGCACGTGATGAATCACACTTCTGATACCACAATTGCTGATAATAATTACCCGGGAGCAAACCATCGTGCGGAGAACCTTTCTTGGGGGTCTAGTAATCCATTTAACGGATGGTATGTGAAGGAAAAGAAAAGATTCGATAACAACGAAGGCGGCGTCACAGGACACTACACGAATATCATGGGTGATTTTGGTGCTGCCCCGATGACCGGCATCGGTATCTCCTACGGTTCTGAAGAGTATAGAGTGTCTTACTGCCAGCGTTTCGCCAACCGTGCAGTGGGAAAGACCTACACCTCTCCGGAGTGGCGGAATGCGGTGAACAGCTTTGCTTCCGATGCAAAGGCCAAGCTGGATCAGGCAAAGGAAACGAAGGAAAAGATCGAGGCCAAGGACTCTTCCGCAGTGAAGTACTACACTGATGCGGAGGCCGCACTGCAGAATGCAAAGTCGGATCTGGCCGAAAAAGAAAAGGCCGTAACGACCGGAGAAAAGGCCGTAACCGACAAGACCAATGCATCTCAGAATTTAAAGAATCAGATGGATGCGGCGAACAAATCGGTAACCGATGCAGAAACCGCGGTATCCGAAAAAGAAGCGCTTCAGCAGAAAGCGCAGGCCGCTAAGGCTGCCGCTCAGAAGGACTACGATCGGGCGAAGGCAATCGACCGGGAGAATCCGGAGACTTACCGGGATGCTTTTCCGGACCTGGTTCAGGCAGTACAGGCGGTAACGGACAAGAAGTCCGACGTCAGTCAGGCAAAGGATGCGCTGGACACTGCAGTGAAGGAAACGGAAGCGGCAGAATCAAGTCTCCAAGATGTCCGGAAGACGTACGAAGAAGATAAGGCGGCATTCGAAGAAGCGAAGAAAGCCTACGAGGATATCATAAAAGCAGAATCTCCTTTGGAAATCCGAAAGGTGGTTCTTTCCAAAACCTTGCTGACTTACACCGGCAAAGTGCAGAAGCCGTCCGTAAAGGTCTACGACGAAAACGGCACACGGATTACCGAAGGATTCAAAGTTAGTTATCCGTCCGGATGCAAGAATCTGGGAAGTTACAAAGTAACAGTTACCGGAACCGACAATTACAAAGGCACGGTAACCGCATCCTATGTAATACGTCCGGCAAAGTGCAAAACCCCTTCCGTGAAAGCGGGCAAGAAGAAAATGACCGTAAAGTGGAAGAAGCTGGGCGGCGGAAGCCAGACCTATCAGATTTACGTTCTGAAGAAGGGCACCAAAAAGGCAAAGTATTACACGAGCGCAAAGACGTCGAAGACCATTAAGAAGCTGGCAAAGAAGAAAACCTATTCCGTAAAGATTCGAAGCTATAAGAAAATCAGCGGAAAGACCTATTACGGGGCATGGTCCGGAACCAAGAAGGTAAAGATTAAATAATCCGGAGGGTTTTTAAGAACAAATGTTTGCACGCAGGCTCCGAAAATGCTATACTGTAACGTATCATAAATCATTTCAGAAAGGGTACGAAATGGAGAAAAACATTGTCATTAAAGGAGCCTGCGAGAACAATCTTCAGGATTTGGATGTAACGATTCCCCGGGACCAACTGGTGGTATTCACCGGTCTGTCCGGTTCCGGGAAGTCGTCGCTGGCTTTTGATACCATATATGCCGAAGGCCAGAAGAAATACGTAGAAAGCCTGTCTGCTTACGCCAGGCAGTTTTTGGGATTGATGAAAAAGCCGGATGTGAAGGTGATTGAGGGCCTTTCTCCGGCTATTTCCATTGACCAGAAAACCACCAACAAGAACCCTCGTTCCACGGTGGGAACCGTGACCGAGATCTACGACTATTTGAGACTTCTTTATGCGCGAATCGGAATTCCGCACTGCCCGATTTGCGGCCGGGAGATTACCAGCCAGTCCGTGGACAGCATTGTGGACCGGATTGCGGGACACGAGATCGGTACTCGGCTGACGGTGCTGGCGCCGATTATTCGGGGGCGAAAGGGCGAGCACAAAGGGGTCTTCGGTCGAATTCAGCGGGACGGCTACACCCGGGTTCGGGTGGATGGCGAAATGCACCGTCTAGACGATGGCGAGATTCTTTTAGAGAAGAACAAGAAGCATACCATCGAAATTGCCATCGACCGGATAGTGGTGAAAGAAGACAACCGGAGCCGTATTGCGGAGGCGGTGGAGCTGGCCATTCGGGAAGGGGAAGGATTGGTGAACGTTCTTTTTGCCGAAACCCAAGAGGACGGACGCCGAAAGGAATATGAGGAGACCTTCAGCACGCTGCTGGCCTGCCCGGAACACGGCATCGGCATTGAGGAGATGGAGCCGCGGATGTTTTCCTTCAATGCGCCGTACGGCTCCTGTGAGACTTGCACCGGACTTGGTTTTACCCTGCGGATTAAGCCGGAATCTTTGGTGACGGATGAGAACAAGAGCCTGGTGAAAGGCGCGATGGGGAATGTTTTTGCCTCGATGGACGCCATGGGGTTCTACCGGCAGATGCTGCAGCAGCTGGCCATCGACCACAACACGGACATCACCCGGCCGTACAAGGAGCTGCCGGAGGATTTCAAGAAGGAACTGATCTACGGAACGGGAACTCGGAAGCTGAAGTACACCTACACCAGCAAGAGCGGGCGCGTTTCCCATATGAATCATACTTTTGAGGGCATCATTCCGAGTCTGGAGCGCCGCTACGGGGAGTCCAAGTCCGATTACATCCGGGAGAAAATCGGGGCCATGATGACGGAGGCGGAGTGCCCGACTTGTCACGGCCGGAAGCTGAAGGATACGGTTCTGGCGGTGAACGTGGGGGGTAAAAACATAATCGAAGTGACGGACATGTCCGTGATTCAGGCGATTGATTTTTTCCGGAATCTGGAATTGACGGAGCGAGAGAAAACCATTTCGAAGCTGATTACCAAGGAGATTATGGACCGGCTGTCCTTCCTGCAGACGGTGGGACTGGGATATCTGACCTTGTCCCGGGCAGCGGGCACCCTTTCCGGCGGAGAGTCCCAGCGAATTCGGCTGGCCACTCAGATTGGATCCGGTCTGGTAGGCGTCCTGTATATTTTGGACGAGCCGAGCATCGGCCTTCACCAGAAGGATAACGACAAGCTTTTGCAGGCCCTTCGAAACCTCACGGACATGGGCAACACCTTGATTGTGGTAGAGCATGACGAGGATACCATGTATGCGGCGGATCACATCGTGGATATCGGCCCGGGGGCCGGGATTTACGGCGGCAAGCTGGTGGCCCAAGGAACGGTGGAGGATATCAAGGCGTGCAAGGAATCCATTACCGGTCAGTATCTGTCCGGGGTTCAGAAAATAGAAATTCCGGCGGAGCGACGGGAAGGAAACGGACTGTCCCTTCGAGTGCTGGGAGCCGCAGAGAATAACCTGAAGAATATCGATGTGGAGATTCCGGCGGGCAAGCTGGTGTGCGTGACCGGTGTGTCCGGTTCCGGCAAGAGCAGCTTGGTGAACCAGATTATTTACAAAGGGGTTGCGTCGGTAACCAATCGGCTGCAGGAGACGCCGGGGAAATATCGGGAGATTCAAGGTATCGAGAACTTCGATAAGGTTATCGATATCGACCAGTCGCCGATTGGGCGGACGCCGAGATCCAATCCGGCCACCTATACGGGAATGTTCGACCATATTCGAGATCTTTTTGCCCAAATGCCGGAAGCGAAGGTCCGAGGATATTCCAAAGGCCGTTTCAGCTTCAACGTGAAGGGGGGCCGATGCGAGGCCTGCCGCGGAGACGGCATCACGAAAGTGGAGATGCACTTCCTGCCGGATGTGTACGTGCCGTGCGAGGTGTGTGGCGGTGCCCGGTACAACCACGAGACGTTGGAAGTAAAATACAAAGGAAAGAATATTTCTCAGGTGCTGGACATGTCCGTTTCGGAAGCCTTGCCGTTCTTTGCGAACCAGGCGGGAATCGAGCGATATTTGAAGACGCTGGATGAAGTGGGTCTGGGATACGTGAAACTGGGACAGCCGTCCACGCAGCTTTCCGGCGGTGAGGCCCAGCGAATCAAGCTGGCCACGGAGCTTTCCAAGCGGAGCACCGGTCGGACCTTGTACATCCTGGACGAGCCGACCACGGGACTTCATTTCGCGGATGTGGACAAACTGATGTACGTACTAAACCGTCTGGTGGACGACGGAAACACAGTGCTGGTGATCGAGCACAATCTGGATGTAATCAAATGTGCGGATCACATTATCGACCTGGGGCCGGACGGCGGCGACGGGGGCGGAACGATTGTGACCACCGGCACCCCGGAGGAAGTGGCGATGTGCCCGGAATCCTATACCGGTCAGTATTTGAAGCGGATATTGGAGAAAGCCGGAAGGCTTTAAGAGCAAGCAAAAAGGAGGCAGCGCGGCTGCCTCCTTTTGTTTGTTCGAAAGTCCGTCAGAATTTCGGCTTTTGCTATTTCTCATGAACCCGTTTGCCGGTGATGTGGTGGATGTCCAGCTCCAGAATCTGCGTGCGGGAGGCGTTGGCGGTGGCAGTTTCGATGCCTTCTTCTCGGGTGGGATAGTACTTGATTCCCAGGCTGCACAGTTTTTCAAAAGCCTTTTTCTCATCGGAAACAAGCTGAATCTCGCCGAACACGATGACGCTGTGCAGGGTGCAGGCCCAGTCCCCTTCCGAGTAGGTGCCTTTGTCCAGCACACAGAAGGACACTTTCCCGTTGGCCTGAAGGGCGTCGATTTTGTGTCCCTCCTTTGCGCAGTGGAAGTAGATCTTGTTTTCGTCTTCATCATAAAAATAATTCATCGGGATGCCGTAAGGGTATCCGTCCTCGCCAAAGAGGGACAACACGCCTCGGCCTTCTTCTGCCAGGATTCTCCGGCATTCCTCATCGGTAATCTGCTGTTTGAAGCGACGCATTTTGCGAAACATAGCGGCACCGTCCTTTCAAGTTGATTATACATATTCGTCTTATATCAATAAAAGTGTACCACAAACATGTGTGCGGAAAAAGAAAAAACGCATCCGAAAGGAATATCGATATCCTTCGGATGCGTTTTGATTCTTAGAAAATGCCGCTTGCAATTAGAACAGCAGATGGGCGATCGGGCAGACGATTGCCAGGGAAATAATGGTTCGTTCCAGGAAAATGACGAACAGCTCGAACAGGTTGATCGGCAGCTTGGAGCTGAGAATCAGTCCCCCTACTTCGTCCAGGAACAGCACCTGGGTCACGGAAACCACTGCAACGATGAAGCGGGTCATGGGAACCGCATTGGTGCCGGCGATGATTACCGATGGGGTGAACATATCCGTGAAGCCGACTACCATAGTGGAAGCCGCCGCAGCGACATCCGGCACTTGCAGGGCGCTGAGAAGCGGACGGAACGGCATGCCCAGCCAGTCGAACACCGGGGTATAGTTGGCTACCACCAGGGCCGCGGTACCGATGCACATAACGGTTGGCAGGACGCCGAACCACATGTTCAGGCAATTCTTTGCTCCGTTTCTAAAGAATTCGCCGACGCCTTTGTGGGCTGCGGCTCTCTTCATAGCCAGGTGCAGGCCGTACTCTTTCGAAGACGTAAAACCCTCCGGCAGCGTTTCCGGCATGGCTTTGCCCGGAATCAGGTAATCGTTCGGCTTTTTTTGCAGCGGATAGATTCTCGGACAGATTACCGCGCAGACGATACCGATCAGACAGATTATTAAATAGTAGATGCCGAAGTATTGGGTCAAATCCACCTGAGCCAGCACCACCATGGAGAAGGTGATGGATACGGCGGAAAAGCAGGTGGAAATGATGGATGCTTCTTTTGTGGAGTAGTAGCCGCCCTCGTACTGATTGCAGGTGAGCATAACTCCCAGCGTGCCGTCACCGATCCAGGAGGTGATGCAGTCTACCGCCGCACGACCCGGAACCTGAAACAGGGGACGCATGAACTTCGTCAGCAGGGCACCCACGAATTCCAGAAGGCCGAAATCCAGCAGCAGCGGAAGCAGGAAGGAGGCAATCAAGAAGATGATGACCAATCCCACGATGAGGCCGAGTGCCATTCCGCCCTGATCCGGCCCGGTGATGGCACCGATGAATTTTGCAAATCCCCGGTCCTGTTCATTTCCCAGACTAAAGTAGGCCAGCCAGCAGAAGATGCATCCCAGCACACGGGTGGCTGCCCAGAATGGCGTGCAGCAGAACGCTTCTTTCAAGAGCGTATTTCCCATGATGAATTTCGGTTTCGCAAAAGCAATCAGGCACAGCACGGCCGAAACGGTCAGGATAAACAGGCAAAGACCGGGCAGGATGCTTTCGGCGATGGCAGAAATCCAGTCTGCGATGATTTTGACGGCGATGGTCCAGCTTCCGTCCACCTTGATTGGAATCATGAACAGGAAGATTCCGATGACGGAAGGCACGATGAACCGCGCCTTGCTAACGTTTTTCTCCATAGTAATAGTTTCCTCTCTCTTTCTTTGTTCGCACGGGTTATGTATTATAACCCGTACAATGTGAAATTATACATGAACATGAATATCATTACAATCCGTAAACGGAAAATAATTGACAGAATTTGGAATCGTGATACAATGGAACTGCAGTAAAAAAACATACGGGGAGCTGGAAGCAACCGGCTGAGAGGAAGGAATACTTCGACCCATAACCTGATTTGGATAATGCCAACGGAGGGAAGATAATATCGTGAAACCCACGGATTACCGGAACGAAAGTTGGTAATCCGTGTTTTTTATTGCAGGCGGCAGACCGGGAGCACCACTTTCTGCCGCGGTAGAAAAAATTGTTCATTTGAATCCGGCAGAAGCCGCCGGAAGAAAGTAAGGAGGATTATTTTGAGCAATTACACGACACAGATGGATGCTGCAAGAAAGGGAATTGTGACGGAGCAGATCCGTACCGTTGCGGCAAAGGAAAACATGGATGTCGAGGCGCTTATGAAACTTGTTGCAGAAGGAAAGGTTGCAATTCCGGCGAACAAGAGACATGAGTGCTTATCGGCAGAAGGTGTGGGAAGCATGCTTCGCACCAAGATCAATGTCAACCTCGGCGTATCCAGAGACTGCAAAGATTACGACATTGAGATGCAGAAAGTGATGAGCGCAGTGGACTTGGGCGCTGAAGCGATTATGGACCTGTCCAGCCACGGCAATACCCAGCCGTTCCGTCAGAAGCTCACATCGGAATGCCCGGTAATGATCGGAACCGTTCCGGTATACGACAGTGTCATTCACTATCAGAGAGATCTGGCTACCCTGACGGCACAGGATTTCGTGGATGTTGTCCGCCTTCACGCAGAGGACGGTGTGGACTTCGTCACACTGCACTGCGGAATCACTCGGAAAACCATCGAGCAGATTCGGAAGCACAAGAGAAAGATGAACATCGTCAGCCGTGGCGGAAGTCTTGTTTTTGCATGGATGTGCATGACCGGAAATGAGAACCCGTTCTACGAATATTACGATGAGATTTTGGACATCTGCGAGGAGTACGACGTTACCGTATCCCTGGGAGATGCCTGCCGTCCGGGATGTCTGGCCGACGCAACCGACGTATGCCAGATTGAGGAGCTGGTTCGCCTGGGAGAGCTCACCAAGAGAGCGTGGGATCACAACGTACAGGTAATGGTGGAAGGTCCGGGACACGTTCCGCTGGATCAGGTTGCGGCCAACATGAAGGTGCAGCAGAGCATCTGCATGGGCGCTCCGTTCTACGTACTGGGACCGCTGGTGACCGACATCGCTCCGGGCTATGACCACATCACCGCTGCAATCGGCGGCGCCGTAGCAGCTATGAACGGCGCGGCATTCCTGTGCTACGTAACACCGGCAGAGCACCTGGCACTGCCGAACGTGGAAGACACCAAGCAGGGCATCATCGCTTCCAAGATCGCCGCTCACGCAGCGGATATCGCTAAGGGCATTCCGAATGCGCGGGATATCGACGATAAGATGGCGGATGCCAGAAGAGAATTGGATTGGGATGCGCAGTTCGAGTGCGCTCTGGATCCGGTGACGGCGAAAGCCATCCGGGACGACCGTTCCCCGGAAGAAGATCACAGCGAGACCTGCAGCATGTGCGGTAAGTTCTGTGCGGTACGGAGCATGAACAAGGCTCTGTCCGGAGAATACATCGATATTCTCTAAGTTCTCATAAGAGAAAGTGCCGATGATTCGGTAAAAAAAAGTACGGTGCTTCGGCGGCTTCCGAGCCCCGGAGCATCGCGATATGAAGATGAAAACAATCAATCTGGATGCGCCGATTCTGTAAGTGAAGGAGGTGAAAGGGATGAAAATCAACGGGGAAGATCGGAAATTCGACAGACCCATGACCGTTGCGGAGATGCTGGAAGCGGAAGGCTACAAGCGAACCGCCGTTGCGGTGGAAGTGAATCTGGAAATCGTGCCGAAGACGGCCTACGATACAAGGGTTCTTCAGGAAGACGATGCCATCGAAGTGGTGAAATTCATGGGTGGCGGCTAAGCCGGACACTGATGACGAACGAATCTTTTTTTATAGATAATCCCTAAAAACAATGATGCGGAACGTGCCAGTCACGTCCGGACCGATGCAGGAGAAAGGTGCATTCAAATGAAAGACGATAAATTAGTAATTGGCGGAAAAGAATTTAATTCGAGATTTATTTTGGGCTCCGGAAAGTACAGCCTGGATCTCATTAAGGCGGCGGTGGAGAACGCCGGTGCGGAGCTGATCACCGTGGCGGTTCGCCGGGCCAACACGAAGGACAGTGAGAATATTTTGGACTACATCCCGAAGAACATCACCCTGCTGCCGAATACCTCCGGCGCGCGGACGGCGGAAGAAGCGGTTCGTATTGCCAGACTGGGCAGAGAACTGGGCTGCGGAGATTTTGTAAAGGTGGAGATCATGCGGGACAGCAAGTACCTGCTGCCGGACAACCAGGCGACGGTGGAAGCCACGGAGATTCTGGCGAAGGAAGGCTTTATCGTTATGCCGTACATGTATCCGGATCTGAATACCGCAAGAGATCTGGTGAATGCCGGTGCCGCTGCGGTAATGCCGCTGGCGTCCCCGATCGGATCCAACAAGGGTCTGGCAACGAAGGAATTTATCCAGATTCTCATCGATGAGATTGAGCTTCCGATTATCGTGGATGCGGGAATCGGCAGACCGTCTCAGGCATGTGAAGCCATGGAAATGGGTGCGGCGGCAATTATGGCCAACACCGCTTTGGCGACCGCCGGCGATGTACCGCAGATGGCCAGTGCGTTCGGTAAAGCCGTAGAGGCCGGAAGAGAAGCATACCTGGCCGGTCTGGGAAGAGTTCTTACCAGAGGTGCATCCGCATCCGACCCGCTGACCGGATTCCTGCGGAACTAAGGGAGGTGCTCTATGGAAAATGAATTTTTGGTGGATTCCGAGTATCTGGCACCTGCCGCTTTGGAGAAGAAGCATCGTCTGGAGAACGACCCGTCCTCCAGAATCGATCATATGAAGTATCTGGAAGGAATGGATCAAATCGATCCGTCCCTCCGCCTTCGGGTGATGAAGGAAATGGCGGAATACAATCCGTCGGAGTACACGGCGCGGGACGTGCAGCGGGCTTTGGAGCAGGAGACCTGCTCCGTTGAGGATCTGAAGGCGCTGCTGTCTCCGGCAGCGGAACCCTTCCTGGAGCAGATGGCTCGCCGTGCCAACCGGGAGACCTCCCGTCACTTCGGAAATTCCGTGAACATCTTCACGCCGCTGTACATCGCCAACTACTGCGAGAACTACTGCGTATACTGCGGATTCAACTGCTACAACCACATTCGGAGGCTGAAGCTGGATTCGGAACAGATTGAGCACGAGATGAAGGTCATCGCGGATACCGGTATTGAGGAAATTTTGCTGCTGACCGGCGAGTCTCCGGTAAAAAGCGACGTAAAATACATCGGCGAGGCCTGCAAACTGGCGAAGAAGTATTTCCGGAACGTGGGCATCGAAATCTATCCGGTGAACGTGGAGGATTACCGGTACCTGCACGAATGCGGGGTGGATTACGTCACCGTATTCCAGGAAACCTACGATTCGGACCGCTACGAGCAGCTGCACCTGGCCGGCAACAAGAGAATCTGGCCGTACCGCTTCGAAGCTCAGGAGAGAGCGCTCATGGGCGGCATGAGAGGCGTCGGGATGTCCGCACTGCTGGGACTTTCGGATTTCCGAAAGGACGCCTTTGCCACGGCGCTGCACGCCTGTTTGCTGCAGAGAAAAAACCCGCATGCGGATATTTCCATCTCTTGCCCGAGACTGCGTCCGATTGTGAACAACGACAAAATCAATCCGAAGGATGTGCATGAGACCCAGCTGTGTCAGATTCTGTGCGCATACCGGATTTTCCTGCCGTTTGCGCAGATTGTGGTATCCTCTAGAGAGAGCCGCTCTTTCCGAGACGGCATTACCCGGATTGCGGCCACCAAGGTTTCCGCCGGCGTATCCACCGGAATCGGCGACCATGAGGAGAAGTATACCGGAAAGAAGGGAGAAGCCGAGGGCGACGAGCAGTTCGATATCGATGACGATCGGAGCCTGGAGGAGATGTACCGGGATCAGGAAGCGGCCGGTCTTCAGCCGGTGATGAACGATTATGTGTACGTGCAGTAATCCGGAAATTCTGGTGATTACCAGCCGAAAGCGGTTCGAGGGGGAAGCGGATTTCCTGAAACAAATTGAGAAAATCGCCGCCGCGAAGCCCTTCGGCATTGTGCTTCGGGAGAAGGATCTGCCGGTAAAAGAATATTCGGCGCTGGCCCGGAAGGTCCGGGATATCTGCCGGAGTGCCGGTGCTTCAATAATTGTTCACAGCCACCCGGAGGTGGCGCAGGAGCTGGGCGTCCCGGCGCTGCACATGCCGCTGGATGCCCTGGAAAAAATGAGTGCGGAGGAACGGAAGGAATTCCGGGTGCTGGGTGCGTCCTGCCACTCCGTGGAGGATGTGCTTCGAGCAAAAAATTTTGGATGCGATTATGTGACGGCCGGGCACGTGTATGCAACGGACTGCAAACCGGGCCTGCCGCCACGCGGCGCAGACTTCCTGGCGGAAGTCTGCGGTCAGGCCGCCCCCATGCCGGTGTTCGCGCTGGGCGGCCTGACCCCGGCCCGCGCACCGGAGGTGCGGCGGGCCGGGGCCGCGGGCTTCGCCATGATGAGTTCTGCCATGGATGCGGAGAATCCGGCGGACCTGTTCCGAAAGTACCTGGAATCCGATTCCTTTTCCGAACAAGGAATGATATAATGAAATCGTAAAACGCAAAAGGGGAGCTAGAGATGATAACAGCGGAAGAAAAAGAACGGTATTCCCGTCAGCTTCTGATCCCGGAATGGGGAGAAGAAGCCCAGGAAAAATTGAAAGAGGCAAAGGTGCTGATAATCGGAGCCGGGGGCCTGGGGTCCCCGGCCTCCCTGTATTTGGCGGCCGGAGGCGTGGGCACTGTGGGAATTGTGGATGGAGATACAGTGGACCGATCCAATCTCCAGCGTCAGATTCTCCACGGAACCGGGAATCTGGGACAGCCCAAGGTGGAATCCGCCGCGGAGACCCTTCGGGACCTGAATCCCAATGTGGAGATTATTCCCATTCACCGGATGGTCACCCGGGAGAACATCGGAGAATTGATTGAAGGCTATGATTTTATCCTGGATGCCACGGACAATTACCATACCAAATTCCTGATTAACGACGGCTGTGTGGAAAAGGGGAAACCCTACAGCCATGCGGGAATTCTGGGACTGAACGGGCAATTGATGACCTACGTACCGGGAAAAGGACCTTGCTACCGGTGTATTTTTGGGGAAGAACCGAAACCGGGAGAAGCGCCGACAGCGAGAGAAGGGGGCGTCATCGGACCGATTGCCGGAATCGTGGGATCTTTCCAGGCGGCGGAAGCGATGAAATACATCACCGGAGTGGGAAGACTCCTCGTCGGAAAAATGCTCACCTTTGATCTTCTGACCGGACGCATTCGGGAAGTTCCTTTGCCGGATGCCAATCCGGAGTGCGCGGCTTGCGGAAGCCGACGGAAAGGATAGAGATTATGTTTAAAGACCCTAAATGCTATGTGGAGTACGTTCCGGGGAAGAGCTTTAAGGAGGCTTTTGCCAACGACCGTATTCCTCTTCTGTCCACGCACCAGCTTCGGGGCATGGATTACCGGATTACCCGGAAGATTTCTTATGAGCGGACGGTGAACGACTTTCTGCTGGTGCTGAACGTAAACGATTCCATGCGTTCCCTTCGAAATCGTCCGGATATGGCAGTCCTGCTGAACGAACAGGGCGCCTTGATCCGGGAGGACGGGCAGTGGACCCTGTATTTTACGCCGGACGAATTCGAGCGTTCTACTCTGTCGGATGAGGATTCTCTGATTCCGGTTCTGGCGATTCTGGAGGAGAAATGGGCCTCCGGAAAACTGGCACGCTGCCGGATTCCGAACCGCAGCTTGAAAACTCTGGTGGCCAACACCGCACCGTTCTCCATTCTGGATGAATACTGCAAATCTCAGCCGGGACAGTACCTGGCGGTGGCGAAGCAGATTGTCACCGACGGACCGGATGAACTGCTGCACCGCGTTCCCGTGTGCTGGTACAAAAACCTCACCACCGTGGATGTGCGGGAAATCGAGAATTACAACACCGTCAAGATGCTGCTGGACGATTATGCGGAGCAGTGCGAGGCGGCAGATCTGGGCGAGTGCGTCCAGCCTCTGTCCATCGCCGTTTTCGGCTATCCGGGCTCCGGCAAATCCTTCGGCGTGAAGCAGATTGCGGAGACCAGCGGAAATTTTGCGGTGTATGCCATCAACCTGTCTCAGATTGAAAAGCCGGCGGCGCTCTTTGAGGCGCTGGACGAAGCGCTGTCCAATGCGGAGGGCAGCATCCCGCTGGTGTTCTTCGACGAATTCGATTCTGACCGGGATGGCATCAACCGGGGCTGGCTCCGGTACTTCCTGGCACCGATGCAGGACGGAGAATACTCTCTGTGGGGCAAAACCAAGAAAATCAACAAGGCGGTATTCGTCTTTGCCGGCGGAACTGCGCATTCCTTCAACGACTTTCTGCCGGGAGATGATGAGGAGCGAATTGCGGAGTTCCAGCGGGTGAAGGGTCCGGATTTCGTCAGCCGTCTGAAGGGCATTCTGAATATCCGGGGGCTGAATCCGGACTGCAAGACGGACCGCAGCCATATCATCCGCCGGGCGATGCTCCTTCGTCAGCAGATTATTCGTCGGATTCCTTCGGTGTACGATGAGGAGACCGGGAAGGTAAACATTTCCAACGGACTGCTTTCCGCACTCCTTCGGGTGTCGGAATACCGGCACGGAGCCCGCTCTTTGGAATTCATTCTGGCCATGTGCCGGCTGTCTCACGTGAGCCGGTTCACGCCGTCCAACCTGCCCATGAACACGCAGCTGGATATTCATCTGAATGTGGCGGATTTCGAGCGAAAGCTCACCTTCGAGCAGATTCTGGGAAGCATGGTGGAGAAGTACGCCTTTATTTCCCACGAAGAATATCGGAAGCGCCGTCTTCGGGAAGTGTCCATGGAACTGGCCAACGACAGCGATATCCTGCATCCGAAAGCGCTGGATCTCATCTGGGAAGAAGAGGAGATGGCGGACTGGGAAGAGCTGGATGAGTTCTTCAAAGAAGGCTACCGCTCCCGCATTCGTTTCCTGGGGGAACATCTGGTGCAGTTCGATGCGGTGCTGGGCATCCGGCCGATTGTGCCGAACGCGGTGGACACCATTCGGGAACTGTACGGTCCGGACCTAGAGCTGCTGTCGGAAATCGAACATCGCCGCTGGGTAAAGGACAAGCTGGAGGACGGCTGGACTGCCGGGGTGAAGGACTCCGAGCTGAAGCACTCCTCGGAGCTGGTTCCGTACGACGAATTGCCGGAGAGCACCAAAGCCTTTATCCGAAAGGAAATCCGGGAGGTGCCAAAACTCCTGAAATCCGTAGGATACGAGCTCTACCGGAAATCCTATTAGATTACATATAAAAACAGACGCCATACCGAATCCTTTGGTGTGGCGTCTTTCTCTTATTCTACTCAATCCAATCCTATTCCTCCGGCGGTCCGAAGTGCACCGGCTCTTCCGGCTGCAGCGGCGCCAGATAATTGTTTTGATGCAGTTCCTCCTGAATGACATCCAGAATCTCCTCGCTGTCCGCAATTACGGTATGGTAGTGGTAGCCGGAAGTGGAGCGGGAAAGCAATCTGCTTTTACCCCCGTGCATTTCCGCCATGTAATGGGACACGTCCAGGCGGGAGCGGATGTTCAGTTCGCCGCGAACCACGCCGTACACCCGATGGTAGATAAAAACATCTTTGATGGTGCCGCCCAGATCCACAATCCGAGTGAGTTCGTCCTCCACTTCCTCTTCCGTGTGGATGACCTTGAAGACGCGAGTCGCCCGGCCGGTGCTTCGCTCCAGCAGGTAGCCTCGGTTGGTGGGAGTGATGTGAATGCCTTGCGCCCGAAGGAGGGCGATGTCCTGCACGATGACCTGGCGGCTGACCCCGAAGGTTTTGGCCAGGGCACTGCCGGAGATGGCGCGGCCGCTGTTCTGCAATTTCTGAAGTATTTCGGATCGTCGAATTTCGCCGTTCATGGGGCCGCCTCCTGTTCGTGTTCTATCGGTTATTTATCACTGCTATTATACACCATTCCTGGCTGTCCGTGGGACTTTACAAAGATTTGATATTTGATTTACATCTCGCTGATAGTTGTAAAATCCATTCTCCGCTACAATAACCGTAGAAGAACAGGAGGATAGAAAAATGAACGAGACTTTACAGACATTATTTGGTCTGCTGGGAGGACTGGCAATTTTCCTTTACGGAATGAATAAAATGAGCGATGCCCTTCAGAAGGCGGCCGGAGATAAGATGAAGCGGATTCTGGGATTCCTGACCAAAAATCCGGTAATGGGTGTTTTGGCCGGCGCACTGGTAACGGCAGTGCTCCAGAGCAGTTCCGCCACCACCGTTATGATTATCGGATTCGTCAGTGCCGGGCTGATTAGCATGCCCCAGGCGATTTCCGTGATTTTCGGTGCCAACATCGGTACCACAATGACAGCACAGTTGCTGGCGTTTAAGCTCAGCGACTACATCTACCCGATTATTTTCATCGGATTTATCATGTACTTCATCGCAAAGAAAGACAAAATCAAACAGATCGGTATGGTCATCTTCTCCTTTGGATTGCTGTTTGAAGGAATTGAAATCATGGGCAGCGTCATGAAGCCGTTGGCCACCAGCGATGTGTTCATCCAGCTGATGGGTCAGGTGAAAGACATGCCGATTCTGGGTGTCGCTCTGGGAACCGTGATGACCCTGGTGGTGCAGAGTAGCTCTGCTACCATTGCGGTACTTCAGAACTTCGCCAGCCAAGCCGGGCCGGACGGTGTCACCAGTATCATCGGATTGGCCGGTGCGATTCCGATTCTTTTGGGAGACAATATCGGTACCACCATCACCGCAATCCTGGCATCCATCGGACAGTCCAGAGATGCCAAGAGAGTTGCGGCGGCGCACTGTACCTTTAACATAACGGGAGCGGCAGTGGCGTTCTGCATTCTTCCGTACTTTGCAAAAGTCGTACAGTACATTTCCACCAAAGGGCCGGAGGTGTCCGTCATCTCCAGACAGATTGCCAATGCCCACACGCTGTTCAACGTAACGGTAACCCTGATCTGGCTGCCGCTGATTCCGCTGATGGTTCGCTGGGTCAGCTGGCTGATTAAGGGAGAGCGCAAACCGGCAGAGAGCCTGGGCGAACCGAAGTTCCTGGACCGCCACGTGCTGACTCAGCCGTCCGCTGCACTGTACCTGGTATCCCGTGAAATCGGAAACGTTGCCAACCTGGTGGTGGACATGCTGCAGTCCGCGAAAGACATCGTGAAGAAATCGACATCTACGGAAGAAGAAACCCAGCTGCAGGATTTGTCTGCCGGTATTCGCGAACTTCACCAGAAGGTTTCGGAATACATCGTGCAGCTCTATGAAGAGAGTAAAATGAATGACACGCAGTCCGAGCAGGCGGCCGGACTTCTGGGGGTTGTCACTACGCTGAAGAGAATGGCGATTCGAAGCAACGAAATTCTGGCACAGATTCACAATATCATGAACAGCGGCCGAAACCTTTCCGGCATTGCCAGAGGGGAGTTGGTAGAATGCTTTGAAGAGATTCAGCAATTCTTTACACTGGCCATGGATGCGGTGGCGTACGATACGCCGATTACCATGGAGCAGATTAACAAATCCAAAGCAAGACTTCGCCGCTCGCAGAAGAGCTTCCGAAAGGCGCATCTGAAGAGAGTGCAGAACGGAGAATGCGATGCGGGATTGACGGATGATTTCAACGACATCATCTACAACATGGAACGTCTGGTGGACGATTGCGTGGAAATTGCCACTGAAGCGCAGGATAATGTGCATTTCGTACAGCGTTCCGAAGTCGGCGTGATTCTGCCGGATACGGTGGAGCCGGAAGAAGGACTGCCGGAGGGACCGGCAGGCGCGGATTTCAGCAGTGTAAACGGGTAAATTATCGGATTTGGCTCCTGTAGTTCTATCCTGTAGGCTGAACCGGTAGTTTAATACATTCGTAGAGGAAATGCACCCTTTTGGGGCATTTCCTTTTTTTTACGAAAAAAAATGTTACTATAGAACAAAATGTGTATGATTTAATGAAAGAAAGGGGAAAACGACCCATGGCGGAGAAGATGGCAAGGGCGTATGAGGGCGCGGAGAATTACATTCCGGTGCCGGAGGATTGCAGCGACGAGGAGATGAATCTGGAAGTGGAACAGGTCGTGGCCGGAATCCTGAAGGATTATCAGAAGGGGCGGGATATCGACAATCTCAAGTTCTTCGAGCAGCCGGACCGGGATCAGATTGTGGTGATTCTGGATGAACTTCTGGCAGTGCTGTTCCCGGGATATTATCGGGAGAAGGTGTACCATACGGTGCACACGGAGACCAAGATTTCCGTGATTATCGAAGACGTGATGTACCGGCTGCGGAAGCAGATTGAGCTGGCACTTCTGTACGATGAGCGGTATGCGGATGTGGACCGGGCGCAGCGGAAAAAGGCGGCAAAAAAAATCACGCTGGAGTTCTTCCGGCAGCTTCCGGAAATCCGGGAATATTTGGATACGGATATCGAGGCGACTTTTGAAGGTGACCCGGCAGCCAACAGCAAACACGAAATTGTTTTATCGTACCCGGGAATTCTGGCGACGGCAATCTATCGATTGGCTCATGGTCTGCAGCGTCTGAACGTGCCGTTGATTCCTCGTATGATGACGGAATACTCCCACACTAAGACGGGGGTGGATATCCATCCGGGGGCAAAGATCGGAAAATACTTCTGCATCGACCATGCCACCGGCGTTGTTGTGGGTTCCACGTCGGTAATTGGGGAACACGTGAAGATCTATCAGGGCGTGACCATCGGTGCCCTGTCCACGAAGGACGGTCAGAAGATGCACGGAACCAAGCGGCACCCAACTATCGAGGATTACGTAACCCTGTACTCCGGCGCTTCGGTGCTGGGCGGTCGTACCGTCATCGGTGAGGGCGCGGTCATCGGCGGCAACGCTTTTGTGACGAAATCCGTGGAGCCGCACACCACCGTTACCATTAAAACCCATGAGCTGGTGGTGGACCGAAAGAGCCACAAGAAGACCGACGAGAAGGAACTGGAGCAGGACGATAATTTAATCTAAGAAAATGCATGAAAATATGTACAGAAAATTCGCCTGAAGTTGATGTATAATAACAACCATGTATCACTGCATCAACGTTGAGATAAGAAAGGGGAATGAATGAATAATTCAAAAGCTGATATTTCCAATATTTACAACCTGAACGGAAGAGTTCCGCTGGGAAAAGCGGTTCCGTTCGGACTGCAACATATCCTGGCGATGTTCGTCGCGAATATCGCGCCGCTGATTATCGTGGCAAACGCCTGTCACCTGGGGTCCGGTGAAACGGCTAAGCTGATTCAGACCACCATGGTGATTGCCGGAATCGGTACGCTGATTCAGCTGTTTCCGATATGGAAGGTGGGTTCGGGACTGCCAATCGTAATGGGCATCAGCTTTACGTTCGTGTCCGTGGCCTGCACCGTCGGTGCTCAGTATGGCTATAATGCCATCGTCGGCGCGGTCATCGTCGGCGGCTTCATTGAAGGAACCATCGGCCTCTTTGCAAAATATTGGACCAAACTCATCACGCCGATTGTTTCCGCCAGCGTCGTAACGGCCATCGGATTTTCTCTGCTGTCCGTCGGTGCCGCTTCCTTCGGCGGCGGCAGCGGAAACGATCGGTTCGGTTCGGTGCAGAACTGGATTTTGGGAACGGTAACGCTGTTGAGCTGCCTGATTTTCGATATGTTGGCAAAATCCTACTGGAAACAGCTGTCCGTGCTTTTCGGATTGGTGGTGGGCTATATCCTCGCCGTATTCATGGGGGCGGTGGATTTCTCCGCACTGCATGACACCGCAGCGGTGAGCCTTCCGTCCATCATGCCGTTCAAGCCGGTGTTCAAAGCCAGCGCCATCGTGTCCATGACGTTAATCTTCCTGGTGTCCGCCACAGAGACCATCGGCGATACCTCCGCGCTTGCAATCTCCGGATTGAACCGGTCGGTAACGGTAAAGGAAACCGAGGGTTCCATTGCCTGTGACGGATATGCCAGCATGCTGTCCGGTATCCTGGGATGCCTCCCGGTTACTTCCTTCAGCCAGAACGTGGGACTGATTGCCATGACAAAAGTCGTGAACCGGATGGTTATCGGAGTGGGTGCCTGCATCATGATTCTGGCGGGAATATTCCCGTTCTTTGGTGCCGTACTGGCGACCCTTCCGGATGCGGTGCTGGGCGGCTGCACCATCATGATGTTCGGCAGTATCGTCGTAAGCGGCATGAAGATGATCGCGGCCTGCGGCTTCGAACAGCGGAACATCACCATTGCGGCGCTGTCTCTGGGAATCGGAATCGGTTTCACCCAGGTTCCGGAAATCTTCAGCGTGTTTCCGCCGATTATCTACACCGTATTTGCGGAAAACTGCGTTGCGGTAGTGTTCATCGTTGCGGTAGTGGCAAACCTGATTTTGCCAAAGGACAGCGAAGCGACGAAAGGGGAATAGTTACCAAAAATGATGCACGAAGGCTCTTGTTAACCTTTGTGCATCATTTTCTGTTTTTTGATTCGTTTCATTTGTATTGCCGCTTTCGATAAAAAAACAAAAACACCTCTTGCATTTTCCATTGCATTAGTGCTATAATGTAAAACTGAATAATTTTAGGTACATATTTTCCGTAAAGGGAAAAGTGAGTAAGGAAAAAGGATGGATAAGACGGAATTTTACAATGTTCTGGATATTTCAGATCCGGAAGAATTTACCTATTACGAGAACATGGCCTCCCTTTTGGAGGAGGATCAGACCATAGAACAGAACCTGATTGACGATTTGCTGCGGGAGGTGGATTTCACCCAGTTTCGGGATTTGGCGAAATCCTATTTCGAAGAATTTCTCAACCGGGTGCCGGACGAGGAGACGGACCTCTACTTCCTGGCGGATACCATGCGCCGCTCGGTAGTGGGATGTGAAGATCCGGAAAGTCTGGCGGATGCCATCTACCGGTTCCGAAAGTGGTACATCGTGGAACCTTCGGTCATCGACCGAAACACCGGAGAAGAACTTTGCGTTCGGGATGCGCGGTACAATATCAGTGCGGCCGCATTCCTGGGAGAGAAACCGGAATACGATTTTCACAAGGCCTACAACTACGAGATTGACGGCTACGATGTCTCCGTACAGGATATGGTAGAGGGAACAGAGCTATAGAAAGGAATCAGCTGATGAAGTTAAGAATAATTTCCGAGAGCGGAAACATTCCGGCTTATGCCACAGAGGGTGCTTCCGGAATGGACCTGAAGGCCTATCTGCAGGAACCCATGGTGCTTCAGCCGATGGAGCGCCGCCTGGTACCTACCGGCATTTATGTGGAAATTCCCCGGGGCTATGAAGGCCAGGTTCGGGCCAGATCCGGGCTGGCCATTAAGAAGGGCATCGGCCTGGTGAACGGAATCGGAACCATCGATTCCGACTACCGGGGAGAACTGAAGGTGCCGCTGATTAACTGGGGTTCGGAGCCGTTTGAAATTCAGAACGGGGATCGAATTGCCCAGCTGGTGATTGCAAAATACGAGCGAGTGGAAGTGGAAGTGACCACCGAGCTGCAGGATACGGTTCGCGGAGAAGGCGGTTTCGGCCACACAGGAATCAAGGGCTAGGATAACAATGAATTACCGGGAAGATATCGAGAAGCGGGAATACGAAATATTGGATGCGCGGGCGGCGAAAGCCGCGGAGTCTCGGGGACGGCAGATGGCGGAAGAGCCTTGCCGGTACCGGACGGATTTCCAGCGGGATCGGGATCGAATTATTCATTCCAAAGCATTCCGGAGACTGGTGCACAAGACGCAGGTGTTTTTGGCGCCGGAGGGAGATCACTACCGTACGCGGCTGACCCACACGTTGGAAGTCGCTCAGGTATCCCGGACGATTGCCCGGATTCTGAACTACAACGAGGATTTGACGGAGGCCATTGCGCTG
Source organism: Mogibacterium sp. (assembly GCA_016775335.1). GTDB lineage: Bacteria > Bacillota > Clostridia > Peptostreptococcales > Anaerovoracaceae > Mogibacterium_A. The sequence continues at coordinate 30,325 of JAEUGJ010000011.1, forward strand.
GGACACGACCTGGGACATACGCCCTTCGGTCACAATGGGGAAGCCATTCTGGACCGCATCTATCCCGGCGGATTTAAGCACCGCGTGCAAAGCCTTCGGGTAGTGGACCGATTGGAATCTTCCGCCAAGCGTCGGGGACTGAACCTCACTAAAGAGGTTCGGGACGGCATCCTGAATCACAGCGGACCGAATCTTCCTTTTACCATGGAGGGTCAGATTGTGCGCTTCAGCGACCGAATCGCTTATATCAATCACGATATTGACGATGCCATTCGAAGCGGCGTCATTTCCGAGAAGGACCTTCCGGAGAAGAATATTCGGGTGCTGGGGCGAACCCATTCGAATCGAATCAACAATCTGATCGACAACCTGGTGCACGCCAGTGCCGACCAGGACTGCATTCAGCTCAGCCCGTCTTTTCAGGAGGCGTTGGATGAACTTCGGGAATTCATGTTTCGAAATGTCTACGACAGCGCTCGGGTAAAAAGAGCGGAGGACATGAATAAGGTGGAGATGGTGATTCGTCAGCTGTACGACTATTTCTGCAGTAATCCGGAACGCTTGCCGGACCTGTACCGGGAAATTGCCGGAGAAGATGGAAAGGAAGAAGCGGTAAAGGATTACATTTCCGGAATGACGGATCGGTATGCGATTTCCCTGTATTCGGATCTGTTCGTACCGAAAGCCTGGACGGATTACAAAGGCTAGCCGGACGATGTAGGAGGAAAGGATGGCATTTGACAATAATTTTATTGACGAATTGAAAACCAGGGTCAACATTGTGGATGTCGTCGGCCGGGAAGTCTCCCTGAAAAAGGCGGGAAGCAGCTATAAGGGGCTGTGCCCGTTTCACAGTGAGAAAACACCTTCCTTCAACGTGAACGAGGAGCGGCAGTTCTACCACTGCTTCGGATGCGGAGAGAAGGGAGATGTGATTCATTTTGTGGAGCGCTACTACAACCTTTCCTTTGTGGAGTCGGTGGAGAAACTGTGCGAGGATTACGGAATCCGGATGCCGGAGCAGAAACGGGGACATCGCACGGATTACAACAAGTACTATGAAATCAACCGGAAAGCGGCTCGATTCTTCTTTCGAAAATTAACGGAAGGGCCGAATCCGGGATATACATATCTTCGGAAGCGAGGACTGAAGGACAACACCATACAGAAGTTCGGACTGGGATATGCGCCGGACAGCTGGAATGCCCTGATGAACCACTTGGAAAAAGAAGGGGTGACCACGCAGGACATGCTGAAGCTGGGATTGATCCAACAGGGCCGGAAGGGGTACTACGACAAATTCCGGAACCGGGTGATTTTCCCAATCATCAATACGGCGGGGAAGGTCATCGGATTCGGCGGCAGGGCGCTGGGAGATGTGCAGCCCAAGTACCTCAACTCTTCCGAAAGCGATATTTTCTTAAAGAAAAACAACCTATATGCCCTGAACATCACGAAGAAGGACATCTCTTCGGAGGATCAGGTGCTGATGGTGGAAGGATATATGGATGTGATTTCTCTGTATCAGAACGGGATTCACAACGTGACGGCTTCTCTGGGAACCGCGCTGACGGAGAACCAGGGACGGCTGATCAGTCGGTACACGAAAAACGTGGTGCTGTCCTACGATGCGGACAATGCCGGGATAAACGCGGCGATGCGGGGAATCGACATCATCCGCAAAGCGGAGTGCGATGTCCGTATTCTTCAGATTAACGATGGGAAGGATCCGGATGAGTTTGTCCGAAAGAACGGGAAGGAAGCGTTTCTGGAGCTGATTCGAAATGCGGTTCCCGCAACGGATTTCCGTCTTTCCGTCTTGAGGCGGGGATTCGATTTCCAATCGGACAATCAGGTGCTGGAATACATCCGGCGCTGTGTTCCGGTGCTGGAACAGCTGAGTCCGGTGGAGCAAGATATCTACATTCGAAAGCTTTCCGAGGAGTTCGGGATTTCCGAGTATGCCATTGCCGGCGAAATTCGGGCGGACAGCGGAAAACAGGCCGCTCGGGCACCGCAGTACCGCAACCGGCGGGAACGCAGTCAAGGAAGCAGTACCGAAGTGCGGATGGACTGTACCTTTCTGGTATTGGCCATGGCCAATCGGTATTATGTAAAAAGAATGGAAGCGGATGGCGTACGCTTCCGCACCGCAGTGGGAAGTCGGATTTTCCAAGCGGTGAAGAACTTGGCCGGGGAAGAATACCCGCCGGGGGTGATGGGCGTGGATGTGCAGCGAGTGTACAACGCCTTGGATCCGGAGGACGAAGTACTTCTCCGAAACGCAGTCAAAAACATTCGGCTTGGTCCGGATGATGAAATATTTTATAACGAATGTCTGGCATCCTATCAGATGATTTACTTTCGGGAGCGAAGGGCCGAACTTCAGAACGAGCTGGCGACGGCTCAGAAGATGGGCAACGAAGAAGATATGACCCGAATAGCGAAGGAACTGATGGAGCTGGATGCACAAATGCAGAGCAGAAAGATGAGGGGTAATTAATGGCAAAAGTATCCGCACGCACAATTGAAGAACACGTGAATGCAATGATTACTCAGGGAAAGAAGAACGGAAACGTGCTTTCTCTTACTGAAGTGGGGGACTACCTTTCGAAATTAAACATCAGCAAGGAGGAAATCGACGAAATCTACGATCAGGTAGAAAAGAACGGGATTTCTCTGGTGGATTCCCGGGAACCGAATTCCGAAGAGCTGGCAGACGAAGAAGGGGATGATGACGGCGTCGTTCTTACCAAAACCGGTGAAATCGATGTGGAAGCCACCGTTCCGAAAACCCTTCCGACGGACGATCCGGTTCGTATGTATTTGAAGGAAATCGGAAAGGTTTCCCTGCTGACGGCCGACGAAGAGCGGGAACTGGCAATCCGCATGG
>JAEUGJ010000012.1 GCA_016775335.1 Mogibacterium sp.
GTAAGGGTTTTGTGCAACCAGTACCTACTGGTGCATACTAGGGTGTCGGGTTCGAGTCCCATGTCCTCCGCCATTGAGAGCAGCTAAGTTAGCTGCTCTTTTTTATATAGCCTCACGTTTCGAAGCTATATTAGTCGATTACATTGACAGAGATTCTGTCGGCAGGAATTTCTCTTGCTTCATAGGTTTCAGAAGTAGGTCCGACGCCAATCGCAGCAAACAAATCATACCCCTCCGGCAAATTCAGTTTTGCAAGCAAATCAGGGTTATTGGATACTGCCGTAAGTACGCCCCAAAGGTAGCAGGCACCGAGACCAAGCTCTGTTGCCTCAAGAACCATATTGTGAGCGATCATTGCAGCACTGGACATCATCATTCCGGTAAACATTGGATCCTGGTTTTTGGCAGAAACAAAAATAAGGATAGGAACATTGTAGGTTGGGTGAGTTCCTTCTCTATGCATCATAGCCGCCGTTGCAACGTCCGCATCAGCAATAAAATCCCGGTTATTCACGACCGTTAAGTGTATCTGATCGTAAAGTCCCATGCCCACAGGTGCGCATTTTGCAGCTTCTAAACTTTTCAAGGTCGGAAGCGGATAAGGATTCGCCGGTATAGGTGCGAACGGAGTGTCTTTTGATAAGTGTGTATAACGTATCCATAGTAAAATCTCCTTTACTTATTAAAACAGTATTGACAGTGATTCTTTACTTATATACTATGGCGGTAGTAAAAAATTATCAAGTACGAATTATCAAAACAGGAAAGCATGCGATTCGGAGAATTGAAAAAAGCCATTCCAAATATTTCCAACACCGTTTTGACCTCTACATTGAAAGAATTAGTAACTCAAGGTCTTGTTTTAAGACACCAGTTTAACGAGGTGCCGCCTCACGTCGAGTATTCACTGGCGGAAAGCGCAAAAGCACTAGACATAGTATTTCAGGCCATGAGCGAATGGGGGAACAGATATTTATAACAAAACGAATAATTATATACAATGGCGGAAAGCATAATGAAGAAAGTGACTCTAATTATCCATGCAATTGTGTGAGTTAGGAATAGGAGAAAAACAGTATGCCACATAATTCATTTGAAAATTATCCGATGTCATGGCGTCCGATATTAAAAAAAGGCACAGAGCCACTATATATCAGCCTTGCTACACAATTAGAAAATGATATTGCCGGAGGTGTATTACGACCTGGAACGAAACTACCACCGCAGAGGGAACTGGCAGATTTTTTGGATATAAATGTCAGCACTGTATCACGGGCGTTTAAAATCTGCTCTCAAAAAGGATTGTTGAGCAGTACTATAGGAAGCGGAACTTACGTTGCGTATGATATTTGCACGAATGTTTTTGATGCCTCCACTTTTAACAAACCTCATTTCATTGAATTAGGCTCTATGATGCCGGAAACCATACCTCAGGGCGAGGTGATTTCTTTATTTCAGAAAATGATGACGGAGCCGGATTTTGGAAAACTCTTTCAGTATTCTCATGGCATATCCGATTGGCAGCGTGAGGCAGCGGTGAAGCTAATGAACCGGGTAGGTTGTCCGGCTTCGGCAAAGCGAGTTCTTACTGCAAGCGGAGGGCAAAATGCCATAGCAGCCATTTTTGCAGGACTTTTCAAACCGGGGGATCGTTTGGGAGTCGATCCTCTGGTCTATCCGGGATTAAAAAGTGCTGCAAAATTATTTGGAATTCAGCTTGTTGCAATCCAGCAGGAAAACGGCGAAATGTCAGAAGCGGGGTTGCGTTACGCAATAAAAAATGATAACATTCGTGGAATTTATGTCATGCCGGATTGTCAAAACCCTACAACTCATACGATGACAGCGGGAAGTCGTAAAATGATTGCCCGTATCGCAAAAAAATTTCATTTGATCGTGATAGAAGATGGAATTAACAGTCTTTTGTTGGAGCAAAAGAGAAGAACCATTTATGCAGATGCCCCAGAGCAAACGATTTTCCTATTGAGCCTGTCGAAGACGGTAAACCCGGCACTTCGTCTGGCGTACCTTGGCATTCCTGAACAATACTATCAGAAAATGAATAATGCTTTATATAATATCAATCTTTCCCAATCTGCGTTATTGATAGAACTCGCTTCCAGGATGATTGTTTCAGGAGAATTAGAAACTCTTTTGGAAAGACGACGCAAAGGGCTGATACTCCGAAATCAGCTTACGGATCGAGTGCTAAGTCGCTACGAGATATGGGGAAACAGCACAAGCCTGAATCGATGGCTATGCTTACCAAAGGGTATTACCGGAACACAGTTCGAGCATCTTGTATCCGAACATGGAGTGCTTGTATATGGTTCCGAACGGTTTGCTGTAGGGAGAAATACTCCGGCCGGAGCCGTTCGCTTGGCAATCTGCGCACCGGATAGCATGAAAGAATTAGAACATGGTTTGACAATTATAGATGAACTATTGAATTCATTATAAAATCAAAATTGTATTGCACACAATTATAATATTGTGTGCATTCTTTTTTTGTCCTATAATGGAAAAAAAGAAATTGATATTTTACTTAGAAGGAGATTTTACTATATGAAACAGTATGTTGTAGATGCTTTTACAGATAAAGTGTTTGGCGGAAATCCAGCCGCTGTATGTGTTATGGATGGCTGGCTTTCAGATGATTTGCTTTTGAAAATCACTTGTGAAAACAATCTGTCCGAGACAGCCTTTGCTGTACGAAATCAAGATCAATATGATCTGCGGTGGTTTACACCGGGAGGAGAAATTGACTTATGCGGACACGCTACCCTTGCAACAGCCTATGTGATAACGCATTTCATTTGTGCAGATTTACAAACAATCCATTTTATGACGAAAAGCGGATTGATTACGGTAGAAAAGAAAAATGACTTGTACGAAATGGACTTTCCGGCGTATAAATTGCGCCCAACTCCTGTCACAGATGAAATGGAGGCGGCGATTGGCGCAAGACCAATAAAAGCTTTCATGGGACGTGACCTGTTGTGTGTTATGGATAACGAAGAAACAGTACGCCGGTTAAAACCGGATATGAATAAAGTGCGTACTCTGGACGGTCTGCTTTTGCAGGTGACAGCGAAAGGAATGGAGTATGATTGTGTGTCCCGTTCCTTTGCACCTAAGTTGAATGTAATGGAAGATCCGGTTTGTGGATCCGGGCATTGTCATATCATGCCATATTGGGCGCAGGAGCTAAATAAATCAAAACTGGTCGCATATCAGGCATCCCCTAGAGGTGGCGTATTATATGGAAAAATAGAGGGAGATCGCATACGTATCAGTGGAAAAGCAACCCTATATTCGGAGGCGACGATCTATGTCAAATAAGAAATCACAATATTTAACAGGAGTGCGTGCCGGTATCCCTGTCATTCTCGGCTTCGTTCCGGTTGGCATTGCTTACGCAATTATGGCGAGACAGGCAGGGTTCTCTGTCTTTGAAACAGTTTTCATGTCCGTCACTGTTTTTGCAGGAGCCAGCCAAATGATGGCAGTTGGTATGTATGTACAGAGAGCCGGTATTGTTGCTATGATCTTGGCAACCTTTATTTTGAACCTCCGCCATTTAATTATGAGTACTTGCGTTGTCAATCGTATGAAAAATGAGCCGATAAAGTTCAAATTGCTGGCAACCTTTGGCGTGACGGATGAGTCCTTTGCACTTTTCACAACTGAAAAGAGGGAAAAGTGTTCAGGATTGTATTTTCTTGGTTTAATTACGGTTACCTATTCTTCATGGATTGTCGGTTCTGCGATCGGTGCGGTTGCATCAGATTTTCTTCCGACCATTGTAACTGCTAGTCTTGGAATTGCTTTGTATGCCATGTTCATTGGGATTTTGGTTCCTAACCTGACACACAATCTGAAACTGGGCCTGTTGGTTATCCTTACTGCTGCTTGTAATTCTGTTTTGACACAATTTATGGATTCAAGCTGGGCATTGATCTTGTCAACACTTGTTTGTGCAGTTATCGGTGTTTTCTTTGTTGATTTGAATAAGCAGGAGGTGACGGAGGATGAAAACTGATATTTTGCTCCTGATTTTAGGAATGGCAGTTGTAACCTATATTCCTCGTGCACTTCCGGCTGTCCTGATTGATAAGATGAAGTTTGGAGCAAAAACTGAAAAGTTCTTACAGCTTATTCCCTATACTGCCATGGCTGCTCTGATTTTCCCGGGTGTATTTTCTGTAGATAGTACCCGCCCGGAGATTGGCATTATCGGCGGTATAGTGGCTGGAGTATTCGCATGGAGGAAGTGTCCAGTCATGATATGTGTGCTCGTGTCTATTGCGGCAGATTTTTTCCTTTATCTTGTTGTTTGATAACTTCCGTAAATTGATATTTGCGAAGATTAGAGTGGACACCGTGGTGATTCTACTAAAAAAAGCCATTGCAAATCGGGTCTGAATTGCCGGATGGGGATATCCCATAAGAACCGAAAAACATTCAGAGTATGATGTTATAAATATTGTACCGGGTAAGAATTCTATTTCCACTTAATCGCTTTATCCTGAAGCAGATCAATCAGTCGGTTCAGAACCGTTACCAGCAGTCCTACCACGATAATACAGGCAATTACATTGGTGTAGTTTCCGTAGGAATTGTAATTGACGATGTAGTATCCCAGGCCCTTTGTTGCCCCCATCATCTCTGCGAAGATGAGAAGCATAAATGAAGTTGTAAGCGTAACCTTCATTCCCATGATTACGCTTGGCATCACGTACGGCAGCAGAATTTCGGTAATCATCGTGCGGTTGCTTACATTAAGCATGAGTGCGGAATCAATGATCTGCGAATCGATTGATTTTACGCGATTGACCATGTTCAGGAACATGGGGAAGAAAATCCCGATGACGATTACCATCGCCGAAGCGCTTCTGAATGACGGCATTACCGCGATGATATACGGCGCATAGACAACAGAAGGAATCGGCGCCAGCACATTTGCGATTGGATAGAAAACGTCACTGAGTACGGGAATCCATCCGACGGTCACGCCAAGTACAACGCCGAGAAACACGCCGATGAAGATGCTCACGGCGAGAAGTTCCATCGATGACAGGATGTTAAGCAGAATTGTCACATACTGCGTCCGGTATACGTAGAACACATTCTCCGGCGCCGGATAAAGTACCGGATGCATGCAGTTCAGCTTAGTTACCAGAATCTCCCAGGTTATCAATACCGCCCACACGATAGAAACGATACACGAGGGCACGCGGAAGGATTCGCCGCGCTTATGCCATCTTCGGCATTGAAGAATGTACAGAATCTCAATAACAACGAGACTTGCGAGCATTGCGCAGATGGGCTGGGTTTTCTTCGCACCGGGCACGAGCATCAGAATAATGAGTGCCGATAGGAACAGGTGCGCAATTACGGAATATTTATCCCAATATTTTTTCATCGTTACCCCCATCTTCCCGGTAGAACCAGGCTATCAATTTCTTTCGAAGTGAACAGAACTCGTCGCAAGCCATCAGTTCCTGCTTATGTCTCGGTCGGCTAAAAGGAATATCCATCGATGCCGCAATCTTTCCCGGCTCCATAAAAAGAATTCGGTCTGCCAGCAGAACCGCTTCGTCGATATCGTGTGTTACGAACACGATCGTCTTCTTGCGCTCTCCGGACTGCCATAGCTGAGACAGCAGCTCTTGAAGGGATGTTCTCGTCTTCGTATCGAGTGCACCAAAGGGCTCATCCAGCAGCAGAATCTCCGTATCCATGGCAAGGGCCCGGGCGATGGCCACTCTCTGGCGCATCCCGCCGGAAAGCTGGTAAGGATACTTGTCTGCCGCCTCACTCATTCCGACTTTGGCAAGGTACTCCTCCGCAATTTGTTCACGCTCTTCTTTGGAACAGTCTCTTCGTACCTGTTCGAGGCCGAAGGTTATATTTTTACGAGCACTCATCCACGGGAAAAGAGAATACTGCTGAAATACTACAGTACGGTCCGTACCGGGACCTTCGACCTTTTGCCCGTCAATCAGTACGGAGCCTGTGTCCGGAGACAGCAGGCCGGACAAAACGCGCAAAAGCGTCGATTTGCCACAGCCTGAGTGTCCCACGATGCAGACGAATTCGCCATCTTGGATTGTGAAGTCAATGTCGTTCAGTGCGTGGAAGGCGGTATTGCCTTGCCTGTACGTAACATTAAGATGTGAAACTTCTATTTTTACCATCTGCTTACTTATTCTTCTCCTCGAATGACTTGTAGAGGTTGGACCAGAGCTCGTTGTCCGGCTCTCTCTCCATGAGAACCTGAAGTGCGTTCTCGTAGATTGCGGTATCCATGTAGTCCTTGATGTCGTACTGGGTATCCTTATCGATGTCGCCGTTAAGCTTCATGGTCTCGTAGAAGTCCGAAACGGCCTTGGTGCAAGGATCCGGATCGATAATCATCGCAGCGTCGTAGGAATCTGTTCCGTAGATTACATTCTTGACGTATTCCTTAGACTGTCCGCTGTAGTCCGCCAGGCACTTAATGGCAGTGTCTTTATCATTCTGGATTACTTCGTACGCTCTGAGGTTTGCAATCATGAATTTCACAAGGGCACTTGCCTTTTCGTCCACGTCCTTGCGGCTTGTTGTCATACGGCAGCAAGGGAAGTTCTTCACGTAGTCGCCGGCCTGGAATGCAACTGCAACATCACCGGCCTGCTGGGCAACATATCCGTATCCGCTGTTCACGAAGCACATATCAACTTCGCCCTTACGAACCGCTTCAACTTCGGATGCCGCAGAGTCCAGGTATACCCACTTAACATCCTTATCTACATCCAGACCCTGCTCACGGAGCCAGCCCTTCATTACCATGTGGCCGGTTTCCATTCGGAAGCATCCAATCTTCGTTCCCTTAAAATCTTCCGCTTTCTTGAACTTGTTTGCGTTCTTCTTCAGTGTGATGCACTCGCTGCCTTCCGAAATAGTTCCGCCGAAGATCACCACATCCGTACGATGTTCGCAATCTTGATATCCAATCCGGGTCTTGCAACGGAAACCGTTTCCTTCTTGTCGGAAAGCTCGATTTTCTCCGCTTTCCCGCCGCTTTCGCCGCTTTTTCCGCATGCGGTCATGAACGCCATGCATGCCACCACCAGTACAAGCAGTAAACTTGTTTTCCTTCTCATTTTCTTTTTAAACACTATTTTTCCTCCGGTTAATAATTTTAGAAAAAACCATCGTATTAATGGTACATTGAGTATTAGACTGAGTCAAATAGCTAAGTGCATATCTGCTATTGAAAAAAGCAATATGTTTTACGGCAGGTACATGTTGACAGGATGGTTTTTGGATACGGTGAAAAAGAAGTTCTATATCTCAAAAGAATGGAATAACATTGAAGGAAGTCACAAAAGCCAAATATATTATTTTGAAGAAAAGGATGCATGTAATGAAATTAACATTGAAGAAAAGCACATTTTTGGTATAATGAAGTTCAATTGTTCCCGAAAGCACGACAGGCAATCAAACATCTTGTGGCTGATGGCCGATACAGTTATTTGGAAACCGGTTCGCTCATATCAATTAAAAAAAATGTGAAGGATATTTTAATTCCATCAGAGGAGATGAGGATACAGGTATATCCTATGGATTATGAGGAGTTTTGTGATGCAACAGGAAGCAACTATGAACTTCTGCGACAGATTTATAATAGTGGAACAGCCATCGGGCAGGCAACCAATCGTAAGTTAATGCGAGATCTGAGGATATATATGGCTGTGGGCGGAATGCCGCAGGCAGTTGAAGCCTATGTTGACAGGAAAAACTTCTCAGAGATAGATATGATCAAAAGACAGATTATTTCGTTGTACGAAGAGGATTTTAAGAAAATTGATGATTCCGGAAGAATTTCAGCATTGTACCATTCTATACCGGCTCAGCTTGCAAGGGATACAAGAAAATATCGTATTACAACAGCAATTGGAAAGAAAAATAATACTAAAGCAGAAGAATTGTTGTATGAATTAATCGATTCAAAAACAGTTTTACCGTGTTATAATTCCACGAATCCAAGAGTTAGCTTGACAAATACAAAAGATTTCGGTAGTTATAAATTGTATCTTTCTGATACCGGTTTGTTTGTTACGTTGTTGTTTATTGATCGTCCGATAACGGAGAATAATTTATACGCAAAACTTCTTTCGGATAAATTACCTGCCAATTTAGGCTATTTATACGAGAACCTTGTGGCGCAGATGATGGCTTCATCCGGAAGAGAACTGTTTTATCATACATGGGAGAAGCCTGGAAGTACGCATTATTATGAAGTGGATTTTTTAATATCGGAAGGAAGTAAGGTAAATGCATTTGAGATTAAGTCTTCCGGAACGGGAAAACACGAGTCGATAAAAGAATTCTCTAAAAAATTTTCGCAAAATGTGAAGCAGATATATTTAATATCTCAAAAGGATGTGGGAAAAGAGGAAAACTTATTGTTGAAACCTTTTTATTTTATTCCGTTTTTAGTTTGATGCGATGTAAGAAAATGATTTGATGGAGGATGCGCGGAATGATCAGAGAATTACGAGAAGAGGATGTAAATAAGGTCGCCGACATATGGCTGGATACAAATATAAAGTCGCATGATTTTATCCCCACACAATACTGGAAAAGCAATTTCGAATTCGTAAAAGAAGCACTTCTTCATGCAGAGGTTTACGTGTATGAGCATGATGGGAAAATTCTGGCTTTTATAGGATTGAGCGATGCGTATGTTGAGGGCCTTTTTGTTTCTGCTGAAATACAATCACAGGGAATAGGGAAAGCGCTGTTGGATTATGCAAAGGGTAAAAAAAATGAGCTGCTCTTGAACGTATACCAAAAGAATGTACGGGCAATATCCTTTTACCGAAGAGAAGGGTTTGAGATTCTGCATAGTGGGCTGGATGAAGCTGTTGGGGAAAGAGAATACGCAATGGAATGGCATGGGAAATACCGTTAAAAAAACAAGAAGTGTGACAAACAATAACAGAAAGAAGCTTATCAATGGATAAAACAGAATTATTTGAGAGAATGCCGGTGCGAATGGCGGTAAGAAAACAAATCGTACCGGCAATCATAAGTCAGATGGTAACACTCATATACAATCTGGCAGATACGTACTTTGTCGGGCTTTTGAACGATCCGGCACAGACTGCGGCGGTAGCGGTGGCGGCCCCGATTTTTCTGATGCTCACGGCAATCTCGAATCTTTTCGGCGTGGGCGGCGCAAGCACCTTCGCACAGGCACTGGGCAGAAAAGAAAATAGAACGGCATCGCAGATATCGTCCATCGCGTTTTGGTTCGGGCTGCTGGCATCGGTTCTGTTTGCACTTGTGGTATTTATTTTTATGAGACCGATTCTGATGGTCTGCGGAGCAACACCTGAAGTATATGAATTGGTGCGCAGTTACGTGATGTGGACGGTCATTATCGGTGGGCCGGGGACGGTACTGAACATCCTGCTGGCGAATCTGATCCGCGGGGAAGGCAGCGCGGGAATCGCCTCCTTCGGAGTATCCGCCGGAGGGTTTTTGAACATTCTGCTGGATCCGTTTTTCGTGCTTCCCCGGTTCCTCAACATGGGGGCTGCCGGAGCCGGACTTGCCACCGCAATTTCAAACCTTACCACAACCTTGTTTTTCCTTGCGTATATTTTTAGCAGTAAAAACAAGACGCTGCTGTCCGTTTCCCCGTCGCATTTGAGATATGCGAGAGAGCGCATCGGACTGATTCTCTCCATCGGGTTTCCGTCTGCGGTGCAGTATGCGCTGACGGTGGTTGCGGTTGCGGCGATTACGAAGTTTGTATCCGGATACGACACGGCGGCGGTGGCGGGGTTCGGCATCACAAAGAAAATCGATCAGCTGCCGCTGTACTTTTCCATCGGCGTGGCAAACGGCCTGCTGCCGCTGCTGGCGTACAACTATGCGGCCGGCAACCGAGAACGGCAGAGGCGGGCGTTTCAATACGGATGCGGGATTGCAGTGGGTTTTTCCGTACTGTGTCTGATTGTCTATGAAGCGTTTGCGCCGAATATCGCCGCCATCTTCATCAAGGATGCGGACACGATAAACTATGCAGCCGCATTCCTGAGACGCATGGTGGTGGCCATGCCGATGGTGGCGATTAATTATCCGATGATTATACAGTTCCAGGCGATGGGTAAAATCAAGGAGTCGCTGATCTGCTCCATTCTCCGAAAAGGCGTACTCGACATTCCGCTGCTGTTTCTGTTTGACCGCATGGTTCCGCTGTACGGACTTATGTGGGTGCAGCCGGTGGTGGACATGATTTCCCTGCTGGCCGCTGTGTATTTTTATACGAGAATTATTGGTTTCCGACGTTCACGCTGATTCGGTTAATTCCGGATTTTTCCGTCAATGCTTATGGTGACAACCTGCTGCGGAATGAATTTCCCGCTGTTTTGAAGCGCTCTTTTTGCGGCCATCTCAAGACCGCCGCAGCATGGAACTTCCATTCTGACGATGGTGACGCTTTGAATGTTGTTGCTTTGAATAATCGCCGTCAGTTTTTCGCTGTAGTCCACCCGATCTAATTTCGGACAGCCAATCAATGTCACCCGGTTCCGGATGAAATCCCGATGGAAGCTTGCATACGCGTAGGCTGTGCAATCGGCGGCAATCAGAAGGTTGGCGCCGTCGAAATACGGTGCGTTAGTCGGCGCCAGCTTAATCTGCACCGGCCAATTCGGGCGCTTTGGCATCTGAGCGGCTTTTACGGCTTCTTCGTCGTATTCCGGTGCTTCCCGCTCTTCAAAGGAAATAGCGCCGGTAGGACACTCCGGGAGACAATCACCCAGACCGTCGCAGAAATGCTCTCGCACCAGTTCGGCTTTTCCGTCAATCATGTCAATGGCACCTTCGTGACAAGCGACCGCACAAGCACCGCAGCCGTTGCATTTTTCTTTATCAATTCGAATAATCTTTCGTATCATTTTTAGTACCTCCGTTCATTACATTTCGTTTTTATTTCTGTTTGAATTATAGTATTATAGATATAACTTGTATGTTTGATTTCCAACAGGAGGAAAAGTTTTTGGAAAAGTACTTACCGATTCTAAGAATCAGTCCGTTTTTCAAAGGCCTTTCGGACGGCGAGATTCTGTCTGTACTTCACTGCGTCAATGCCGCAACGATTTCCAAGAAACGGAATTCCTATGTTTTCAGAGCGGGAGATTCTACGGAAGTGATGGGACTTGTGGTGTCCGGCAGCGTTCTGGTGATTCAGGAAGATCTGTGGGGCCATCGGAATATTCTGTCGAAATGCTGTGCCGGAGATTTTTTCGGCGAACCCTACGCCGCAAGCCCGGGGTCGATACTGAATATCAGCGTGATTGCGGATGAGGATTGCGAGATTCTTTTTCTGAATGTGCAGCGACTTCTGGTTTCCTGTCCGGCGGCCTGCGAACATCATCAGAAGTTAATCCGAAATCTGGTTCGCGTATTGGCAAATAAGCTGCTGATTTTCAACGATAAAATCACCCATGTGGGCAAGCGTACGACTCGGGATAAGCTACTGTCGTATCTGTCCGCGGAGTCCGTTCGGCAGTCGTCTTTGAGCTTCGATATTCCTTTTAATCGGCAGCAGCTGGCGGATTACCTTTGCATCGACCGCGCGGCAATGTCCGCAGAATTATCCAAGCTGCAAAAGGAAGGTCTGATAAAAACAAATCGGAATCACTTTGAGTTGACGGTTTGCAATAAATAAAACAGCAATGATTGGAAAGGGGTATTGAGATGAAAAGCCGACAGCGGAAACTTTGTTTCGCCGCCGACTTTTTTATATTGGGAGAATCCTTATGAGCTACTCTGCATTTTTGAGGGCTTCATCCATTGGGATTCGGCGGATTCTGCGGTACTCCAGAAGGGATACAATCGCATATGTGCCGATCCCGATGAGGAACATTTCAAGGTAAATCTTTGGATCGATCCACAGCGCAATCCAGCCGGAAACGCTGGAGAGCATCATCTCCCGGAACACCACGCCCATGATTGCTTTCTCAATTGGCAAGCTCAGCAGAAGGCAGATTACCACCACAATCGTTGTGGACCAAATGTACAATTTGCCGATTTCACCGTTTGTGTAGCCCAGAATCTTCGCCATGGAAATGGACTGCGTGTTCTTTTCGATGATAATCTTGGAGAGCAGGTAAATCAAGACGATGAAAATGCCAATGGCAAATCCGTTGACCAGATTCATCATGCCGCCCATGGATACCGTCAGCTGCCGGGAAACCTTGGTCAGCGCATTCAGATCGACCACCGAGCCGATGTATTTTTTGTTGATATCGGTGATTTTCGAATTGGAAAAATAGCCGCTGAAGTAATAGCTTCCCAAGTCAAAAGTGTCGTTCAGCTGCTTCTGCGGCATAAACACGCAGAGGGCACCGCTGTAATCGTAGATCCCTTTGACTTTAAAAGTATATTTCTTCTTTTCGTACTTTTCCTTCAGCGTGATCTTGTCACCCGGCTCGAGTTGAAATTTTTCCGCATATGCCCCGGAGATGTAGACTTCATCGCTGTCATCGAAATCCACATCGATGTACTTGCTGTTTTTCTCAATTCCATACATAAGCACTTCGTCGGTCTTGTATTTGCTCGGCAATGTGTTCAGGGAATAGGCACTGAACGCTTCCGCATCATCGTTTAACGTCTTCGTTCCCATGTAATATTGCAGGAGCTCCAACACATTCTCGGAATCATCGCCGCTTACCGCACTAACCGGAACTTCCAGCATATATTGGTATTTGGCAAGCATATTGCTTTTAATCTCCTGCTGATAATGATTGAGGGTGGAGGGTAAAAGCAGTCCGAAAAACAAAAGCAGGTTGGCAAATAGGATTCCGACGAACAGCACGGCGTAGTTGCTCATGTTTTGAAAAATCACTCGCAGCCGGAAGCGATGAAAAATTCCCAGCTTTGGACTGAGGGGAAGCGCTTTGGTTTGCTTTCTGCCGGACAAATCCCGACGCAGGAATTTCAGCGGCGACAGCCGGAGCTTATGACGCAGCACGCCGTAATTTATAACCAGCATGATCAGAATCGGCACCAAGGTGGTCATCCAGAAGGCATCCGCATTCCATATCGTCACATAGGTCGGCAGACTGTAGCTTCCGTAGTACATGGAGGCGCATACATTTTTCATCACGGTATATCCCAGAATATTACCGACGATCGCTCCGATTAAGGTGACGATGACCGGAAGTGCCATGTAGTGCCGGATGAGTTCTGCTTTTGTATACCCGGATGCACGAAGCGTTCCGATAACTCCCGCTTCTTTTCGGATGGTATTGCTGATGGTGATTCCAAAGACAAACGCCATGATGACGATCACGATATAGAGCAGGACAATCATCATCGCTTTGTCGCTGCCCATATCGTCCCCGGTGAAGTTGATGGCCTGGTTCTGGTACCGAGGAACAAAAGCTTCCAGGGATACCTCTTTGCCGAGGGATTCCATGAACTTTTCGGCCATCTTTTTCTCTTGCTGCTCGGTCTTCGGGGCCTTATCGTAGAGCCAGGAATAGCTGTATTGCAATTTATCTTGATTTAAGGTTTCAAATCCTTCCGGCGTTACAACAGAAACGCCGAACTTCACCGCATCGAACATGGAGTCGTTGTTGTTCTGAAACAGGCAGCTGTAATCCGACAATGCCACGAATCCGGTCACCTTCCATTTCTTTCCGCCGCTTGTCAGCACATCGCCCACGGAAATATGATTGTTGTCCGCATACATGCGGTCGATGGCGATTTCGTCACTCTTTGTCGGAAGTTTCCCCTTCATCAGGCAGACTCGGTTGACGTCTTTTCTGTTTTTGAAAAAACGCATGGTACTTCCGTTATCCACCGTTTGCTCGATGTAGAAATTCTGATACAGGGTCACATGATGGGCCGTGATATTTTTTTCCTGGGAGGGGGTGAGTTCTTTCTTGACGCGGAAATTTCCGTATTCGATGTTGTATTTTTCAAACCCATCGTTATAGGCTCGGAGCATACTGCCGTCTGCCACGAGAAATCCGGATACAAAGCCGATGGTGCTGATCATCAAAATCAAGACCACCAGATATTTTCCCAATTCCTCTCGGAGTTCTCGCGGAATTCTTTTTCTTAAAGGACTTTTCATGCTTAAAATCCTCCTTACCATTCCAGCTCTGCGGCCGAAAGCTTATGCTCGTTGCGGTAGTTCTTCCGAATCATTCCGTCGCGAAGCTTCACCACCCGATCGGCCATATCCTTAATGGCATCGTTGTGGGTGACCATGATAATCGTATTTCCGTATTTCTGATTGACGGTTTCGATGAGCTTCAGAATTTCCTTTGACGTACGGTAATCCAGCGCACCGGTGGGTTCATCGCAAAGCAGAATGTCCGGGTTCTTCACGATGGCGCGTCCGATGGCGGTTCGCTGCTGCTGTCCGCCTGAAATCTGATTCGGCAGCTTGTTTCGGTGATCATAAATCTCCAGCGTGCGCATGAGTTCCTCCACATCCAGGGGACGGTCACTGAGGTATGCGCCCACCTCGATGTTCTCCCGCACCGTCAGATTCGGTATCAGATTGTACATCTGAAAAATATATCCCAGATGTTTCCGCCGGTACATCGACAGCTTCTTTTCGGTCATATCTTCCAGCTGTTCGCCATCAATGACAATACTGCCTTCATCGGCGGCATCGATTCCCCCGATAATGTTGAGAAGGGTGGACTTCCCGGATCCGGACGGACCCAGCAGTACGCAGAATTCTCCTTTTTCAATCTCCAGATTCAGACCTTTCAGCACATCCACTCTGCTGTCCCCGGCGCCGAAAGACTTCCGGATTCCATTAATTTCTAAAAACATATCTCTAATCCTCCCCGGTGAGTTAATCTCCTCAAACTTCCTTTTATGTATAAATGTTAGATGGAGCTAACCGAAATGTCAACATTTTTTTAGTCCTAAAAGGATATTTTTTTGTACACAAATTCCGGCACGTTCAGGGGCTTTGGCATTGCAAAATGAGAGAAATCGTGGTATAACTTGACTAACAAAAGTTAGCTTGCCCTAACCACGTTGACGCACGATGTGGTTAGAGTTATCTAATGTTAATTCCATGTAAGGAGGAAAAGATTATGGATTTGAAGAAAATTGGTTTATTTGCCGGCGGCGTATTGTTTGGAACGGCCGGAATCAAGGCACTGAGCAGCAAGGATGCGAAAAAAGCGTACACTCAGACTACGGCGGCTGCCATGAGAGTAAAGGACAGCGTAATGAATACGGTAACCGCCGTGCGGGAGAATGCGGACGACATCGTTGCCGGCGCTCAGGCGATTAATGAACAGCGTGCAGAAGAAGAATGCTGCGCTGTCATTGAAGATGCTTCAGAGGAAGCAGAGGAAGATGCAGAGGAAACCTGCGATTCCGCAGAGGAGTCTTGCGAAGAAGCAACGGAAGAATGCTCTGAAAAAGCGGAGGAAAGCGAGGCGGAGTAACGCATGAAATGTACGATTTTACATGATTTGCCGGGACGTCTTCGAGTCCATCTGTGCTGCGGACGAATGACGCTGCGGCAGGCGGATGTGCTGGAATACTATCTGCGGGCTGTGGATGGTGTAAAATCCGTCAAAGTCTATGACCGTACCCGGGATGCAATTGTAGTGTATTCTGCAGAGCGGGAACGCATCATCCGGGCACTGGCGAAATTCGCCTTCGATAAAGCGGAAAAGATGGATTTGGTTCCGGAACATACTTCGCGGGAACTCAATCGGGAGTTTGAGGACAAGCTGTCCGGTACCGTTATGCGCCGGTGCATTTCCAAATTGTTTTTACCGGTCCCGCTGACATCGGCCATCGCCGCAGTTCGCTCGGTGAAGTACATCAAGGCCGGTCTTTCCGCGCTGTGGCATCGAGAGCTGTCCGTTGCCGTATTGGACGGCACTGCGGTGACGGTGTCCATGCTGAGAGGGGACTTTGCTACGGCCGGTTCCGTGATGTTCATGCTGCGGCTGGGCGAAATCCTGGAGGAATGGACTCACAAAAAGTCCGTGGCCGATCTGGCTTCTGCTATGAGCTTAAATGTGGATAAGGTTTGGCTGCAAAAAGAAGATACGGAGGTGCTTACCGACATCCGAGAAATCTGTCCCGGCGACCGCATCGTGGTTCGTACCGGCGGCATGATTCCGCTGGACGGTAAAGTGTTGGAAGGGGAGGCCATGGTGAATCAGGCTTCCCTTACCGGCGAGTCCATGCCGGCTGCCAAGCGTCCGGGAAGTCCCGTGTACGCCGGAACCGTTGTGGAGGAAGGCCGATGCGTCATCGTCGTGGAGAAGGCCTCCGGAAGCGGGCGCTATGACCGGGTGGTTCGCATGATTGAGGAATCGGAAAAGCTGAAATCCACCGCCGAGGACAAGGCGGCTCGGATGGCGGATAAGCTGGTGCCGTACACATTTGGCGGTACAGCATTGACCTATCTGGTAACTCGGAATGTGACCAAGATGCTGGCAGTGCTGATGGTGGACTTTTCCTGTGCATTGAAGCTGGCCATTCCGATCGCGGTGCTGTCCGCCATGCGAGAAAGCAGCGGGCACAATATCTCCGTCAAAGGCGGACGCTTTCTGGAAGCCGTGGCGGATGCGGACACCATCGTGTTCGATAAGACCGGAACGCTGACCAACGCGACTCCTACCGTCGCACAGGTGGTTCCTTTTGGCGGACGAGATGAAGCCGAGATGCTGCGCCTTGCCGCCTGCCTGGAGGAGCATTACCCGCACTCCATGGCCAACGCGGTGGTGGCAGCGGCAAAACAGCGCGGCTTAACCCATGAAGAGTACCATTCGCAGGTGCAGTATGTGGTGGCTCACGGTATTTCCAGTATGGTGGAGGACAAAAAGGTCATCATCGGAAGTGCCCATTTTGTCTTTGAGGATGAGGGCTGCCGTATCCCGGAAGGGGAGCAGGAAAAATTTGACGAACTTCCGGCGGCGTATTCCCATTTGTATCTCTGCATTGACGGAGAATTGGCGGCGGTCATCTGTATTTACGATCCCCTTCGCCGGGAAGCACGGGATGCGGTCCGAGAACTGCACAACTGTGGTTTTACTAACGTGGTTATGATGACCGGCGATAATCGCCGCACGGCGGAAGCCATCGCGCAAGAGGTTGGCGTCGATGCGGTGTATGCCGAAGTTCTTCCGGAGGACAAAGCGGCCTTTATCCGCAGTGAGAAGGAAAAGGGCCACACGGTCATCATGGTGGGTGACGGTGTCAACGATTCGCCGGCCCTGTCGGAGGCGGATGCCGGCATTGCAATCTCCACCGGAGCGGCGATTGCCCGCGAGATTGCCGATATCACCATTGCGTCGGAGGACCTCTTCGAACTGGTGACGCTTCGAAAGCTCAGCAGCGCCTTGATGAATCGTATTCACGGAAGTTACCGCTTCATTGTGGGCTTTAACCTGTCGCTGATTGCATTGGGTGTCGGAGGCGTGCTGCTACCGACAACTTCGGCACTGCTGCACAATGGGTCTACACTGGGCATCAGTCTGAAGAACATGACCAATCTTTTATCGGAGGGTGAAACCGCTCAAAGTAAATAGGGAAACAGGAGAGCAGAGGGACAGTGGGTTGTTTCTCTGCTCTTTTAGTAGGGCGTGAAATGCCTCACTTAAGATATTTTGCAAGGAGTAATTGTTGTGATTAAAATACTCTATCATGATGGACTGTCCGATGCAGCGGAGCTGTCCGGGCAAATCGGTGGTTTTGAGAATACTTCCGGAAACGGCGAGATACATTGTTATCGGTTGTTTGACGGCGTAACCGTCATGAGGATGCGCTTGAAGATGGAACGGTATACGGAGGTCCGCACTCGGAGCGATGTGTTGGAAATAAACTTCTGTGCCGGAGGCCGTTTCGAAACTCAGTTTTCTATGCAGGATCACGTGCTTATGAAGCCGGGAGATATGGCTGTCAGCTGTTATGATGGGTATCACGGGAAGGAATCCGAGTCCCGGTTTCCGCTGGGGTATTACGAGGGCCTCTGTTTGGAAGTCGAACCATCGGAAGCCGGACGGTGGCTGGAAGGAAACGCACCTGCGTTTTCTGTGGATTTTTCAGCACTTAAGGAGAATCTTCTGGGAAATAAATGGTATCTGAGCAGTCCGGCCGGACCACGCTGCGAGCACGTTTTTCGAGAACTTTATGAAAGCATGGACTATATGAATCCGTGTTTTTCCCGGCTCAAAGTACTGGAGCTGCTGATGCTGCTAAGCAATATTCCTCGGATGGATCGAGAGACGGCGTATTGCTCGGTACGACAGGTGGAACTGATTCGACACCTTCGCGATCATCTGGTCATGGAGCGGGAACAGTACGCATCCCTTGCTCAGTTGGCGGCAGAGCACGGGATTTCCGTATCTCATATGCAAAAGCTGTTCAAGCAGATATACGGCGTTCCGGTGTATCGCTATATCAAAGAGTATCGGTTGGAGCAAGCCGCCGTAGAGCTTGTTCAAACGAAAAAGCTTGTGACGCAGATTGCTCAGGAAAATGGGTATGACAATGCCAGCAAGTTTTCTGAGAGCTTTAAAAAACGGTATGGCATGACGCCATCGCAATATCGCACCAATGCAAAGAATATGGAGAAACGGAGCAAGTGAACGAAAATGGAGTAGTCGCGGTTTCGAAGAATGTGGTAAAGTCTTCTTGGTTAGAAATCGCTAACTGAAAAACATAATGAAGGAGGCATTACTACATTGAAGAAGCAATCAAATTTATCTCGGTTGCTGGACTATGCCGGGAAATACAGAATTCTGACCTATCTGTCGTGGATACTGTCCGCTGTCAGTGCGCTGCTGGCATTGGTACCGTTCTGGTATATTTGGCGCATTCTAAAGGAGATTATCGACGTGGCGCCGCAGTATGAAAACGCCGTTCATGTGACGCAATATGGTTGGATGGCGGTTGCAACTGCAGTTGCTTCTGTATTGGTGTACATCACAGGGTTGATGTGCTCGCATCTTGCGGCATTTCGGATTGCCACCAATTTGCGCCTTTCCATGACAAATCACATCGCGACGCTCCCGCTGGGTGCAATCGAACAGTTCGGAAGCGGCAAGCTGCGCCGAACCATTTCCGAGACGACCGGGGCAACGGAAACGTATCTGGCCCACCAGCTACCGGACAAGGCAAAGGCGATGGCAACGATTGTCGGATTGCTGGCACTGCTGTTGACTTTTGATTGGCGACTAGGACTTTTGAGCCTCGTGCCGGTGGCGCTCGCTTTCCTTGTCATGACTCGTATGACCGGAGCGAAATTGCAGGATCAGATGACGCAATATCAGAATGCACTTGCGGATATGTCCAACGAAGCGGTGGAGTATGTGCGAGGGATTCCCGTCGTCAAAACATTTGGACAGACCGTGTTTTCTTTTAAAAAGTTTAAGGAAACGATCGATAATTACGAGCGTTGGGTTATCGCCTACACGAAGCAGGTGCGCTGGCCCATGACATTCTATACGTTGGCGGTGAACAGCGTGTTTGTATTCCTGATTGCAGGCGGCTTCATGTTTTCTTGCAGAGGGGCGGACAATGGAATCCTGTTGAACATCCTTTTCTACATTATCATCACGCCGGTCATTTCCCTGACGCTTACGAAGCTGATGTTCATGAGTGAAAACGGTATGATTGTGCAGGATGCAATCAATCGAATTGACAGTGTGCTGCAGAGCCCGGCTCTTTCGCAGCCGAATATACCGCAGCATCCAAAGGATAATTCTGTTGCGCTGTCGCATGTCACTTTCAGTTATGATGGCACGAAGAATGCGCTGGAGGATATTTCGCTCTCAATTGGTGCGGGACAAACCGTTGCGTTTGTAGGTCCGTCCGGCGGCGGAAAATCTACGTTAGCAGCATTGATTGCTCGATTTTTTGACCCGCAAAGCGGCAGTATTTCCATTGGCGGCGTAAATGTAAAGGATATTGAAAAAAACGAGTTGATGGATACCATATCCTTTGTGTTCCAGAACAGCCATCTCATCAAGGGAAGTATTCTGGATAATGTTCGGATGGGGAAGCCCGACGCTTCGGATGAGGAAGTGCTGGAAGCACTCAAAGCCGCACAGTGCATGGATATCGTTGAGAAGTTTCCGGATGGTGTAAATACGATAATCGGTTCGCAGGGAATTTACCTTTCCGGCGGCGAGACTCAACGGCTGACTGTAGCACGTGCAATGCTGAAAAATGCACCGGTGCTGATTCTGGACGAGGCAACCGCTTTTGCAGATCCCGATAATGAGACGAAAGTGCAGGCGGCCTTCAACGAGCTGGTGGTGGGACGTACCGTCATCATGATTGCCCATCGCTTGTCCACCGTTGTAAATGCGGATCGCATTTTTGTGCTGAAAGACGGTCATCTGGAAGAGAGCGGCAGTTTTGCGGAATTGTCCGGACAGAAGAACAGTCTTTTTGGAAGCATGTGGGAGAACTATCAGCAGTCCGTCCGCTGGAAAGTGACAAAGGAGGCCGAATGATGATGAAGTATTTGCAAAGACGCTATGCCGTTTCTCGAAAGGGGGCGGTGGACATTATCAAAGGAAGTTTGAGCTGTGCCTTACAAAATGTTTCCTTCATGGTGCCGGTATGCTTGTTGTATTTTCTGGTAGGGGACATTATGGCGGACACGCTGACGCTGGCGAGAATTCCATTCTACGCAGTCGGTTGTATTGCGGCAGCGATTTTCATTGTGATTTGTACGCGGCTTGAATATGACAACACCTACCTTGTCACCTATGTGGAATCCGGCGTGCGCCGGGTGGGACTTGCGGAGAAATTGCGGAAGATTCCGCTCTCTTTCTTTGGAAAGAAAGATCTTGCGGATTTGACTTCGTCAATTATGAATGACTGCGCTGTGCTGGAACAGAGCCAGTCCCATTTCGTTGCACCGCTGTACGGCGCGATTCTCTCCACTACAGTTATCTCGGTATCCTTGCTGGTTTTCAATTGGCGCATGGCACTTGCGGCTATTTGGCCGCTGCCGATCGCGTTTGCCATTGTAGCATTGGCATCCGGAGTGCATAAAAACTTATCCCGAAAGGCGATGAAGGCGAAAATCACATGCGAAGATGGGATACAGGAATGCATGGAGGCGATGCCTGACTTGCGTGCAACCAATGCTGAAATCGGATACCTTGCCGGACTGGAAAAGAAAATCCGCAGCGTGGAGAACCGCCTTATTAAAAGTGAGCTTGGGACGGCCGTCTTCGTGGTTTCCGCAGGGCTGGTTCTGCGGCTGGGAATTGCTTCCACCGCACTTACAGGTGCCGCTTTGCTGGTAAAAGGAGAGTTAAACGTTCTGACATTCTTTATGTTCTTGCTGGTGGTGTCTCGGCTGTACGATCCGCTGGAAGGCACGCTTCAAAACCTTGCCGCTATCATTGCCACCAACAGTAATATTGAGCGAATGAATGAGCTTTTAGACTGCCCTGTGCAGACCGGCAGTGAGCAGCTTACGAATCAGAACTGCGATATCGAATTTCATCATGTGGAATTTTCGTATCAGAGTGGTGAAACGGTACTTCGGGACGTGTCCTTTATTGCGAAACAGGGACAGGTCACGGCACTTGTGGGCCCTTCCGGAGGCGGAAAGACGACAGTTTCCCGTCTGGCAGCACGGTTCTGGGACATTGATCGGGGCATGATTACCGTGGGCGGTATGGATGTGTCGAAGATCGATCCGGAAAAGCTGATGAGTCTCTATTCCATCGTATTCCAAGATGTGACGCTGTTTAATAACAGCATTTTGGAAAATATCCGTATCGGCCGCAAGGATGCTTCAGACGAGGAGGTCATTGCGGCGGCAAAGTTGGCTAACGTTGATACTTTTGCTGAAAAACTGCAGGACGGCTGGAATGCCAACATTGGGGAGAACGGCTGTGAACTTTCCGGTGGCGAGCGACAGCGAATCTCTATCGCCCGAGCGTTCTTGAAAGATGCACCGATTATTCTGCTGGACGAGGCGACGGCCAGTCTGGATGTTGAGAATGAGACGGCAATCCAGGAAGCTCTTTCTCGCCTCATCAAAGATAAAACCGTTCTTATTATTGCTCACCGGATGCGCACCGTTTCCGGTGCAGATCGGATTGTGGTGCTTAAGGACGGTGCGATTGCAGAGCAGGGAACTCCCGCACAACTCTTGCAGACAGACGGCATCTTCACTCACATGATGCAGTGCCAGAAAGAGAGTCAAAATTGGACGCTTCGACGGGCGTGAAACTCTTTTTACAAAAAAAGACAATAATTGACAGGAATCTCTTGACTCGTAAGCAACTTCTGGGTTTACAGTATACTCAGATTAAAGGATAATGCTTATGAGAAGGAGGATGAATATATGCGTACCGGCGAAGTTGAGAAGCTTACCGAAATTAAGGAAGCGAACATCAAATTCTACGAGCGAGAGGGGTTGATAAATCCTCGGCGAAATGAGAATGGATACAGGGATTTTTCGGATGAAGATGTGAAAAACATTAATCGCATTAAGACGCTTCGAATGCTTGACGTTCCGATTCCGGAGATTAAAAAACTATTTGATGGAGATGTTCAGTTAAAAGCGGTTTTGGAGGAACGCCTGAGTGAGATGAACCTTCAGGCGAAGGCATTGGATAACCGGATGGAGTCTTGCAGGAGAATTATAAAAGAAGGTATGGAGCTTGTTGACATTTCACCGGAGGTTCTTTCGGGAAATCGAGAGGAATGGTCGGAAAAGCTGCGGCATATCGTCGATGAGGATATTGATAAACGCTTTATTCTAAAAGGCGTTGCTTTTACCGCAGCGTTTGCCGTTTGTGTTAAATTTACGGTGGTGGTGCTAACCATGGGTGGGTTCTCGCAGCAAGACACGCAGCAAGACACAGTGTTCTGTTTTTTTGGCGGAATGCTGGCGATTTTATGCGGATTTGTGTATATTTTTGCGGAAGCCTTGACCAAGCAGGATTTCTTGTATGCGTGGGGAAAGAACTGGGGAGGATCCGGAATGGGCGGACTGGCTAATTCGTATTCAATTCTCGGCATCGGGATTGGTTTGGCCGGAACCACGTGGCCGCTCTGGGGCGGCCTGCTGATTGCGTGCATTGTGCTTTCCGCAATTATTCGAATGGTGCTGATGCATGTGGTAAAAGAAGTAGAGCGGCGAAAATGAAAAGCTTTTGATTGCGGACTGACTCTAATCTGAGCTGGCAAATTGGGGGATTGATGCAGGAACGAAAAAGAGGTTCCTGCATCGTTTTTTGTCTTCACTTTTCTGCCATAAAAGTGAAGACCCAATTATTCGTGCAGAAACGAAAAAGCATCTGCGATGGAATTCAATAATAAGATGTATAATTTTTTTATAAGACAACAGTTGTTTATTTTTTAAATTTGTTTTTCTGCTCAATTTATTTCAAAAAAGTGTTGCAAAATAACAAAAAATAGGAGTACTATTTTATTTGTCAATTTTAAAGGAGGGGATTATTAAGGAATGAAATACTACAGCAATTGGTAGCACACCATCCTGCAATGGGAAAAATTAGGGACGAAACTATTAGTGTAGAAAGGGTAAATTGAAAATGTATAATTTTGTTTTGGCGTTTGTCATCTGTGCATTTGTATATGTAATAGGTGAATGGGTATCCACCGCCACCAAAGCGTGGGTGCCGTCTGTATTCGTTACGGCCGTTGTATTGTTGATCGGCTACTGGACTGTTCTTCCGAAAGAACTCGTTACGGAGGCGGGACTGATTCCGTTTGCAAATACAATCGGTATTTATCTGCTGATTACACATATCGGTACGATTATCAGTCTCAAGCAGCTGATGCAGCAGTGGAAAACCGTCGTTATCTGTCTGGTGGGACTTGGCGGTATGCTGGCCATCGGTTACTTCGTAGCACCGATGTTCATGGACAAGACACTGGTTATCGCAGGTCTTCCGCCACTGACCGGCGGAATCGTTGCAGCGACAACCATGTCCGATGCGGCAAAGAACGCGGGACTTACCGTTGCATCCGTATTCGCAATCGCAATGTACTGTGTACAGGGTTTTGCCGGATATCCGCTGACCGCGCTCTGCCTTCAGAAAGAAGGACAGCGTTTGCTGAAGGAATACCGTTCCGGAAATGTTGTTCTTACCGATAAGGAAAAAGAAGAAATGGCAAGCATCGGAATGACCGCAATTGCCGACGACAGCGATGTGAAGAAGCTTCTTCCGAAGCTGCCGGACAAATGGAATTCCGCTGTAGTAATGCTTGGAAAGCTCGGATTTGTTGCATGGATTGCATCCCAGCTGGGAATGCACACCCCGGTAAGCGGCGTTATCTGGGCGCTGGTTCTGGGTATTGTTGCTACCACAATCGGATTCCTGGAATCCAACCTGCTGAACCGAGCAAACTCCTACTGGATTCTGATGTTCGCACTGATGATGTACGTATTTGACGGACTGAAGAACTGTACTCCGGCAATGCTGAAGACAATCATCGGACCGATGGTGATTCTTATCATAATCGGTGTTATCGGTATGGCGATAACCGTGTTCATCATTTCAAAGGTTTTGAAGATTTCCTTCCCGCTTGCATTTGCAAACGGACTGACCGCACTGTACGGCTTCCCGTGCGATGCCATCATCACGGAAGCGACCTGCAATGCACTGGGTCAGACCGAAGAGGAGAAATCCTATCTGATGAGTAAGATGTTCCCATCCATGATTGTTGGTGGATTCGTTACGGTTACCATCACATCCGTTCTGATTGCCGGCGTATTCGCACAGTGGCTGTAAGACTTAAACATAATAAAAATAATTTAATGATATAAAACGACACCGTGACTGACTGATACAAATGTATTCGGCGCTCACGGTGTTCAAAATGGAGGCAAAGAGATGGATTTTAAGGATGAAGAAAAAAAGTACGGGGATTATGTAGTTAAGATGCGCCGCTATTTCCACGAAAATCCGGAGGTAAGCGGAAAAGAATACAACACGAGCAAAGTCGTCAAGGAAGAGCTGGACAAGATGGGCATCAGCTGGACTGAATGCGGACTTGAAACCGGGGTGCTTGCAACAATCAAAGGCGGCAAACCGGGAAAGACAATTCTCCTGAGAGGCGATATGGATGCGCTTACGGTAACAGAAGAAAGCGGCGTGGAATACGCCAGCAAAAACAAAGGCGTGATGCACGCTTGCGGACATGACTGCCACGTTGCAATGATGCTTACTGCAGCCGCTGTTTTAAACGATAACAAAGAGGACCTTTGCGGAACCGTCAAGATGGCATTCCAGCCGGCAGAGGAAATCGCAGAAGGCGCAAAATCAATGGTTGAACAGGGTGCCATGGATGGAGTGGACGGATGCTTCGCTATTCACGTCTGGTCTGATGTGGAAACCGGTCACGTCACCTGTGATGCAGGTCCGAGAATGGCGGCCGCCTACCAGTTTATCATCGATGTCCAGGGAAAAGGCGGTCATGGTGCGGCTCCGCATCAGTGCATCGACGCAGCGGTTGCGTCCACTGCAATTGTGAACAACCTCCAGACCGTCGTAAGCAGAGAAACCTCACCGGTGGATCCGGCCGTAGTGACGGTGGGTGTGATCAATGTTGGTGAGAGATGGAACGTAGTTCCGGATAAGGGCCACATTGAAGGAACCGTAAGATGCTTCAGCGATCATCTCTGGAAGGAGATTCCGGTTATGATGGAGAGAATCGTGAAGGATACGGCGAAAGCACTGAGAGCGGAAGCGGAAATCAAGTTCGTGGATCTGGTTCCGCCAACGAACAATAATGCGGAGATGGCAGCTTATGCACAGAATGCCGCAAAGAAAGTCTTCGGCGAAGAGGCACCGGCAACACTTCCTCCGACAATGGGCGGCGAAGATTTTGCGTACTTCATGCAGAAAGCGCCGGGCGCAGTGGCTTTGTTGGGTGTCAGAAATGAAGCCTGCGGAGCAACCTGGGCACAGCATTCCGCGAAATACCGTGTGGATGAAGATGCGCTGATGAAGGGCGCGCTGCTCTACTCGCAGGTTGCAATGGATTTCAATTCGCAGAAATAGTAATCACAGATACAATGAGAATAACAGCCTCCTATGGTATATTGAAAAATACCGTAGGAGGTTTTTTGTTCGGAAAAATGTTACAAATTGAGCTACAAAACGAAGAATAATGTTACAAAACACATCGAATAACCTCGGAAAAATGTTACAATAACAGTATTAGGAGGGAACGAGATGGAAAAAAGTATTATATCGGAACTTGCTGCATTTATCGAACACGCACCCACGGCATTCCATGCGGTGGCGGAATTAAAGAATATCCTGAACCGAGAAGGGTTCGAAGAGCTGCATGAATCCGAAAGGTGGGAAATCGAACCGGGGAAGAAGTATTACGTCACGAGAAACAATTCCAGCATCATCGCGGTCAAAGCGGGAACCGATCTGGATAACTACAGCTTTCATGTGACCGCATCCCACAGCGATTCGCCGTCTTTCAAGCTCAAAGAAAATGCGGAAATCGAAGCCGCAAAAAAATACACGATGCTGAACACGGAAGGGTACGGCGGAATGATTTGTTCTACCTGGTTCGACCGGCCCCTCTCCCTTGCGGGAAAAGTGATGGTAAAAAAAGGAAACCGAATGGAAACCAGACTGGTGAAAGTGGATCGAGATCTTCTGATGATTCCCAGCCTGGCCATTCACATGGATCGAAAAATCAACGAGGGCCGGCCCCTCAACAAGCAGGTGGATATGCTGCCCATATTATCCGGCAGTGTGAAAGGGCCGGGCGCCGTTAAGAAACTTATTGCGGAAGAGTTGGACGTGTCGGAAGAGAATATTTACGGCATGGATTTGTTTTTATACAACCGGATGAAGGCGGTACGGTGGGGCCATGACGACGAATTCATCGGGTGTCCGAGACTGGATGACTTGCAATGTGCTTTTACATCCATGAAGGGATTTCTGGTGGCAGAGAACGACCGGAACATCAACGTCTACGCCTGCTTCGACAACGAAGAGGTGGGATCGGGCACAAAGCAGGGCGCGGCGTCCACGTTCCTTTATGATGTTCTGTGGCGGATGAACAACGCGCTGGGCAAGGACGAAGAAGAATTCCGCCGTGCCGTGGCGAGCAGCTTTATGCTGAGCTGCGATAACGCCCACGCGGTACATCCGAATTATCGGCAGAAGAGTGATGAAACGAACTGCGTCTACATGAACGAGGGCATCGTGATCAAATCCCACGCCGGACAGAAATACACCAGCGATGCGGTCAGCGTGGCGATTTTCAAGATGATTTGCGAAAAAGCAGAGGTTCCGGTGCAGTTTTTCTCCAATCGGTCGGACGAAGCGGGAGGCAGCACTCTGGGCAACATTGCCATGACCCAGGTGTCCATGAATACCGTGGATGTCGGACTGCCGCAGCTGGCCATGCATTCGGCCTACGAGACGGCAGGAGTGAAGGACACGGAGTATATGGTAAAAGCAGTGACGGAATTCTATGCATCGAATATCCGGAGGGATTCCGACGGAAATTATCGGATGTAGCGGCGGATTGATTTTCTTGTTTACAACGAATAAACGTATAAGGTATACTCACTTTGTTATGTTCATTGATTAATTAATTAAGAGATGGGCTTGCATATTCTATGTACAAATAAATGGAGGCTTAGATGAAAGCAGAAAGACGTGTAGGTACGGTTTCCCGTGGAATCCGGTGTCCGATTTTCCGTGAAGGAGATAATCTGGCAGAACAGGTAGTGGAGAGTGTTCTGGAGGCAGCGGAATCCGATGGGTTCGAGATTCTGGACAGAGATGTAATCGGTATTACCGAGTCTGTGGTTGCTAGATGTCAGGGAAACTATGCTAGTGTGAACGACATTGCAGAGGATGTAAAGAACAAGTTGGGTGGAGAGACCATCGGAATCGTATGGCCGATTCTTTCCAGAAACAGATTCTCCATCTGTCTGAAGGGCATGGCAATGGGTGCCAAGAAGGTTGTTGTAATGCTCAGCTATCCGTCCGATGAAGTGGGAAATGCACTGCTTACCATCGATCAGGTGGTGGATGCGGGAATCAATCCGTATTCCGATGTGCTGGATGAGAAGAAATACAGAGAACTGTTCGGCGTGAACAAGCATCAGTTCACAGGCGTGGATTATGTGGAGTTCTACAGTGAAATCATCCGGGAGGCCGGTGCCGAGGCGGAGATTATTTTCTCCAACAAGCCGGAGACGATTCTCGAGTACACGAACAATGTCATCAATTGCGACATTCATACCCGATTCAGAACCAGAAATAAGCTGAAAGCTCTGGGCGCAAACGTTTACGGCATGGATGAGATTCTGAATGCCCCGGTAAACGGAAGCGGCTTCAACGAGGAGTACGGCCTTCTGGGAACGAACAAGTCCACCGACGACAGTGTAAAACTCTTCCCAAGAGACTGTCAGCCTTTTGTGGATGAGGTTCAGTCCATTATAAAGGAGAAGACCGGAAAACTGGTAGAAGTGCTGGTATACGGAGACGGCGCCTTCAAGGATCCGGTGGGCAAAATCTGGGAACTGGCGGATCCGGTGGTTTCGCCGGCATATACGAAGGGCCTGGATGGAACACCGAACGAACTGAAGCTGAAGTATCTGGCCGATAACGAATACTCGGATCTTACCGGAGACGAGCTGAAAGAGGCGATTAAGCAGGCCATCAGCGATAAGCCGGAGGAGAGCCTTGTGGGAAACATGGCATCGGAAGGCACCACGCCGAGAAGACTCACCGATCTGATCGGTTCGCTCTGCGACCTGACATCGGGATCCGGAGACAAGGGAACACCGGTAATTCACATTCAGGGATACTTTGATAATTACACTACCGGAATGTAAATGAAAATCTTCGTTCTTTTTGAAAAAGAGCTGAACGGAGGTCTGGGGGATGAGTAACAGACGAACCTTCTTTTATTACGTGATTCCCTCCGTGCTGTCATTTGCACTCTCGGGAATTTACGCCATCGTGGACGGTTTTTTTGTGGGCAATTCCATCGGGGATGCCGGACTTTCCGCAATCAACATCGCGTATCCGATTACCGCGGTGCTGGTTGCCACCGGAACCGGAATCGGCATGGGCGGTGCTGTCAAATACTCCATACTGAACGCCGGTGGGCATGAAGAAAAGGCGCGGGATTACGCCGCCGAGGCGATATGGATGATGATGTTTTTCAGCGTGCTCCTTACCGGATCTTTCTATGTGATGTCGGAACGGCTTCTTTCCGCGCTGGGGGCATACGGCGAACTGCTGGTCCTGGGAAAAGAGTACACGACGGTAATCATCCTGGGAACCGTGCTGCAGGTATTCGGCACCGGAATGGTTCCTTTTATGAGAAATTACGGTGGCGCGATGTGGGCCATGATCGCTATGATATGCGGTTTTGCCACCAATGTGATATTGGATTACATCCTCGTATGGGTGCTGAACCGGGGAATGACCGGTGCGGCCCTTGCGACGGTGATGGGACAGGGAGTCACCATGGCGGTGGCGCTGGTTTATTGTGCTGCCAAAAAGAAATTGTTTTTGAAGATGACTTCCGAGGATATAGGGGGACGGGCGCTGCAAATCGTGAAAATCGGACTGGCGCCCTTCGGATTGACTCTCGCTCCGGAAATTTCCCTTGTGATTATCAATCGCTTTTCCGCTTCCTACGGTGGACAGCGGGCAATCGCAACTTATGCCTGCATTTCCTATGTCATCTGCATTATCTATCTTCTCTTGCAGGGCGTAGGCGACGGCAGCCAGCCTCTTATGAGTCAATTCTACGGAGCGGGGCAGGGAAAAAATCTGAAGGAAATCAAGAAGCTGGCATACAAATCATCGATGACCATCGCGGTAATCGGCGGGATTCTGATGTATCTGCTTCGAGGTCAAATCGGTGTGCTGTTCGGTTCGTCACCGGAAGTCAATGCGGAAATCATAATGGCCATGCCGATTTTTCTGCTTTCCCTCCCGGCCGATGCCATTACAAGAGTGACATCGGCAGCTTTCTACGCAACGGAAAAAAGCGTGTGGTCCTATGTGCTGATTCTGTCGGAGCCGGTGTTTACGTTGGTACTGGTACTGATTCTGCCGTCGCTGTTCGGAGGTCAGATTATGATCTGGTGGAGCTCCGTCGCGGCAAAAATCGTTACGGCAGTGGTGGGCATCGCGCTGTCTGTTTTTATAAGGACGCAGAAAGGGCATGAACCGAAGTTGTCGAAAGAGGTATGCTGAGGAGGCGGACGATGGGACTTATCGGATTAAAATTCGAGTATATTGGGTATGGCTCGGAGCACCGGATATTGCTGCTGCATGTCAAAAATGAAGAGTACTGTTTGGAGTGCATGAAAGGCGATGAAATATACGAGATAGACGTGACGAAGAACGTCGACGTTTTCTGTCAAGGACTGCAGGAAATGAATATTAATGAATGGAACTGCAGGCATTTCGAAAGCTTGGTAAGTATTTTTCCGGGTTTTTCTTGGAATTTAAGTGTTACAACAAGCGAGATTCACGTTGCGTGTAATGGGAGAGATGTTTTTCCGCCGGAATGGAGTGAATTCTGTGATTTGCTCCATCGGTTTGGATTGTCAGAGTTAAAAGATTCTTTCTTCTGAGGAGTGAAGTTGGATGTGTTGTTTCGGCACATCCAACTTCATTTTTTACTTTAGGATGATTTAGTTAGAATGAAGTACGATGTATCTATTAGAATTGTGAAGTTGGTGTGAAGTGTTATGCATTTCCGGCGATTCATGCCTATTTGGCACAACATTCTGATGGAAGGGTGCTGCTTTTGTTGATACTTAGAATGACTGATTTATATAAACACTCTTTAAATTAGAATTGCTTCAAATTCTTTGCTTAAGTCCTTCAATCTGGTGTGTGAACCGGGTTCGAAACTTCTTCTGTTTACTATCATCCTCTATTTTCACCTCGCTTGTTGTGCAAAAGTGTGCTCAAGAGGGCAATATGCATAACGTTTCACACTAACTACACAATCTGAGACAATGACGATTCTAACTGCCGCGAAATAAAACCTCATTGAAGGAATTTAAGAGTAAGTAGTACAGTTTCGGGAGAGAAATGAAAGTTTTTTTACGGTAATGAAAGTGTTCTTTATAATATACATACAAATTCTCTGAAAGACTTGATTGGGAATTACGAAACCGTTATAATTTTGTCAGAAATTGATAAATTAATATCAATTTCAAAAAAGGACTATATTTCCGGTACTAGAGGAGGAAAATAAAATGCAAAGATTTACAAACCCAAGAGACATTTATCACGGCAAAGGTGCACTGGAAGTGCTGAAGCAATTTGAAGGAAAGAAAGCGGTTATCTGTGTGGGTGGCGGTTCCATGAAGCGTTTCGGTTTCCTGGATAAAGCAATTAGCTATCTGGAAGAGGCAGGAATGGAAGTTCGTGTATTTGAAGGTATTGAACCGGATCCATCCGTTGAGACCGTAATGAAGGGTGCGGCATTTATGCAGGACTTCGGTCCGGATTGGATTGTGGCAATCGGCGGCGGTTCTCCAATCGATGCGGCGAAGGCAATGTGGATTAAGTACGAATATCCGGAAGTGACCTTCGAGGATATGTGCGTGGTATTCGGACTGCCAAAGCTTCGCACAAAAGCAAAATTCTGTGCGATTTCTTCCACATCCGGAACGGCCACAGAAGTTACCGCATTCTCCATCATCACAGACTACGAAAAGGGAATTAAATATCCAATCGCCGACTTTGAGATTACCCCGGACGTTGCAATCGTGGATCCGGAGCTGGCAGAAACTATGCCAAAGAAGCTGGTAGCTCATACCGGAATGGATGCGCTGACCCATGCGATTGAAGCTTTTGTTTCTACGGTTCACAGCGATTTCACCGATGCACCGGCAATCCGTGCAATCGAGCTGATTCAGGAGAACCTGATCGATTCCTACAATGAAGATATGACCGCTCGCGACAGCATGCACAACGCACAGTGTCTTGCAGGAATCGCATTCTCTTCCGGTCTGCTGGGCATCGTGCACTCCATGGCGCACAAGACCGGTGCGGCATTTGCGGACTACGGTTCCCATATCATTCACGGTGCAGCGAATGCAATGTATCTGCCAAAGGTCATCGCTTACAATGCAAAGAATGACGAAGCTAAGACAAGATATGCCGTAATCGCAGACTACATGCACCTTGGCGGAACTACGGAAGATGAGAAGGTTGCCGCTCTGATTGAATACGTTCGCGGAATGAACGACAAACTGAACATCCCGCACTGCATTAAGAACTACGGCGGAGACAGCTATCCGACCGAACAGGGCTTCGTACCGGAAGACGTATTCCTGGAAAGACTTCCGGAAATCGCTGCAAACGCAATTCTGGATGCATGCACCGGTTCCAACCCGAGACAGCCGAGCCAGGAAGACATGGAAAAACTGCTGAAGTGCTGCTACTACGACACCGAAGTAGATTTCTAGAGTGCGTTGTATAATTCAAGACAACTTAATTCAAAATAGTCACTTAATGAAAAGGACCTCCGCGTTTCAATCCAATGCGGAGGCCCTTTTCTTCTATTATCACTTATAAAACAAAATGCACTCGTTCCGGGTCGAACCGATCTTCCTGAGGACGAACGTTTTCCGGCTTTACCCCGATAATATCACAGATGACAATTCTTTGAATTATACGGTCGAATAGGCTATAATAATAAAGTTCGAAAAAAAATAAGCAGAGAGAAGATTGCATTATGAATAAAAGAGATATTGTCATTGTGAATGGGAATTTGTGTGATGCATCGGAGTACGATGCCCTGATTAATTCTCAGGAAGCGTATGCATACGAAGTGATTCGGGTCATTGATGGAAAACCGCTTTTCCTGGAGGATCATCTGGAGAGGCTGAAGAATACCCTGGCGGGAATCGGGATGCAATGTGATTTTACGGCGGAGTCGCTTCGGGCGGATTTCGGGCGCCTTTGCACGGCGAACGGTGTTTCGTCGGATAACGTGAAAATCATCATTTGGGAGGACACAGTATGCATGATGTTCACCGGGGCGACCTATCCCAGCGAAGAAATGTACCGGGACGGCGTCAGCGTGGGGGTCCTGGCGGCGGTTCGGGAGAATCCACAGGTGAAGATCAGCAACTTCTGGCTGCGGGAATTCGCCAATCGCATGATTGCGGAAAACGGATTTTTCGAGGTGATGCTGGCCAATCGGAAGGATTGCATCACAGAGGGCAGCCGGTCCAATATGTTCTTCATCAAAGACGGCGTTGTGGTAACCAGTCCGGCCGAGGGCGTTCTTCTGGGAATCACCCGTAAAAGAATCATTTCGGTGTGCGAAGAGAACCGGGTGACCATCGAATATCGGGAGATTCCGCGGAAGGAGCTGGAGGATTTCGATGCGGCATTTATCAGCGGAACTTCGCCGAATGTATTGCCGATTCGTTTTGTGAAGGATGAGGACCGGGTGATAGAATATGATGTGAATGATGCAACTCTGAGACGCGTGATGGCACTGTACGACTCGGAGATTGCCGAGTACCTTGGATGTTAAAGAAATCTGTTTTTAGAGAAACACAGGAGGACGTTATGAATAAAGCAGACCGGGCAGAGGAATTATTTCGCAAAGGATATAACTGCAGCCAGTCGGTGTTTGTGGCTTTTGCAGAGGAGATTGGAATGAGTGAGGAAGAGGCAGCGAGGATGGCCGCTCCCTTCGGTGCGGGATTCGGAAAGCTCCGGGAAGTGTGCGGAGCCGTATCCGGAATGACTTTGGTCGCCGGCGTTCTTCAGGGGTATTCCGACCCGGTAGATGCTCAAGGGAAAAAAGAATTGTATGCACTGGTGCAGAAGATGTGCCGGGAGTTTGAAGAAAAAGAAAGCTCCCTCATCTGCCGCGAGCTGCTGGGGCTGGAGAAGGGACAGGATCTGGAGGAACCGGCGGTGAGAACCGAGGAATATTACCGGAGCCGCCCTTGCGTGGGGGCCTGCCGCACCGCAGCGGAAATCGCCGAAAAGTATTTGTTGAAAAAGAATGATTAGCATACAAAATACAAATATAAACACACGCTTACATAGAAATCGTGAATTTGACATCATTTTTTTCGGCGATTAAAATAATCGGGTACGATACTGAGAGTATGTATCATCGGAGAAAGGATTGAATAAATATGCCTAATTTAGAATTGCCAAAGACATTTGACGAATTTGTGGATGCGAGAAAAGCCGGTTTCATTCACGTAAAGGATTATGTGGAGAACGGCGGCCACTTAGTCGGAATCTTTTGCTCCTACACGCCGCTGGAGCTGTTCGATGCCGCCGGCGTGTGTGCGGTGGGTCTGTGCGGAACCAGCAACGAGCCGATTGCGGATGCGGAGAAGGTGCTGCCGAAGAATCTGTGTCCGCTGATCAAAGCAAGCTACGGATTTGCATACACCGACAAATGTCCATATACGTACTTCTGTGACTTTATCGTCGGTGAAACCACTTGCGACGGAAAAAAGAAGATGTTCGAACTGCTCAACGACATCAAGGAAACCTACGTTATGCAGCTTCCGCAGGGTCAGAAGAGAGCGTATGCGAAGGATATCTGGTACGAAGAAGTCAAGCTTCTGAAAGAAAAGCTGGAAGAAAAATACGGTGTGGAAATCACGGATGAAAAGCTGAGAGAGGCGGCGAGAAAGAGAAATGCCCTGAGAAGAACGCAGCTGGAGCTGTACGCACTTCAGGGAATGAATCCGCCGGCACTGAAATCCACTGAGGTGATGTCCACCCTCGCTCAGGGACTCTTCAATTTCGGCGTGGATGCACAGCACGCAACGTACAAGGCAAGAGTGGAAGCGGCAAAAGCCGCATATGAAGCGGGTGAAAGACCGGTTTCCGAGAAGGCTAAGAGAATTCTCCTGACCGGCTGCCCATCCACCGGTGTTATTCAGAAGGTGGGTGTTACCATTGAGAACAACGGCGGCGTAATCGTCTGTCTGGATGACTGCGGCGGTGAACGTACCACAAAGATGATGGTAGACGAGGATGCGGACGATATCCTGAGAGCGATTTCGGATCGTTACCTGGAAATCCACTGTTCCGTTATGACCACCAACGAAGGCCGTATCGAGAATACGAAGGAAATGTGCAAGAAGTATAACGTGGACGGCGTGGTAGAACTGGTACTTCAGGCATGCCACACCTTCAACGTGGAAGCAACCCGCATGCAGGAGATGTGCGACGAGGAAGGCATCCCGTACATGAAGTTGGAAACGGACTACTCCACAACCGACAGCGGTCAGATTGAAACAAGACTTGCAGCGTTCCTGGAAATGTTATAGACTTTAAATGGCATCACAAAGAGCAAGAATTTTCTTGCTCTTTTCTATAGGAGAAAAATATGTATCAAGTAGGAATAGACATCGGCTCCAGCGCCGCCAAAGTCGCGGTAATCAAGGATGACGAAGTGGTAAAAACAATGCTGCTGGATACCGGGTTCAGCAGCCGAAAAGTGGCAGACGAAATCTATGAGTCTTTGGCGTCCGAGGGAATCACCCAGGACAATGCGAAATACGTGGCCACCGGATACGGCCGGGTTTCCGTTCCGTATGCGGACAATGTGATAACGGAAATCACCTGTCACGGAAAAGGTGCGGACTACCTGTTCAAGGAAAACGGAACCGTAATTGATATCGGCGGACAGGACACAAAGGGAATATCTCTTAAGAAGGGCCGTGTCATGAAATTTATCATGAACGATAAATGTTCCGCCGGGACCGGCAAATTCCTGGAGGTCATGACCAGCCGACTGGGATTGACCCTGGAAGAATTGTCGGATCTGGCAAGAGAAGGAAACGAAATATCTATCAGTTCCATGTGCACCGTTTTTGCGGAATCGGAAGTGATCAGCTTGATTGGAAAGGGGACGCCGAGAGCGGACATTGCGTTCGGCGTAATCGAATCCGTCATCAACAAGGTGGTGGCATTGATTGCTCAGGTACCGGCGGATAAATATTTTCTCACCGGCGGACTGTGTGAGGATGACTATGTGCGGGAGCGCTTGGCGCTGGCATTGAATGCGCCGGTGGAGAGCACACCGC
Organism: Mogibacterium sp.; assembly: GCA_016775335.1. GTDB lineage: Bacteria > Bacillota > Clostridia > Peptostreptococcales > Anaerovoracaceae > Mogibacterium_A. The sequence goes on from JAEUGJ010000012.1 coordinate 36,104, forward strand.
TGGCCAGATATGCCGGAGCCATCGGGGCTGCAATTCTGGCAGTGCAAGAATAATAGATGTAAGATAAAAATAGAAAGCCGGTGTCCGAAAGGATGCCGGTTTTACGTGATAAAAAGCACAAAATAGTCTTTTTAAATTAGTCTTTTTCGCCATGCATAATAGCAAAAAAATAACAAGTGAACCATGGGTGAAATCCTTTGATACCACAGGTGCATTGACATCAACGGTAATGAGATGTACAATATAAATACGAAAATGCGCAAGCGTTTACGTATTGGGAAAAGGAGAGATTTATGATTGATTTTCATTGTCATGTTTTGATGGGCATTGATGATGGAAGCCGGAATATAAAAACCTCCATTGCCATGTTGGAGGCGTCGAAAGAGCAAGGCGTGCACCGGATAGTGTGTACACCTCATTTTGATGCAACCAGAGATCGGATGGAGGATTTTTTATTAAATCGGGATAACGCTTTTCAAGCACTTCAGAAATGGATTGATGCGTCGGAAACTGTGGACATCCAGCTATATCCGGCTGCGGAGGTCTTTTTTTTCCGCCATATGAGCGAAGTGAAGGAACTGGAGAAGCTGACCATCCGGGGCATGAACGTATTGCTTTTGGAAATGCCATTTGATGTCTGGGAGGATTCCTACATCCGCGAGATTGAAGAGCTGTGCCGCGAATATCGAGTGGTGCTGGTCCATTTGGAACGATATATGAATTTCAAGAATCGAAAGTATATTCGAAAGGTTATCGAGATGACGCACCGAATGCCGTTATACATCCAAATCAATTGCCGATCGGTTGCAGAAGGACCGCTGAGAAAAAAACTTATCAAGATGTTCCGGAAAGGGGAAGCCCATTTTCTCGGAAGCGATTCTCATAACATGACTCGCCGACCACCGAACATGGAAAGCGGCATGAAGGCGCTGGAAGACAGCCTGGGAGCGGATTTTGTGAAACAGCTGAACGAGCAGAACCGGAGATTTCTTCAGGATGCACAGACCGAGAATTAAGCAGACAATATAGAGAATTTTGGAGTAAGTGAATGAACAATAGAAACCGAAAGGCAAAATTAAACAAGAAATCCATGGCGATGATTGCCGCAGCCTTTTTGATCATTCTGGCGGTGGCGGCTCTGATGTACTATATGGATCATCGGACCACCGGTACAAGCGAAGGTTCAAGCAAAAAGGTGTACACCATCGACGGTGAGGAATGTTACAAAAAACAAAACATCGAGACGTATCTCTTTCTCGGTGTTGATTCTACCAATGATGATAAGAATGCAAAGAAAAAGGAGCAATCCGTCCAATGCGATTCCGTAATCCTTCTGGTAATCGACAGGGTGAACAAAACCTTCGCCACTTTGCCGTTGGATCGAGATGCCATGGTATCGTTGGAAATCCCGGATGAAGATGGAAATATACTGGGCGAGAACACCATGCAGCTGGCGCTTGCCTATGCCTACGGAGACGGCAAGGAACAGAGCTGCGAGCTGGCCGAGGACGCGGTCTCCGGACTGCTGCATGATCAGCGCATCGACGGATACGTGTCTCTGAGCATGGATGCCATCGGCGCGGTGAACCACCTGGTGGGCGGCGTGGACGTTACGGTAACGGATGATTTTGCCGGAGAGAGCGGCCTGGCAAGCGGTCAGACCGTGCACCTGTCGGATGCCCAGGCGGAAACCTTTGTGCGAGGCCGAAAAACCGTAGGAGACGGCACCAACGAGAATCGAATGAGCCGGCAGCAGACCTACATCGAGGCGCTGTACCCGGCGGTGATTGACCATGCAAAGCAGGACAACAACTTTGTTTCAAACGCCCGCAAGAAGCTGGACAAGTACATGGTCACTAATATGACGGATTCGGATTTCAGCAAGATTATCGAAGCACTTTCCTCTGATAAAAAAATGAATTTGCCGGACATCAAATACTCCCGTACGGTCAATAAGGATACCGGTTATGCGGAAGTGGAATACGACGAAGACAGTCTGGAGGGTGTGGTTAAGAAGCTCTTCTACGAGCCGGTGGAAGAGTGGCCGGACGACTCGGACGAGGAATAAGTTCGTAAACGCTGAAAGAAAACTGCGAGAGAAGTTAGTGAGAGAATGCAATTATGGAAGGAGTACACAGACAGATGACAGAGAAAACGATGGATGAATCGTTGAAAAGGGGAAATGAGGTACGGGAAGATGAAATCGATCTTCTGATGCTGGCATCCCATTTCCTGGACCATGCGAAATTTATCATTGTAAGTTTATTTATCGGAGCGTTCCTTTTTGGTGCCGTATCGATGTTCGTAATTCATCCGAAGTATGAATCCACGGCGAAGCTGTATATCATTTCCGCTTCCAAGGGTTCCATTGTGGATTTGACAGACTTGAATGTAGGTACTACTTTAACGGCGGATTACGAAGAACTGATCATCAGTGAACCGGTGGCAGAACAGGTTATTAAGAATCTGAAGCTGAAGGAAACCCCGGAAAAGCTGTTAAAGAAGATTTCCATCTCTAATCCGCAGGATACCCGTGTGCTGTACATTACCGCCACGACGGAATCTCCGTCCGAGAGCATGAAGCTTGCCAATGAGTTTATGGATGTTTCATTGAAGTATCTTCCGGATACCATGAGCACGAATCCGCCGAATGTGGCACAGCGTGCGAAAATGCCGAACAAAAAATCCAGCCCGAGCAACAGCCGGAATACGCTGATTGGCGCGCTCCTTGGTTTTATCCTGGCATGCGGAATCCTGACCGTACAGTATCTGAAGGATGACACCATTCACTCGGCAGAGGAATTCGAAAACTACTTCGGAATCATGCCGATTGCATCCATTCCGGAAGGAAACGGAGATCTGTTCGATAAAGATGGAGAAGACAAAAAACGAGAGAAACGCAAGAGACGGAAACGTCATTCAAAGAAAAATGGAGGTGCAAGATAAATGAAAAAATTAAATGTAACGTTACCGGCACTTCCATACATGATGGAAGAGGCGTTTAAGAAGCTGAAGATCAATTTCCAGTTCGTGGGAAATGATACGAAGAAAATTCTGATTACCAGCAGCATCCCAAATGAAGGAAAGAGCTTCGTCGCAGTTCAGCTGTGGCAGATGCTGGCGGAATCCGGCAGCAAGACATTGTTCTTGGATTTGGATATGAGAAACTCGGTGCTGAATAAGCGGCTGAACATGGAATTTGAAGATGAGAATCCGGTGGGCATCGATTACTACCTTTCCGGACAGTGCGAATACGAGGACGTCATCTATAAGACCAACGTGGAACACGGCGATTTCATCCCGTGCATCAACCTGTTGGAGAATCCAACCTCGCTGATTGAAGACCATCGCTTTGAGGCGCTTTTGGATCGGCTCAGCAAGGAATATCGATATATTATCATCGACTCTGCACCGCTGGAAGCGGCGGCGGATGCCAATATTATTGCGACAATGAGCGATGGGGCGGTATTCGTGGTACGAAATGAATACACTTCCCGGAAGCTGATTCGAAACTCCATTCAGCAGCTGGAACGAATTCACTGCAAACTGCTGGGGGTCGTGCTGAACCGGGAATCCGTTTCTTCCAAGTCCTACGGAAAATATGGCTATTACGGTTACGATGGCTATTACGGAGGAAGCCGAGAGGACAAATAGTGAAAACGGTTATCAGATTACGTGGCGAATCGTTAATGATAATAATATTGAGAAAGGAGAATTTGACTTGAAAAGATTTAAGTTTATTCTGTTAACAGCAATTCTTGCATTTACCATGGTAATGCCTTCGTTCGCTTTTGCGGCAGTGGACAGTCCGGCGAAGAACCCGACTTACACCGCAGTCGTAAAGGGTGCGAATTCCAAGACTTACGACGGAAAGGCTGCAGTAGTACAGGTATACGTAATTACCGAGGATGCCAACGGCAACATTAAGACGGAAGTAAAATCTTTTACAACCGCTGCAAATGCCGGAAAATACTACGATACTTTCAACGGTCAGAAGGTATACTACACCATCAAACAGGCAAAGAACGTAGTATCTGTTACAAAGAACAAGACCTACACCAAGAAGCAGCTCAAGAAGAAGGGCAAGAGCTTCCAGATTAAGACAAAGAGCAAGAACAAGGGTAAGGTAACTTACAAGAGTTCTTCCAAGTATGTCAAGGTAAGCAAGAAGGGCAAAGTTACTATTTCCAAGAAGGCAAAGAAGGGTACTTACAAGATTAAGGTTACCGTTGCGGCAAAGGGCAACTACGGTAAGTGCGTAAAGTACATCACAATCAAGGTAAAGTAATTAAAACGAACCTTTTTACTTAAATAAAATACAGCTGCAAAATCTCCCCCCACCATTCTGGCCACGAAGAATATGCCGGGGGAGGTTTCGGCAGTTGTAATATGGTTTTAAAAAATAATATACAGAAAGCAACACATTATACTTTTACAATAGTCAAGTTTTTGCCGGGGGAGCGAAAATGCAGCATAAAAAAGAAACAAGAAGATCGTTCATCGAACATTGGCAGGTAATTAAAGCCATGTTGGTCATATATGATGTAATATCAATTGCGGCAGCCTATTTCATCGCATTACTGCTTCGTTTTGATTTTCATTATTCCGAAATTCCGTACGAATACCTTTCACCGTACAAGAAGTTTATCCCATTTTACATTGCAATATGCATTATAATTTATGCCGGGATGCGGCTCTATCGAAGCATTTGGCGATTTGCCAGCTACGATGAACTGCTGCGGGTGGTGAAAGCCACCGGGTTAACCACGCTGGTTCATGTAGCCTTCCTTTTCGTTGCGCGCATGCCGATTTCATACTATTTGATGGGAATTACGCTTCAGTTTGGTTTTACCATCGGTATTCGTTTTGCATATAGATTTATTCTGCTTCTGCGATCCGAAAAGTACAGAAAGAGGCATAAGGTAAAGAACGTGATGGTAATCGGTGCCGGAAAGAGCGGATCCATGGTAATCCGAGAGCTGAATACCACCAAGCATTTAAACGATGAACCTCGGTGCGTTATCGATGACAATCCCAACAAGTGGGGGCGTTTCATCGACGGCGTCCTGGTGTTCGGCGGCAGAGACCGCATCCTGGAAGCGGTGGATCGCTTTGATATTGACAAAATCTACTTGGCAATGCCGTCCACCTCTCCACAGGTTCGACGAGATATCCTGAACATCTGCAAGGAAACGGACTGCGAGCTGAAGAGCCTTCCGGGAATCTATCAGATTGCCAATGGGGAAGTGTCCTTAGCGAAGTTGCGGAACGTGGAGATTGAGGACCTGCTGGGCAGAGATCCCATTAAGGTCAATCTGGATGATATTTGCAGCTATATCGAAAAGAACGTGGTTCTGGTCACCGGCGGTGGCGGATCCATCGGATCGGAGCTGTGCCGGCAGATTGCCGCACACAATCCGAAACAGCTGATTATTTTCGATATATACGAGAACAACGCATACGTTATTCAGCAAGAGCTGATTAAGAAATATCCGGACTTGAATCTGGTAACGCTGATCGGTTCGGTTCGGGATAACCGAAGAATCTATCAGGTGTTCGAACAGTATCATCCGAACATCGTCTTCCATGCAGCGGCTCACAAACACGTACCGCTGATGGAGGTCAGTCCGTGCGAAGCGATTAAAAACAACGTCATCGGGACATACAATACCGCTTTTGCGGCAATGATTCATAACGCCGATAAATTTGTGCTGATCAGCACGGACAAAGCGGTGAACCCGTGCAATATCATGGGTGCCACCAAACGACTGTGTGAGATGATTGTACAGGCTTTTGACCATTTGGTAAAGACGGGCAAAGCAGACGAAGCGCCGCAGCTCTTCTGCAATCCGATTCTCACCAAATGGGCATCCACGCCGGAGAAGGACGAACGGCTTCGCCACAGCAAGACTGAATTCGTTGCAGTGCGGTTCGGCAATGTGCTGGGAAGCAACGGATCCGTGATTCCGCTGTTCAAGAAACAGATTCTTGCCGGCGGCCCGGTTACCGTCACCCATCCGGACATCATTCGTTATTTCATGACCATTCCGGAGGCGGTCAGCCTGGTGCTTCAGGCCGGCTGCTACGCCCACGGCGGCGAAATCTTTGTGTTGGATATGGGTGAGCCGGTAAAAATAGATACGCTGGCACGCAACCTCATCCGTCTGTCCGGTCTGAAACCGGATGTGGATATCAAGGTGGAGTATACCGGTCTTCGTCCGGGGGAAAAGCTGTACGAAGAGAAGCTTATGGCCGAAGAAGGACTGGAGAGGACGGACAACGAGCTGATTCATATCGGAAAACCGATTCCGTTTGATGTGGAATGGATGCTGGATCAGCTGGAGCCTTTGATGGATGCAGCTTATAAAAACAAGGATTACATCCGCGACATGGTGGCGGATCTGGTCAGCACCTATCAGATTCCCGACAAGAATCAGATGGTAAAAGGTGCTCAATAGGGCAAAAACGGACCGGCATGGAAGCGAATTCCATGCCGGTCATTTAGTGAGTAAGAAACGATTTTCGGGCGTAAAAAAACGAGACTTTGTTCATTTTCACGAATAAGCCTCACAACACTCTTATTATACCACTAAAAAAAATTAAAATTAAGACTGTTTTTAAAATTCTTTCCGCGCTATTATATAGACAACAAAAGAAGAAGTCCAAAGAACCAAGAGACAAACCTAAAGGTTTTGGATATAGAAGGGTGTATCTGAAAGACTTCGGAATCGGAGGAAAGACCAATGGGTAAGTTCGAAGGATAGCTGATCCGAAACAGCAAATTTAGTCGAAAGGAGGTTAGACCAAAGGAAGAGTTTAGCAGACAGGCTGGTCTGAAATAAAGCCAATAAGCTTTCATTAAAATATCGGGGAAGCAGAAAGTGGAGGTAAGACCAAAAGTAGATTAGAAAACGGTAACTGACCTACAACAGTAATCTATTACAAGGAGGACGGACCAACACACAGTCTTAGCAGATAGCTGATCTGAAACACAGCAAATAGCCAATGGCAGAAAGTAGGGGTTAGACCAATGGGTAACGTTAAGGAAGGTATCCGAAAGTAGAAAATCCGTAAATTGTAGCTGATTAAGCTAAAGTAGAAACGGTTGATAAAATAGGAGACGGAAGTTAATTTCAGGATATCAATAAAGAAAGAAGTGGAAAAGTTAATGAATATGAAAGAAGAGTGCTAGGAGCCAGGTGAAATGAGGATATGTCACCTGGCTCTTGTGGTGTTCGTTATAAGAAAATAATGGCCCGTACCGGACATACCGGCGCGCAGTAGCCGCAATGGACGCATTTCGTCGGATCGATTTCTGCGAGTCCGTTTTCATTCCAGAAAATCGCTTCGCTGACGCATCGGTTCTTGCAGGTTCCGCATCCCTCGCAGTCGGACTGATCCACCATCAATCGCTTATTCGAAACATCCGGCGTATAGTCTGCAGAAAGGCACCCGCTAAAGAATTCCACCGCTCGGTCCACTTGATCCTTGTCGGCCATGCCAATCATTACCGATGTGTTTCCGGCGATTCCGGCAGCGTATTCCAGACAGCTCCGATAATCCTGAATCAGGTTCCCACCCCCAAAGGCCTTCATGGTAAAAATACCCTTTCCCGCATCCGCACATTTCCGAATTGCCGCTTCCATTTCCTCCCGGGTTCCCGGTTCCGATCCTTTCCGAATGCCCATTCCATCTCGATTAATCAGCGTAAATACCACATCACAGTTCGCAATTTCAGCCATTTCCGCACAAGCATCCACGTGATGGGTGGAGATTCCGATTGCTTTTATGAGACCGTTGGATTTCAAATCGCAGAGCGCTCGCCAGGCATCCTTCCTTGCATAGAAATCCTCCGTTCCGCGGACTTCGTGAAGCAGGAAAAGATCGATTGTATCAATATCCAGTTGCTCCAGGCATTCCTGAACGGCCGCTTCCGTTTCTGCATATCCTTCCTCTAAAGTCTTGCTGCAGATGACCGGAAAGTCCAATTTCCTTCGGCGGATTTCATCCAGTGCCGGCCGGAGATACCGATAGGTGTCGTAGTACTGTGCGGTATCCAGGAAATTGATGCCCTGTTCCACCGCGTGTACAATCACCCGGGAACCGGTTTCGATATCTAGATTCTTTTGGGAGAACCCCATGGTCAGGGTTCCCATACCTACGGGCGTGACGGAAATTCCCGTCCGGCCCAATATTTTTTTAACCATAAATTCTCACTTTCTGAATGTAATAACCCTAGTATTATAGCATGAAAAAGAAAAGCCGGGGAATGATATTGAAAAACACAGATTTATAGAAGGTGGAATATAGATTTCCTCTATTGGTAAAGCGGTAAATTCTTCGATATATTGAAATATATATTGATTTTTCGAGATTCGGAAGGAGATGGACGAGATGATAAGAGGGGAAGGAAAAGGCTGCAAGAGGCGGAGCGTGGGCCGCATTGCAGTACTGGCCGCATTACTGGTGGGAATGCTGGGCGGCACGGTGTTCGGAGCATCGACGGTTAAGAAATACCACGATATTCCGGCATACCAGATGCGGGATGTGTATTCCCAGAAGCAGGTGAAAATCGGGCCGATTGATGTTCGGGATGGCGAGAAGCCCTACAGTGAATCAAATGTGAAAGATGATGTTACATTTACGATTTACAACAGCACCCTTCAGAAAATCGATCAAGTGGTGACCACAAAGGACGGAAAATTGCCGGAGCTGACTTTAACGGAAGATTTCAATTACATTTTCATGGTGCTGGATAACGGATCGGAAAGAAGCAAGCGTCGGATGAACCGCTGCTATGTGTGGGTTCATGACGGCAAGCTGATGAATATTAAGAGCTATGAAAAGAATCTGGCACAGTGGAAGAAAGATCATCCAAAGAGCGAAGTGACGGATAGAGTTCGCTTGAGTTGTTACGATGAAATTCAGAATTTCAAGGTATACAACAAAGGATTCGACGAAGATACCAGCCGCTTGGATGCAAACAAAAATGCACCGAAGGAAACGAAGGAGCTTGGAAATATCTTTGTGTACTACAAAGGAAAGCCGGTAGGAGAAGGGGTGAATATCATTTTCACCAGCGACCGGGAGACCGTCGAAGCAAAGACGGATGCGAACGGAAAGGTTCATCCGGTGCTGCTGGAAGATGTGAACTACATGGTTTCCACCGATGACTCCAGATATGATATCGAACCGTTCCCTATCGCCGCAAAGGATAAGAGCGAATACGATGCTGGCAGATATTTTTACGATCACTCTACCTGCCATCGTGTGGGTCTCCGCTATGAAGTGCGGGATTCGAAGACCGGCGAAGTGCGCATTGAACCGGAAGAGGATGCATTGAATCCGATTGTTCTCCTGGATAAGGGACAGGCTCATAAGCACGACACACCTCTTACAAGCATTTCCGGAAACGTAACGGTGGAAGGCATGCAGTTCAAGGATATCGTGCTCCTGGACCGGAAGGTGGATATGAATATTCCGGAACTGGGTGAAAAGGACTATCGGGTGATGGATATCACTACCGTGAACCCGCACCGGGGCGAAATCTGCAAGCTTGCCAGCGGTGATTTTACGGTAACGACGTCGTCGTTTGGCCGGACCGTGGAAAACGTCTACCGCATCGATGCGAACGGAGCGCTGCAGAAATGCGATTTTGAGCAGAAGAACGGAAAGGTGCGCTTCCATGTAAACGCGTTGCCGGCGGAATCCGTGGTTTTGGAATATTCCAACAATATCAATCCGGTGCTGAAGCTTTCTGCCACCGCATACACATATAACGGAAAGGTGCGGAAGCCGAGTGTTTCGGTAAAAGCAGGAGAGAAGACGTTCTCCGCCTCCGAGTTCGCCGTAAAATATTCCGGCGGCCGCAAGAACGTGGGCAAATACGGCGTGAAGGTCACCATGAAGGGAAAATATACGGGCAGCAAAACCGTTACCTTCCGCATCAATCCTAAGGGTACAGTGGTTCAAAAGCTGACAAAGGGCAGGAAGATGATGAAGGTGTCCTGGAAGGCGCAGAAGACTCAGGTGAGCGGATATCGGATTCAGTACAGCACTTCTTCCAAGTTCAAGAAGGACACCCATATCAAGACGGTAAAGAGCTATAAGACCAAGTCTCTTAAAGTAAAAAAATTAAAGGCGAAGAAGAAGTATTACGTACGAATTCAAACCTATAAGACGGTAAGCGGAAGCAAGTACTATTCCGGCTGGTCCAAGGCAAAGAGCGTTAAAACAAAATAAACGGCGTGTATAAAGGCGGTTTCCGAGGTGGGGCCGCCTTTTCATATGAATCTCTTTTTGTATGTAAGAGGTACCGAAATATGCGTTATTGTAGCATTTCATTCGATATGATAAAATAGTAACATATCTATAATGGGATTGAGAGAAAGAGGAGGAGAACGTGAACGACTACAATAAAGAATACAATGAAAAGCTCACCACCCCGGAAGAGGCGGTGAAGGTGATTAAAAGCGGCGACTGGGTGGACTACGGCTGTCTGCATGCATATCCGGCTCTTTTGGACCGGGCACTGGCGGACCGCAAAGAGGAGCTGGAAGACGTGAAGGTGCGAAGCCTGCTGATGCACGGCCCCCTTCACATTGTGGAAGAAGACCCGAATCAGGAGCATTTTACGTATAATTCGTGGCACATGGTTAAATTCGAACGGAATCTGTGCGACCGAGGCCTGTGTTATTTTATCCCGATGCTGTTCCGAAATCTGCCGGGATACTACCGCCGTTTCCTGGATGTGGATGTGGCCATGATGGCGGTCACACCGATGGATGAAGAGGGATATTTCAATTTCTCCGTGAACAACGCAACGGCTCGTGCGGTGATGGATACGGCAAAAGTGATTATTCTGGAAGTCAACGATAAGCTGCCGAGACTGTTCGGAAAAGAGAATAGGGTTCATATTTCGGAAGTGGATGCCATTGTGGAAGGCGAGCATCCGGATATGTTTGAAATTCCATCGGCTTCCGGCAGTGAAATCGATGAACTGATTGCCAATCAGATTGTTTCACAGATGGAGGACGGTGCCTGCGTGCAGCTGGGTGTGGGCGGTATGCCGGATCTGATTGGAAAGAAAATTGCGGAATCGGATTTGAAGAATCTGGGCGTTCACTCGGAACTGATTGTAAATGCCAATCTGGATATGTACAAGGCGGGCAAAATCACCAATTCCAACAAGACCGGTGAGATGAAGGGCAAGACCGTCGGCGGACTGGTGTACGGAACGAAGGAACTGGTGGAATGGACGGCAGAGAATCCGGATGTGATGATCTGTCCGATGGACTACGTGAACGACGTGAATGTCATCCGCAGCCTGGATAAGTTCACATCCATCAACAGCTGCGTGGGGGTGGATCTGTTCGGTCAAATCAGTTCAGAATCCGCAGGAACTCGTCATATCAGCGGAACCGGCGGACAGCTGGATTTCCTTACCGGAGCCTACGACAATCCGACCGGAAAGAGCTTTATCTGCATGCCTTCTTCCCGCATGGATCGAAAGGGTGTGCGCCATTCCAATGTGCATGCCACGTTCCATGGAGATATCATTACGGATCCGAGAAGCCAGAGCTATCAGCTGGTCACCGAATACGGAATGGTGAACCTAGCCGGACGTTCCACTTGGGAGCGGGCCGAAATGCTGATTGGCATTGCGCATCCGGACTTCAGAGAGGAACTGATTCAGTCCGCGGAAGAAATGAAAATTTGGCGCCGAAGCAATAAGCTGAAGTAGGGGAGGAGAAACCGTTTCTCAACACAGCATAAAAAAGAAGTGTATCTCGTTTTTCGCGAGATACACTTCTTTTGTTTTAAAGATTAATCATCATCGTCGTCGTCGTGATCGTCGTGAGAACTCTTTTTCGAGGATGCTGCTTTCTTCTTGGCAGCGGCGGCTTTTCGTTGAGCCGCTTCACGTGCTCGATCGGCGAAGTAGGTAGAGCGTCCGCTCTCCGTTCCCTTGGTGTAGTATTCACCGTTGACATGTGTTACGTCGCTCGGCTGGGACTTATAATGTCCCTTCTTCGCTTTCGGAATCTGGTTCATAATCTTTCCCCACAGAGCTGCCGCCGGTCCGGACATAGAGGTGAGCTGCATGTTCACGTCATTTCCAATCCATAGTGCTGCTGCGTAGGATGGAGTGAATCCATCGAACCAAATGTCGTACTCGCTAGAGGTCGTACCGGTTTTACCACCGGCCTGTACGCCGCTGATTCCGGCCGGGGAACCGATGCCCTGGCTGATAACGGATTTCAGCATGTCCGTCATGATAAAGGCAACGCCTTCATCCAACACCTTTGAGGATTTGGACTTGCTGGTGAGCAGAACCTTTCCGTTGCGGTCGGTGACCTTGGTATATGCAATAGAGGATTGACGCACGCCGCCGTTCGGGAATGCCGCGTAGGCCTGAGCCATCTCAAGCGGAATAACACCGTTGGTGAGACCACCCAGTGCCAAAGCAGCTGGGTTCAAGTCGTTGGTACCGCCTTCCCGATCCAGAGTGGTGATTCCGAATTTCTCCACAAGGTCCGCAATGTATTCCGCACCAACCTGGAGTTCCAGTTTAACGGCGCAGACGTTGATGGAGTTCTGCAATGCCTTTCTCATCGTAACCGCACCGCTGAAGGAGTTGCTGGCGTTCTGCGGCCAGGTCTGTCCGTTAAAGGTCATTCGTTCATCCACAATAACGGAGGAAGCGGTCAAGTAATCACCGTAGTACTTGGTACCCTGTCGGTCATGACCGGTATCCTTGAACGGGAATTTCTTTCCTTCGGAGGCCAGGTCGTAACTCTTCTGGAGAGCACCGGCGTATACGGAAATCGGCTTGATGGAAGATCCGGACTGACGCGGGTTCAGCGCTCTGTTGTAGAGCTGACGTCCCTGCTGCTTTCGTCCGCCTACCATCGCCTTAATCTTACCGGTTCCGACTTCTACGATAACCATGGAAGCCTGCGGTTCAATGGTCTTTTCCGGAAGGGTATAGGCATTCTCGGTAATGGTTGCCGTATTCTTGCCCAACTTAATCCAATCCGGATATTTCTTGAAGAATTTAGCGGAGATGACCAGATTATCGTTGTCATCCATGCTCTTGTATTTCTCCGGAATATTGATGTATCCGCCGTTGTACATGTAGAGCTTGCCGCCGTCGTTTACATAGGTTGGTTTAAACTCCAAACTGTATCCGGCGCTGGTGTTGTAGATATTCAGACGGTATCCGGATTTGATGGTCAGAGAACCATCCTCGTTAACCTTGCATTCCTGGCTTTTCAGCTTAAATTCGTTCTTGCTGTTAAAGAAGTTGTGGTAAGAGTACAACATAATTCCGCCGCCGGAATTGATGATGTTTCCGTTTCCATCGGTGCTGTATCCGGCGATGGACGGGAAGTTGGAATCCTTATCGAATTCTTTTACGATCATTGCCTGTGCATGGGAGTCCACCGTGGAGTAGATGTTCAATCCGCCGGTGTATACCAGATCTGTTGCCTTGTCTTCGGAATAATCGTATTTTTCCATCAGATCCTGAATGACCTCATCTAGCAGGTATTCATGGAAGTAGGAATACTTGCTGGCCTTATTGGAGAGCTGTGCATTCAGGAACTTTGTCAGCTTCTGTCCTTTGGCTTTGTTGTACTGATCTTCGGTGATATAACCTTGATCCTTCATCAGCGCCAGACAGGTTTCACGGCGGTCCTTGGACTCGTCGTTTGCTACGTATTTGTTCGGACGCTTCTTGATGATAGTATCGTTGTCATCCGGTGTTTCTCCGGTGCCCAACATCTGAACCAGTGCGTAGCTGTCCGGAGCCTGCGGAAGAGCGGCCAGGGAAGCACACTGCACCAGGGATAAGTCTTTCGGCTTTTTTCCAAAATAAGATTCGGATGCCGCTTCGACACCGTAGTTACCGAAGCCCAGGTAGATGGTGTTCAGGTAGGCTTCGACGATTTCTTTCTTCGAGAGCTTTCTTTCGATTACGGCAGCGTAGTACATTTCCAGCACTTTACGCTTGATGCTTCGGGTGCTCATGGTTTCCGGCAGGTAGACGTTACGCGCCAGCTGCTGGGTGATGGTACTGGTACCGCTGATCTTTCCGGATCCGGTGAGGGATTGGAACACCGCACCGATCATACGGGTCCAGTTGAAGCCGTGATGCTTCCAGAAGGTCTTGTCTTCCAGTGCAACAAAGGCGTTTATCAGGTTTTCCGGCATGTCTTCGTATTTGCAGATTTTTCGGTCCTGTGTGTAGTACGCCGAATCCACCGCTCTGCCTTCGTCGTTGTAGATGACAGAACTCTGCTGAATGTTATCGTAGATGTTCACCGGATCAATCTTCGGAGCCTTCGTAATGATTACGAAGGAGTAACAGATGAAGATTGCGACACAGAGAACACCGGCGAGAACAATGTCTCGGAAAAGATGGAAAAAGCTGAATTTCTTCGGCTTATTTTTGATGTGTTTTCCTTCCTTCACTATCGTTTCTCCTTGCGAGGAATCGTAATTCGGATTCTCCACGAAAAGAGAGAGGAAACGACCAATGCGTTTGCCTTTCTTCTGGCGAGCCGCTTTCTTTTCCTGGCGAGTTAATTTCGGTTCCTTTATCTCTTTGACATCTGCCGCATCGTCTTCCAGAAGTACATCGGAAACGGCAGAGATTTCCTTGCTGCGAATTAAATCCGCAGAAGAGATTTCCTCCGATTCCGTTTCTGCCTCTTTTTCAGACGCAGCATCGGAAAGGGAAGGGGTTTCATCCGCCTGTTCCGCTTCGGTATCGTCAATGATTTCCAGCGGTGTCACATCTTCCGATTCCTCGTCTTCTGATTCTTCAGAGTCATCTGCGTCTGTGACGGAGTCCGGAACTTCCGATTCGTCATCGGCTTCCGGGGCTTCGGAAACTTCCGGTTCCTCCGGCTTTTCTTCCTCCGCCTCTTCATCTTCGGTATCTTCATCTGTCGTATCTTCCGATGCATCTTCGCTGTCGGATGATACCAATGAATTGGCATAGGCAGCGCCGGCTGCCGCATCGGAACTTTCCAAATCGGCATCCGAGGCGATGTCATCGTTTAAATCTTCCAGATTCAAATCCGTTTCGTCGGAACTGTGTGAATCGATGCTTTCGAAATCGAAATTGCTTGCTTCCGAAGGCGGAGCATCCTCTTCGGATTCCTCATCTAAAATCTCCGGTTCCAATTCCGTTTCTGAAGGAGTCGATTCTGTATTCAAGGATTCTTCCGGATCGTCAATCAAGAAGGATGAGATATCCGTATCATCCTGAACGTCTTCATCGGCGCCGAACTGAGAAAGATATTCTTGTACCTCCAAATCTTTGTCAGTTCGCTGATCGTTGTCTTTTTGCATGTTATATCCTCCCATAAAGATATTCCATTATAGCATAATATAGATACATCTTGTAGCCTTTTTGAATTTAAAAACAAGATGATCGATGTGATTGGATGTTCCTTAGAATCCAAAAATGTTTCGATCCATTATCGGGCTGTTCAGAATTCCATTGGCAATTTTAACGGCGGTCTTGTCCGTAATCTGCAGATGGACTCCATCCGTGTTCCGATTTTTAGCGGAAAGGAACGTCAGTATGGTGAAGCCGCAGTCCGGTTTTTCCGGAATCATTGCGTCCACGGTAGAAACGTCATTGGCTTTGTTATACGCATCCTGAATCAATTGGAATAGTTCGTTTTTCGTATTCCCATAAGGCGAATCGGTGATCTTTGTACCGATTTTCACGTCGGACAACTCGGCGGCATTGCGGTTTTCTTTTACAATCTGTTTAAGATATTTATCGTTCATGCCCATTGTATTGATTCGAAGATTCAGCGAAGAGTCGTCCGCGCTGAGATTCTGAATGCTGTTGATGCCGTAGATGTCCTTTTCCTTATATCCTTCCGGCACGTTGTCCTTGTCGAAACGATAGGTGCCGTTCTTGAAGGTGTAGAGGAAGGTAATCAGGCGATTCACCGCTTTCTTGGAATAGGCTGTACTCGGCAGCTGCTCCGTGAGCTCTTTGTATTCATAGTAGGAATCCGGAAAATCCTTCTTGTTGTCGTCCTCGAAATCCTCAATTCGGTCGTCTAAATAAGTGGTCACGGATTCCATCGAATAGGAGTCAATCAGAATCGTGGCCTGAATTCCGGTAGGGGACATATTGCCGTTGCTTTCCACCTTCAAGTCCGCCAACTGGAAGGAAACGGATTTGCTCTTCAGGTGCGTGAGTACGTTTGCCAGAAGGGAAATCGGATTCGGCTGCCCGGCGGTTGTCTGAGAAGGAACTCCGGTCGGAATGCCGCCGATTCGGATTCGGAGTGCGGAGTCGCACCGGCGAGAAACCTTTTTATAAGGAATCGACACATTCTGAAGTGAATTTCCGAAGGAGCTTCGAGAAATGCCGGAAGATTCCCCTTGGGTCAGCAAGATGATTCGAGACTTCTTCGGAATATATTTTTTCGAGATATTCCGTGCGCCGGTGTGGTGGTTATTGTCATTATAAAAGAAGACAACGTTCACGTCGCCGTGGTTGAGTCCGTGCTTTGCGAAGTATTCCGCAACCGCGTAGGCGGAGATGTCCTGCTGAAAAGTTTTGCTGTTGTATTCCATTGCCAGAACGGTGGTTGGAGAGTGTTTGTCTGCATTGGAACTCGTCTTGCGGATAATTACATTCTTGTTGCCGTCGATGGTAAACTTTACATTGTTCACATCGCACCAGTCGGTGAGCAGGTGGGTGATGCGGTCGGTGCTGTCAACATCTTCCGTATGGCTCTCGATGGAGTCTCTCATATTGCTCAGGTCTCTTTTATCCACGAGATCGTACATTCGATTCAGGCGAGCGATGCTATAGCTGAAGATACCAACCACCACCGCGGCGAGCACTGCGATGCACAAAATGATTTTTTTCTTTTTTGTCATTGAATTATACCGTCTTTCCATATATAATTAATCGAATTCATTATAACCCGATTCAGCAGATTTTAAAAGTGAAAAAAATAAAAAAACTGTTGCAAAGGATTGTGCAAGTGTGCTATAATACTACTTGCGTCAAATGAGATGTAAATTTTTGAGAACAAAGGAGGTGCGGCAAATGTCCAGGAAATGTGAAGTTTGCGGTAAGGGACAGACTTCGGGAAACGCTGTTTCTCATTCGAATAGACACTCCAGAAGAAAATGGAATGCGAATATTCAGACAGTAAGAGTCAGTGAGAACGGTTCGGTCAGAAAGGCGAATGTTTGCACAAGTTGTCTGAGATCTGGCAAGGTTAACCGTGCCATCTAGTCCATACAGGCTGTGTAAAAGTCTTAAACGGATTTCCGTTTAAGACTTTTTTTATATGCAAATATTGTATGCAGAAGAATTGCGCTGTGATACAATTTATTTAGTGCGAAGTGAAGGAGGTTTCAATATGGCAACGATGTCAAAGAATGAATACGGTGTCATTTCCGTCGCGGGAAGTGCGATTACCCGGATGATTGTGGACAACCTTCTTTCTTTTGAAGATACCTTGCTGCCGTGTAATCGGAAAGGCAAGCTTCTTCGGAAGAGTATTTTTACCGGAAACCACGAGCTGGGTAATTCCGTCGAAATCCGAGAGAAGTCGGAAGGAATTCACGTGGATATTTTTGCGGTGGCGGCCGTCCATGGAACGTTGGTGGGCGCGTCCCAGCAATTGTTTGATATGGTGGAAGAAGATTTCGGCGTGCTGTGCCTGGAGAAACCGGCGGAAATTCGATTGAATATCATGGGCTTTCTGCCGGAGGGCGGGAAGCAGCCGGTGGGAAGAAAGTATACCTTGAGAAGAAGAAATGTACGGGAAAAAGAGTGACGGGATGCTGAAATTATCGGATGACGTTGCCGCGGTTCGGGGCATCGGGAAGAAGAAAAAAGAGCTTCTGGGAAAGCTGGAAATCGCCACGGTGCGGGATTTGATGGACCATTTTCCGGTTCGGTATCGGGATTGGCGGTGGAACTGGTTTTCCAATGATTTGGAAGACGGCGGTGAGTATCGCGTTGCCGGAAAGCTGGAGCGAAAGCGGTTCAGTGCATACGGTGGTCGAAACGGAAACACGCCGATGTTGGAATGCATCTTTCGAGACGGATACGGACAGTTCAAAGTGTGGTTTTATAACATGCCTTTTTTGGATAAGAATCTTCGGCTGAATAAAGGCTACGTGATCTTTGGCAAATGCCGGAGACGAGGCTGGGACGATTTGCCGATTTTTGATAATCCGGAAATCTATCCGGAAGGCAGTGCGAAGGAACGGGAGCGAAAGGGGTACCTTCCGGTGTACAGGTGTACGGCGGGCGTTACCACCAATGATTTCAATCGGTGGATTAAGTATGCGCTGAAAGCGTTGGAATACGACGCGGAGTGGATTCCGGAGGACGTGATTCGAAAACGAAAACTCTGCACTGAAAAATATAAATACGAACACCTGCATTTTCCGGAATCGCTGCAGACATATCGGATTGCCCGGTCGCGTTATGTATATGAAAATTTGTTTTTATACCAACTGGTCACGCAGTGGAATCGAGCCCAGCTTTATCATGAGGCGGGAGATTCCTCGGTGGCGGAAATCAGTCTGACGCCGTTTCTGGAGAAGCTGCCATTCGAACTGACGGAGGGACAGAAAAGTGCGGTGCGGGATATTCAGCAGGATTTGAGCTCTTCGAGACCTATGAATCGACTGGTTCAAGGGGATGTGGGCTGCGGCAAGACGGCGGTGGCGGAGACGGCATTGTACCGGGTGGCGGCGGCCGGCGGACAATGTGCGTTCATGGCGCCCACGGAGATTCTGGCGCGGCAGCATCATGAGAAGCTGTCGAAGAATTTTGAACCTCTGGGAATTCGCTGCGTTCTGCTCATCAGCGCCATGAGTGCGCCGGAGAAAAATAAGGTGCTTCAGGAAATTCGGGAAGGCACGGCCGATGTGGTGGTGGGAACTCACGCCATCATCCAAGAAGGGGTGACCTTTCAGAACCTGGAACTGGTGATTACCGACGAGCAGCATCGGTTTGGTGTGAATCAGCGGCGTTTGCTGATGGAGAAATCCCGAATTCCAAACGTTCTGGTCATGTCCGCAACGCCGATCCCACGAACGCTGCAGGCCACGGTGTACGGAGATATGGATTTTTCCATGATTCGGTCCAGACCGGCGGAGCGAAAGGGCATCATCACCCGGGTGGTGAATCACCGCCTGCGGTCGAAGGCCTATGCTCAGGTGAAAAAAGAAGTTCAAGACGGAAACCGGGCCTATATTGTGGCACCGGCTATCGATGAAGGGGAAGAAATGGTTTCCGTGACGGCGCTGTACCGAGAGGTAAAAAAGTGGTTTTCTCCGGCGGTGGTGGCCGTGCTTCACGGAAGGATGGACCCTTCGGAAAAAAAACGGGTCATGGCGGAGTTTGCCGAGGGAAAGATTCAGATTCTCGTATCCACGGTGGTAATTGAGGTAGGCATCGATGTGCCGGAGGCCACCGTGATGGTTATTGAGAATGCGGATCGGTTCGGATTGGCGCAGCTGCATCAGCTTCGCGGAAGAGTGGGGCGGAGCAATCGGCAGTCTTATTGCTGGCTGGTGAACTACAGCGAGTCGGAAGGCGCGGCGGATCGGCTTCAGATTATGCAGGAGACGGATGACGGCTTCCTGATCAGTGAGGAGGACTACCGCCTTCGCGGACCGGGAGATGTGCACGGAACCATGCAGCACGGAAGCATGAGCATGCTGGGAGAATTCTTGAAATACGAGCACATCCTTCAGTTCGCAAAGGAAGATGTGGAAGAGATGGATTTGCTTCATCTGGATGAAAACGTGCGAAGCAAAATGAAGCAGTACCTTTGGGACAATTACGAAAATACGATATAAATTTTACATTATAAAATAGAAATGAGGAGCGTGAACCAATGAGAATCAATGCGGGAGATTATAAATTTCGAAAGATTGAGCTTCCGGCGGATATCCGGCCGACCACCGAGAAGGTTCGGGAAGCCATTTGCAGCATGGTGATGCCGTCAATTCCGGATGCCAACGTTCTGGATCTGTTTGCCGGATCCGGGGTGCTGGGGCTGGAACTGCTTTCCCGTGGGGCAAGTCATTGCCGGTTCAATGACTGTTCCAGAAAGCATATTGCCATCGTTCAGGAAAACATCGACAACTGCAGGGCGAATGATAAGGCTGTCGTATCCACGATGGATTTCCGCAAGTGCCTGGATTCCCTGCAGGAAAAAATGAATTTGATCATCCTGGATCCACCGTACCGGGCCGGCTATTACGAGGAGGCAATTGAGAAAATAATGGAGAACGACCTCCTTGCGGAGAATGGCTTAATTGTTGCAGAACATCTGTACGAAGAAACCCTTCCGGAAGAGATTGCCGGACTGAAAAAGATAAAAGAAAAGAAGTACGGAACCATTGGAGTGGATATCTACACAAGAGCCTAAAATGGTTGCATAGCTTGTTGTATTTTGATAGAATTAACTGAAAAGGTAGGTGAAAATATGAAACGTACCGCATTGTATGCCGGTTCCTTCGATCCGATCACAAACGGTCATCTGGATATTGTGGAACGGGCTGCGCACATGTTCGATTCGATTACGGTGGGAGTTCTGGTGAACAACTCAAAGAAACCGATTCTGACACTGGAGGAGCGAATTCAAGTGGTGAGGGAGGCGACCGCCCATCTTGACAATGTGGAAGTGGAAAGTTTCGACGGCCTTTTGGCGGATTATGTGAACCGGAAGCAGTTCAGTGCAGTGATTCGGGGACTTCGAGCAACAACGGATTTCGAATACGAGATTCAGATGGCGCAGATGAACGATCGATTGTACACCGGAAATACGGAAACCATTTTTTTGATGACGAATCCGAAATATTCTTTTATCAGTTCGTCATTAATTAAAGAAGTGGCGTCTTTGGGAGGCGATGTATCCGGCCTTTTGCCGGAGTGTGCGCTGCAAGCGATTCAGCGAAAAATTGTAGAACAAACAGAATTGTAGAGCGAACAGAAGACGGACATAATTCGAATTTACATATATAAATGTATAAATGGGAGGATTAATGCTATGAGTGATGCATCCATTAAAGTAATGCAGTTGCTGGATGAATTGGAAGATATCCTGGAAACTGCCTCGAAGGTTCCTTTCTCGGACAAGGCCATTGTGGACAGCGAGGAGATTTCGCAGATTATCAGCGACATTCGCCTCAGCATGCCGAAGGATATTCAGCAGGCGCAGTGGGTGAAGGATGAACAGGATCGAATCATCAACGAAGCAAAAGCAGAGTACGACAAGGTAATCGTTGCGGCGAAGAAGCAGGCAGAATATCTTGTGGAGACGGATGTAATCAAGAGAGAAGCAGAGAAACGTGCCGGTGCGGTAATCGCAGAGGCGGAGAGCCACGGTCGGTACATGAAGCTGCGTTCTTACGAATACATCGACAAGATGTTGTACGATATGCAGAATGAAATCGCAAAGCTGGCGACGGATTACATTCAGCCGATGAACGATCACTTTACGGAGATGCTGAATGGAATCAACACCCAGGTGAACAGCAACCGTCAGGAGATGCGGGATATGGCAGAGCGCATTCAGAGCCGGGAAGCGGCTTCGGATGACCGTTATGCATCCTACGGAGAAGATGAAGAGTAACATCGTTGGAATTGTTGCGGAATTCAATCCCATGCACTTCGGCCATCGCTATCTGATTGAAGAGGCGAAGCGCCGGACGGGGGCGGATGCCGTGGTGTGCGCTGTGAGCGGAAATTTCGTACAGCGGGGAGCGCCGGCGGTTCTGGATAAATGGCAGCGAACGGAGATTGCATTGCAAAACCAAGTCGACCTGGTGCTGGAGATTCCGACGGTACATTGCCTTGGAAATGCGGCGGTATACGCGGCTTCCGGAGTTCAGCTGCTGGAGGCTTTTGGTGGGGTTACCCACATTGCGTTCGGAAGCGAATCCGGCGATTTGGAAGGTTTGCGGAAGGTTTCTGACTATATGCAGGAACATGAATCCGAAATGCGCCGGAAGATTGCGGTGCGCCGAAAGTCGGGGGAGAGTTATCCCGTTGCTCGGGAAAAAGTACTGCGAGAATCCGACATGACGGAAGCCTCATTGTATCAGACGTCTAACGATATTTTGGCTTTGGAATACCTGAAGAATATCCGTACTTTGAAGCCGATTGCTGTACAGCGGCAGGGAGCCGGATATCACGAGACGGATTCGCCGGAAAAAGAATTCTGGAGCAGTACCGGAATCCGAAAGGCAATTTCGGAAAATCGGCTGCCGGAGGATCGGGTGCCCTGGTCGTCCGAGAAACTGGATTTCCATATTTCGGAAGAGAACTGGTTTCAAGGAATTCGATATGCGATTCTCATGAAGACACCGGAGGAACTGGATTCGGCGCCGGGCGGAGGAGAAGGCCTGGGAAATCGTCTGAAGGAGGCGGCTCGAAAGGCGCAGTCCTTGGATGAGCTGATTCTGAATACGAAATCCAAGCGATATACCTATACCAGAATTTCCAGGTGGCTGTATCAGATTCTTCTGGGGATTACCGTTGACCTACAGAATCAGTCGCCGGAATACCTGCGGGTACTGGGCTTCAGCGAGAGAGGTCGGGAAATTCTTCGGGAAACCAAGAGAAACGAATGGAACCGGCTGCCTTTTGTGGATAATATCAACAAATCCGGACTGGATTCTCGAATGCTTCAGATGGATGTGCTGGCTTCGGATGTGTATAATTTGATGACCGGCCAATCGATTTGGGACGGTTCCGATAACTGCCGAAGGGTAGTTATAAAATAATTTAGAAAAGGCTTGACAATATACACATGCAAAGCTATAATTAATTGTTGTAACGCGTAAATAAACAAAATCAGATAGAGTTATAAGGAGGTGTCGACAGTGGCAGTACCTAAGAGGAAAACATCAAAAGCAAAGACTGGAAGCAGAAAGTCTGCGAATATGAAGATGGGCGCTCCTGGACTTTCAATTTGTCCTCAGTGTCATGAGCCTAAGCTTCCGCACAGAGTTTGTCCAAACTGTGGTTACTACGACGGTAAAGACGTTGTAAACGAAAACTAATTGATGTTTGATTGTGGGTGATTCAAGCATAGCTTGAATCACTTTTTTTATGCAAAATATACGGATTTTGCAATCCAACCGAATATGGAGTATAATAATACGATATTTATAGTTAACTTTTTTTGAGTAATTCACAGGGAGGAACGATGGCAGTCGGTTCTGGAAAGAAGAAAAAACAGACGAAAAAAACTGCAGCAAAAACAAAAGAAACTGCATCCTCTCCTCATCCGAAGGAATGGCAGGAGCAGATTCGAGAGCTTCAAGAGCAGCGGAAACGGGATTATCGCATCCTGGATAAGATTTGGGGCATCATATTTTTGGCCGTGGGAATTTTCCTGGTGATTACAACGCAGCTGAACACCACCGGCACATTTGGAAATGCGATTCACAGTCTCGTATTCGGACTTTTTGGGCTGATGGCGTATGCATTGCCGTATTATTTCATCGCGTTGGCCCTTTGCCTCTTTCTTCGAAAAATGCAGCACATTAACGGAAGGACGACATTTTTCTCCTTCCTGATTTTTGTCATGCTCTGTATTCTGAATTCCTATCGCTATCTGGATGAGACGAACATACAGCTGTCCATCTCCGCGATGGGGGACTTTTTTGATGGCGGAATTCAGCTTCGGAACGGCGGCGTCTTCGGTATGTGGCTGGGAGGCTTGATCGTCAAGCTGCTGGGAAAACCGGGCTTGATTATATTCGCAGTGGCGGTGATTGCCATCTCCGTCCTTTTGGTTGCGGATACGCCGATTTCCAAGTACCTCGGCAAGAAACGGGAGCAACGGGAAGAAAAGACCATTCTTCGGGAAATGCTGGCGGAGAAGAGAGACGCGCAGGCGAAGACCGCATCGGAGGAGAGCAACGTTCCGATTATTGCCCCATCCCATTCGATGTCGCAGGTGAAGGATCCGCTGGAACTTCCGATGGAAGAAGGGGCTCGGCAAAGCTTCATGCAGAATCTGGAGGGAGCGGATTTCGGTGAATCGATTGTAACCAATACCGGTTTTGGGCTGGACGGAGGAAGTGCTTCCGATGCAGGCTTCGGACTGGGACTTTCGGGAGACTTTGCACCGCCGGAAAACGCGGCCGCGGCGCCGAATCCTTTTATGGATGATTTTATGAGTGTGGAATCGGCAACGACGGAGCCGATGGGTCTGAATTCGGAAGCGAGTGCGGCCCCGGAGAACATTAAGGAAATCAGGAAGGAGAACACTCCGACGGCGATGGACAATACGGAGATGGCGCTTCAGGCGGAGGAGAATTTGGCGAAAAAGATTCTGACCACATCCTATGTGTTTCCGCCGGTGGATTTGATGAAGAAACCGAAGGCAAAGCAGATGCAGATGAATGAACATCAGCTTGAGCAGAAGGCGGCTTTGCTGGAAAATACATTGCAGAATTTTCACGTGGATGCCAGGGTGCTGAATGTCACTCAAGGATCGTCGGTAACGCGGTACGAAGTGCAGCCGGCGGTGGGAGTAAAGGTCAGCAGCATCACGAAGCTGGCAGATGATATCGCCCTGAACCTTCGGGCGAAGAGCATCCGAATCGAGGCGCCGATTCCGGGAAAGGCGGCTGTAGGCATTGAAGTGGAGAATGAGAAACCGGATATGGTTTCCATTCGGGAGCTTATCGATTCCAAGGAATTTCGGAATGCCTCATCGAAGATTAGTTTTGCGGTGGGAAAAGATATTTCCGGGCGCAATGTGATTGCGAACCTGAAGGAAATGCCGCACCTGCTGATTGCGGGGGCGACCGGATCGGGAAAGAGCGTGTGCATCAATACGATTATCACCAGCTTGCTGTATAAGGCCTCGCCGGATGAGGTGAAGCTGATTCTGATTGACCCGAAAGTGGTGGAGCTTGGAAACTATAACGGAATACCTCATCTGCTGGTTCCGGTGGTGACAGACCCGAAGAAGGCGGCCGCCGCGCTGAACTGGGCGGTGAATGAAATGACCCAGCGGTACAAGTACTTTGCCGAGGAAAGCGTAAAGGATTTGGACTCCTACAACGAGCTGATGAGAGCCAATCAGGAGCCGGATAAGGTATTGCCGAAAATCGTCATTATCATCGACGAGCTGGCGGACCTGATGATGGTGGCACCGTCCCAGGTGGAAGAATCCATTTGCCGATTGGCCCAGCTGGCCCGGGCAGCGGGAATGCATCTGATTGTGGCAACCCAACGTCCGTCGGTGGATGTGGTGACCGGTTTGATTAAGGCCAACATTCCGTCTCGAATTGCGTTCAGCGTGTCCTCTCAGGTGGACTCCCGAACCATTCTGGATGTGGGAGGCGCCGAGAAGCTTTTGGGTAAGGGCGATATGCTCTATTCACCGGTGGGCGAGAACAAGCCGCTCCGAATTCAGGGACCGTACATTTCCGATTCGGAGACCGCGCGCATCATCGATTTTGTGAAGAAACAGGGAGAGAGCAGCTACGATGAGTCGGTAGTTCAAACCATCGAAACCCCGGAAAAATCCCAGTACGGGGAGGTTTCCGATGAACTGACGGAGGACGCCATTGCTTTTATCCTGAAGCAGAAGAAAGCCTCGGTGTCCATGCTGCAGCGGCGGTTCCGTATCGGATACAACCGTGCGGCCAGCATCATCGATGAAATCGAAGCACGAGGGATTATCAGCCCGGCGGACGGCAGCAAGCCGCGCCAGGTGCTCTATACGGAAGAGGAATACTACGATGCGATTGATTCGCAGAACAACGGAGCAGAGGAAACGACACATGAGAAAAAAAATATTTATTGACACCTTGGGATGTGCGAAGAATGAATACGATTCCCAGAATTTGGCGGCGCAGTTGCTGGAGCGGGGATGCGGTTTGGCAGATTCGCCGGAAGACGCGGATATCCTGATTGTAAACACCTGCGGTTTTATTGAGGCTGCAAAGGTGGAATCCATCGAACATATTTTTAGCATGGCGGCATTGAAAGGGGAGAGCAAGAAACTGGTGGTTACCGGATGCCTTTCCGAACGCTACCACGAAGATCTGTCCAAGGAGATTCCGGAGGTGGACCTGTTCACCGGCGTAAACGATTATGACGATTTGCCGGGATTGCTGCTGGCGGAGAGTACCGGCGATAAGGTGCAGGGTGAAGTGGAAGCGGTGCTTCCGTATCGGAAACGTGTTTTTCCGGAGGGAACCTACACGGCCAGCCTGAAGATTGCCGAAGGGTGCAACAACACTTGCGCGTTCTGTGCGATTCCGAAGATTCGCGGACCGTATCGCAGCAAGCGCATCGAGGACTGCGTGCGAGAAGCGGAGGATATGGCGGCGGCCGGTGTTCGGGAATTGGTAGTGATTGCTCAGGACACCTCTTATTACGGGAAAGACCTGTACGGCAAGGCGATGCTTCCGGAACTGCTGCACGAATTGTGCAAGGTGGAGGGAATTCGGTGGATTCGTCTGATGTACGTGTACGATGACGGAATTACCGATGAGCTGATTGAAACAATTAAGCAGGAAGATAAAATCTGCAACTACATCGATATTCCGATCCAGCACGTGGCGGATTCGGTGCTGAAAGGCATGCGTCGAAAATCCACCGGAGATTCGATTCGGAAGACGATTGCGAAGCTGAGAAAGGAAATTCCGGACATCCACATTCGAACCACAATTCTCGTTGGATTCCCGGGAGAGACGGAAAAAGATTTCAACGAACTCCTGGACTTTGTGGAGGAAACACGGATTCCTCGGCTGGGCGCGTTTGCTTTTTCCGATGAAGAAGGAACCCTCTCCTATCGGATGGACGGAAAACTGGATGAGGAGACGAAAAATGAGCGCGTAGAGGTGCTGATGCGCCTTCAGTCGGGAATCAGCGAGTCTCTGAATGAAGAGAAAATCGGAAAGACCTACGAGGTGATGGTGGATGAGGCCGTGGATGAAGAGGCCTGCCGGTACCTGGGTCGAACTCGGTACGATGCGCCGGAAATCGACGATGCGGTGGAATTCACCGGAACGACTTCCCATCAGCCGGGAGATATTGTGTTCGTTAATGTAGCAGACAGTTCAGAATATGATTTGTATGGTGAGGAGGTTTCACATGAATTTACCAAATAAGTTGACCGTTCTTCGGATTATCATGGTGCCGTTTTTCATTGCAGCCTATATGGAAAAGTGGTTCTTTGTGGCATTTGCGCTGTTTATCGTCGCATCGCTGACGGATATGCTGGATGGAAAAATTGCCCGAGCGCGCAACCTGGTAACCAACTTCGGAAAGATTATGGATCCGCTGGCGGACAAAATCCTGGTGTATTCCGCATTGTGTCTGTTCGTGGAAAACGGAACCATTCCGGGCTGGACACTGATTATCATTTTGGCGCGGGAATTTGTTGTTTCCGGAATGCGCACCGTGGCGGCATCCGAGGGAATCGTTATTGCTGCGGCCATGAGCGGTAAAATCAAGACCGTTCTGCAGATGGTTGCCGTAATCATTCTGATTATTGCGGTAGGTCCGGTTCCGCAGCTGAAGACCATTGGTATGCTGGTGTTCTGGGCATCTCTGGTAATGACCGTATATTCCGGAACGGAATATGTGCTGAAGAACAAGAGCGTATTTTCAATGTAGGAGCGAAGGAGAATGAACACATCGATTATCGCTGTCGGAACGGAGCTGCTGTTCGGACAGACTGTTAATACAAACGCGGCCTATTTGTCAGAAAATCTGAATCATCTGGGCTTCAATGTAATGTATCATTTTGTGGTGGGCGATAACGACGGAAGGTTGGAGCATACGCTGAAGCGAGCGCTGGCGGATACGGATCTGGTAATCATTACCGGCGGCCTGGGTCCCACCCAGGACGATATGACGAAGGAAACGGTTGCAAGGGTGATGGATGCACCGCTGTACTTGAATGAGGAATGCTTGGCGGAGGTAAAGAAGTATTTTTCGATTCGAAATCGGGAAATGGCTCCCAACAATGTACAGCAGGCGTACATACCGGAGAATGCGGTGATATTCCGGAATGAAGCCGGTACGGCTCCGGCCTTTGCTGTGAATAAAGGAGATAAATGGGTCATCTGCTATCCGGGACCGCCTCGGGAACTGAAGTGGATCTTTGAAGACAGCGGAAAGGATTTCCTGCGCAAGTTCAAGGAAAAGAAAATCTATTATCGGGTCATTCGAACCATCGGAATCGGAGAATCGGATCTGGAGACGCTCTTGATGCCCCTGATCGACAATCAGACGGATCCCACCATCGCCACCTATGCGAAGGAAGGGGAATGCACCATCCGCGTTGCCTCTCAGCGGGACACCATGGAAGAGGCACAGGCGGCGGTAGAAAATATGATTTCCCGGATGAATAACCTGATTGGATCGTATATCTACAGTTACGATGATGAAGAACTGAAAGAAGTGGTGGTACATAAGCTGCAGAAGCAGGGACTGACCATTTCTTCTGCGGAATCCTGTACCGGCGGTGCATTTGCCGCATCCATTACGGATGTTCCGGGTGCATCCAAGGTCCTGAGCCGAGGATATATCACCTACGATGAAGAAGCGAAAATTTCCATGCTGGGTGTGGATCCTACAGTAATCGATCAGTATACGGTGGTAAGCCCGGAGGTGGCCATTGAAATGGCCAAGGGTGCCCGCCTGGAAGCAGGGAGCGATATCGCCGTATCCATCACCGGATACGCCGGCCCGGAAGCGGACGAAGGCCGAGAGGCCGGAAACGCGTACATCGGCTATGCCTATGACGATACCGTCGGTGCGGTGGAATTGTTCACCAAAAGAAGTGACCGCGCGTGGAATCGGAACTATTTCCGGCTGATGATGCTGAAAGTCGTGAACGAAATATTGGATGAAATAAAATAGTACTTTTTCCCCGGGAAAAAGTACCCAATGCCCCGTTTCTTAAACCCGGCAGAATTGACCTCACAAAGTGCCGAAGGGTATAATAGTGGCATAAAAGGAAACGCGGAAGAGGTTGACAGAGACCGGAGAAACAGGTATTATAAAAGAGAACAAATGTTCGATATAGGAGGAAACATGGCAGGAAAATCGACCGCATCGGCAGCGGAGAATAAAGAGAAAGCATTAGAGCAGGCGCTGGAACAGATTCAGAAGCAGTACGGAAAAGGCGCAATTATGAAACTGGGAGAAGAGGGTCTCACCGGATCGGTAGATGTGATTTCCACCGGATCCATCAGTTTGGATTTGGCCACCGGCGTAGGCGGATACCCACGGGGAAGAATTATCGAAATATACGGACCGGAATCTTCCGGTAAGACCACATTGACTTTGCATGCCATTGCAGAGGCGCAGAAAGCGGGCGGAAAGGCAGCGTTCATCGACGCGGAGCATGCGCTGGACCCGGTATATGCAAAGAATCTGGGAGTAGATGTGGATGAGCTTCTGGTATCTCAGCCGGACACCGGAGAGCAGGCGCTGGAAATCTGCGAGATGCTGGCACGAAGCGGAGCAATCGATCTGATTGTCATCGACTCGGTAGCGGCACTGGTTCCGAAAGCGGAGATCCAGGGAGAGATGGGTGATTCCCACGTGGGACTTCATGCCAGACTCATGTCTCAGGCACTTCGAAAGATTGCCGGGACCGTGAACAAGACCAACACTTGCGTTATCTTCATCAACCAGCTTCGTGAGAAAATCGGCGTGATGTTCGGAAATCCGGAGACTACCACCGGCGGACGGGCATTGAAATTCTATGCCAGCATGAGGCTGGACGTGCGGAAGATTGAAACCCTGAAGCGAGGGGATGAGATGCTGGGAAACCGCACACGTGTGAAGATTGTAAAGAACAAGGTGGCTCCGCCGTTTAAGAAGTCGGAATTCGATATTATGTACGGCACCGGAATTTCCTTGGCCGGTGATGTATTGGATACGGCGGTAGAGGCCAAGATTGTGGATAAGGCCGGATCCTGGTACAGCTACAACGGAGAGCGCATCGGACAGGGTCGAGAGAATGTGAAGGATTACCTCCAGGCCCACGAAGAGATGCTGGAAGAAATCCGCAAGAAGGTGATGGATCAGTTCAAACCGGAATCCACCGATGATGATATTAAAGTGGATGAAGACGGCGTTGTAATCGAGGATTAGACGTAAGGCGGTTCATGGGGAATTTGAAATGCCTCAATTTTAAAATAATGACAGAATTGTATTGACATAATGCGAAAATCGTGCTACCATTCAATGGTTAGCCGCTCGGGTAGGGTTATAAGCAATCGCACCCGTTCCCGGCGAGTCTGGATAGAGGAGGAAAAGTATTATGTATGCAATTATTAAAACTGGCGGAAAGCAGTACAGAGTTCAGAAGGACGATGTATTCAAGATCGAGAAGATCAATGCTGAAGCAGGCGACACCGTTACCTTTGATGAGGTAATCGCTGTAGGTGGTGACACCCTGACAGTAGGAACTCCATTTGTTGAGGGCACTGCTGTACATGCTGAAGTAGTTGAGCAGGGTAAGAACGACAAGGTGATTATCTACAAGTACAAGGCAAAGAAGGATTACAGAAAGAAGAATGGCCACAGACAGCCATACACACTGGTTAAGGTTACCGATATCGTATCCGGTGGTCAGAAGGCAGCTGCAGCTGAGAAGCAGGACGATGTAAAGCCAAGCATGTCCATGAAGAAAGAGGAACTTCTTGCAATCGCAAACGAGAAGGGAATCGAAGTATCCAACAAAGCTACTAAGGCAGAGATTCTGGAAGCAATTGAAGCATAAGAAATTGACTTTAATTTAGGAGGTGTCATTATGTCAAGTAAAAAAGGAGTAGGTAGTTCCAAGAACGGCCGTGACTCTGAGTCGAAAAGACTTGGACTGAAGATTGGTGCTGGTCAGTACGTAAGTGCAGGAAGCATTCTCGTAAGACAGAGAGGAACCAAGTTCCACCCGGGCAACAACGTTGGTATCGGTGGAGATGATACTCTGTTCGCTAAGATCGACGGAAATGTTAAATTCGAGAGATTTGACAAGAAGAGAAAGAAGATCAGCGTATACAGCAACGAAGCTTAGTTTTTTATGGCCCTTTCTTGGAAAGGGCCATATTTTTTTGTAAAACGGGAGATAAACATGTTCGTAGATAGAGCAGAAATTAATATCGTTTCCGGCAAGGGAGGAAACGGAGCGGTTACCTTCCGTCGGGAACCATTTGTGCCGGAGGGTGGCCCGGATGGCGGCGACGGCGGTAACGGCGGCAGCGTAATCTTTGAAGCGGATAACAACCTGCGTACCCTTATGGACTTCAAATACAAGCGAGTGTATAAGGCGGAATCCGGTCAAGACGGAATGCGCCGGAAGCGTTTCGGAAAGAAAGGTCAGGATCTCATCATTCACGTTCCGGTAGGCACTTTGATTATCGACAAAGAAACCGGTCTGCTGATGAAGGATATGAAGAATCCGGGAGACCGACTGGTTGCCGCAAAGGGCGGCAAAGGCGGAAAGGGCAACGTGCATTTCAAGAATTCCGTACGCCAGGCACCGAATTTTGCAGAAGCCGGAGCGTTGGCAAAGGAACGTACTGTTATCCTGGAACTGAAGTTAATCGCCGACGTAGGACTTCTGGGATTCCCGAATGTGGGGAAATCCACTCTTCTGTCGGTGGCTACCAGTGCAAAACCGAAAATTGCGAATTATCATTTTACCACCATCGATCCCAATCTGGGCGTGGTGAATATTCATGACAAGAGCTTTGTGATGGCGGATATTGCCGGCATCATTGAAGGTGCTCATATGGGCTTTGGCTTGGGAATTCGCTTTCTGAAGCATATCGAGCGTACCAAGGTGTTGATTCATGTCATCGACGTTTCCGGAAGTGAAGGCCGGGATCCAATCGAGGATTATAAAAAAATCAATGCGGAGCTGGAGCAGTACGATCCGGCGCTCTTGAAAAAACCGCAGATTATCGCCGCCAATAAGATCGATTTGGTGGAGGATGAAGAAGCGTTGAACGCATTTATGGATTTCATGAAGGAGGAAGGTCGAGATGTCTTCCCGATTTCCGCAGCGACCCGCCAAGGCGTAGAAGAGCTTCTCAATGAAACACTGAATCGGATTGAGAATTACATTCCGCCGGAAGAAGATGAAATCGAACTCTTCGACTTTGAAAAGGATGAATACGATGCGGATTACAAGAAACTGGAAGCATTCGTGGCAGAGGATGGCGCTTACGAATTAACCGGCGGTCAGCTGCTGAAGATTTTCCGTTCCACCAACTTTACAGATGTGGGATCCATGCGGTATCTGTATCGGTATATCGTGAACAAGGGCGGAATCGATATGCTGAAGGAACTGGGCCTTCAGGAAGGGGATACGGTTCGAATCGAAGATTACGAATTTGAATATTACGACGACTAATCTCATAATGCGTCTGCCGGGCGTCTTCTTGAGATAAAACGGAAACCACAGGGTTCATAAAATTCTGTGGTTTTATTTTTTGTGGAAAAAAATCCATTTTAAACGTTGCTTCCGGGTTTTTAATCCATTTTGCGGGAAACGTAAACCTTTTGCGGGAGCTTTCGGACCTTTGCGCTTTCTTCTTTTTTCAACTATGATGGAAAAAGAAGGAGGACGAGATATGATTAGTTTTATTAGAAAAATATATGAAGAAAATTCCAAAATAGTATTTAAATTTCTATTGATTTTGGGTATAGTTATATTGACTATATTTGTTAGTATCCGACAGAACGCATCCAATGAAATTGATTTGGGTGCGGCGAAGGAGAAGGACACTGTTTCCGCGGAGGAAACGGCCGAGAAGGAATATTATGTGGATATCAGCGGGGAGGTGAAGAAACCGGGAGTCTATAAAGTAAAGAAGAAAACCCGCCTGGTGTTTCTCATCGACAAGGCCGGGGGATTAACCGGAAAGGCGGATTTGGACGCAATTAATCAGGCTTCCTACGTGGAAGACGGTGCAAAGATTATCATTCCAAGGAAAGGAGAGAATAAGAGTTCGGATGAGGCAGGGGCAGATGCATCGGAAATATCTGCCGGCGATACAAGTGGAAAAATTAATATCAATCAGGCTTCTGCAGAGGAATTGACATCGATACCGGGCGTCGGTACTGTAATTGCTCAACGAATCGTGGAGTACAGGAACGGTGCGAGGTTCAACAGTATTGAGGATATTAAGAACGTGAAGGGAATCGGGGATGCGACTTTTGAGAAAATGAAAGGAAGTATTACGGTTTAGACAGGAGTATTTGTTATGAATAATCGCTCTGTGTTAGATAATTCATTGGATAAGAAAAAGGATTGGTTAGAGGAACTCCACAAGACATTGGAGGAATCACAGCATTCCACTATTGTGTTCACATTGCAAGACGAATCGGATTTCCCCACTATGCTGCGGGAATATGCGCCGATTGTAACGTACGATCGAATTTTGGAGTTGGGAACGGGAAATCGCGTGATGGAAGATATTCACACGTTTCTGGAAACGTGCAATATACCGGACTCCCGAAACGGTACATCCTATATCTATGAATGTATTTTTTTGATTCGAAAGTACAAGGATGAAAAGTATGCGGTGACGAAGGACATTTATCCGGAAATTGCCAAAAGAAATCGAACTTCCGCAGCGGTAGTGGAGTCGGCCATTCGCAGCTGCATTAAACAAACTTGGGAGGAAAACCGAGAAGGAAGTGAAAAAGGCATGCGGACGCTGTTTCAGAAGCGGCCGTCCAATTTAGTTTTTATACGGAAATTATGCGAGTTTATAGAAAATGGGGAATTGCATTTTTGTAAGTAATTCACAAAATCAATATCTCAACTCATTGATAAGTACTAACTTCCGTGCTATTATGTAAATGATTTGAAATAATTGAAGGGGGTATTTACGATGGGTAAAAAAAGAACACTAAAAACCATGGATGGTAATACTGCGGCTGCACATGTAGCATATGCTTTCTCCGAGGTATCCGCAATATATCCCATTACACCATCGTCAGTAATGGCCGAAAATATAGATGCTTGGGCAAATCAAGGTCGAAAGAATCTGTTTGACCAGGAAGTAAAGATTGTCGAAATGCAGTCGGAGGGCGGCGCTGCCGGTGCCGTTCACGGTTCGCTGATTACCGGATCGTTGACGTCTACTTATACCGCATCGCAGGGTCTGCTTTTGATGATTCCGAACATGTATAAGATTGCGGCGGAACGGCTGCCGGGCGTTTTCCACGTAGCGGCAAGAGCCATCACCACGCAGTCCTTGTCTATTTTTGGAGATCACTCGGACGTGATGGCCACCAGACAGACCGGTTTTACTATGCTGGCGTCCAACAGCCCGCAGGAAGTAATGGATTTGGCAGCAGTTGCGCATTTGGCGGCAATTAAGGCCAGCCTTCCGGTGCTTCACTTCTTTGATGGATTCAGAACCAGTCACGAACAGCAAAAAATTGAAGTATGGGATTACGATACACTGGGAAAGATGTTGGATTGGGATGCTGTTGCCGCATTCCGCAAGAAAGCACAGAATCCGAATCATCCGCACCTCATGGGTTCCGCAGAACAGCCGGAAACCTTCTTCCAGCACAGTGAATCCAGAAATGAGGCATATCGGGATGCGGTAGAAACAGTTGCTTCGGTAATGGAGCAGGTGAACAAAGAAGCGGGAACGGATTACAAACCGTTCAATTATTACGGCGCGCCGGACGCCACCGAAGTAATCGTGGCAATGGGTTCCGTTTGTGAAACGGCAGAAGAAGTCGTGGATTATTTGAATGCGCAGGGACGCAAGGTGGGTCTGGTGAAAGTACACCTGTACCGGCCGTTTTCTTCCGAGTACCTGTCCGCAGCAATCCCGGCTTCCGTTCAAAGAATTGCCGTATTGGATCGAACCAAAGAACCGGGATCTCAGGGCGAACCGCTGTATCTGGATGTGGTAAGCGCATTGAAGGAACAGTCCCGCAGCGAGATTACCGTCGCTCGGGGAAGATACGGACTGGGCTCTAAAGATACCCAGCCGGGAGATCTTATTGCGGTATACGATAACCTCAGTGCCGCAGATCCGAAAATGGAATTTACGATTTCCATCACCGACGATGTGACGCATCTGTCCCTGCCGAGAACCTGCAATCCGGTGGTCTCGTCGCCATCCACGATTTCCTGCAAGTTCTGGGGCCTGGGTGCTGATGGAACGGTGGGTGCCAACAAAAATAGCGTAAAAATAATCGGAGATAACACCGACAAATACGTTCAGGCGTACTTCCAGTACGACTCAAAGAAATCCGGTGGTGTCACCATCTCCCACCTGCGTTTCGGCGATGAACCGATTCGTTCCACCTATTATGTAAACAACGCAGACTTTATTGCCTGCCACAATGCATCCTACATGCATAAGTATCAGATTGTACAGGATGTCAATCCGGGCGGAACCTTCCTGCTGAACTGCAGTTGGAGTGATGAGGAATTAGATGCAGTACTGCCTGCATCGGCAAAGAGATACATCGCAGAGAACAATATTCGGTTCTACACCTGTGATGCGGTGGATATTGCCGTGAAACTGGGCCTGGGTGCTCGGAGAACCAACACGGTGCTGCAGGCGGCATTCTTCAAGCTGTCCGAAGTCATTCCAATTGATAAAGCGGTTGGATACATGAAGGAAGCGATTCATAAGACCTATGGCCGTAAGGGGGAAGATATCGTTGCCATGAACTGCGAAGCGGTGGATGCCGGAATTTCCCATATTCATCAGGTAGAAGTGCCGGAAGCGTGGAAGAATGCGGTTGAGAAACCGACCGACAAGTCCGTAGAGACAGATCGACCGGAACTGAAGCAGTATGTCGAAGAAATATTGATTCCGGATTCGGCAATGGAAGGAGATTCCATTCCGGTATCTCGATTTGTAAAGACGAACGACGGAATGATTCCATCCGGCACGGCAGCATTTGAGAAGAGAGGCGTGGCAATTTCCGTTCCGAAGTGGATTCCGGAAAACTGTCTCCAGTGCAATATGTGCTCCTTTGTGTGTCCGCACGGTGCCATTCGTCCGTTTGCGGTTACCGAGGACGAAGCGGCGAAGTCCGGTGCGGCTGCATTGGAAATGAAGGGAAAGACCGGAGCCGGACGGAAATTCGCTCTGGCAATCTCTTCCTATGACTGTGCAGGCTGTGGTTCCTGTGTAGAATCCTGCCCGGCAAAGAACAAGGCTTTGGAGATGGTTTCCTTCGAGTCTTCGGAATCCCAGGAGGAGCAGAAGGTATTCGATTACCTGGAGAAGCATGTGGGCCAGGAAATCGGTGCGACGGAGGCAAAATCCGTTAAAGAAGTGGGCTTCCGGAAGCCGTACCTGGAATTCTCCGGCGCGTGCCCGGGATGCGGTGAGTCGCCTTACGCAAAGCTGGTTACACAGCTCTTTGGCGACCGCATGATCATCGCCAATGCCACCGGCTGCAGTTCTATCTGGGGCGGCAGTGCACCGAGCACACCGTATACCGTTGATAAGAACGGAAGAGGCCCGGCATGGTCCAACTCCCTCTTTGAGGACAATGCGGAATTCGGATTGGGCATGGCAATTTCGGTTCAGGCCCGCCGCAAGGAGCTTTGCGGTAAAGTCACTCAGCTGGCGACACATCCGGAGTGTGCAGAGGCCGCAAAAGCGTGGATGAATCACATGGATGACGGCATCGAATCGGAAGTGGCCGGCGACAACCTGTTGAAGGCGATTTCGGAATGCGAGCTGCCGGAGGCGGCGTATGTACGGGAGAATTCCGATTTACTGGTAAAACCATCCGTATGGATGTTCGGCGGAGACGGCTGGGCATACGATATCGGTTACGGCGGGTTGGATCACGCACTGGCATCCGGTGAGAACATCAATGTACTGGTATTCGATACCGAGGTATATTCCAACACCGGCGGACAGGCATCTAAATCCACTCCGACGGGCGCGGTGGCACAGTTTGCTGCAGGCGGAAAGAAGAACGGAAAAAAGAATCTGGCGCAGATGGCAATGGCGTACGGCTATGTATACGTGGCACAGATTGCGATGGGTGCCAACCCGAACCAGGCAATTCGTGCAATTCGGGAAGCGGAGGCATATGACGGTCCATCCATCATCGTGGCATACTCCCCGTGCATCAACCACGGTATCCGTACCGGCATGAAGAATTCCATGCAGGAAATGAAGAAGGCCGTGGAATCCGGATACTGGAACCTGTTCCGCTACAACCCGACAAACGTTTCGGAGAAAAAGAATCCGCTGACCGTGGACAGTAAGGAACCAACCGTAGACTATAAAGACTTCCTGATGGGAGAAGTACGTTACAGATCGTTACAGCAGGCGGATCCGGACAAAGCGGAACGACTCTTTGATGAGGCTTCCGAAAATGCGAAGAACAGATATGACGCATTGATTCGCCAACGAAATTCTTTGGAGAAATAATTTTATGGAAAAAGAGAAAATCAATAGAATCAACCAACTGGCAAAACTGTCGAAAGAGCGAGCGCTGACCGC
This sequence comes from Mogibacterium sp., assembly GCA_016775335.1. GTDB lineage: Bacteria > Bacillota > Clostridia > Peptostreptococcales > Anaerovoracaceae > Mogibacterium_A. The sequence continues at coordinate 73,628 of JAEUGJ010000012.1, forward strand.
CGAAGAAAAAAGCGAACAGCAGGAACTTCGGAAAGAGTTCATCAAAGAAATCCGTGCCGACGTACGGAGCCAGCTGGAGAGCATTGAAATCGTTGATTAAGTATCACAAAAGGGACTGCCCATGCGGCAGCCCCTTTTGTTGTACAAGATTTTCTTTTCGTATTTATGCCTGTTCCTGCATAGCCTTCAATGCTCTGGATAGCTGATCCGGACATGAAGTATCCTTGAAGCCGCAGCGAATGCCGCTGAGGCGGTCGATGGCCTCTTCTACGGTCATTCCTTTCAGAAGTGCGGAAATTCCTTGGAGGTTGCCGCTGCATCCGCCGGTGAAGCGAACATCCCGGATGATGTTTCCTTCGGTTTCAATCTCGATAAGCTGGGAACAAACGCCCTGCGGTCTGAATGTAAACTGGTTCATAGCTGAATAATCCTTTCCAAATAATTTGCATGTAGGAATAACTTACAGTCCCAAAACATCCGAAATCTTCTTCATAGAATCCATCGCAATGAGGATGAACTCGTCGAAGGTGATGCCGGTTTCTTCAATGGCCATCATGAACTGACGGTTGGCACCCTTTGCGAAACGGGTTTCGTTGAAGCGCTTCTTGATGGACTTTGGCTTAACGCTGGCCAGCTTCTTATCCGGATAAATCTGGGCAACGGCTTTCACGAATCCGCTCATCGGATCCGCCGCCAGAATGGCATACTGCAAAGTAGTGTGGGCGATTACGCCGGATTCCGGATTGTGGGCGCAGATGGCATCAATCAGAACTTGATCGTCGTAGCCTTCCTTCCGAAGAATATCCCCGGAAACCGGGCCGTGAGTGGACATATCGTTTTTCCAGTCGCAAGTCTCCTCGTCTAAGTCGTGAAGCAGGCCTACGATTCCCCAATATTCCACGTCTTCCGGGGCCAGGCGCTCCGCCAGCCCGCGCATGATGGCTTCTACAGCGTACATGTGCACGATGTAATGATCTGCTTTTACGTATTTGTGCAGCAGTTCATTGGCTTTTTCTCTTGTCAGAGTTTCACTCATGATATAAATCTCCTTTTATGAAAAATATTATTTTGTAACAATTCTTATGGCGCTCGTTACACGTTTACGGCAATGTCCACAACGGTCCGGAAGGAATCCGCAATCTGTGCAGAGGCCTCCAGCACATCGGAGCCGCTGAGTGGTACCGGTGAAATCCCTGCCGCCGCATTGGCCAGCGCAGAGATGGCGATGATTTCCAGTCCGGCGTGTTTTGCTGCGATGGCTTCCGGAACGCTGGACATGCCCACCGCATCACAACCGATGGTATGGAGGAAACGAATCTCCGCCGGCGTCTCAAAGCTCGGGCCGCTCATCATGACATATACGCCTTCATACAATTCAATTCCGGCAGCCTGTGCTTCCCGCAGCACTTCTTTTCGCAGATTCCGATTATATACATCGGACATATCCGGAAAACGGTCGCCCAACTCATCCGGGTTCGGTCCGATGAGGGGATTCATGCCGGACATGTTCACATGATCCCGAATCAGCATCAGATGCCCCGGGCGAAAGTCCGGATTGATGGCGCCGGAGGCGTTGGTGATAATCAAGCGCCGAATTCCCAGCAGGGCCATGACCTGAACCGGAAAAATGACGTCTTTCATGGAATAGCCTTCATAATAGTGAAACCGGCCGGACATCACCAGGAGGGAATGATCGCCTTTGCGTCCCGCAAAGAGAACCCCTTTGTGATTCGGGGCTGTAGAAGTGACGAAGCCGGGGATATCCCGGTATGGAATCTCAACGGGATTCTCCAGGGAGTCGGTGTAGGTTCCCAGTCCGCTGCCCAGAATGATTCCCGTATCCGGCAAATCTCCGGAAATCTGTTCTCTGATATATTGTGCCGCTTGCTTCAGCTGTTCCAATCGCTCCATCGCTTGCACCTCCTAATATTCTTTCAACTTCTAGATGTTACCACAATTCCTCATGTCTTTCAATCGGAAGAAAAGGGATTTGAGAAGGGGGAAAAGAACAAAAAGGAGAGTATCCCAGCAGAAAATGTGCTATAATTTAGTGATTGCAATTGTTGCAGCAGATAGAGATTTGATAAAAGCAATGGGAGGATAGATGGAGACTTTTAAAGAATTGTTGGTACGGTCGGTAGAGCAGTTCGGAAGCGGAACTGCTTTTACCCTGAAGGAAGGAAAAGACCGTTATACGGACATCAGCTTTATTCGATTCTATGAAGAAGTAAAAGCGCTGGCGACCGCTTTTATTTCCAGAGGGTTCAGCGGCGAGCGAATTGCCGTCACCGGCAAAAACAGCTATCACTGGTTCATGGTGAACGCGGCGGCGCAGATCAGCGGATGCGTAACCGTACCGCTGGACAAGGAATTGAAGTATGGGGAGTTCGAACAGTCCCTGGAGCGGTGCAAGGCTAAGGTGATTTTCTTCGACAAGAAGCAGGAGCCGCAGACCAAGGAGGCCATTCTTTCCGGAAAGACATCCATTGAGTTCGCGTTCCCGCTGTACGAAGCGGAGGACCTGGAAACGGTGACCACACTGCTGGAAGAGGGAAAGGAGCTGGTTGGAAACGGGGATGTGTCCGTGGATCATTTACAGATCGATCCGGATGCGGTATCCATGCTGATTTTCACTTCCGGAACCACGTCTCAGTCAAAGATTGTCATGCTGTCCCAGCGGAACATCTGTTCCAACGTGACCAACATGATTCGGATTATTCCGTTCAAGACGACGGATACCAATATTGCACTGCTCCCGTATCACCACATGTTTGGATCCACCGGTCAGTGGGTGATGCTGGCCAACGGCGTTCGCACGGTGTACTGTGACGGACTGAAGTACATCCAGAAGAATTTGAAAGAATACGGCGTTTCCGTATTTGTGGGGGTGCCGCTGATCATCGAGCAGATGTATAAGAAGATCATGAAAACGGCGGAAAAAGAAGGACTGGATGGCCGAATTCGCCGGTTCTCCAAGGTGACCCGCTTGCTGAATAAGGCGAAAATTGATATTCGACGCCAGGTGTTTCACGGCGTGCTGGATGCGCTGGGCGGAAAGCTGCGCATGGTGGTTCTGGGTGCATCCGCGGCAGATCCGCAGGTCATTCAGGGCTTTAACGACTTCGGTGTGCTTTGCGTGCAGGGATACGGTTTGACGGAAACCGCACCGGTACTTACCGCAGAACGTCCGGACAAGCGGAAAGCGGGTTCCGTGGGAGTGCCGCTGGATAATGTGGAAATCCGAATCGACAATCCGGATGAAAACGGAATCGGCGAGGTCATTGCCAAGGGCGACAACATCATGCACGGTTACTACGACAACGAGGAAGCCACGGCAGCGGTTCTTCGGGATGGCTGGTTCCATACCGGAGACCTGGGATATATCGATAAATCCGGATATCTCTTCCTGAGCGGAAGAAAGAAGAACGTTATCGTGCTGAAGAACGGTAAGAATGTTTTTCCGGAAGAGCTGGAGACGGAAATCTCCGCACTTCCGTATCAGATGGAAAATATCGTCGTAGGACTTCCGAAGAACGGAGACGATCGGGATCTGGTGGTTGCCCTGAAGATTGTCTACAATCCGGAACAGTTTGCCGGCATGAGCAAAGAGGAAATAGAGAAGCGGATTCACGAGGATGTGGAGAAAATCAACGACCGCATGCCGCTGTACAAGCACATCAAGCGAATCTTTGTAACAGATGAGCCGATGATTAAGACCAGCACCAGCAAGGTTCGCCGATTCCTGGAAATTGAGAAGATGCTGGAAGAGGAGAATAAAGATGGGGGAACACATGGAAAACAGATTTGATCATTATTGGTACACTGATATCCGTGAAATTGTTACACTGAAGGATATGTTGGCCGGAAGTGCGGATAAGTATGCGAAGAACCCGGCTTTTTGGGTAAAAACAAAAAAGGGTCAGCCGTACAGCCCGATTTCCTACCGGCTTCTTCAGCATGACGTAAACGCCATGGGAACCTGCATGACGGAAATGGGATGGCAGGGAAAGAGAATCGCTGTGATGGGGCAGGGCTGCTACGAATGGATTGTCACCTATCTTGCGGTCATGAACGGAATTGGCATCATCGTGCCGATTGATAAAGAGCTTTCCGGACCGGAAATCGAGAATCTGCTGAGAACGGCGGAGTGCGATACGATTTTCTGCACCAAAGCGGAATGCTCCAAGCTGAAAGGACTTTCTTCCATTCGCAATCTGGTGGTAATGGAGTTCTACGGAGATCGGCTGGAGGAAGAAGAGGTGCCGGACGACTCTGCTCTGAATTTGGAGAAGTACGAAGGCTGGTTTGAGCAGGACGAGGAGAAGAAGGTGTATGTGACCTCTTGGAGGGGAATGCTCCGAGACGGCGATCAGCTTCTTAAAAGCGGGAAAGACGAATACCTGAAGGCCGAAGTGGACCCGGATGCCCTGGCGGTAATTCTTTTTACCTCCGGAACCACCGGAAACCCAAAGGGCGTGATGCTGAGCCACCGAAACATTACGGTGAACATCATGGACGTATGCCGAATCGCGCATATTGCCACGACGGACAAGACCCTGTCTATCCTTCCGATTCACCATACGTACGAATGCACGCTGGGCATGCTTCTAGTCCTCTACCGAGGCGCCAGCACCGCATTCTGTGAAGGCATGAAGTACATCACCCAGAACATGAAGGAAGCACAGAACACGGTCATCATCGTGGTTCCGAGAGTGCTGGAAATGATTAACGACCGGATTCAAAAGGGCATCGAGAAGAGCGGCAAGGCGGATACTTTCCAGAATATCATGGGCATGAATAAGAAGCTCCGGAAGATGGGCATCAACCTGAGCCGGACGATTTTCAAGAGCATTCGGAACGAGCTGGGCGGAAAGCTGCGCCTGGTCATCACCGGAGCGGCAGCACTGTCTCCGACTATTTATCGGAATTTTGAAGACCTGGGAATTACGGTTCTGCAGGGATTCGGCATGACGGAGTGCACACCGTTAATCTCCGGAACGCCGATGAGCGCGCCGAAGGAACGGTATCGGAAAGCCGGCTCCGTGGGTGTTCCGGTCAAAACCGGCGAGGTAAAAATCATCGACAAGGATGAGAACGGAATTGGCGAGATCCTGTTCCGCGGACCGAACGTGATGATGGGATACTACAACATGCCGGAAGCCACCGCAGAGGTTCTGGAAGAGGACGGCTGGCTCCACACCGGCGATTTGGGCTTTATGGACAACGAAGGCTGGATCTACCTCACCGGCCGGAAGAAGAACATCATTGTGACCAAAACCGGAGAGAACGTGTACGTGGAGGAGATTGAGGAATACATCAATCAGAGTCCGTACATCGAGGATTCCATGGTATTCCCGTACAACAATAACGGCGAGGAAATCGTCGGCGTTCAGATTCTGCCGAATATGGAATACGTTCGGACCAAGCTGGGTTACGAGCCGGATCGGGAAGAGCTGAAGAATCTGTACAAGAAGGTCGTTCAGGAACTGAATCAGGGGATGGCGGTGTACAAGCGCATTCGTGCGGTATTCGTTCGAAAGGACGATTTCGTTCGCACCACCACAAAAAAAATCAAGCGCCACGAAAACCCGGTTCCGGAAGAATAGAGGGAGCGGGGTATCCCGTTTCCGGACGCGCACCGAAACACAGCAAATACAAAAGGACCTGCCCGCCGGGCAGGTCCCTTTACTTTATGAGATGGATTATCTTAATCTCTGGAAATCAGCAGCTGAGCAATCTGAACTGCGTTGGTTGCGGCACCTTTACGCACCTGGTCTCCGCAGCACCACAGGTTGATGCCGTTCTCGCATACCAGATCCCGACGGATGCGGCCCACGTATACCAGGTCCTGATCGCTGGTTTCAATCGGCATCGGATAGATGTTTTTCTCCGTATCGTCCTCCAGCTTGCAGCCTGCCGCCTCGGAAATGGCCTTCCGAACATCCTCCAGCTCCAGACGGTCCTTCGTGATGACGTTGGCGGAAATGGAGTGGGAGCGCTCTACCGGCACCCGAACGCAGGTGCAGGAAACCTTCAGCTCCGGCAGGTGGAGAATTTTCCGGCCCTCATTCTGAAGCTTCATCTCTTCGGAAGTGTAGCCGTTCTCGCCGAAGCCGCCAATCTGCGGAAGCAGGTTATACGCAATCTGGTACGGGAAGGTGCTGCATTCGATGTCTTTTCCTTCCAGGATATTGCGGCTCTGCTCATACATTTCCTTCGGTCCCTTGATGCCGGCACCGCTTACGGCCTGATAGGTGGAAGCGTAGAGGGCTTCAATCGGGGACAGGCGGTTGATGGCATTGATCGCCACCAGCGTGATGATGGTGGAGCAATTCGGGTTGGCGATGACTCCCTTATGGGTGAACGCATCCTCCGGATTGATTTCCGGCACCACCAGCGGAACCCCCGGATCCATACGGAAGGCGCTGGAATTGTCGATATAAGCCGCGCCGGAGGCCTTGATGGCATCCACAAACTTCTTGGAAATATCATTTTCGGCGGCACCCAGTACGATATCCATTCCCTCAAAAGCAGAATCCTTCGCTTCCTGAATGGTGACGCTGCCGTATTTTTCGGTTTCAACTACCTTTCCGGCACTTCTGCTGCTGGCCAGAAGGCGCAGCTCCTGAATCGGGAAATCCCTTTCCTGCAGAACCTTTAGCATTTCCATACCTACGGCGCCGGTAGCACCCAGAATTGCAACATTGTATTTTTTCATTTGAACCTCTCCTTTATTTCGCAAAGCTTTCGTACAGAACCTGAATGGTCTTCTCAAAATCCTTCGTGAATACGCCTACCATAATGTTAATCTCATCGGAACTCTGCTCGATGGTGCGGATGTTGATCCGGTTTGCACCCAGGGCACCGAAGATTTTTCCGGAAATACCGGTGCGGTACGCCATTTGACGTCCGACAATGGCAATCAAGCTGATATCATCCTGTACGTTGATGTCCGTAATCTGGCAGTTTCGCTTGATATCGGAAATCAAATCGTATTTCACCGGTGCCAGCTTGTCCGTTGGAACCACCAGGGAAAAGCTGTCGATGCCGCTTGGAATCTGTGCAATCGGAATCCGGTACTGTTCCAGAACCTCCAAAACGCGGCGAATGGCACCCACCGCATCGCTCATATTGGCCTTATGCAGGCTGACGATGGAGAAGTCCTTCTTGCCGGTGATTCCGGTGATAAAGCGGGACGTTTCCTCCGCATTATCCGTTTCAAAGGATTCCCGAATGATGGTTCCTTCCGCTTCCGGATCGTTGGTGTTCCGGATGTTTACCGGGATGTCCTTCCGGCGAACCGGCACCACCGTATCCTCATGAAGCACCGCTGCGCCCATGTAGGACAGTTCCCGCAGTTCCGCATAGGTAACTCGGGAAATGGTTTTCGGATTGGAAACAATTCTCGGATCCACCATGAGGATTCCCGTTACGTCCGTCCAGTTCTCATAGATGTCCGCATCCAGAGAGGCGGCGGCAAAAGCGCCGGTGACGTCGGAACCGCCTCGGGAAAAAGTATGAATCTGACCGTTCGGAAGGGAACCGTAGAAGCCGGGAACCACGATTCGGTTATATACATTGTATATTTCCCGGAGCTGCTGCTCGGTTTTTTCGTAATCCACTTTTCCATCGTATCCGAAAGCCACCCAGTCGGCAGAGTCTACGAAATGGTATCCCAAATATTCCGCCATAAGCTTCGCGTTCAGATATTCTCCCCGGGAAACCAAATAGTCCACGGACATGTTTTTCGCCATCTTGCTGCGAATTTCCGCAAGCTCGGAATCCACGTCCAGCGTCAGTCCCAGCTGGTCTCGAATTTCCCGATACCGGGCGGAAATCATCTCGAAGATGGGATCCGGTGACACGTCGTATTTGAGGTGGGCTTTGCAGAGATACAGCAAATCTGTGATTTTATTATCGTCGGAGGTTCTTCTTCCCGGGGCGGAGACCACGACCACCTTGCGGGCGTCGTCGGATTCCACGATGTGTTTCACCTTGGCGAATTGCGCGGAATCGCTGAGGGAGGATCCTCCGAATTTAGCAACTTTCAGCATAATTTACTCCTTATAGCCGGCGACAAAAGCATTTTCGTATTGGGATGCCAGTGCATGGGCATCCGAAACGGTCATCGGCTTCGTTGTGATATAGCGATACGAATTCCGAACCTGTTCCGAAGCAATCCGGTCTTCCGGGAAGGAATCGTCAGCCGCAATTCGGAAATAGTACGGATGATTGGTCTTGGTGTTGTCCACCCGAGTTGGCGCCGAAGCTTCTGAAGCGGACGGGCTGAAGAAAATACCATCTTTAATGTCGATGATATCGTGCACCAGCGAAGTGCCTGTCGGCATCTTTCCCGCCCCCTGACCGTAGAAGCTGAGGGGCCCCACGTTCTTTCCGGTAAGGCTGACCATGTTGTAATTGGTCCCCACGCCGGATTCCAGCGCATTGGAAGTGAGCAGCGTCGGCTCTACGTATGCGCTGACGGTATCGTCCTGATGGGAAGCATTCATCAGAAGGCGGCAGGTGAGGTCGTTTTCGTTAAAGAATGCGATGTCCTCCGCCAGAATATGGTGAATGCCCAGAACCGGTACCGAATCTTCCGGGATGACCGTGCCAAAAGCAAGATTGGCGGAAATCACACATTTCCGCTGGGTATCCCAGCCTTCAATATCTGCGCTCGGATCGCTCTCCGCGTAGCCCAGCTCCTGTGCATCCCGAAGAACCTCTGCAAAATCCGATCCTTTGGTGTGCATAAGATCCAGAATGTAGTTGCAGGTGCCGTTTACAATGCCGTGTACTTCTTCAATGGTGTCGCAGCGTCCCGCTCGCTGCAGATTGTACAGCCACGGAATGCCGCCGCCGGCAGAGGGGGTGAATCGGAATTGAACGCCGTTCTCTTTGGCACAGCGTGCCAGTTCTTCGAAGTGAGCGCTGACCAGCGCCTTGTTGGCGGTCACCACGTGCTTTCCGTGATTCATGGCTCCCAGCACGTATTCCAATGCCGGATGGATGCCGCCGATACATTCTGCCACCAAATCGATATTCGGATCCTTCAGAATATCATTGATATCTTCTGTTTGCAGGTCCGCATATTCCGGCTTCGGCCGGCGAACCAGGATGCGGGTTACTTCCAGGTCGATGGCGGACTGAACCGCTTCGCAGGCACCGCTTCCAACGGTTCCCAAACCTAAAATTGCAATATTCATAAGCATCTCCATTTCGTTTGTTATTCTGAGAAAAAGGTCGTTTTTATGTAAAATGTCATAAAATAAACCAAACATACTTGTTTTCATACCATAAATAATGTATCATAATTGCATAATTATTACAATAAAAAGGATGAGATAATGATAAAATATTTAAGCACAAGAGACAATACGCGTACAATTACATCTTCTCAGGCCATCATCAACGGATTGGCAGAGGATGGAGGACTGTATGTTCCGGAAAATCTGGAAGATTTGAAGCTGGACTATCACGAAGTGATTCGGCAGGATTATCCGGGAATGGCCCGTACGGTTTTCGGAAAATTCTTCTCGGATTTCGACGAGGAAACAATTGAGAAGGTTGTTTCCCGAAGCTATACCGGAAAGTTTTCTACGGAAGAAATTACCCCGCTGGCAAAGGTAGAAGATGCATTTGTACTGGAGTTGTATCACGGCCCGACCTGCGCCTTCAAGGATGTGGCGCTTTCCGCACTTCCGAACCTGATGGTGGAATCCATGAGAATGAACGATTTTCAGGATGAAATTCTGATTCTTACCGCTACCAGCGGAGATACCGGCAGTGCGGCTCTCCACGGATTCTCGGACGTGCCGGGCACAAAGATTATTGTTTTTTACCCGGAAGGCGGCGTGTCGGAAACCCAGCGCCTTCAGATGGTGACGCAGGACGGCAAGAATACCTGTGCCGTGGCGGTTCGCGGGAACTTCGACGATGCCCAGAGTGGAGTGAAAAAGCTATTCCGTGAGATTCCAAAGCCGTGCGACGGAGTGTCCCTGTCCAGCGCCAACTCCATCAATATCGGCCGGCTGGTGCCGCAGGTAGTATACTATTTCTCCGCCTATCGCCAGCTTCTGGACATGGGCGAGATTCAGGACGGAGATAAGGTGAACTTCGTGGTTCCGACCGGAAACTTCGGGGATATTATGGCGGGATATTTTGCCCGGGAGATGGGTCTTCCGGTGGGTCGGCTGGTGTGTGCGTCCAATTGCAACGACGTGCTGCGGGAGTTCCTGGAAACCGGTCACTATAACCGAAAGAGAGACTTCCACAAGACCACATCCCCATCCATGGATATTCTGGTTTCCAGCAACCTGGAGCGTCTGCTCTATTTCGTATGCGGCGTGGAGCGGACGAAGATTTATATGGACCTTCTGGCAAAGCAGGGCGAATACACGATTACGGAAGACGAATTGAAGAAAATCAACGAGGTATTCCGCGGAGTGGCCTGCGATGATGCGCGGGGCGCAAAGGCCATCGGCGATGTGTTCCGGGCGGAGCACTATCTGATGGATACCCATACGGCCATCGCTTGGGCAGCCTATGAGGAATGCCGAGACAATGGTGAGGAATGGACGAAGGATAAGACCGTGGTTCTCTCCACCGCATCTCCGTATAAGTTCACCCGTGCGGTTCTGGCGGCACTGGGTGAAGAAGAATGCCCGACAGATGAAGAGTGCATGCAGAAGCTGAATCAGGTGACACAGGTGGAAGCACCGGTGCCGCTGCAGGGGATTTTTGAGCGGCGGATCTGCCACACCGATGTGATTGATGTACCGGATATGAAGAGCTATGTCGTGAAGCATGCCGAAAAGTAAAAACATCTATGCGATAAAGCTGCGGTTGTATAGAAAAAATTTATAGGAAAACAGGACCGGATTAAACTACCGTTTCGGTCCTGTTTTTATGTTCCTTGAAATCCGCTAAGAAATTGGGTAGAATGGAGTCACTGGAGTTATAGATAGAAAGAATAGGGATGATATGGATTTTAAACAGATTGAAGCTTTTGTAAACGTGGTTCGGTATAAGAGTTTCAGCCGAGCTGCAGATGCTACTTTCTTTACGCAGCCAACAATCAGTACCCACATCAGCATCTTGGAGAAGGAGCTGGGGACGAAACTTCTGGATCGGAAGGGGCGGATTGTGGAAATGACCCCTCAGGGGCGTCAGTTCTACAAATATGCGGTAGAAATGGTGAACACCCGGGCACAGGCGATTGATGCGCTGGACAAGGACAGCGATAAGGTGGAGGGGGTCCTGGAACTTCAGACTTCATCCATTCCGGGAATTACCTTTCTCCCGGAGATGTTGGCGGGATTTCGCAAAGAACATACGAAGACCATGTTCTATGTGGATCAGTCCGACAGTGCGACCGTAGCGGACAACATCTGCGAGCGCCGCGGCGAACTTGGTTTTGTGGGGGAGAAAGGGAACAACCCGAACCTGGAATACAACAAACTGTTCTCCGACCGCTCGGTACTGGTGGTGCCGAACGGCATGTTCACGGATTCAGAGGAAGTGGACATTGAAGAAATCGTGGGGCTGCCGTTTATTTGGAGGGAAAACGGTTCCGCAACGCAGAAGTCCTTTGAGGATGCGGTGATTCGAAAGGGATACGATCGAACCAGCTTTGAAGTGGTGGCCATGTTCAACGATTTGGATGCGATTATTCGTTCCGTGGAGTCGGGGCTGGGAGTGTCCATCCTGTCGGAACAGACCGTAGCAAAACTGAGCTCCCCGGGCATCCGGGCGGTGAATATCAACGGTTTCAATGTGAACCGGGATTTCTACATGATTAACATGAAGAGCGTGGCGCTGTCACCGGTGGCGGAATCCTTTAAACAGTATGTTCTGGAGAGACGACCGGCCGGCAGTCGGAAGAGCAAGAAGAAATAATGTGATTTTTCTCATTAAAATGTTTTCCATATAAAAAAGGTGTGGCGGATGCCGCACCTTTTTTTGTATAAAATCCATTTATTTGTTGAGAATCTCGATGGCGTGGGAGGTGTGCTTCTTGAAACGGCCGATGACGGCGTTCTGGCAGCCTTTTTCCCCCAACTGATACTGCAGCCTTTCCAGCTCGTTCTTCTTGCAGGCGATAAGGAGACCGCCGGAGGTCTGCGGATCGTACAGGCAGTCCAGGCGCTCTTGCGATACCCGAATGGTGTAATCCATCACGTCCTTCTCCAGGTAGGACATGTTGTTGTGGGCGCCTGCCGGGAGGATGCCGTCGGCGGCGAATTCCAGGGCTCTGTCAAAAATAGGCACGCGTTCGGCATAGAGTTCCAGGGTGACGTTTCCGGCTTTGGCCATTTCCGCGGCGTGACCGATCAGACCGAAACCGGTGATGTCGGTGCAGCCGTCTACTTTTACTCCCTGCATACCCTCGTATCCGTACTTGTTCAGCTCCGCCATGGTGCGGTTCATTTCCGCATCCTCTTCCGGCGTGAGCAGGTCCACTTTTGCGGCGGAGGTGAGAATGCCGATGCCGATTTTCTTGGTAATTACCAGATAATCTTCTTCTTCGGCGCTGTTGCTGAGAATGTCGTCCGGATGGGCGAAACCGGTGACGCTGAGGCCGTACTTCGGCTCGTCGTCGTTAATGCTGTGACCGCCCACAATCATGGCGCCGCACTCGTTAACCTTCTCATTTCCTCCGGCGAGGATGGCTTCCACCGCATCTATCGGAAGGCAGTTCGGGAAGGTGAGCAGGTTCATGGCCAGCTTCGGAGTGCCTCCCATGGCGTAGATATCGCTGAGGGAATTTGCCGCTGCAATCTGACCGAACATGTACGGGTCATCTACAATCGGCGGGAAGAAGTCGATGCTGTTGATCAGTGCAACGTCATCGGAAACCCGATAGACGCAGGCGTCGTCGCTGCTGTCGAATCCCACCATTACATTCGGATCCTTGATTTTCGGCAGCTTAGAAAGAATATCGCTTAGGACTCCCGGCCCTACTTTGGCGCCTCACCCGCCGGCGCTGGTCATTTCTGTCAGCCGCACCTTCTGGGGAATTCCCGGAATCGGGCAGGCCATTTTTTCGTTATTACTCATAGACAATTTAACTCCTATAGTTTTTTTCAATAGTTAAAATTACTCGTTGGATTCCTGTGCATACTTGCGGATGGCTTCAATCGCCGTGTCGATTTCCTCTTCCGTGTTGAACGGTCCGATGGAGAATCGAACGGTTCCTTCCGGGAAGGTGCCCAGGGATTTGTGAGCCAGTGGGGCGCAGTGCAGTCCCACTCGGGTCATGATGCCGTATTCCTGCTCCAGCCGGAAGGCAATCATGCCGTTATCGCCATTCAGGAAATCCACGGAAACCACCGCTACTCGGCCTTCTTCCGTCGGCATTCCCGCAATGCGGATTCCCGCCACATCTCGGATTCCATCCAGCATTCTTTTTACAAGCTTCTGCTCGTGCTCATGAACTTCCTGCTGGTGTTCCGCCAGCCAGCCGACAGATGCGTGCAGTCCGAAAATTCCCGGCAGGTTCATGGTTCCGCTTTCGAAACGGTCCGGCAGTTCCTCCGGCATCTCCGCCATATCGGAATGGCTTCCGGTTCCGCCGGAAATAACCGGGATTAAATCGCCGGTAATCTCCGGATTCAGGAGAAGGGCACCGATGCCCTGCGGTCCCAGCATAGACTTGTGGCCCGGCAAGCTGAGGCCGTCGATGTGGCAGGCTTTCATGTCAATCGGCACATTTCCGGCAGTCTGAGCGGCGTCAACGAAGAAGAGAACGTTCTTCTCATGGCAGTGCTGTCCCACTTCTTGAAGCGGCATCAGGGTGCCACTGACGTTGGATGCGTGAACCATCACCACCGCCCGGACGGATTCGTCAATCATGTCCAGCGCTTCTTCCAGCTTCAATTCTCCCCGCTCATTGCACGGCATGTAGCCCACTTCAATCAGACCCTCCTGCTCCAGCTGATATACCGGGCGGTATACGGCGTTGTGTTCCATTCCGGAAATCAGAATCTTGTCGCCTTTCCGGGCAATCCCTTTAATCAGGAAGTTCAGGGAATAGGTGTTGCCCGGCGTGAAAATCGTGTACCGGGAACCGTAACCGTTCATCATTTTGCTGATCATCTCTCGGGTCTCCAACACGACACCGGCCGCGGAGTAGGCCTTGGCATATCCGCCGCGGTTAATGTTGCTGCCCACATTCTTTATATAATCGTATACTGCATCTCCCACAACATCCGGTTTCGGATAGGATGTGGCGCCATTATCCAGATAAATCATAGTGTCCTCCTTTGCATAACATACCAAAATACATACTATATTAATAGGAAATAAAAGTCAAACGAGACACTCCATCAAAGATAGCTTACTCGGAAAAAATTGATAGAACAAATTTGTTTTTTCTATTGCGTTATAGCCCTAACAATGATAAAATCTATAGCTGTGTCATGGGAGTAGATAGGTGCTGGTGTGCCTTACGGTCTTCAAAACCGCTATGTGGCGTTAGGAGCGTCATGGGTGGGTTCGATTCCCACGTACTCCCGCCAATAAAGCCTTGATATTGGTATAATCAGATACGGACTGGGAGAGTTCCCACTCCCCCCGGATTGTTTAGAGCTTGTCAATGAGCTCAAGGATAGCCTCAACGAGCATTTGCAGTGTCACGTTGAGGTTTTTTAATGCTCTGATTAAATCCTTCATGAACTTTTCCTACAGGGTGTGAGTATAATGATAGCGTGGAATATTAGAGAGGGCGCATCCCGGACTTAACATCTGGGAGCGCCTTTTTCAATGGGGAAATTTAGCGTCACCGAAAGGTGGCGCTTTTTCGTACACGAATTTAAGAATGCAGAGGGGAAGACATGGGAAAGTATCACATCACACATGATTATGACAGCGTGCTGCATGAGCTGTTTCACATCGGTGTGAGAGAAGACGACCCACTGAAGACATTCGTTCGAGACCATGACCTGACAGACTTCCGTTGCATTGTTGATGAGTATGGCAGAGACTGGAGCAAGACAAGGACAGAGTAATGGCAGGCAAGAGGAACCGTAACCGCCCCGACCAAAGCGGTGTGCACCGGGGAGCGTTCGAGCGGAATAAAAAGAAAATCTACGCCACGCAAACAGTATGCGGTATCTGCGGAAAGCCGGTGGACTTTAATTTAAAGTACCCCCATCCTTTGAGCCCCTGCATCGATCATATCATCCCCATAGCCAAGGGTGGCCATCCGTCCGACCTGGACAACCTACAGCTGGCACACTGGACATGCAACAGAGCGAAAACAAAGAGAAAGCAAAGCTAAAACAGAGAGTTATGCTTTAAAGAAAAAATAATTTTATACCGGGGGGTGGGCAACCCCGGGGACCCCCGGCCGGAATTTCACGCCGTCATTACGAATATTTCTCGCTGAACCGGATCGGCGCGAGAACAGAATTTTTTTTGGAGGAAAAGAATGAGCGACTACATGGGTATGGAATACCTTCGGAGAAAATTGAATCAGAAAAGGCATCGAGTGAATCTCCGGTACAAATACTATGACATGAAGAACTACACCAGAGACTTCGGCATCAGTACGCCACTGGAGCTGCGGGCATTCAATTCCAGTTTGGGGTGGTGCGCCAAAACGGTGGATTCCCTCGCAGATCGGGTGGTATTCAACGAATTCCGAAACGATATTCTGGCAATGAATGAGATCTACCAGATGAACAACCCGGATATCCTGTTTAGGTCCGCAGAGCTGTCTGCCATGATTGCCGGATGTGCGTTCATCTACATTCAGCCGGCGGAAAAGAAAAATGAAGCGTTGTTGGTGCCGGTAATCTACAGACCGGGAGCCAAAAGACCTTTTGGTCATTCCAGAATCAGCAGAGTAAATACTGGTGGACATAGCGTTGGAAAAATACTAGAATACTATAAAATTGATGTGAACGTAGAAGACGTTGTAGATGCAGCAAGGAAAGGTAAAAGACACGCCGGCACGTACAACGATGCAATAAAAAAGACGGAAGGGCAATTAAAACGATCTATAGAGTCACACAGCGGAGAAGTGTCGGAACATGCAGAAAAAATAAAACATCCGGAATTATATGGCTGAACAAGCCTACATTGAATCTGCTGTGTATGTAGAAAGGTTTAGATGAAATGAATAAAGACATAATGAAAGAAATAATTGAAAACATCAAGGAAAATGCGGATGAGTTGAAGAGTAAAGAAAAATTAAATGAAGTGGAATTTGGAGAATTGCTAGGGTATATGGAAGCGCTAACTATTATGAAAGGTGCATGCGCAGGATACGATATCGAAGAGTTGGGGTTAGGGTTTGATATTGAAAAAGAGTATTTAAAATAAAGGCTCTTCATGAATATTTGGTTATGACGATATTGAACAAGAGGTGAAAAAATGGTTGTTGCGTGGACCACGGAAATGGAAGAACTGTTTTATTTGTTTGATCCATGGATGGAGTGGCGTGTGAAAAATGAAGCTCCGCATGATGTTAAGGAAGCAGAAAGACAATTTATCGAGCTTTATGCGTATGAAAACAGTAAACAAAAGCATTTGAAAAAGTCTGCATGGACAGATGAAATGAAGAGGCTCCATAAGATTACGCATCCATGGGTGGAGTGGAGAATGAAAGAAGAAGCTCCGCAAGAAGCCAGAAACGCAAAAGATAGATTTTATGAATTGTATGCATACGAAGAAAAACGGCAGATGCGTTTAGAAGGATATACTAATTGAGAAATTGAATTACATAATAAAGGGGAATGTTTAAAACTATTGAAAATATTTAGCAGAGTATAAAAAGAGAGCGGTCTACGTCCCTGGGCATATAGCCTTTACTTTCGTTTGGGGAGGACACAGACCACTCTCTTGAATATGTTTTGATAATAACATCAGTACGTGAAAAAGTCAAGAACTTTGAGAAAACATATGATTCATATTATTTTGTAAAGGAAAATCATGGTGACTGTAGTTTAATGGCAGAACACTGGATTGTGGTTCCGGAAGCGTGGGTTCGACTCCAATCAGTCACCCCAAAAGCCGTCTTCGGGCGGTTTTTTTGTAGAAAAAATTTATCAAGGAGAATGTGAAGTTGAGGTGAAGTGTTATGCATTTCCGGTAGTTTTCCCCGGTTCTGCACAACATTTAGGCGGCAAAGGCGGATTCGTTACAACAGTTAGATAGCTTGGAGAACAAACGCTCTTCTTTCATTGGAGTATAGACGAGAATCAAAAGGGAATGCTGTCCAGACTTCCGAAATACGTTAATTCAACGATGTTTCGCACAGTATTTCAGAAAATCCGCTGGTAATTGTTGTGCAAAAAGCTGATTCAGGAGACCTTTTGCATAACCTTTCACACCAACTTCACAATCAGATTCGGTTGGACTCTAATATTCCGGAAAGCGAGGAAAAAAGACGTTGTTTATATTGCTTAAATGTCTTAAGATAAAGAAAATGGCGTGAGGCAAAAGGACGAAACAATGGAAACGATAGATGCCTACAAAGTAGCAAATAGAATTATGAACGATAAAAATATATCCGATGATGAATGGTTACAATTCCAAAAGGAAATACGAGATTTTCTGAAGACAGATCCACCGGAAGATGTACCGGAGTTCTTGAAATAGCATTAAACCGTTCCGGAACAGTTTTCTAATGCGAAATTATTACCTATGAAAGTCGCCCATAGCAGGGCGACTTTTCATATGCGGATTTTCGCCTCGTTTCAGCTGCGCAGGGTAGAGCGGCTGATGCCCCACGCACCATCTGTGGTTTAGAGTTACACTTGCTGGAAGAATTAAATATGCCTAGAATTTTAGAGCGAGTTCACGCTAATTTTGAAATTGAGGCCGATTAGCGTGAACGATTTTCCTGCCACATCAAATTTCGTCAGGGGGGGCCTCGGGAGCAAACCATCTTCTTGATGATAGTTCACGCTTTTTGAAGGGAACTACCAATCCAGCGTGAACGTAAGGTCGTGATCTATTGCTTCAAAATTAGAATTCCGCAAAATCGCTAAAATGAGTTCACGCTTATTTCTGGTTTTCGGTCAACAAGCGTGAATCGTCCTTAAAATTCTAGGCACATGAGACTGCATGCACAAATATCGCACAATATAATTAGAACCTCATCATTTCTACTAGCGTTCCGTCCGCTTTTTCCCATCCCCGCAAGGCGCCGCAGAAAACCCTCGAGGAAATCGCCGGCAGGAGCAATCCCGGCGGGTTCTTCACGGTGGCAATGACCATTCCTTTGTGGTATTATATAGGTTGAAATTGTGTGTAAAAAAACGAGGAGACCTTTATGAAAAAAAATGAAATTCTCAGACGAATTCCGAAGATAGATGAAGTGCTGAAGGCCGGAGGGCTGGAGCTTCTTTTCGCCAGCGCCGGCCGCACCGTCGTTACGGAGGCGGCGCGCAGCGTCATTCAGGATTTGCGAAATGAAATTCTGAAAATGAGCCCGGAGGAACTGGAGGGATTCGATATCCAACGGATGAATATCGAGGGAGTGGCCAACCGGGTAATCGCATATATGGAACAGGAGGACTGCAACAACCTGTATCCGGTGATTAATGCCACCGGAACGATTCTCCACACCAATCTGGGCAGAGCGCCGCTTTGCAAAGAAGCGGTGGAGAACGTGGCGGCGGTATCCAAGGGGTATTCCAATCTGGAATACGACGTGGAAGCCGGCAAACGCGGCTCTCGTCACAACATCGTGTCCAAGCTAATCTGCGAACTCACCGGGGCAGAGGATGCCATGCTGGTGAACAACAACGCCTCCGCCACCATGATTGTTCTGTCGGCAATGGCAGAGGGCAAGGAAGTAATCGTGTCCCGAGGGGAGCTGGTGGAAATCGGCGGCGCCTTCCGGATTCCGGATATCATGGAGCAGAGCGGTGCCACCCTGCGGGATATCGGCACCACCAACAAGACAAAGCCTTCGGATTATGTCAACGCCATCGATTCGGAGAAGACCGGCGCGCTGATGAAGGTTCACACCAGCAACTACCGGATTATGGGCTTTACGGAAGAAGCATCCCTGGAGGATCTGGTGGAAATCGGCAAGGAACACGACCTGCCGGTCATCTTTGATATGGGCAACGGACTGATGGTGGACCTTCAGAAATACGGCCTGGACGAGCCGAACGTTCCCGCATCCCTGAACACCGGCATTGACGTAATGCTGTTCAGCGGCGACAAGCTGCTGGGCGGACCGCAGGGCGGCATCATCGTGGGCAAAAAGAAATATATCGAGAAGATGAAGAAACATCCGCTGGCTCGGGCGCTTCGGGTGGACAAGATGACTTTCGCCGCAATGGAAGAAACCTTGAAGAAATACCGGGATACGGAGAAAGCCATGAGGGATATCCCAATTCTCCACATGATTACGGAACCGGCGGACTCCATGGAGCGAAGAGCGAACAGATTGGCCGAAGCCATTGCGGCAAAGAACAGCCAGGTGCACGCGGAAGTCGTTCCGGTACAGGATCAGATCGGCGGCGGCTCCGCACCGATGGTATACCTGCCGGGATTCGGCGTGGCAATCTCTTCGGACTACATCTCCACACCGAGCATGGAGAAGCAGCTTCGGGAGAACGACCTGCCGATTGTGGCGCGAATTCACGACGACCGGCTGCTCCTCTGCGTCCGCACCATCGGGGAAGAGGAAGTTCAAACCGTTGCAAATGCCTTTGAAGGAATGGAGTAATAGATGAAAAATATAATTATCGGAACCGCCGGCCACGTGGACCACGGAAAAACCCGCCTGATCAAGGCCCTTTCCGGCATCGACACCGACCGGCTGGAAGAAGAGAAGAAGCGGGGCATTACCATCGAACTGGGTTTTGCTCACATTCCCAACGACGCGGGATACAATATCGGCGTCATCGACGTTCCGGGCCACGAGAAATTCATCAAGAACATGCTGGCCGGCATCGGCGGAATCGACTTCGTCCTGTTTGTCGTGGCGGCCGACGAGGGCATCATGCCCCAGACTCGGGAGCATTTTGAGATTCTCCAGGCCCTGGGCATCGACGACGGAATTATCGCCATCACGAAGACCGACATGGTGGACGAGGAATGGCTGGAGCTGGTTCAGGAGGACATCCGGGATTACGTGGCAGGTTCCTTCTTAGAAGGCAAGCCGATGATTCCCGTTTCCGCCAAATCCGGTGCGAATATCGATCTCCTAAAAGAAGAAATCATCCGCAAGTGCGACCGGGAATCCAAACGGATCGAAGCGCCGGAAATGTTTAGACTTCCGGTAGATCGTATTTTTACCAAATCCGGATTCGGCACAGTGGTGACCGGAACGTTGATGGACGGAACCTGCTCTCTGAACGATGAGGTTCTTGTTTTTCCGGAAGAGACGCCGGCCAAGATTCGCGGAATCCAGACTTACGGAAACGACGTGGAGCAGGCGGTGGCCGGACAGCGGACCGCAATTAACATGAGCGGAGTGCGGAAAGAGGATATCCGCCGGGGAGATGTCATCGCGGCGAAGAACGCGGTGTCCGTCACCGGGATGCTGGACGTGAAGCTGAAGATTTTTGACAGCAGCGAGCGCATGGTGCTGAACAACAGCCGAGTGCACCTGTACTGCGGAAGCAAAGAGGTGCTGGCCAAGGTCATTTTGATGGACCGGGATGCGCTGTCTGCCGGGGAAGAAGCATACGTGCAGTTCCACCTGGAGGAACCGATTGCGGTGAGACGGGGAGACCGGTTCATCATCCGGTTCTATTCGCCGATCATCACCATCGGGGGCGGACGGATTCTGGATGCGGTGCCGGAGAAGCATAAGCGAAACCGGGAGAACGTGCTGGAAGGATTCCGGATGCTGGAGAGCGGAAATATTTCGGATATTTTTGTCCTGAAGACCGGCGGGCACAAATTCTACTCCAAAGAATTGCTTTTGCAGGAACTGGGCATGCTTCCGGAAACCGGAAATCGGGAAATAGATCGCTGCATCGAAGAGGGCAAAGTGGTGGAGCTGGAGGACGGAACCATTCTGGCGGCATCCAAATTCCGGATGATGACGGACCTCCTGATTCAGCTGCTTCAGGAATACCACGAGAGCAATCCGCTGGCAGAGGGAATGCCGAAGCAGGAGCTGCAGAGCCGGCTCCGGGATACCTGGCATATTCAGGAAGACAAGATTATTCTCGGCGCGGTGCATCGGCTGATGGATCTTGGAACGCTGATGGACTGCGGGAAAACCGTGTCCATGCAGGGCTTCGAGGCGGTGCTGACACCGGAGCAGGAGAAGCTGAAGGACCGCATCGCCGGAATGTATGCGGATGCGGGAATCGAGATTCCGAAGAACGATGAAATCTACGCACTGGATTCCGACAAGAGAGTCATTAACGCCATCTTCGACCGACTTTATAAAGAAGGCGTTCTGGTGAAGGTGGATCCGTCCTACAATATTTCTCAGGAGGGATGGAATCGCGTGGTGGCTGCCGCTCGTGCGGCGGGAGCCGAAGGCTCCTTCGTTCTGGCGGACTTCCGGGATGCACTGAACACATCTCGGAAATACGCATCGGTATATCTGGCTGCACTGGATCGCGCCGGCATCACTGTATTTGATGGGGAGCGGAGACGTCTCCCGGAAGGAAGATAAGAATGAAGAGAGTTAGAAAAATTACAATCGCCGTGCTGATGGCGTCCATGGTTCTGGCTTTGGGAGCATGCGGAAAATCCAATACCCCGACTGCGGTGGTGGAAAAGCAGATGCAGCAAGTGAAAGAGGAGCAGATGCAGACCGAGCTTTCCTCTCTGGTCAGCGATAAGAATGTGGCGAAGAAATACCGGAAGGAATACAAGGAACTGGTGGAGAAAATCCAGGACTTCGACTACGAGGTGAAGGACGAAAAGGTGGACGGGGATGCCGCAACAGTAAAGGTGCAGATTACCACCTACAATTTCGGAACCGCCTACAAGGAAATGTACCAGCAGGTGGTGAAGGACGCCAATTCCGGCAAACTCACATCGAAGACGGACCTGAACGACTACATTTACAAGATGATGTTTAAAAAGATGAATGCGCTGAAGAAGAAGGATTACAAGAAAACCGTTTCCATCCAGTGCACGAAGAACGAGGATGGGGATTGGGAGACCGACGTGGACACCAATTCCGATCTGAAGGACGCCATGCTGGGGGGAATTATGACCCTGTCCAACCAGAACAGCACATCGTCCAAATAGCGTTTAACGAAGGGAAAAATCATGTTACGAAAACTATGGAATAATCCATATTCGAAAACAACCATATCCGTTATTTTTACCGGAAGCGTTCTGCTGATGGTAAGCCGCATGATTCGGAGCACGAATTTCGTTGCGGTATTTGCCACCATCAACCAGACCCTGTCCCCGGTATACATCGGAATCGTATTGGCCTTTCTGATGTGCCCGATTTACAACAAGCTGGTGCGCCGGTTTTACCACTCTCTGTACAAGGACGGAAAACTGCTGACGGACAGCTTCGGTTCGATGTATTTCAATACAAAAGTACCGACGCGCCACAAAAGAACACCGGCGCAGCGTGCGCTGACGGAGGCCCGGGTACTGGCATCCGTCATCTGCATGGCCATCGTGGCGGGCATTGTGGTATTGATATCCACCTTTATCCTTCCGTCCATTGTGAACAGCATCGTGGACCTGGTGAACACCCTGCCGGAGAAAATGAACAACTTGAACCAGTGGGCCGGAACCAATCTGGCCAAGTATCCGGTTTTGGTGAAGGGTATTGACAATTTCACGAAAGCGGATACCGGGGAAATCATCTCTTGGATTCAGACCCACCTTCTGGAAAACGATTTCAAGGGGGTGGCGGAGACCGTCTCCAACAGCTTGATTGCCATGATTAAGGCATTCATCAACGTGATTGTGGGATTGCTGATTTCGGTATACCTTCTGAACTACAAGGAGAAATTGTTCGCTATCGGCCGTAAAATCTCCACATCCCTGTTCAGCCGGAGCACTTCGAAGAAAGTGTACGAGTTTTTTGAGATTATTAACGAGACGTTTATCGGATACATTGTGGGGAGAATTATCGATGCCTGCATCATCGGATGTCTGACCTATGTGTGCATGCTGCTGTTCGACCTGCCGATGCCGGTGCTGGTCAGCGTAATCGTGGGCGTGACCAACGTGATCCCGTTCTTCGGACCGTTCCTGGGCGCCATTCCGTCGGCAATCCTCATTTTGCTGGACGATCCGATGAAATGCCTGTATTTCGTCATTATGATTCTGATTATTCAGCAGCTGGACGGAAACGTTATCGGGCCGAAGGTGGTGGGTTCCGCCATCGGGCTGAACAGCTTCTGGGTGCTGATTGCGGTGCTGGTGGGCGGCGGCCTCTTCGGATTCTTCGGAATGGCTTTGGGCGTGCCGATTTTTGCGGTGATTTATCGCTACATCAGCATGAATACCAACGACCGGCTTCGCCGGAAGAGTCAGGAAATGGCCACGAGAAAATACGAAGATTACAGCAAATATGATATAGAAAGGGACGAACTGAAAAATCATGAAAAACCTCAGAAATAGTTTAATGGAACTGGGAATTCCGGGAAGCCGGATTCTGGAGAACGAATCCATGGCGAAGCACATTTCCTTTCGCGTGGGCGGTTGTGCGGATTATTATGTGAACTGCACCGACCGGAAAGAGCTGAGCCGCCTGCTCTCGTTTCTTACGGAAGAGGGCGTTCCCCACATGCTGATCGGAAACGGCTCCAACCTGTTGTTCCGCGATTCCGGTTATCGCGGCGTGATTATCCATCTGGAAGGAGAATTTCAGGACTGCGAAGTGCAGGGGGATACGGTGATTGCGGGAAGCGGGAAGCTGCTTTCCTCGGTGAGCTCCCTGGCGGCGAAGAGCGGACTGGCGGGAATGGAATTCGCCAGCGGAATTCCGGGCAGCATCGGCGGCGCCATCTACATGAATGCCGGCGCCTACGGCGGTGAGATGAAGGATATCGTGACCCGGGTGTGGCTCATGTCGCCGGACGGCAAGGAAGAAACGGTTCGCACCGGAGCGGAGATGGAATTCGCCTACCGGAACAGCTGTCTCCAGCGCACCGGTGAGATTGTCACAAAAGTAGAATTGAAACTGCAGCCGGAGGATGCCGAGGCCATTCAGGCACGCATCGCCGAGCTGACGGAAAAGCGGGTGCAGAAGCAGCCGGTGAATTTCCCCAGTGCGGGCAGCACCTTCAAGCGTCCGGCAGAGGGATATGCGGCGGCGCTGATTCAGGAATCCGGATTGAAAGGCGTTTCCGTTGGCGGCGCAGAGGTATCGGAGAAGCATTCCGGTTTCATCATCAACAAGGGCGGCGCCACGGCAACGGATGTGCTGCAGCTGATGGAGCTGGTAGAGAAGAAGGTCTATGAAGACTCCGGAATCCACCTGGAGCCGGAAGTCCGGATCATCGGTGAGGAAAATGAATAGTCGGGAGTTTTCCGAAAGGTACAAGCTGATTGCGGATTATCACACCCACACCCGGTATTCCAAAGGGCTGCTGGTGTACTACCACGGCAAGGGAACCATTAAGGAGAACGTGGCCGCGGCCGCAGCGAAGGGCCTTCGGGAAATCGGCATCACGGATCACGGGCCGGGACATATTTTCTACGGGCTGAACCTGTCCCGTCTCCCGGACATGCGCCGGGATGTGGCGGAAGCGGCGAGAAAATATCCGGAAGTGAAGATCCAATTGGGGGTGGAAGCGAACATCATTCATTCCGGAAACGGTCTGGATGTCGCGCCGGAAGATATTACGAAATTTGATTTTATCAATGCGGGATATCACCACGGCGTGCCCAAAGGGGACATGATTCGGAACCCCATCTGTTCCGCCGGGATTTTTCCGTCGGGAAGCCGGCAGCAGCTGGAGAATCGAAACACGGAAATGGCCCTTCGGGCCATCTACGAGAATCCCATTCGGATTCTGACCCATCCCGGGGACAAGGGACCTTTCGATGTGGGGGAAATTGGAAGAGCCTGTGAAGCGCGGGGCACGTGGCTGGAAATCAACAGCCGCCACTCCCATCTGACGGTGGAGGAGATTCGCCGGACCATGAATTTCGATGTCACCTACGTGGTGAGCAGCGACGCCCACAAACCGTCCCAGGTGGGAGGCGTGGAGGCGGCGCTGGAACGGGCCGAAGAAGCAGGACTGGATTTTGGAAGAATTATAAACATTAAGGAGCGCTAAAATGAAAGTTGTAATCATTTCGGGATTGTCCGGTGCGGGGAAAACCCGTGCAGCAGACTGGTTTGAGGATCAGGGATATTACTGCATCGACAACATGCCGCCGCAGCTGATCCGGAATTTCCTGGAGCTGTCCCTCCAGAGCAGCAATTCCATCGAGAAAGCGGCCTTCGTGGCGGACGTTCGGGGCGGAGAGTTTTTCGATGAACTGGAATCCTGTGTGGATGCCCTCCGCCAGATGGAAGGGGTGGACAGCACCCTGCTATACGTGGAAGCATCGGATAACACCATCGTGAAACGATACAATGAAACCCGGCGGAATCATCCCCTGACCGGCGGCAGAGCGACGGTAAAGGTCATCGAGGACGAGAAGAAGATGCTGCAGCAGGTTCGGGACAAAGCGGACTTTATTATGGACACCACCCACATGAAGGTGTCGGATTTCAACCTGCAGCTTTCCCGGATTATGTTGGGAGAAGAGGGCGGTTCGGTGTTCAACATCAATCTCACGTCCTTCGGCTACAAATACGGAATTCCGAATGAATCGGACATTCAGATCGACATGCGATTCATCCCGAACCCGTATTACGTAAAGAGCCTGCGGAAGCTCACCGGTAACAACAAGAAGGTGTCTTCCTACGTCCTGAAGTTCGACATCACTCAGAAATTCCTGAAGGACTTCGTGGGCCTGGTGGAGGATCTGGTGCCGGGCTATATTAAAGAAGGCAAATATCACCTGAACGTGGCGGTGGGCTGCACCGGCGGTCATCATCGCTCCGTGGCGGTGGCCAACGAACTGGGCCGAATCTTTAAAGAGAAGGGATTTCGGACGACGGTGACCCATCGCGATCTTGATTTTATTGCAAAAGGAGATAAGAAATAAATGTCATTTTCTGCAGATGTGAAGGCGGAGCTGGCCCGAATTAAAGTGGAAAAAAAATGCGACATGCTGGCGGAGATTTCCGGCTTTTTCCGGGTATCGGGAAGCCTGCGTCTGGCGGGGGGCGGCCGCTTCATCATCGTGGCCTCCACGGAAAACCCGGCCATTGCGCGGCACTACAAAACCCTGATCAAGGAGTATTTCGGCAGCAACGCCCGGCTGGAGATGGAAGAATCCCAGATGCCGGGGCGCAACGGATATCGGTATTCCCTCACCATCAGTCCGGACGAGAAGAGCTCCCAGATTCTGAGGGAAACGGGCATGATGCTGATTCGAGAGGGAAACGACTATCTCAGCGACGGAATCTACCAGCCGATCGTCAGCAAGAAATGCTGCAAGAAAGCCTACCTGCGGGGGCTGTTCCTGGGATGCGGAACCATTTCCAATCCCAACCGGAGCTATCACCTGGAATTCGTGCTCACCAGCGAGCAGGTGGCGAACGACCTGAAGAAACTCATCGGTTCCTTTGTGGACCTTTCCGCCCATGTGACCCGCCGGAAGGAGGACTACATCGTCTACATCAAGAAGGCGGATTATATCAGCGACATTCTGGGCATCATCGGCGCCAGCCAGGCACTTCTGGATTTCGAGGGAATCAAGGTGAACCGAAGCACAAGGGGTGAAGCTCAGCGGATTTCCAACTGCGACAACGCCAACGTGGACCGAAGCCTGAGCGCCTCGGAGGAACAGATTCGGAACATTCAGCGCATCGAAGAACTGGTGGGACTGGACTCCCTGTCCCCGGGACTGCGGGACGTGGCGAGAATCCGCCTGGAACGTCCGGATGCCAACCTGGGGGAAATCGGGGAAATGCTTTCACCGCCGGTGAAAAAACCGGCAGTCAGCAAGCGGTTCGCCAAAATCAAAGCGTTGGCGGATTCGCTGGAACAGAAGAACGAATAACGAGATTAATATATAGTGGAGAGAAACAATGGATAAGGGTACAGTGGTGGAACTCACCATTACGGATATGACGGATGACGGAAAAGGCATCGGCCATATCGACGGATTGACGGTGTTCGTGGACGGAAGTATTCCGGGAGACACCGTTCGGGGCAAAATCGTACAGGACAAGAAGCGGTATGCGGTAGCGGAATTGGAGGAAATCCTCACCCCATCGCCGAACCGGGAAGAAGCGGTATGTCCGTACTTCGGCCGCTGCGGCGGCTGCTCCCTCCAGAGCATGAAGTACGAAGCGCAGCTCGCCATGAAAAAAGAACACGTGGAAAACAAACTCACCCGAATCGGCGGACTGGAACATCCGTTGGTTCGGGATGTTGTGGTTGCCGGAGAAGAACCGGACCTGCACTACCGGAACAAAGCGACTTTTGCCGTGTACGACGGCCCGACCGGTCCGGCGGTGGGCTTCCGGGAAAGAGGCAGCAGCCGGGTAGTGGACATCGACGACTGCATGCTTCAGAAAGAACCGGTGATGGCGGTGGCCGATGCCATCCGCAAGCTCATCGAACAGCACAAAATCACCGTGTACAAGGAGCCGAAGCGCTACGGTCGGGGCCGGAATCAGAAGCCTCCGAAGCAGAGCAACATCGCCAAACTCCGAGAAGTTACGGTGAAAGCTTGCGAGGGCACCGGCGAAATCATGGTGGTCCTCACCGTCACCGGAAAGCAGCTTCCCAACGCTGAGGACATCGTCTACGCCATGGACGACGCCATCGACGAAGTGTCGGAAGAGTACGCACTGGAAAGCGTGATTTTGGAAGTGAAAAAAGGCGACATCCACGACTTCGCCAAGGATTACATCCCTCTTGCGGGTAAAAGAACCATTAACGACCGCATCCAAGTGGCCGGACGGAATCTGGAGTTCGAGATCTCCGGTTCCGCGTTCTACCAGGTGAACACCAATCAGATGACCCGCCTCTACGAAAAAGCGCGGGAATACGCCGGCCTCTCCGGTGAAGAAGTGGTCTTCGACCTGTACTGCGGCATCGGC
The DNA here is from genome assembly GCA_016775335.1 of Mogibacterium sp. Lineage (GTDB taxonomy): Bacteria > Bacillota > Clostridia > Peptostreptococcales > Anaerovoracaceae > Mogibacterium_A. The sequence continues at coordinate 101,706 of JAEUGJ010000012.1, forward strand.
ACCATCGGCCTGTCCATGGCAGACCAAGCGGCCATGATTGTGGGCATCGAAGAAGTGCCTGGCGCCGTTCTGGACGCCAACCGGAACGCCGTCATCAACGGAATCGTGAACGCCCGCTACTATACCGGCCGGGCCGAAGAGATTCTCCCAAAACTCCTGGACTCCGAGGACAAGCTCTACGCGGATTACCTCTACAAAGACGACCTTCGGGAACGCAGTAAAGTCGTCATTCTGGATCCCCCTCGCGGCGGCTGCGCCCCGAGCCTTCTGGAAACCGTCTCCGCCATTCAGCCCGACCGCATCGTGTACATCTCCTGCGACGCCGGCACCCTGGCCCGAGACATCAAAATCCTGCAGCAAAACGGCTACACCTTCGACGAAGCCACCCCGGTCGAAATGTTCGCCTGGACGATGCATGTGGAGACATGCTGTCTCCTACGAAAGCGAGACGCAGTCGAAGTTTGAGTAGATGAGACGCAGTCCGCAAGGGACGCCCAAGAACCCGAGCCGGAGGCGAAGGGTGATTGGTCGCGGCCTACTGCGACATGCTGCTCTCCAATGAAGACGAGCGTAAGCGAAGTCTGAGCAGCTGAGGCGCAGTCCGCCAGAGAAACCCCGCGACTGCCGAGCGGCAGCGAAGGCAGAGCGGTCGGTTTCGGGACGGCGACATGTTGCCTAAAGTACAGAATTAAATCGGAATTTGGAGGTTATTATGGCTTTTGATTTTAAGAAAGAATTTAAAGAATTTTATATGCCTAAGAATAAACCAGAGATTGTAAATGTACCTAAGGCAAATTATATTGCAGTTAGAGGAAAAGGCAATCCAAATGAAGAAGGCGGAGCATATCAACAAGCAATCAGTGTTCTATATGCTGTTGCATACACATTAAAAATGAGTTACAAGACTGATTATAAAATTGAAGGATTTTTTGAATATGTTGTTCCGCCATTGGAAGGTTTTTGGTGGCAGGATGATGTCGTGGGTGTAGATTATACAAATAAATCTGCTTTTAACTGGATTTCTGTTATTCGTTTGCCTGATTTCATTTCTAAAGCTGATTTTGACTGGGCGATAGAAACAGCAACGAAAAAGAAGAAAATTGATTGTTCGTCAGCAGAGTATCTTACGATTGATGAAGGATTATGCGTTCAAATTATGCACATAGGTTCTTTTGATAATGAGCCAGCAACCGTTGCTCTTATGGATACTTATATAGAACAAAATGGGTATGTCAATGATATTAACAAAGATAGATTGCACCACGAGATTTATATGTCTGATGCAAGAAAGGTTGCTCCAGAGAAATGGAAAACTGTAATTAGACATCCGATTAAGAAAGCGTAAAATCGGAATATGCAAGACGGAGAAACTTATGGAAGAATTGATACAAAGATGTTCATGGGCAACTACCGAC
>JAEUGJ010000013.1:0-12167 GCA_016775335.1 Mogibacterium sp.
CATCTCATCTCATCTCATCTCATCTCATCTCATCTCATCTCATCTCATCTCATCTTATCTCATCTTATCTTATCTTTGCTTTGCTTTGCTTTGCTTTCTAAATTTCCCAAAAAATAAAAATGGAGCGGAAGACGAGATTCGAACTCGCGACCCTCGCCTTGGCAAGGCGATGCTCTACCCCTGAGCCACTTCCGCAACAACTATTACATAGTATCACTTTTTAAGCTTCCTGTCAACGCTTTTTGCTTATTATTTTTCAAATTTTCCGGTCTTCCGAACCAACGGCAGGCGGAGCCCTTAATAGGCTACCGACGGGCGAATGCCTTCACTAACCTACCGTCCGGCGCCCGCACGCACTCCCATCTACCGAATCCGCACATCGCTTTGGATTTCCAAACCGTCTTCCTTTACTTTGCACGGCAATTCCAGGATTTGAACGCCGGCGGCCCGGGCTTCCGCCAGAGCCTCTCCGAATTCGGGATGGGTTTCCACGTTGGGCAATACCTTTGTCACTTTCGGCATGGAAATGACAAAGGCCAACATGGCATGGTACCCCTCTCCGGCTGCTTTTATCAGTTCGTGCAGGTGTTTTACGCCGCGCAAGGTCGGGGCATCCGGGAAATAGCCGATACCTTCTTTTTCCAGAGTGCACCCCTTTACCTCCAGAAGGTAACGTTCCGAAGTTTCTTGTGCATCCAGCCGTTCCATATAGAAGTCCATTCTGGAGTTTCCGTAAGTGTACTCCGGATGAATCACATCGAAACCTTGTGCTGAAAGCCACTCCTTCATCACCTGATTGGGAGCCTGGCTGTCGATGTTCACCAGGCCCAGGGACTCCTTGTACACCGCCACCAGATCGTAGGCGGTTTTGCGGCTGGGATTGTCCGAATGGTTCAGGATGACGCGGCTTCCCGGAAGAAGCAGTTCCCGGCAGCGCCCGGTGTTTTTCACATGCACCGTTTCCGGATGTCCGTTAATCTCCACATGGGCCACGAAGCGATTGGGCCGGTCGATGAATTTTCCTTCTACAATATCCGGATATCTCACTTCTCTGCTTCCTTTCTTTTATCCGGCGGAGCCCCTGCATTTCGGCAACGCCACATCCTCTTGGCGGAGCCCCTTACACTTGGGCGGAGCCCGCACACTTCTTCACCGGCAATACAATCCGGTAGAACAGCCCATGCGCCGCCCGGCCATCGGCAAAACCTTCTATCGCAATGGCGGTTTCTTTCTCATTCAAAATGGTAATCTCACCTCCGTGGGCTTCCACAATTCGCCTGGCTACGCTCAGACCCAAGCCGGTCCCCTGACCGTTGCTCCGGGACGGCTCCGCCACCACGAATGGATCCAGCAGCACCGACTTCATCTCCTCCGGAATGCCCGGACCGTTGTCGCCGATATAAATGATGATGTTTTTACCGTCGGCGGATTTCATCAGGCGGACGAACAGGGTGGTGCCTTTCGGCGTGTATTTTACGGAATTGCTGATGATGTTCTCCCACACTCGGTTCAGCTGGTGGTGGTCAAACATCATGCGGATGTTCTCTTCCGGAATATCCGCTTCCATAGAATACCCCAGGAGATTCAGCTCCCGATACCTGCCGGCGATGTATTCCCGAAGGTATTCCGCCAGATTTCCCTCCGCCATGGTGTAGGCGAAATCCGGATGCTCCAATGTGCTGAAATCGCTCAGGCTGCCGATCAGGTTTGCCATGGTATTCGCCCGGTCCTCAATAATCGCCAGGTAACGGTCCTGCTCCTCCGGCGGCACCAAGCCGTCCCGAATGGCATCCACATATCCTCGAATTACCGTAATCGGCGTCTTCAAATCGTGAGAAATACCGCTGATCATCTGCTGCTTCTGATTCTGGAGCGCCTGCTGCTTTTTCTCCGCTTCTTCCAGCTTTTCTTCCAGCCGGTTGAACGTGTCAATCACCGTGGCCACCTCTTTCGGTCTGGAATAGCCTGCGATGCGGCTCCGCTCCCCTTCTTGGAAGCCCGCCATGGCATGTTCCAGGTCGGCCAGTGGCCGGCGCACCTTGTTCACAATGTACAGATCCATCAGCAGAATCGTGACGATGACCGCCAGGACGAAAATAAGGAGGCTGACCATGAAGATTTTTGAATAGATTTTTCCCAGCTGCATGCCCACGCTCTCCGTATGAATCAGGGCGATTCGCGATTTTCCGTCCACCGTGGTAAAGGAAAATTTCTGAAGGATATTGCCGGAAAAATCCTCTCCGTCATTACTCTCAATCAGGTATTGGATTTCATCCTTTGAAAGCTGTTTTTTCCCCAGATTGATGTTGGAGTAGATCACATTCCGCTTGGAGTCCAGGAGTGCGGTTCCCGACAGATACTGTTCGGATTCCTCATTCCAACGGTACTGAAAAATCAGGTATCCGCTCTTCTTCAGCTGATACCCGGAACCGATTCGCTGAACGCCGTAATATACATCCGGATAGATTTCGGAAATGTAGCGCAGGGAATCCTTTTGGTATTTTTTCTTGGTTTTTCCGCGACTGTCATAGATGACTTTGGCATTCTCATCCAGGATCTCCAGGTATCCGGTCTTGCCGAAGGTCTTGGTCACCGGAACTCGGTCGTACTTTTCCTCTTCCAGGATATTGGTATAATCCGCAATATCATAGGCTTTCGGCATCACCACTACTCGCCGGGGCAGAAAATAGTTCACCCCGTAGAGAATTCCCGCAAGTCCCACAATTACCAGGAACAGGAGGATAAAACCCTTCATGAAAACCATGTACAGGCTTCCCTCTTTACTTTTTAATTTCTTCATTGTTGTCCTTCTGTTCCTCGCAGAATTTGTAACCGATGCCCCTCACCGTCTGAATATAACGGGGCTCCCGATTGTTCGCTTCAATTTTTTTCCGCAAATTGGAAATGTGCACCGTTACCGTATTTTCATCATTGATGTAATATTCCCCGTTCAGGAACTCGTAAATCTGAATTTTGGTATATACCCTTCCCGGATGGCTCATCAGGAGCTCCAGAATTCGAAACTCCGCCGGAGTGATGGGCATAACTTTCTCATCTACGAACAGTTTTCGGGTGCTTCGGTCCAGCCGGAGGTTCTCAAATCGAATATCTTCTTCCGTCCGAAAGGAAGAGTCTCCCGACCATTCTCCCGCACCGGCTCGGGGCGAAGAATCCTGCGTCCGATTGAACTCATAGCACCGCCGCAGCACCGATTGCACCCGGGCCACCACCTCCAAAGGGTTGAATGGTTTTACCAGATAATCGTCGGCACCGATATTCAGTCCCACAATCCGATCCGCGTCCTCTTTCTTTGCCGATAAAACAATAATCGGAAGAGCCGAAAACTCCCGCACCCGGCGGATGAGTTCGTAGCCATCCATTCGCGGCATCATGATATCGAAAATTCCCAGATCCACCGGCTGCTGCTCCATGATTTTCAGCGCCTCTGCCCCGTTGGGCGCGTAGAGCACCTCGTGCCCCGCATTATTCAAATACAGCTTCAGCACCTGAACGATATCTCCATCGTCCTCGGCAACCAGTATTCTGTAAGCCATTCCTTATGCGTCCTCTTGCAGTCGTTCCACCATCTTCCACAGATTTGCCGCAGAGTTGAAGTTCTCCGGCGTCATCTCCGCCGCATCGATGGAGATATCAAAGGCATCTTCCAGCTCGCTCACCAGGGAGATGATCGCAAAAGAATCCAGCAGATGATCGTCAATCAGACCGGTCTCCGTTTCATAATCAATGGTGTCGTCGATTTCATTCAAAATTTCCAGTAATTCGTTCATCGTATTCCTTCTTTCTCGCGCAATGCGTCATCATTTGAAATTAGCAGGTTGGCGCCGGTGTGTTCAGCGGGTGGGTCCGCATTTGCTTCCGCACCTCCACCAAGCCCTTCTCCTCACTGCAGAGCACCACGCCCGGCAGCTCGTGGGTCAGGAACAGGCTCATGCCCTCGTATACCGAATAGGCACCGGTTCGGGTAAAAACAATTAAATCCCCCTCCTGAAGCGGCCGGCAGGCATAATCCCCAATCAAAATATCGTTGGTGGTGCACAGGGATCCGCAGATGGAATAGTGCACCGTCTCGGCACATTCGGCCGCCTCCGGCTTGCCCGAAAGTATTTTTACCTCCGGCACGTACATGCCTCGAATCTGCCCGTCGTAGTGGAGCTGATGAATTCCGCCATCGGTGATGGCATAATTCTTCCCGGAATTGGTCTTCACGTCGCACACTTTGGTGATGTAGTAACCGGTATCGTAAGCCAGAGCCCGGCCCATCTCCAGGGTCACCGCCCCTTTCCAGCGCATTGCTCCTATTATACCACGAAATTCCGAAAGTTGCTCCGGCGATGTGACATCTTCCTCCTGTCCTTCGAAATACGGCACCCCGAATCCGGTTCCGTACTCCAGCATGGGCACATGAAAATCCGCTTCCGCTTCCAGCCTTTGGAAAAACGCATCCAGCTTCTGCAATTCCTTTCGATGCTTTGCCAGGCGGTGCTTCTGGGTGCCGGAGAAGAAATGGATTCCCCGGAATTCCACGCCTTTGTACTCCTCGCGTCTTTGGATAAAAGAAAGTACGGTCTCCTCATCCATTCCGAACTGACTGCCGTTTGTGAGTCTCGGGAGGACGCCCAGCACCAGATTCCGGTCTGCGCCCATTCGGTTCAGCAGCTCCAGCTGACTTGGCGACTCCGCGGTGTACAGCGCCCGGTCACCGCAATAATCCAGAATTTCTGCCAGATCCGATTCTCGTTTCAGCACGCCGGAAATCAGCAGCTTCTCCGGTGGAATTTCCAGACTTCGGCACACCCGAAATTCCCCGTCGGAACACACCTCAATCCGCTGGGTCTCCGGAAGGGATGCCGCGGTGAGAAACGGGTTGGTTTTCATGCAATAGGTCAGTCCGATTTCTTCTCCCAGATGTTTTCTGAAATATTGAAACCGCTTTAGCAGGGCATCTGTATCGAAAACGTATAGGGGCGTCGGAAAACGTTCCGCCGCCTCCCGAATTATTGTATCTGAAAGCATCATTCTATTTCCTCCAGTTCTGTCAGCACCTTCCGATCGATTTTTCCGTTTTTGTTCAGCCGGAATTCCTTCACGTGATGGAATTTCCACGGAACCATGTAGGCCGGCAGCTTTTCCTTCAGCTGCCGGTGCACCTCCGAAGAGATTGCATCGCCGGTATAATAGGCGGAAAGCCGGCTTCTTTTGGCATCGTAGGAGCAGCAGCTCTGGCGCACTCCTTCCAGCGCATTCATCTGAAGCTCAATCTCCTCCAGCTCGATTCGGTGCCCCATATGCTTGATTTGAAAATCCTTTCGGCCGGCGAAAATCATCTCTCCGGCTTCATCCAGCACCGCCAGATCTCCGGTGCGATACATCCGCCCGGTGTTTCCATCGTCATCCGTATACATGACAAAATGCTTCGCCGTCTGATCCGGATTGTGGTAATATTCCCGCGCCAGGGATTCCCCCATCACACAGATTTCTCCGGGCACGCCGGCCGCCTCCACCGGATGGTCTTCTTCGTCCAGGAGTATCACGGTCCGTCCCGGGAACACCTTTCCCAGCGGCAGCTTTTCTTCCTTACCGTATCGCCGCTCAACCGGAAAATACGTGCAGTTGCAAGTGATTTCCGACGGTCCGTACAGGTTCACGAACTTCGTCTCCGGCAAATTTTCCTGCCAAATGGTGAGCTGCTTGATCGGCATCACCTCGCCGGAGAACATCACCCGCTTCAGCTCCGTCGGCACCCGATATCCAAAGCCCTTCAGGCCGGAAATGATGCACAGCGCCGATACCGCCCAGGTCAGGTTGGTCACGTGATTGTCGCAGATGTAATCCAGCAGTCGCGGCGGTGTGGAGAAGTATTCCCGCGGAATGAGGAGCAAGGACGCTCCGGTCATCCAAGCGGAATAGATGTCCTTCACCGACACATCAAAGTCAAAGGGGGCCTGATTTCCGATAACATCCTCTTCCGTGAACTCGAAAATCTCTACAAAATGCCGGATAAAGTCCATCACGGACTGCTGCTCCACCAGCACGCATTTCGGTGTCCCCGTGGACCCGGAGGTAAAAATACCGTACAGCGGATCGGTGCTCCGAATTTCCCGGCGAATCTTCATCAGCTTCATCATGGCCGCTTCCGAAGTATTTCCTTCTTCCGCCTTTTCAACCAAGGCATCCAGTGACAGGGTTTTTCCTTCGTAGCCCGCCCGAGAGAGTTTTTCCTTCTGCTTGTCTTCCACGATAACCAGGCGAGGCTCCAGCACGTTTAAAATGGAAGAAATCCGGCTCTCCGTCTGCTCCGGATTGATGCAAACGTAGAAGCTTCCCGCATAGATGGAAGCCAGAACCGCCGCCAATTCACTGCAGCTCTTCTCCGCCAGAATGGCAATCGGGAAACCGGTCTCCACCTCCGCATCCTCTTCCGGATACAGGACCTCTCCCACTTCCGCCGCCATGCGCTGGGCCTGTTCGAACAGCTCGCCATAGGTGAGCTCCCGGACCGGATCCTTCACCGCCAAACGCTTTCCGTGAACCACTGCGGTATTCTCAAAGATATCCAAAATGGTTTTACCCGCATTATCGATGTTATTATTCATATCTTTTCCTTTATCATTCATGGAGTTCTGCCTCCTCTGCTATTCCTGAAGCTCTTTCTTCGAACCGCCTTCCGCCAACAGGTTCTCCAGAGAGTTCATGGTATCGTCCCCGTTGATTTTCTTCATCTTTTTCTTCTCGGCAATCTCGTAGTTTCCGTATACGCGGTTCCACTTGGCGGAAATCAACGGATCGTTCCGGTGGTCCTCCAGATTGCAGTTCTGAACCAGATAGTCCCGAAGGTAACCGGTGGTTTTGATGGCACCGGAGATGTTCAAATGATCTCCCCGGTCCCGGGTATCCGTGGCCCAATCGATTTGCATTTCCTTGATCCGGCGATTCAAATCCACATACGGGACGTTGTACTTCTTCGCCAGCTTCGTCAGAGCGTCGCACCGCTGAATGTTGTAGTTCTTCGGGGACGGTGCGGAATAAAGAATCAGCTGGATTCCGTGCTTCTCACAGGTCTTCCGAATCGCGTCGAAGTCCCGGCGATTGGCCCTGCTGATGCTATTCTGAACCTTATCCTTGTCCTCCGGATTGACGTTCGGTACGCCTTCCGGTGGATTCATGTAATCCGCCGGTCCCGTGTACGGACGGACCTTGCTGCTGACGCCGAACCCCTTATAGGTGGCGTGCATCTTCTGGGGAAATACCTGCTTCCAGCTATTGTGGTAACGCAGCACCGGAAAAGCATTGTACAGCTTTTCCGCCAGCGCCGACTGCTTCTGGAAGGATTGGCTCTTCCGGTTCCGGAACAAGCTGTGGGTTTCCAGAAGGATGACCTTCGGCTTCTGGGATTCCAGCGCGGTCTTCAGCACGTTCCGGGTATCCGCCAGATTGGCCCCCGGCTGCCCGGCCGCGTAGACCGTGTATCCGGTTTCGTTCCAGATTTTCATCGGAGAAACGCTGGTGTAGCTCTCGCTGTCTCCCATCACCAGCACATCGATGGTGTCCTTCGGCTCGTTGGCAATGCGGGAATACACCGCATTTCTGCCGGCGCCCAGGTGGTATTTCATGACCACCTTTGGGGTCAATGCCAATCCCGGAAGGAAGATTATAAGGAACAGAATTATCAGGAACAGACATGTTCTCAGCGTATGTCTTTGCTTTTTCATATGCTCCTCCTTTCTAGAATCCCGCATAGATCAGGTCTACGGTCTGGTAGCCCACACCGTAAGCACCGAACACCACAATCAAAATAATCAATCCGTAATACACGCTCCACCGCCAGAAGGTTGGAATCTTCGGAAATCCTTCGAAGAGATCCGGCTTCTTCTCCAGAAAATCGTCCACGATGAACACCAGAACGGTTCCCACAATGACCACGAACCAGTCCCCCGGATCCAACTTCAAGCTCAGCATGGAGGTGGCCAGGCTATCGCTAATGAACGATCCCCGAAACATGTTTCGGCACATGGACAGAAACTGCCCAAAGGATTCTGCCCGGAACAGCATCTCGCCCATGACGATGATTACCCAGGTGCGAACCATGTGCCACTTCTGAATAATCGGGTTATCATCGGACACGTGAATCAGCCGCCGCATTTTCTCGCCCAGCGGCTCCAATGCCACTTCCGCCAGAAGAATGATGAAATAATACACTCCGTACAGGATGTACGGCCACTTCGGTCCGTGCCAAAGCCCGTTCAGCATCCACACCGGGAACAGTGCCATCGCGCTGGTAACCACCATGGTGATGTACTTTCCGCAATGCTTCCGTCCGTACTTTCCCCATTTCTTCACCAAAGAAGATGTTGTCACCGGATAGAAAATATAATTCTTGAACCAGCGGCCCAAGGTGATGTGCCATCTCCGCCAGAACTCCGCCGCGCTCTTGGCTTTAAAGGGCTGACGGAAATTCTCCGGCAGCTTCACCCCGAAAATCCGCGCCGATCCGATAACGATATCGATGGTGCCGGCAAATTCCAGGTACAGCTGAATGGTGGTAATCACCGCCGTCAGCACAATCATGAATCCGCTGTAGTGCGCCTCCGGCCGGTACAGCATCAGCACCGCCGTGTTCAGTCGGTCCGAGACGATCATTCTTTTAAAAAGTCCCCAAATAATCCGAAAGCATCCCAGCCCCAGGTTCTCCCCCTGAATCGGCTCGCCGCTATACAGCGTGTCCTTCGTGTCGCTCCACTGAAGAATCGGACCTTCCATCACCGTCGGGAAGAAAATCAGGAACAACAGCAGCTTAAAGAAATTCGATTCCGCCTTCTCCCGCTTCCAGTACACGTCCAGCAGATAGCTCACCGCCTGCAAGGTGTAGAAGGAAATCCCGATGGGAACCAGAATCCGCCCCACGCTGAAATTTCCGTTGCCCCCAAAATACCGCACCACCTGCATGGTCGTCTCCACGGTAAAAGCAGTATATTTCAGTGCCACCAGGATCCCCACGGTCCCCAGCAGTCCCAGCTGCAGAATCTTCCGGGATTTCTCCTTCAGCGCGTTCCGCCGCTCCTTCTCCGAACGGTCAATGGCCTTAATTTGAACCTGTGTTCGGTCAATCCATCCCGCAATGCTGTAGGTAATTCCGGCGGTCACCACCGCCCAAAGGATGAGTTGCCGGCTGATCAGCCAGAAGAAAACCACGCTGGCCCCCAGCAGCACCCACCACCGCCGTTCCTTCTTCACCAGCTGGTACAGGAGCACCACTGCCGGCAGGAAGATAAAATAAGAATTAACATTATATGCCATAGTACTTACCTTTCATTTCCAGTATCAGCTCTATTATATCACGCTAGTATTAAGATTCTATTAAGATAGGGATTTTCAATTCTTAAGATTTCTTAAGAATTCTTAAAGCTTTGATGATGTGTTCGCGAAACAAACGTTTCACACAAAAAGAAGCGGTGCCAAAGCCGGTTCTCACCGCTTTGGCACCGCCGCCATATTTCTTTATTTATAACCCTTTTCGCTTCAACATCCGCATGGAATTCAAGATGCAGATCACGGCCACGCCCACGTCGGCGAACACGGCCCACCACATTCCGATGATGCCCAGTGCACCCAGAATCAAGAACAGAATCTTGATAAACAGCGCGAAGGCAATGTTCTGGTATGCGATGCCCACCGTCTCCCGGGCAATTCGAATGGTGCGCGGGATTTTGCCGATATCATCGTCCATGATGACCACGTCCGCGGCCTCAATGGCCGCATCGGAACCCATGGAGCCCATGGCAATTCCCACATCTGCCCGGGAAAGCACCGGCGCATCGTTGATTCCGTCCCCGATAAACGCCAGCTTCTTCTTGCCGCTGCTCTTATCGCCGGACATCCGCTCCAGCAGCTCTTCCACCGCTCGGACTTTGTCCGCCGGCAGAAGCTCCGCCCGGAACTCGTCCACGGACAGCTTCTCAGCAACCGCTTCCGCAATTCCCTTCCGGTCTCCGGTGAGCATCACGACATGCCGGACGCCCTCTTGCTTCATCTCCCGAATTGCTTTTACCGCACTGTCCTTAATCTCGTCGGAAATGAGAATGGCCCCTTGGAATTTACCGTCCGCCGCCACGTAGACGACGGTGGACTCTCCGTCCCGGATCTCTCGGTAGTCGATCCCGTTCTCCTCCATCAGCCGCTTATTGCCCACGCAGACCGTAGAACCGCCCACTTCCGCAATGAGACCCTGGCCGGAAACGTTCCGCGCATCCCGGGCCAGCCCCGGCTCCAAAACCTCGGTGTACGCTGCCTGAATGGATTTGGCGATGGGATGGGTGGAAAGACTTTCCACGATAGCGGCGTTCCGAAGCACCGCATCTTCCGAAACACCCTCCGCCGGAACCACCCGGGTCACGTGAAAAACGCCTTCCGTCAGGGTGCCGGTTTTGTCCGAAACCACCGTGTCCAAATGCGCCATCTGCTCCAAATAGTTGGAACCTTTTACCAGCACGCCGATGTTCGACGCCGCTCCGATGCCCCCAAAGAAGGACAGGGGCACGGAAATGACCAAAGCGCACGGGCAGGAGATTACCAGGAAGGTGCAGGCACGCATCATCCAATCCATCCAGTTGCCCGCAAAAATAGGCGGAATGAGGGCCAGCATCACCGCACCGGCCACCACGATCGGCGTGTAGTACCGAGCGAACCGGGTGATGAAATTCTCCGTCTTCGACTTCTTGGAGGAAGCGTTTTCCACCAGCTCCAGAATTTGAGCCACGGTGGAATCTTCGTACTTCTTCTCCGCCCGAATCTTCAGCAGCCCTTCTCCGTTAATGCATCCGGAAATAATTTGATCTCCCGGAACCGCCGAGCGAGGCACCGACTCTCCGGTGAGGGCCGAAGTGTTCACCATGCTCTGCCCTTCCAGCACCGTGCCGTCCACCGGAATCTTCTCCCCGGCACGAATCACCAAAATATCTCCGATCTGCACTTCCTCCGGATCCACTTCCTCGATGGAGCCATCGGCTCTCTCAATATTGGCAAAATCCGGGGCGATGTCCATCAGTTCCGTAATAGATTTTCTGGATTTCCCCACCGCGTAGCTCTGGAACCATTCGCCCACCTGGTAGAACAGCATCACCGCAACCGCTTCGCTGTTCTCACCGGTCACAAAAGCGCCCACCGTCGCCAGGGTCATGAGAAAGCACTCGTCCAGCAGCTGCCGGTTCTTTATGCCGAGAAAACATTTTTTTACCACGTCCCGGCCGGCAATCAAATACGGAATTAAGTACAGCCCCAGCTCGCCCCACCGGGTTCCCAGAACCCCCGGAAAACCGCAGGTGTGCTCTACCACCATCAAAACCGCAAAAATGGATAAGCCAATCAGAATCTGCTTCAATTGTCTTTTTAATTTTTTGCTCATGCCCTCATCCTCAGAATGATCTTCTATAAAAAACAAACTATCGAATAACTTCACAGTCCGGCTCGACTTTGGCAATTACCTTGCAGGCTTCGTCCAAAATCGCCTCGAAGGATTCATCCTCCGCTTCCAGCGTCATCTTCTGGGTCATGAAATTGACCGATACCTCTTTAACGCCCTGGATTTTTCGGATGGCGTCCTCCATCTTTGCCGCGCAGTTTGCACAATCCACTTCGTCCAATTTAAATTTCTTTTTCATGATAACCTCCTCGTTACTCTTCGATGTGATCTTTGCCCATTGCGATAATCGTACTTACATGGTCGTCCGCCAGAGAATAAATCATAGACTTCCCTTCCCGGCGAACGGTAAGAAGCTTGGCATTCCGAAGGATTTTCAGCTGATGGGAGACCGCCGATTGATTCATTTCAAGATCCTCACAGATTTCCGACACGCTCTTCTCCCCCTGAGACAGGTCCACCAGAATCTTGATTCGTGTAGAATCCGCAAACATCTTGAACAGATCCGCCAGGTCCATCAGCTCGTCCTCATTGATGCCGCCGATTCGGGTTCCCTTCTCTTCCTGATATTTTCGTTTCGTCATGTCTTCACTCCTTTCATACATATTATCGTTTGTTCATATGAGTATATTATCATATATTCATATCATGTCAATACCTTTTTTTATTGGCGGCGCGCTTTCCGTCGCCGACGGAATGAGGTTTCCGGTGCCGCCGCCTTGTGTGAAGATTT
>JAEUGJ010000013.1:12267-31669 GCA_016775335.1 Mogibacterium sp.
TGCTCCCCGGAACGGAGCCACAAGGCTTTGCGGGCGGCGGGGAGCAAAACCGGCGCCCGGCATGTCGCCGGAATGGCGATTTCCGCCGCCGCCCTGTGTGAAGATTTTGCTCCCCGGAACGGAGCCACAAGGCTTTGCGGGCGGCGGGGAGCAAAACCGGCGGCCATTTGACCGACGTCCCGGGTTACACCCGGGACACACTCAGATGAAAAGAGATGCACGAAACAATCGCTCCTGCCTTCGTGCATCTCTTCCCATAATTGCAATTCCGAAAGGAAAGAATTGACGACGAACACCCACGTTTCTCTCCTTTCGTCGTCAATTCTAATCATCTCCTCGTGCCATCTGCTCTAATTTACATTCTCAACTACAAAAATTGACGACAGACCCTCGATCTTGGGCAATCTGTCGTCAATCTAATGATTTCTTCGCGTTAATAGCTCTAATATAATTCCTATGAGATCCAAATTCACTTCTTTCCACTCGGTTTTCTTGCTTCGAAGACCTCATCCTGCCCTCTCACCCGAGCATTTCACTCTAATCTACCCGGCGGCCGCGGGGAAATTGACGACGGAACCTCGGGGGAGAGCGTTTCGTCGTCAATTTCTTCCGATTTCTTGAAAGCAGCATGAATTAGAGGTTGTGCGTATAATGTACCCATAGTAATGGACATTTTTACAAATTGACCACCTGGAAAAACGGCATTTACTTCGGCCCCCCGTATGATGGACAGATGGAAAAACAAGGCTCTGAAGAGAGACCGACACCAACACCGGCACCCGGCCGCCGGAGAAATCGAAAAAATAAAAAAGAGACCGCCGCACAACTGTGCAGCAGCCCCTTCTGATAGCTACTTACCACTTAAGTATTCTTTAACAACCTTTGAGACGACAGCACCGTCTGCCTGGCCTTTCAGCTCTGCCATAGCGGCTTTCATCATCGGACCCATACTCTTCATCGAGCGGTCCAATCCGGATTCTTCACAAATTCGCTCCACAGCGGCGCGAACGGCTTCCTCCGACATTTCCTCCGGCAAATACTGCTTCAGAATATCGATTTCTGTTCTATAACTATCGAGTAAATCCTGTCTTCCTGCCTTTTCGAAATCAGCAATCGCGTCCGTACGCATCTTGAGCTGTTTCTTAATAATCGGAACGATGTCGGCATCCTCCAGGGTTACCTGCTGATCGATTTCATGTTGCTTAATCGCGGCACGAATCAGATTAACGGTTTCCTTCCGGGTGCTGTCATGCGCCTTCATCGCTTCCTTATAATCGGTAAGCAATTGTTCCTTAAGACCCATTGAATACCTCCTTTACCAGATTAATACTTTCTGGCTTTCTTTCTAGCAGCTTCGGATTTCTTCTTACGCTTTACGCTTGGCTTCTCGTAGTGCTCTCTCTTTCTGAGCTCAGACATAACGCCATCGCGAGCGCAAGATCTCTTAAATCTCTTAAGAGCGCTCTCTAAGCTTTCGTTTTCTCTAACGATAACCTGTGCCATATTCCGATTTCACCTCCTACCGTACTCAGAATGTAAATGGAACAGAATCGTCCATAACATTGTAATTGTATCATCATCAATCTATTTCTGCAAGTGATTTTTTAAAGAAATTTCACAACTCCTTAGAAAATACTTTCCACGATGTCTCCGGCCATCATCTTCCGACGGGAATCCTCGTCCACCGCGAACTTATCCGCCGCCATGCCGTGAATCATCACGCCGTACAGCAAGCTGTTGTTCTCCGAATTGCCCTGAGCAATCAGGGATGCAATTACCCCGGAGAGCACATCCCCGGATCCCGCCGTCGCCAGACCGGAATTGCCGGTGACGTTCAGGTACAGCCGCTGAGTGCCATCTTCCTTAATCAGCGAAACCAACGACACGTCGGACTTCACCACCATACTCACCCGATACAGCTCCGAGAACTTCTTTGTAAAGCCGATTCGATTCTTTTCAATCACCCGGATGTCCTCTCCGCAGAGCCGCGCCATCTCGCCCACATGCGGCGTGATGATGCACGGGCATTTTCTTTTGCGGAACGGCTTCAGATTCTTGGAAATCAGGTTCAGTGCACCCGCATCCAGCACCACCGGAGTCTCCTGCGCCAGGATTTCTTTGATAATCAACCGTCCGGTTGTATCTTCTTTCATGCCCGGTCCCGCCAGGACCACGTCTACGCTTTCCACAAAATCATCCAGCGCGCCGATTACATCGTCCGTCTTGTACGGCACCACCACCGCTTCCGGGATGGATACATTGAAGAAACCGGTGAATTTGTTCGGGCAGAAAATCTTTACCAGCCCGCAGCCCGCTCTGTAGGAAGCTTTTGCCGAAAGCATCGCCGCTCCCATCATGCTCCCCGGGCTCACCACGATGCCCACGGTTCCATAGGTGCCCTTATGGGAAACCTCCGTTCTCGGAATCAGCGCCATATCCTTGGTCTTTCGGAAGAACTCCCGGTCGCATACGAAAATCCGATCCGGAATATCCCGATATCCTCGCTTTGCCAGGCCGATGTCCACTACTTTTACCTCGCCCGAAACCTTTCGTCCCTCACAGAAGAACAGGCCGGTCTTATAATTTCCCATGGTCACGGTGAGATCCGCCCGGAACACCGCATTCATAATCTGACCGGTGGTGGCATTCAGCCCCGACGGAATGTCGATGGCCACTTTGTAGCCCTTCTTGGAATTCACGTACTCCAGGAACTTCACAAAATTATTTCCGAAACGGCGATTGAGTCCGGTTCCAAAAATACCGTCCACCAGAACATCGTATTCCGACCGCAGCGCCTTCAGGCTGTCCGCCGCATCTCCCGTTCCGTAGATTTTCAAATCCGGGAACATGGAGGAAATAATCCGAATCTGGCGCCGGAATTCCTTAGACGTACGGCTGGGATCTCCCACGAAATAGAGGGTAACGGAATAGCCCAAGTGAAGGAGCCAGCGTGCAACGCACACCCCGTCCCCGCCGTTATTTCCCGGTCCGCACATCACCAGGACCCGCGTCTTGGTATCCGGAAAGCGTTCCGAAATCTCGTTCACCACGCCTCGGGATGCATTTTCCATCAGCACGGAACTCGGAACACCCTTGTCCATCGTATATTCGTCCATATATTTCATGGATTTTGCCGTTAATGCATACATATATCTACTCCTGTTTATACAGTTTTCTAATTAATTATACAGAATATATTATATCATTTTTGTGTTCATATGCAACTCAGGTTTTACCGACAGTCCTTGAAACCATCACCGAATCAAGCTACAATATACGTACTGACTTTCATAAAAGAAGTATTTCATAGGAGCATTTATGTCCGTACAGATTACCGACGACGAAATCCGGCAGATTATTCTCCGGAGAAAGCGAAAAGAAAAAGAGCGAAAGAAGCGAAAGCGGCGGATTACTTTGGCCGTTTTCCTGGTTTTTCTTGCCGGAATTTTGGGATTTTCCTTCAGCACCGGCGGCGGCATCTTCACCCTGTTCCAGACCCGCGGTGTCATCTTCATCGATGCGGGTCACGGCGGAGAGGATCCGGGGGCGGAGGCTTTGGGACGCAAGGAAAAGGATGACACCCTGGAGCTGGCTTTAAAGGTTCGGAAATACCTTCGGCGAAAACGCTTTAAAGTAGTGATGTCCCGAACGGATGACGTGAATGTGGACCGCCCGAAACGGGCGGAGATGGCCAACGAGGCAGAAGCAAAGCTGATGGTTTCCCTCCACCGGAATCAGTCCGATGGAGAAGGACAAGGCGTGGAGGCCTGGATTCACTCCGGTGGAAATTCCTCTGCCACCCTTCTGGCGGACAACATTCTCCGCAATCTGGAGAAAGAAGGTTTTACCTACCGAAAAATCGGCACCGGCACATTGCCGGATGCTTCCGACAATTATTCCGAAAATCGGTATTCCACCATGCCGTCCTGCATCATCGAGGTGGGATTCATCTCCAACGAATCCGATAACCAACGCTTCGACAGCAACCTGTCCGGCAATGCCAAGGCTATCGCCGACGGCATCGAGACCACCTACGCGGCGCTTTATGAAAAGGACTCGGAAGAATAGGACGAATGAAAAACCCGGAAATCCACCGCTTTCGCAATGGATTTCCGGGTTTATTTTTTTATTTCTTTGCTGCGTGCTCCGTATCGCAGTATTCACAGCGATACACTCTCCGCTCCGGATCCGCCAGGCGGAACCGCTGCGGCACACCCCGCTCAATGGACGTGATGCATCTCGGATTCTTGCACTGAATGACGTTGGTCAGTCGTTCCGGCAATGCCATGTGCTTCTTGTCTACCATCTTTCCGTCCTTCACGATATTCACCGTGATGTTCGGGTCCACGTAGCCCAGCACATCGAAGTCCAGATCGATCAGCTGGTCGATTTTGATGATGTCCTTCTTGCCGTATTTTCCGCTCCGTGCGTTCTGAATCACCGCAACAGAACAGTCCAGATTCTCCAGTTCCAGGAGCTGATAGATCAGCAGGGATTTACCCGCCTGAATATGATCCAGAACAATTCCGGTGCTTACACCGTCAATATTCATTACATTTCCTCCTTCCATCTAAGCAGCGTTGCAATCAGGGCTTTCCGAACGTCTTTGCCGTTCCGCACCTGTTTGAAGTACACCGCTCTCGGGTCCCGGTCCACATCCACGGAAATCTCGTTGATACGAGGCAGCGGATGCATTACGATCATCTTTTCCTTGGCCAATTTCATTTTAGCTCGGTCCAGAACGTAGGTATCTCTCAAACGAATGTAGTCCTCTTCGTTGAAGAAACGCTCCTGCTGAACACGGGTCATGTAGAGCACGTCCAGGTCCGGAATCGCATCTTCCAGGCTGGCGGTCTCCGTCCATTTGACCCCGGCTTCCGTCATGCTTTCCTTGTTGTATTTCGGAAGCTTCAGCTCATCCGGCGAGATGAGAACGATTTCCACGCCGTCGAAACGAAGCAGCGCTTCAATCAGAGAGTGCACCGTCCGGCCGAACTTCAGGTCTCCGCAGAATCCGATTCGAATATTATCGATTCGGCCGAATTCCTTTCGAATGGTGAACAGGTCCGTCAGCGTCTGCGTCGGATGAAAGTGTCCGCCATCCCCCGCGTTGATGACCGGAATGTTGCAGGCATTGGATGCCACCAGTGCCGCACCTTCCTTCGGGTGTCTCATGGCGATAATGTCCGCGTAGCATTCGATCACCTTCACGGTGTCGCTGACACTTTCGCCCTTGGACGCAGAACTGGTGCTCGCTGAGGAGAAACCAATCACATTACCCCCCAGTTCCAACATCGCCGATTCGAAACTCAGTCTCGTCCGGGTACTCGGTTCGTAGAATAACGTAGCGATTTTCTTATGGGCGCATTCCTCGTAATATTTCTCCGGATGCGCAACCATGTCGTCTGCCAGATCCAGAATCTCGCCAACTTCTTCCTGGGTCAGGTCCGTAATGTTGATTAGATCTCTCTTAGCCATGAAATGATTCCCTCTCCTTCATCTGCCTGAATGTAACCTTCCTCTACCGCTGTGTCGATCATGGTTTCCACGCTGCACAGGCTGTACTTCTCCACATTCGCTTCCGCAAACTTTTCGTCTGCCTTTTTGGTGTTGTAGGTAAAAATACTGATTACGCCAAGGACATCTGCTCCGGCTTCTCTCAAAGCTTCTACGACCTCGATGGAGGAACCGCCGGTGGAAATCAGGTCCTCGATAACGACTACCTTATCTCCCTTTTCCAGCTTTCCTTCGATTCTATTGTTCCGGCCATGGGATTTTGCGCTTCCGCGAACGTAGCCCATCGGCATGTCCAGAATATGTGCGGCAATTGCGGCGTGGGCAATTCCGGCAGTGCTGGTTCCCATCAGCTTCTCGCATTCCGGATACTTTTCTTTTACCACTCTGGCCATTTCATTCTCTACGGTGTTCCGAACTTCCGGATCCGTCAGAATCAGACGGTTGTCGCAGTAAATCGGGCTCTTGATTCCGCTGGCCCAAGTGAACGGTTCGTTCGGTCTCAGAAAAACAGCCTGAATCTTCAGCAGACCTTTTGCAATTTCCTTACTCATTTCCCATGTCCTCCTTACATCTCGCATATGCAGCGACCGGGTCGGCTGCCTTTGTAATACTTCTTCCAATAACCAAATAGTCCGATCCCAGGGCTTTGGCCTTTGCCGGCGTTGCCACGCGGCTCTGGTCTCCCTTGGCATCTCCTGCCAGACGAATTCCCGGTGTAATCGTCCGAAAATCGGAAGCCACCCGTTCATGAATCATCGGGGATTCCCAGGCGGAGCAAACCACTCCGTCCAGACCGGCTTTCCGAGCATTTTCTGCATAATGAACAACCACGTCTTCCATTTCACCGTTCACCAGAAGTTCCCGGTGCATCATCTCCTCATCGGTGGAGGTGAGCTGAGTTACGGCAATCAGCATCGGAATCTCCGAGCCGCCCCGCTCCTGAACGCCTTCCATCAGTCCTTCTTTCGCGGCCTGCATCATCTTAATGCCGCCGGCGGCGTGAACGTTGGTCATATCCACACCCAGTCTCGCCAGTACTTTCATGGCGCTCTTTACGGTGTTCGGAATATCGTGAAGCTTCAGGTCCAGGAAAATCCGATGACCCCGCTTCTTGATTTCTTCGATGATGGACGGACCTTCGCTGTAATACAGCTCCATGCCCACCTTTACAAATACCGGCTCTTGGAATTGATCCAAGAACTCCAGCGCTTTCTGTCCGGTTGGAAAATCCAACGCAATCATAATTGTTGGTGTCATCTCTATACTACTCCTCTGATTTCTTCCAGGTTACGGATTCCAAGCTCCTTCATTCTCTTCGGCAGTGCATCGATGGTCTTCTGGCATGTCCACGGATCCACTAGATTGGCGGAACCGATTTCGATTCCCGTCGCGCCTGCCATGATCATTTCCAGCACATCATCCGCGCAGGAAATTCCGCCGATTCCGATAATCGGCAGCTTGCATGCGTGGTACACTTCGTTCACCATGCGCATGGCAATCGGACGAATCGCCGGGCCGGACAGGCCGGCATACGTCTTGGACGTAATGGTCTTCCGGGTCTTCAGGTCAATCCGCATCGCCTTGAAGTTATTGATCAAGCTGATGCCGTCGGCACCGCCGCTCTCGCACGCCTTCGCAATCTCGGTGATGTCCAGCACATTCGGTGTCAGCTTCATAAAAATAGGTTTTTTTGTCACATCCCGAACCGCCCGGGTAATCTCTTCCGACAGCTTCGGATCCGACCCGAAGGCGGAACCGCCGTGATCCACGTTCGGACAGCTGATGTTGATTTCCAGAATCTCCACCTGCTCTTCCCGGTCCACCTGTGCGGCAACCTCTCGGTACTCATCCACGCTGAAACCGCTGATATTCGCCACAATCGGTCCCTGATAGATCTTCCGCAGCTCCGGCAGATCCACAGCCCGGAAATGCTCCAGTCCCGGGTTCTGAAGGCCGATGGAATTCAGCATTCCGCTGGTGCATTCCGCAATTCGCGGCAGCTCGTTTCCGTAGCGCGGTTCTTTCGTAATACTCTTAGTCACCAGGGCGCCTAGCTTGTTCAGGTCAAAGACATCCTTGTATTCCTGACCGTAGCCAAAGGTTCCGCTGGCCGGCATCACCGGATTCTGCAGCCGAACACCGGCGAGTTCTATGCTCATATCTACAGGGTTTCCCATAGCAGCACCTCCTTATCAAATACCGGGCCTTCCTTACATACCCGCTGAGATCCGACTTTCGTCTGAATGGAACAGCCCATGCAGGCGCCGAAGCCGCAGCCCATGCGCGCTTCCAAGCTGAACTGACCCTTCCGAACCTTTCCGTCCAGCGCCTGGAGCATCTTCAGCGGTCCGCAGGCGCAGGCGTAATCCAAAGTGTCGAAGGCATCGGTGACAAAGCCCTTCTGTCCGTAGGAACCGTCCGCCGTCATCACCGTGATGTCGTCCGTAAAATTCTTAAATTCATCCACCAGGAAAATCTCGCCGGCCGTATTAAAACCAAGAATCACCCGGCATTTTTTTCCGGCAATGACCAGGCTTTTGGCCAGTCCCAGCATCGGCGGAATTCCGATGCCGCCGCCAATCAGGGTGCATCCGTCCAGAATGGCTTCCACATCGTATCCGTTGCCCAGACCGGTGAGAGAGGATATCTTCTCTCCCGGTTCCATCCGGCTCAGCTTCTTCGTTCCGTCTCCAACCACCTTATAAATCAGAACGTAGCGATCGCTGTCATAGGAGCTGACCGAAATCGGTCTCCGCAGGAATTTCTCCGGAACCTCCAGCATGGCAAACTGCCCCGGAGCCGTGAACGCGCACTCCGGCGTCTCCAATGTCATTTTATAGATGCCGTCCGCCAGCATCTGATTCTCCAAAATCGTGCTTTTATCTCTCTTCATATTCTATACCTCGTAGACAATCTTTCCGTTCCGGAAGGTCATCTGTGTCTTCCCGTATACCGTCCAGCCGTCAAACGGTGTGCACTTGCCCATGGACAAGAACCGGCTGCTGTCCAGAACGTACGGGTTCTCCAGATCCATTACTACGTAACCGTCGCCCATCGGAAGTTCGAAGCGTTTCCGCGGTGCGATGGCCATCATTTCCACCAGGCGCTCCAAAGTCATCACGCCCGGACGCACCAGTCCGGTATACAGAACCGGGAACGCGCATTCCAGTCCGGTGATTCCGTTCAGGCTCTTCTCAAAGCCCTTGGACTTCTCTTCCGCACTGTGGGGTGCGTGATCCGTCGCAATCATGTCCACCGTGCCGTCCAGTGCGCCTTCAATCATGGCTTTCCGGTCTGCCGGATCCTTAATCGGCGGGTTCATCTTGAAGCGGCCGCCGGCCTCCGGATTCTCCGCAATGCCTTTACGCACATCTTCGATATCCAGTACCAGGTAGTGGGGAGCGGTTTCGCAGGTGACGTTCACGCCGCTCTTCTTCGCATCCCGAATCACTTCCACGCTTTCCTTGCAGGAAATATGGCATACGTGATATCCGCATCCGGTTTCATCTGCCAGCTTCAGATCTCGCTCAATCTGCCGCCATTCGCTTTCCCGTACTTTCCCCTCCCGAAGAAGGGATTCATCTTCGCAATGTGCCACAATCAGCTTGTTCAGGCTCTTTGCCACGTTCATGGCCTCCCGCATCAAACCGTCATCCTGCACGCCCTTGCCGTCATCGGAGAAGGCCAGCACGTGATTCGCCATGCCTTCCATATCCGAAAGAGTTCCGGTGCCGGACTGATCCTTAGTAATGGTGCCGTATGGGATTACCTGAATCACCGCATCTCGGTCGATGATTTCCTGCTGCACCCGGAGGGAGTCCATATCGCAAGGTACCGGCTTCAGGTTCGGCATGGTGCCCACCGCCGTGTATCCGCCTCTGGCTCCGGCCAGGCTTCCCTGCCGGATGGTCTCCTTGTATCCGAATCCCGGTTCTCTGAAATGGACATGCACATCACAGAAAGATGGCAAAATAAAAGAGTTATCGAGTTCGATAACTCTCTTTTCGTCACAATCATTCATATTGGTAACATCGCTAATTTCAAAAGAACCGTTATCCGTCAGTGCTCCGTCTTTATATAGTTTTCCGCCTCTGAGTACTGTCTTCATGTTACCTCCTTAATTTAAACCTAGTAGATTATAGCACTTTTTCATCTTCTTGTGTAGAAGTAATATCAAGTTCTGCTTGGTTTTTTTCAGGTTCCGGCGTCGCAGCACTCTCCGTCTCCGGTGCTGCCGGCTTCGTCGCGTTCTGCAGGTTCTGAAGAATTTCCATTCTCGAATCATCGACTTCCGTCGGCGCTTGCGCCACAGTTTCCTCCGGAGCGCGAACCGGTTCCTGTGCCGTTTCCGAAGCGTCTCCGCCGTTGGGATTATCTTCCGTAAAGTCCACAAACGTCTTCTGCGGAACCGACGGCTTCTCATCAATTACATACGTATCCAGAATTTTGTCGTGCCAACCGCGGTTGTATTTATCAATCAGAATCCAAATGTAACCCAGCCACAGGACCGACGATGATGCCTTTTTTACGATAATTTCCCGCAAAAGCATTTTCGCAAATCCAACGGGACGACCGGTTCGGGCATCCACTACTCTCAAGCCCAGAATGGCCTTGCCGATGGTCTGGGAACGGGAGAAGAAATACAGTTCTGCACCCAAGAAAATCAGCATCAAAATCATGACTACGGATGGGTACGATACCCCGCCCGTCACGTACGGCTGATTATTGTAGTAGGATCCGTATTCGGAGAGGCTGTTCATGGCATCCTGAATCAGACTCATTATGCCGCTGACAACCTGTCCAAAGAATATAATGGTGATGAAAGCCACCGGCACCGAATCAATCAGTCCGGCTCCAAATCTCTTTCCTCTCGTCGCCAATTTCATTACGCGTTTTTGTGACATATCAATTTACCTCGTTTTCTCTAAGTTCCCAAACATGGCCACACATTTCTGAATATTGTAACACAGTCCGCCGGCGGCAATGTGAATCCTATCTAAAAAACAAAAACCCGCAGCCGATATCAATCCGGCTACAGGCTTTCATCAATCATTAATTACTCTTCGTGCGGCTTGAAATCCTTGATTTCCTCCGGAAGCTCCAGACCCTTTCTGGTGTAGTAATCTACCAGTGCGGATTTGATTGCCTCCTCCGCCAGTACGGAGCAGTGAATCTTTCTTGCAGGAAGTCCATCCAATGCTTCCACTACCGCCTTGTTGGACAGCTCCAGCGCTTCCTGAACGGTCTTGCCCTTAATCAGCTCGGTCGCCATGGAACTGGTGGCGATGGCAGATCCGCATCCGAAAGTCTTGAACTTGCAATCCACGATAACGTCGTTCTCAATCTTGAGGTACATCTTCATGATGTCGCCACAGACCGGGTTTCCAACTTCACCCACACCGTCTGCATCTTCGATTTCTCCGACGTTTCTCGGATTTTTGAAATGATCCATTACCTTTTCGCTATATAACATGTTCTCTTTCTCCCTTCTCTAACTCTTCCCAGAATGGGGACATCTTTCTGTAAAGTGCCACAATCTCGTGCACTTTCTCGATGATGTAATCTACTTCTTCTTCTGTATTCTCTTCATTCAGGCTGAAACGCAGTGAGCCGTGGGCCGCCTCTACCGGAACGCCCATTCCCATCAGCACATGGCTCGGATCCAGAGACTCACTGGTACATGCGGATCCGGAGGAGCAGCGAATGCCTTCCTCATCCAGAGCCAGAAGCAGGGATTCACCCTCTACACCTTCGAAGGAATAGTTTACATTTCCCGGCAGTCTCTTCACCGGATCGCCGTTCAGCTTGGAATGCGGAATATCGCTCAGGCCCTGAATCAGACGATCCCGAAGCGCTGCGGTCTTCTTTGCGTTCGCTTCCATGTTGGCAACGCCCTCTTCCAGAGCTGCTGCCAGAGCGGCATCGCCCGGAACGTTGCAGGTACCAGCTCTCTTGCCTCTCTCCTGAGCACCGCCTTCAATTACGTTCACCAGACGAATTCCGTTGCGGGCGTACAGAACGCCCACGCCCTTCGGTCCGTGGAACTTGTGTGCCGACATGGACAGCATATCGATATTCATTGCTTGTACATCGATTGGCAGGTGCGCCGCTGCCTGAACCGCATCGGTGTGGAACAGCACGCCCTTCTCCTTGCAGATGGCACCGATTTCCGGAATCGGCTGAATGGCGCCCATCTCGTTATTGGCGAACATGATGGATACCAGTGCGGTATCTTCGCGAATGGCATCCCGCACCTTATTCACATCTACAATGCCGTTGCTCTCCGGAGCCAGCAGTGTGACTTCAAAGCCTTCCTTCTCCAGCTTCTTCAAAGTATGGAGAATCGCATGGTGCTCGATATTCAAGGACACCAGATGCTTCTTACCCTTGTCCTTCAGCACTCTGGCTGCAGACAGGAGCGCCTGATTATCCGCTTCGCTTCCGCCGGAAGTGAAATAAATTTCATTCGGATTTGCCGCATTGATGGCCTTTGCCACCTTCTCTCTGGACTCCGCCAGCTTCTCTGCGGTAATCTGACCCTCGGTATGGAGGCTGTTCGGGTTGCTGTTGTAATTCTTCAAGCAATCCATTAACGTGTTCAACGCCGTCTCACTGATATAGGTAGTCGCTGCGTTATCTGCATATACTCTCATAGAACCCTCCCTCTATAAAATATAGTATGTGTATTCTTTGTATGTCGAATTAAAAGTACCATATAATCCCTATTAAGTCAATAGGAATTAATGAATCCTCACCTATTTTTTAATATCCAGAATCTTCTCTCGGTTTCCGTCCAGCAGATCCTGCAAGGTGATGTTCTCCAGGTAATTGGAAATCAGTCGGTCCAATCCGATCCACAACGGAAGCGTGATGCATCCCTCTGAATTGGCACAATCCACTTCGCTGTTCTTCACGCAGTCCACCGGCGCCAGGTTTCCCTCGGTCAACTGAAGGATTTCGTTGATGCTGTATTCCGAAGGTTCTTTTTTCAGCCGATAACCGCCGTTCTTTCCTCGGCAGCTCTTCAGCAGACCGCCCTTGTTCATCATGGCCACCACGATTTCCAGATATTTCAGGGATAATTTCTGCCGCTCCGCCACCTCGGACAGAGAAACGAAACCATCCTCCTGATGTTTTGCCAGGTCCGTCAGCACCACCAGTGCGTATCGGCCCTTTGTCGAAACCATCATCTGCCTATCCTCCTTTCAAACTTACCTATTTAAAATACCACCGGTTCACTAGGAAATCAAGCAATTCCTACTAATTTGATAGAATTTAATTTTTTCGTTAAATATGGTACAATCCGGGTAAGGAGAAATACCATGAATTACGACTACAATCAGCTTTTTGCAAAAGAATATTCCGGTTATTCCCGCATCCGGCACGGTGTAGAGGAAGCCTTTCGCGCGCTGGAGGGATGCCGCCTCACCGCTTGGCGAACCGACGCATACCTAGGGATTCACGTCCTGGAATTCGGGTCCAAATCCCTTCTCATCTGGTACAAGGATTCCGACCACTGTAAAATCAGAATCGGTCCGGCAGCCTCGTCCGGGGAACCCTCGGGGCTTTCGTCTTTCGATGGATTGACGGATTGTGCCGGAATGGAACTTCATGACTTCTATGTTCTGATGGGAGAAGAGCCCATGCTCTGCCTGTCTTTTTCCGATGCCTTCTTCCACCCGGAGAACCGGCTGCTCCGGCAATACATCATTTCTTCGGAAGAGGGCGGACATGGCATTCAGTCCACCGCCGTTCCGGATGAATCCCCCTTCCGCCGAATTTCTACGGAACGGATTCCCACCACCCGGCACTTCCGCAAAGTAATTCGAAATGAGGAAACCGAGGAGCAGTTCGTTTCCCTGTTGGACGAGGACGGAGGCACTCTGATTCCGCCCATCTATAACGATATCGAACTGTTTTCCACGGAGAAAGAAATCTACCGGACCGGCATTCGAAAGGTAATCCCCGGCGGAACGGATTACGACCTTTTTGGGCTGTGCGACGAAACGGGAAAGGAAATCATTCCCTGCATCTACCCGGACCTCTATTACATGGCCAACGGATTCGTCCTGGTGATGGATTACCGGCACAAATGGTGGGTGCTGAACGAGCAGAACGAAGCCCTGTTCGGTCCTCACAATCAGGGCGTGGATATTTACAGCCGCAACCGGGAGTACCTCTACTACATCGAATACAACAAAGATGCCCAATGCGAAGCATTGGGCATCTACAGCGTGGAACTCCGCACCGAGTTGACGGATGCGGATTATATCCGTATTCAATATTTGGGAGACGGCACCTTCCGTGCACAGAAAATATTCGGCCCCGGAGACGTTCGCACCGTCCTCATGGATCCTTACGGAAAGATTCTTCCCTCCTAAAGGCGATTTGAAGAATCCCTCAGATCCTACAGTTCATACATGTGATACATGTGGGCGTACAATCCGTCCTTTGCCATCAGCTCATCGTGGCTACCCTCTTCCTGAATGCCGTTCTCTGTCAGAACGATGATTCGATCCGCATTCTTGATAGTGGTCAGACGGTGGGCGATGGTCAGCGTGGTTCTTCCCTTGGCCAGTTCTGCCAGAGAAGACTGCACCAGACGCTCGCTTTCGTTGTCCAATGCCGAAGTGGCCTCATCCAGAATCAGGATCGGCGGGTTCTTCAGGAATACCCGAGCGATACTGATTCGCTGCTTCTGGCCGCCGGAAAGCTTCGTTCCCCGCTCTCCCACATAGGTGTCGTATCCGTCCGGCATTTCCCGGATAAAATCATCGGCACCGGCTAATTTTGCCGCCGCAATAATTTCCTCCCGAGTGGCACCGGGACGGCCGTACTCAATATTTCCCGCAATGGTGTCGGAGAACAGGTATACGTCCTGCTGCACCATTCCAATCTGGGAACGGAGGGACTGAATCTTCGCCTTTCGGATGTCCACCCCATCTACGGAAATGCTTCCGGATGTCACATCGTAGAAACGGGGAATCAGGTTGCAGAAGGTGGTTTTTCCCGCACCGGAAGGTCCCACCAGAGCGATGTTTTCTCCGGCACGGATGTGCAGGTTGATGCGATTCAGGATTTCCTCACTGTCGTTATAGCGGAAGGACACATCCTTGAAATCCACCTCACCCTTCAGCGGTCCCAGTGTTACCGCATCCGGCGCATCATCCACCTCTACCGGTTCGTCCATCACTTCCACGAACCGCTCAATTCCCGTAATACCCCGCTGGAACTGCTCCGTGAATTCCACAATACGGCGAATGGCTTCCAGCAGCATGTTTACATAAAGAAGATATGCGATGAAATCACCGGCGGTGATAGCGCCTTTAATCAGAGAAATGGAACCCAGCAGCACGATCATCACGTACATCAATCCGTCAAACAGTCGGGTCACGCTTCGGAATCCCGCCATGTTCTTGTAACCGATGCGCTTGGCATCCAGAAACTTGGCATTTCCCTCACTGAACTTTTCTTTTTCAATATCCTCGTTGGCAAAGGATTTGGCCACCCGGATTCCCAGCAGGCTGTCCTCCACATGGGCGTTTACTTCACCCAGCTGGCTCCGCTGCAGCTTAAAGGCGGAACGCATCTTGGTCCGATACTTCATGGCGAAATAGATCATCAGCGGAATCATGGCGAAAAGCACCAATGTCAACGGCACATTCACCCGGATCAGTATGACGAACGAAATGATGATTTTAACCGCCGCGATGAAATACTCTTCCGGACAGTGGTGGGCGAATTCCGCAATGTCGAACAGATCCGTGGTGATTCGGGAAACCAGCTGGCCGATTTTGTTCTCGCTGTAGTAGGAGTAGGACAGTTCCTGGAAGTGGCGGAACAGGTCTCGCCGCATGTCCGTCTCAATCAGTGCGCCCATGACATGACCCGTGTTCTGCATGTAGTAGTTGGACAGCACGTCCACCCCGCGGAGTACCAGATACAGCGCAGACAGGCGCACCACCATGTTGATGGTGAGGTCGGCCGGATGGTACGATACCGTGTTGGTGATAAACCGGATGATGACCGGCAGCACCAGATCGCAGATGCTGGTGAAGGCGGCACAGATCAGGTCAAAAATAAAAATCTTTTTATAAGAGCTGAAATACGGCATGAACCGCTTCAGCAAATACCCGGTGGGCAATGTATGGTTCTTCATATCTTTCCTCCTTATTCATATTGTAACAAGTTATTGTACCCAATCATTTGGGAAGTTGCAAGAATTATCCGTTCAGCTCTGTTTTTTTCATGGAGATAATGTATAATTGTCATGTTTAAGGGATTGTATTGGGAGTGTAATTGGGAAAGGAAGAGGATTATGAAACCGAATAGCCGGATTCCATCGAAATATCGTCATTTTGTTGAACAGAGCGCCTGGATGGTGGGCGGAAATATTCTCTTCGCCATCGGTGTCAATATGATTGTCACCCCGCTGGGACTGTACAACGGAGGTTTTATGGGGCTGGCACAGCTGCTGCGCCTCCTGTGCGTCAACGTGCTGCACATTCCGGTTCCGGCCGGATTCGATCTGGTGGGCGTCATCTACTTCCTGGAGAACGTGCCCCTGTTCTTCGTCGCTTATAAAGTGGTGGGAAAAGAGTTCTGCTTTAAATCCCTGGTATCCATCGGCATCGCTTCTCTGGCCCTGGCATTGGTTCCCGTTCCGACCACACCGATTATGCACGATACCCTGGCGGCCTGCTTTGTGGGCGGCGTCATTGCCGGAAGCGGCGCCGGCATGGTGATGCGCGGCGGTTCCTCCGGTGGCGGGCAGGATATCATCGGCGTGTGCATGGCCATTCGCCACCCCAATGCCAAAGTCGGAATTATCAGCATCATCATGAATGTTTTTATCTACGGCGTCTGCCTCTTCATCTTTAACGTGGAAGTGGTCATCTATTCCTTGATCTACACCACAATTCTGGCGGTATTCCTGGACCGGATGTTCATCCAGAACATCAACGTGCAGGTGATGATTTTCACCAAGAACCCGGGCATCTCCGACGTAATCCTCACCGAGATGGAACGGGGTGTTACCGACTGGACCGGACGGGGTGCCTACACGAAAGAGGATTCCTACATTCTGGTGACCATGATTTCCAAATACGAAATCGAACGGCTGCTGAGCCTGGTGCGGGGAATCGATCCCCACGCTTTCGTCATCGTGACGGAAGGCACCAAGGTGTACGGAAATTTCCAGAAAAAGCTGACGGATTAGTTTTCCGGAAGCAGTTCCGGAAACGCCTGACGTTGCTTTAGTTTCCGGTAGAAAAGCACATTAAGAATAATTCCAACAAAGGTTGCTGCCGGCGCCGCCAAGCCGATTCGGGTGAGGCTGGCATCCGGCTGAATGCTCATGTAATAGGCCAGCGGTAACCGCACCAATAATGTCTGTATGAGGCCCTGTGTCATGACCCACAGGGTCTTGTCATGTCCGTTGAAATATCCCACCATGCTGAACAACACCGCGGTGACAATGGTTTCCGGTGCAAAGCCCTTCAGGTATTCGTATCCCCGCTGAACAACGCCCGCATCTTCGGTGAAAATCCCGGTGAGCAGGTTTCCTTTAAAGAACACAACCAGGAATACCACACATCCCACGGCCAGGCCGATTCGGATGCCGGTGAACATGGCTTTGGAGGCCCGCTTCTCGTCGCCGGCGCCCACGTTCTGGGAGACGAAGGAGGCCATGGACTGCATCAAGGCACTGGGAATCAGCATGGCGAAGTTGACCACCTTACAGGCCACGCCGTATCCGGAGGATGCTTCCAGTCCCAGGCGGTTCACAAAAGCACACAGCGCCAGGAATGACAGCTGGGTTAGGAACTCCTGAAGGGCTAGCGGGCAGCCGATCTTCAGCGCTCTTCGGCACTGCCGGTTCAGCCGGAAGTCCCCTCGGGTGATGCGGAAGGGAAGATTTCTTTTTTTTAGCAAAAGGAGGGCGAACACCACGCTGACCCCTTGGGCGAATACGGTTGCCAAAGCAGCCCCGGCGGCGTCCATGTGAAGTCCGGCCACCAGAATGAGATCCCCTGCCACGTTCACCAGGCAGGCCACCGCCACAAAGAGCATCGGCGATTTGCTGTCTCCCAAGCCCCGGAAGATGGCTGCCAGCACGTTATACGCCACGATAAAAATAATTCCGGCACCGCAGATGCGCACGTATTTGGCGGTCAGGTCCAACGCTTCCGCCGGTGCCTGCATGATTTTGGAAATGGGATACGGAAAGAATACCATCCCGATAAAAAGAACCACGGACATAACGGCAAAAACCACCGTGGCGCCGCCGATCAGGGGCCCGATGTTCTCCGGTGTTTTCTCCCCGATATACCGGGCAATCAGCACGGTGATGCCCATGGCCAGCTGAGTAATCACAAATGTGACTAGGTTCAGCACCTGGCTTCCGGTAGATACCGCCGAAAGTCCGGATGTAGTTCCGAACCGGCCCACCACCAGCAAATCCACGGCACCGTATGCCGCCTGCAGCACCAGCGCGCCCAGCACCGGAAGCATAAAAGCCACCAGCTTCTTGCTGATGCTCCCCTTTGTAAAATCTCCGTTCATACTATTCAAAATATCCCCTTCTTTCACACATAATTCGGTACAGTTTCTCGATGGCGGCAATCATGCAGTCCGCCTCCTCTTCGGATATATTTTGGATGCTTTCGGCCAGCTCCGTAAAGTACTTGTGATTGTACTTCTCCGTCAGCGCCGCTCCCACCTCCGTAATTTCAATATAAGTAATCCGGGCATCCTCCCGGGAAATCGTCTTCCGTACGTACCCCTTCTCTTCCATCTTCTTGATGGTCCGGGTGACGCCCGGCCGCGGAAGCTTCAAAGCATCGCTGATATCGGAAATCCGGACCTTTCCGTTCTTCTGTTTTAGCTTGTGAATCACATCCAGATACTTGATGTAGGAAGGTGCCACGCCCTCCGGAAGCTCCGGCAACATATCCCGCACCCGCTTTGCCATGTAGCAGGCATCCATCATTTCTTTAACTTTCTCGACTTTCATATTGGACCTCGCATGTTGGTTGATTGATCGGTTAATCGGTTGACCGGTTATTTGGGTTGGTTGTTTGGTTAATCGATTTATCGATTTATCGGTTGATTTTTTTAATTATCTTTGGTAATTAACAGTGGTAATTATATAGATATCAGAAGCGAATGTCAATAACGAATGCCCATGTTGGCGTGGCATGGCGGTGAAACAAGGCCTTGCGAGGAGGTCCACGCCAACATGGGCGGCGTGCGAACAAATATTGAAAGGAAGTGATGTATAACCCCTTGTTTTTCCGCCCCGTGCATCAACTCCATTCTCAGAGGTGATGCATCAGCATCCATTTTTTCAACTCATGCATCACCTCTAATTATTTTCATATTTCTTTCATTCTACTTTGTTTTCAATTAGCATTAAAAGTGATGCATGCGCAGCTGCTTTCTGTTTTTCTACCCGCGGCCCGAATTAGAATCGGGCCGCTTTCAAATGAAAAGTGATGCACGAAGGGCTCTCACCGGCCTTCGTGCATCACTTTCCATTATCATAATCTACAAAAGGAAAGAATTGACGACGAACTCTTCATCTTCTTCCGTTCGTCGTCAATTCTAATCATCATCTTGTGCCTCCTGCTCTAATTTACATTCTCATCAACAAAAATTGACGACAGCCCCTCGTTTCGGGGTAACCTGTCGTCAATCTAATGCATCCTTTGCACTTAGAATCTAATTGAAATTCAGTAAAGTTTCAAAATCACTTCTTCTCATTCGAATTTCCTACTTCCAAGACCTCATTCTGCCTTCTTCACCGGGCATTTGACTCTAATCTACCCGGCGGCCGCGAGGAAATTGACGACGAAACCTCGGGGCAGAGTGTTTCGTCGTCAAT
>JAEUGJ010000014.1 GCA_016775335.1 Mogibacterium sp.
ACCGCGCCGGCGTCCGGGCCGCACTTTCTCAATTTCAGGCCCGGGGGTTCGCGCACGAAAACCGAGTTCATTGGCTTTGCGGACATCCGGGCGCGAACCGCGCCGGCGTCCGGGCCGCACTTTCTCAATTTCAGGCCCGGGGGTTCGCGCACGAAAACCGAGTTCATTGGCTTTGCGGACATCCGGGCGCGAACCGCGCCGGCCGCCGGGCCGCCTTTTCTCAATTTCAGGCCCGGGCCGTCGGGGAAAAAGTGAATACCAAAAAAAGGAAAGCGCAAGTCCGTGTTTGGACTTACGCTTTTTGCTACTCAACTTCGTTATTATATCACTGTAAATTTTGAAAAGTCAAAGATTTTTTCACATCGGGCCGCACTTTTCGGAATTCAGGCCCGGAGGTTTGCGTACCGAAACCGAGTTCTTTGGCTTTGCGGGCAGGCGTACGCAAACCGCGCCGGCGCCCGGGCCGCCTTTTCCGGAATTCCGGGGCCTCTATCCCAGAATCCGCCGGAGCCCGTCGTAATCCCGGTCCGGGTTCTTGCGTTCCGCAATGGAAACCAGTACCTCCGAAGCCGACCGGTACAGCGCAGCTTCCGGCCCGTCCCCCAGCACCGAAAGGTGCTTCCGAACCGTTTCCGAATCGCCTCGTTCCACCGGCCCTGTCAGCGCCTGCACCGGGCCGTCTTCCAGCAGGTGCTTCATATTGCTGAGAGCCAGAGGAGCCAATGCCTCCCGGGCACCTGCCTCCGTGAAACCGCAGTCCTGCAAGATGTTCAGGCCGGTATCCACCAGGGCGCACACCAGGTTGCTGGAAAGGACACAGGCCGCATGATATTTTACCTTGGCATCGCCGGAAATCTCCTGCACCCTCGGACCCAGGGATTCCAGTGTTTTTTTCCAGAAATCCAAAGGGCCCGTGCCTTCGATACAGAAGAAGGCCGATCCCAGTTCCTTGTAGGACGCCCACTTGTCGCTCACCGGGAACAGGGGATGGATGGAATATCCGGTCGCCCCCAGAGCCTCAATTCCCGGAAAGGCCTCCCCGGCGGACAGAGCCCCGCTGCAATGGCAGATTTTTTTGCCCCGGAGATCCAAGCCGCGAAGGGACGCGAAGACCTCCCCGATCGCCTTATCCGGCACGGTGAGGAAAATCGCATCGCTGGCTTCCGCCACCGCTTCGGCGCTGTCAAAACACGCGCTCCCGGTGAATTCCGCGGCCTCCAGCGCCGCCTCTCGGTGCCGATTGTAGTAGCCGGTCACCGTGAGTCCGCCCTCCCGGAAAAACTTTCCCAGAGAGACCCCCACCTTGCCGGCCCCGATAAAACCAATTTTCATCTGCATTTTGCCCCCTTATCCCAGAAATTTCTCCAGGAGCACCATGTTCACATCGGTCAGGCCCTGCAGCTCCGTGGACACGATGCCCACTTCCCCGTATCCCAGCTTCCGATACAGCGTCCGAGCCACCGAATTCCATTCCAGCGTATCCAGCCGGCAGGCTTTACAGCCCGTCTTCCGTGCGTAGTCTTCATAAAAACAAACGAACGCCTTGCCGTATCCCTTTTTCGAGGCGGCCGGGGAGACCACCAGGGTATGGAGAACGCACACCCGATCCTCCGGCAGTTCGTGCACCCAGCGGCCTTGAGCATAGGCTTCCCCCTGGTTTTGGTTGATTATACCCGCACTCACAATCCGGCCTTCATCCTCCAGCACAAAGAGTTCGCCCCGCTCCAGGGCCCCCTCCGCGGTGGCCCGAGTCGGATAGACGCCCCGAATCCAGCCGGTCATCAATCCGCCCTTCTCTTCTTCCGTATGAATATCGTTGTAAATCTCTTCCACCGCGGAAACGTCCGCAGCGCTTGCTTTTCGGAATATCATAATTCGCTCCTATTAAATAAAAGATAAGAGCATTATATCACAGATGAAGGGTGGAAATCCCGCGAATCAGGCCGGCCGCAATCCGCTCGGCGTTCTCCGGACTCGTGGCCAGATTCAGGCGGATGAAATTCTTGTACGCCTCGCCGCCGAACCATTCGCCGAAATCCGGTGCCACGCCGCACCGCTGAAGGACAAAATCCTCCGCGGACAGACCTTCCGCTTCCCACGCTTCCGCATAGGCGCTCAGATCCACCCACTGAAGGTACGTCCCTTCCAGAGGCGACAGCACCGCCTTCGGCGCTCCTTCCGCCAGCCGCTCTTTCAGCCGCGCGGCGTTGTCCCGAATCAGGCCCCGCAATTCCTGAAGCCATTCCCGGCCCTGCTCGTAAGCGGCGGTATACGAAATGTAACCCAGATTGCCGCCATCCTTGATGTGGATTTTCGTGGTAAAGCGGTCGAATTTCTCCCGCAGCTCCTTCTCCGGAATGATGACAAAAGAATTCTGCATTCCCGCCAGGTTGAAGGTTTTGGAGGCGGAGGTCAGGGTGATGAGGAAGGAATCGTATTCTCCCGGTGCCCCTGCCGACGCCGCCGCCATGTTCTCTCGGAACGGATTTTCCCCGCCCCACTCCGCTTCCTGAATCACCAGATCCTGATGGATTTCATCGGCAATGACGTAGACGCCGTGCTTCCGGCAGATGTCCAGCACCCGCTTGATTTCTTCCCGGCGCCACACTCTTCCCACCGGGTTGTGGGGGGAGCACATGATGTGCACCTTCGCCCCGGATTCCACAATTTCCCGCTCCAAAGCATCGTAGTCGACTCGGTACCTGCCGCCCTCGTTGATCAGCGGCACCGCGCACACGGTGCGTCCCGTTTCCCGAATCGCATTTCGGAACGGGTAGTACACCGGCTCCAGAATCACCACTCCGTCCCCCGGTTCCGTGAGAATCTCCAGCAGCCAGTAAATGCTCTGCACCACGCCCGGAGCGAAGCGGATCCATTCCTTCTTCACCTCGTATCCGTGGTACTTCTTTTCCCATTCCATAAAAGCACGATACAGATTCCCGGGTGCCCGGTAGTAGCCGTATACATTGTGGGCCACCGCCTCCGCCAAGGCTTGCTGCACGCAGGCCGGGGATTCGATGTCCATATCCGCCACCCAGGCCGGAATCAGGTCGTCCCTCCCGAAATTTTCCGAAAGGCCGTCCCACTTTTCGCAATTGGTGCCTTTTCGTTCCGCAAATTTCAGATGTTTATATGTCGTCATCCCTTTCATCCTCCTTCCTAAAAGTCGATTTTCATTACTTCCGGGAAGCAGGTTTTCTTGTACTGGCTGCAGGTCGGACAGCTGCTGGTCAGCGGGGACTCCTCGTACGGCACCGTGTCGAAACCAAGTTTCCGATAGAATCCCGGAACTCGTCCCATCAGCCACATCCGGTGACCGTCCCGGCGCGCAATCTCTTCCATGCTTTCTTTTACCAGTTTGGTCCCAAAATCCTGCCCTCGGTATTCTTCTTCCACGGCCAGGTAGTTCAGGTGGAAGACCCCGTCGTGATGGGTGATGGTCGCCGCGCCCACCAGTTCCTTCGTATGCTTGTGGATCAGCTCCAGGCTGGTCAGGAAACCTTCCGGCTTCGGGTCGTCTAAGGAGCACTCCAGTCCGGATTTTTTGTACAGCGGCAGAAGCTCCTTGAAGCGGTCCGTGTAGACGATCTTGTATTCGCTCCGCAGCTCCTTGCGCAGGAAGGCCACGGTTCTCGGGTTTTTCGGGTGGTCCAGAATCTCTTCCGGCGTGCCCTCCTCCACGATGTTTCCGTTTTCCATAAAAATAATTCGGTCGGACACGTCTCGAGCAAATTCCATCTCATGAGTGACGATGATCATCGTGTAATGTTCTTTTGCCAGATTTTCAATAACATCCAGCACTTCGTTGACCCATTCCGGGTCCAGGGCGGAGGTGGGCTCGTCCAGCAGCATCACGTTGGGCTGGATGGCCATGGAACGGGCGATGGCCACCCGCTGCTGCTGGCCGCCGGACAGGGTGATCGGATACTTGTCGGAAAACTCATCCATGCCGACTCTTTTTAGGTTCGTGTGGGCGATCTCCTCCGCCTCCTTCGGCGGAATTTTTTTGGCCGTCACCAAAGGCTCCATCACGTTGTGCAGCACGTTCTTGTTGGCAAAAAGGTTGTAGTTCTGGAAGATCATGGCGGAGTGCTTCCGCAGCTCAAAAATGTCCTTGTCCGTGTGATTCTTGGCGTCCACCGTGATATCGTCGATGGTGATGGCGCCCTCGTCCGGCACCTCCAGGTAGTTCATGCACCGAAGCAAGGTGGATTTGCCGGTTCCGGAGGGGCCGATGATGGACAGCACCTCGCCGGTGTTTACGGTGAGATTCACCTTGGACAGGACGTGAAGGTCCCCGAAGCTCTTGCTTAAATTCTCAATTTTTACCATAGTCCCTACCTCTCATAACCAACGGCCATCTTCTGTTCCACCGTCTTCTCCACACGTTCCAGAATCAGAATGATCGCCCAATACATCAGCATCAGCACCACGTACGCCGTAAAATAATCATACGTCACGGCCGCCTTCAGCTTCGCCGCCGCCGTCATTTCCACGACGCCAACGGTGAACGCCATGGAAGTTCCTTTTACCGTATCCACCAAATTGTTGAACAGGGACGGAATCGCTACCCGGGCTGCCTGAGGCAAAATAATCCGGAACATGGCCTGCCGAGAGGTCATTCCGTGGGCCAGTGCCGCCTCCCGCTGTCCGTCCGGAACGGAGAGCAGCGCGCCCCGTACCACTTCCTTCATATACGCCGCGGAGTTCAGCGTCAATCCGATGATGCACACCGCAAAAGGCGAGATGTCCCGCAGGGACGGAACGATGGACGGAATACCGAAATACAACAGAAACAACTGCGGAATCAGCGGCGTCCCTCGGAAAAAGGAAACGTACACCCCGCAGATTTTATCCAACACCGGCACCTTGTTGTAATCAATCACCGCAATCAGAATCGCCAGTGCCAATGCCAGAATAAAAGAAATCGCCGTCAAGGCCAGGGTCGTCGGAATGGCTTCCGTGATCCTCAAAAAAATAGATGGTGTGGCTGCAAAATCCATACTTTCTCCTTTACAAATGAACAACAGGCTGCACAGACGCCAAAGATCCGTGCAGCTTGCCCAAAAACATATTCGTATCTTACTTGGTGTAGGACATCAGGGTTTCCGCGCCTTCCGGCTTCTCGGAAATGTCCTGATCGAACCACTTCTCGGAGAGCTTCTTGATCGTGCCGTCTTCTCTCATCTCGTCGATTGCCTTGGATACTTCTTCGCTCAGCGCCTTTCCTTCATCGGTGTCGGCAAACGGATACACGTTGGTTTCCAGAATGTCGGTCTTTCCAAGAATCTTCAGGTTCTTGGTTTCTTTTACCGTGAGGATGGAAGAAGTTTCCGCTCTCGGCCAGAGGTCGCAGCGGCCCATTGCCACGTCGGTGACGGACATGCCATCGTAGTAGGTCTTCTTCAGCTTGAAGCCGTACTTCTTCTCCAGCGCGTTTACGATGAGCTCGTCACTGGTGTTGGACTCGCAGGAAATGCTCATTCCGTCCTTGATGTCCTCAAAGGAGTTCAGGTCCTTGTTGTCCGCTCTGGAAATCAGGCAGTATCTGTTGTACGCATACGGAGTGGACAGGTTGTACTTCTCGGCTCTCTCCGGAGTCTCGGAAATCTGCTCTGCCACGGAGTCGATTCTTCCGTCGCCCAGCATCGTCCACATGCCGTCCCAATCCATTACCTTGAACTCGATTTTGTGACCGGTTCTCTTTCCGATTTCCTGCCACATATCGTAATCGAAGCCCTTCAGGTTGCCATCATCCTTCTTCACGATCCAGCCCGGTGTCGTCGCTTCGCATCCGATTGTCA
Organism: Mogibacterium sp.; assembly: GCA_016775335.1. Taxonomy (GTDB): domain Bacteria; phylum Bacillota; class Clostridia; order Peptostreptococcales; family Anaerovoracaceae; genus Mogibacterium_A. Next base: position 5,805 of record JAEUGJ010000014.1, read on the forward strand.
GTGTCTTCTTGTCGGAGCTGTCGCTTCCGCCGCATCCGGTCAGTGCGAATACCATCACCAGGGTCAGGATGCATCCCATTAAAACAGTTAACTTTTTCTTCATCTCTATTAACCACCTTCCAAATAGTTATGACTTATAGTTAAAAACTTTCCGACCCATTTTATCAGCATCAATCGCCGGTTTCTAATTCATAATTTTTATTTGTGTATTTGCCGGTATTTTTTTTAACAATAGTTGCCGGCCCGGAGCCGAGCGCGAACCGGGCCGGCCGCCGGGCCGCCTTTTCTCAATTTCAGGCCCGGGGGTTCGCGCACGAAAACCGAGTTCATTGGCTTTG
>JAEUGJ010000015.1:0-98305 GCA_016775335.1 Mogibacterium sp.
CAAATATCAATTTCTCGCTCGCCGAACGCCGAACCGCCGTGCCGGCGCACACTTCACTGCAGTCTTAGTCTTCGCCCAGCATCGCGGTCAGTTCGTCCATCGCCGTGGCAATCTCCATCTCGATTTCCCGCAAGTTGGTGAGAATCTCCTGCGTCGATGGATATTCCACCGGAACGTATTCCACTTCCTTGTATTTGTTGATGGAAAGGTCGTAGTCGTTCTCCACAATATCCTCTTTCGGCACCATGAAGCTCTGCTCCGTCCGCTTCCGCTCCATCTCCGCATCCAAGTGATGGAACCGCCGGACGATATCCGGAATATCGTTCTCCTCAATCGGACTCCGCTTGTCATCCAGACTGAGGCCATCGTTCTGCATATCGTAGAACCACACATGATCCGTTCCGCCGGCTTCGGTTTTGGTAAAAATAAGAATCGCCGTAGATACGCCCGCGTACGGTTTGAATACACCGGAAGGCATGGAGATTACGGCTTCCAGTCGGTTGTTCTCCACAATTTCTTTTCGGATGGACTTATGGGCCTTCGAAGAACCGAACAGCACCCCGTCCGGAACGATGCAGGCACAGCGACCGCCGATTTTCAGCATGCGAAGGAACAGGGTCACGAACAGAAGCTCCGTCTTCCTGGTCTTGCAGATTTTCAGCAGATCCGGCGAGACGATATCGTAATCCAAGCTTCCTTTGAACGGCGGATTCGCCAGGACCAAGGAATATTTGTTTTTATCCTCATTCTGATCCGACAGACTGTCCTTATACTCGATGCATGGGTTGTCAATTCCGTGAGCCATCATGTTCATGGCCCCGATACGGAGCATGGTTCGGTCCATGTCGTAGCCGTGGAACATGTGATTCAAATAGTGTTCTTTGTTCCCCTTGTCGAAAAGGACTTCCCGCTTCCGTTCCTCATCTTCCATCAAGTATTCGCTGGCTGCAATGAGGAATCCCGAAGTTCCGCAGGCCGGGTCGCAGATGATTTCATCCGGCTTCGGCTGCATCAAATTCACCATCATTTTGATGATATGGCGAGGCGTACGGAACTGGCCGTTTCTTCCGGCCGTATTTAGTTTGGACAGAAGGTACTCGTACACGTCCCCTCGAACATCTTCTTTATCCAACTTTGTTTCCTTCATCATCCGGAACAGATCGCTGAGCTTCTCCACGACTTTAGAGAGCAGAAGCGGCGTCGGAATCATAAAAATCGCATCGCTCATGTACTTCGAATACGCGCTTTCTCGGTCGCTGTGGAGATTGATGATGAACGGGAATACCTCATTTTTCACCACGTCGAACATCTTCTCCGCCGGGAAATCCTGAAATACGGACCACTTCAGCTGCTTTCCGTCTACCGTTCGGCCCTCCACTTCCACTTCATCCTTGAAGATACTTTCGTGGGAAATTCCCAGCATCATGGCTTCCATGCTGCCCTTATTATCCGCCTCATCCAGATCGTGGATGAACATCAGATAGGTAATCTGTTCAATCACCGTCAGCGGGTTCACGATTCCCCCCGCCGCAAAATCATCCCACAGGCTGTCAATCCGATTCTTCAGTTCTCCGGTTATCATTTCTTCCTCCATTATCCTCTCAGCGCTTCATCCAGTTCGTCCACATTTGCCACGAATTCAAACAGTTCCATCTCCTCTTCCGGCAGGAATTCCTTCTCCACCATTTGGTGGAAGGTGCCGCGAAGGGGCTCGTAGTATCCGTTGATGTTGTACAAGAATGCCCGTTTCTCCGTCCGACCCAGCCTCTTGAGGGTCAGCACTTCCGTGATTTCCTCCAGAGTTCCGATGCCTCCCGGCATGGCAATAAAAGCATCTCCCAATTCAATCATCCGACTCTTCCGGGTGGACATGGAGTGCACCACTTCCAAGGTGTGAAGCCCCTCGTGCCCCTGCTCACAGTGCAGCAGGAAATCCGGAATGATACCGATGACCTTTCCGCCGTTCTCCAGCACGGTATCTGCAATGATTCCCATCAGGCCGATATTGCCGCCGCCGTACACCAGCGTGTGCCCGTTCCCGGCAATCCAGAGCCCCAGTGCCTCGGCCGCTTTCTTGTAATCCGGATCCGATCCCATGCTGGATCCGCAGTACACCGTTATATTCATCTATTTCTCCCTCTTCTTTCCGCTTGTATAAATTCCCTACCATTATACCAATCCGACGCCGAAATTCAAATGCCCCGCGGAGGTCTTTGTACTATTTTGAATAAAACCCTTAACTTTTTTGGGGTACGTGCTATAATAAAAATAGTTCGGTAAGAGTTCTCTACCGACAGTTTTTATATTATTTTTGTGAAATCCAAAAATCGGATTGACAGCAAAGAGGTGAATAAAATGAAAAAAGAAGTTCTAGAGCTTCGGGAAAAGATGAAAGCCAATGGTGTGGATGTTTATTACGTACCATCCGGCGACTATCACAGTTCCGAGTATGTAAACGATTTCTTTAAAGCTCGTGAATTCATGAGCGGACTGACCGGCGAATCCGGTGAGCTCATCGTCAACGACGAAGGCGCTTACCTTTGGACCGACGGCAGATATTTCCTTCAGGCAGAGCGCCAGCTGGCCGGCAGCGAAATCGAGCTGATGAGAATGGCAGAGCCGGGCGTTCCGACTGTTGAAGAATTCCTGATTGACCTGGCAAAGAAAAAGGGCGGCTATACGCTGGGATTTGACGGCAAGGTTGTTCCGGGATATTACGGTGAAGAGCTTCAGTCGAAGCTGGGTGAACTGGGTGTGACCATTAAATGGGACAAAGACCTGGTCGGTGAAGTATGGACTTCCCGTCCGCAGATTCAGCCATCGGAAATCTACGAACTGCCGCTGACCACCACCGGTAAGACCGCAACCGAGAAGATTGCAGATGTTCGGAAAGCAATGGCCGAAAAGAATGCCGACTACCTACTGGTTACCGATTTGATGGAAAACGCATGGCTCTTGAACATGAGAGGAAGCGACATCGATTACACACCGGTATTCTTCTCCTTCATCCTGCTTTCCCAGGATTCCGTAAATCTGTACGTAATGGATGGTGCGGTAAAGGATTCCCTGCCGGAAGACCTGTCCTTCGTTACCGTGAAAGGATACGATGAAATCGAACAGGACGTGGCCGCTCTGGATGCATCCAAGACATTGTGGCTGGATTCCGGTTCCGCCAACTATGCTCTGTGCCTGAGAATTCCGGAAGGCATGAAGACGGTGGATGAAGCTACTCCAATCGCTATGATGAAGGCCGTTAAGAATGAGACCGAAATCAAGAGCTCCATCAATGCGCACAAGAAGGATGCGGTTGCGATGGTGAAATTCATCAAGTGGATTAAGGATGTCGCTGCAAAGACCCCGCACCAGACCGAGCTCAGTGCGGCAGAACAGCTGCGGAAGTTCCGTGCCGAAGAAGATGGATTCTTCGATCTGTCCTTTGAGACCATCGCCGGATACGGACCAAACGGTTCTGTCATCCACTACGCACCGACACCGGAAACCGATGCCGAAATCCTGCCGGAAGGCTTCCTGCTCCTGGACTCCGGCGGTCATTACACAGACGGTACCACGGATATCACCCGTACCATCGCCGTTGGTCCGCTGACTCAGGAAATGATTGATGATTACACCTACGTTCTTAAAGCACACCTGGCAATGCACAATGCCGTGCTGACTCCGGGAATGAACGGAATCGACCTGGATGCCATCACCCGTGCACCGATGAGAGCCGTTGGTCTGGACTTTAAACACGGACTGTCTCACGGTGTGGGTCACCTGCTCAGCGTTCACGAAGGTCCGAATATTCTTCGCCGTGTACCGACTCCGATCACCATCTGCCCGGGCATGATTATGTCCAACGAGCCGGGTGTATACATCGATAATCAGTTCGGCGTTCGTATCGAGAACGAAGTTCTGATGAAGGACGACGGAAACGGAAACACCATCAACGAGCCGATCACCTTCGTACCGTACGAGAGAGAAGCCATTAACCCGGCACTGCTCACCGATGAAGAACTGGCATGGATCAACAACTACCACAAGATGGTTCGTGAAACCCTGCTTCCGCGTGTAGACGGAGACCTGGCAGAGTTCGTCAAGGCACAGACCGAAGAGATTACCAAATAACCAATTATAAGGAGACATAGAGATGAAATATACAAACACAGACAAAGCACCTGCTGCAATCGGCCCGTACTCTCAGGCAGTCACAGCCGGCGGATTCCTGTTCATTTCCGGACAGACTCCGTTCAGCCCGGAAACCGGTGAAACCATCGGTACCGATGTTGCGGGACAGGCGGAGCAGGCATGCAAGAACATCGGAGAAATTCTGAAGGCCAACGACCTGACCTTCGAAGACGTGGTAAAAACCACCTGCTTTATCACCGATATGGCAGACTTCGGTGCATTCAATGAAGTCTATGCGAAGTATTTCGTATCCAAGCCGGCTAGATCCTGCGTTGCGGTAAAAGAACTTCCGAAGAGCATCCTTTGCGAAATCGAAGTAATCGCCGCTGCGAAGTAGGTACGTGAAGTCATTTGATAAACGGGAGCGAACCAAAATTTATGGTTCGCTCCCGCTTTGTTTTTGGTTCTTCACTTTTTATGATTTTTAATTCCGAAATTCTATAACTATAGTTTTTTTATCGCATGTTTTAGTCCTTTTTGTTCCAACGATATTGAATTCCTGTTATTTTTTGCTAGGATGAAGCCATGAAATTTCAGAAAAAACAACGAGCGCTCATATCTCTTCACAATATGATTTCACAGACTTCCCATAAGGATTGACAGGAATTATATTTAAAACTACAATAGGAGTAAGAAAATGACTAACCACAAAAACCGACCGCATCCAAAATGAGGTCGTTAAATCTCGAAATAATGTAGGATGGGAGAGGGTTTATATGTTATTGGAAGAAAAATACAAAGCCTACTTCGAAGAAGGTCAATTAGATAAGGTTCTTGAGTTGTTCGAAGCCGGACACCTTTCTTTGGAAGTTGCACTCCATGAAACCGGCACCACTTCAGAAGAAGAATTGCAACAACTAATTCAAGAGCGAAAAATGTCGGAAAAATAATAGAATAAGCCAAAGACGCATTGGTTGCATTCAATTTGAGTGCTTGGATTTTGAATCCAAGCACATTCTTTTTTCTTAGGCGCTCTAAAGCTGCTACACGTACCGCAGAATCTCCACCCAGATTCGCCCTTTCTTGGACTCCCCGCCAATCTCTTGCAGCACCGCTTTTCCTTTTCCCCGAAGCACGATTACCGCCCCCTCGTCAATCCGCTGGTCGATCTTCGTGCACTCCATATGGTCCACCGACACGATTCCGCTTCGAATCCCCTTCACCGCATCGGACCGGGAAACCTTGAACGCCGTGGACACCACGTTATCCAGCCGCAGGCTGGGGAGCGTATCCCGGATGACCTGCACCCGCCGCTCCGGAACCGCCAGCTCCCCGATGGGTCTCACTTCCGTCCGGGCATCGGTTCTTCCCACAGAGCGATATTCCTGCTCCAGGAACGTGCTGATCTCCGGACGGACAATCAGGTCCGCCCCCTTCTCGCCCACCAGGATGTCGCCAATCATTCGCCGCTCAATGCCAAGGCCAAGCACGGAGCCCAGGTAATCCCGATGGCTCAGCTTTCGGTCGCTGCCGCCGGTCTCCACGTGAATCACTTGCAGGACTTCCTCCATGCCCAGCACATCCTCCAGCGTCTCCCCATAGTCCTTCGGGGCGATGATCAGAATGCGCCGTTCCGCGTCTTCATATCCCCCATAAAACCAGAATCGAAGATCCGAGTGTCCCCGGCACTCCTCTCGAGCCAGGGCCTGCTGGTGCAGATCCAAGAAATCCGTATTCGTTATATAAAAGCCTTCCTCTGCCTGGCGGATTCGGTCCGCAATCCGAGACTTCAGCAATTTACTATCATCCATTTCATCGGTCACCTTTCGCACGCTACAGTTGTTTTTTTATGGGTCTCCACTTTTTGTAATCGCTTCATTTGCAAGAAGTCGGTTTCGAAACTTGAAAAAGCGAAGACCCATATGTTAAGTTCCCCTCACGCCATAAAACTACATGTTCTCTATTGCATCATTCATCCGATCAAGCAAATATTCATCAAATGAATCATATTCTTCCTTGATGAAGCCTCCCATATCCCATGAAATCACTTTGCCAGTATTAGCATCGATGCAATACAACCATTCATCTGCATTTTCAATTACTATGTAATTATCAGGAAGGTCTTCCGATCTGTACTCAAGAGTATTCTCAACAAAGATGTAACTACCATCTAGTCCAATTCCATCTGTACAGCAACCACAGATACCACCATGTCCATATGTCTTAAGAAATTCAACATATTCAGCAGGTAATGAAAGGTTCAATTCCTTTTCTGCCAGTTCCAGTTCAATATCTGTAACTTTTGCATATGTGAAGTCTCCGGGTTCTTCGTATTGTGCGATTAGATTTCTAATTGTATCATTCATTTCTTTCTACCTCCTGTGTACTGGGCAGCGCGCCACTTCCAATAGGCGCTTCTAAAATTATTGTATTGCTTACTTAACGTTCTGTCATTTCTAAAACTTTCCCCTTTACCTCGCAGTCCATGCAACTGATAATGGTATTCTTTATGCGTAGTTTCACGAATCTCAACCATAGGTCCACTTTCTTTTTGAATGACATGATGCAACTCAATTGGCTTCCCGTCATTTCCGATAGGTGGCCTCCCTGATTGCATCAACTGCAGATTCGTTTTTCCGGTTTTAGGGTCAACATATTCAAAGTCTATGTCATTTCTCTGATATACTCTTCGGCTGACATCTCGGGTTTCACCATCTACTTTGACAGACCCGACAAAATTCACTCGAATAAATCTTGGATTACTGTTACTTCCGTTAGTATTGCCAAATTCAGTACTATATCCAGCTCCCATTATACCACCTCCTTGTGAGTGGTGGCATATTCGCTTTCAAATACAATAATTCGGACTCCACGACCGTTATACTTCTCTAATAATTCAGTTGGAAATGTTCCATACAGAATGACGACAGTTGGCTGCAAACGTGTTATTACATACTCAAACCCATTGATAAAAATTTCCCTATCGCGTTTACGTTTCATCGTCCCATGAGATCCGACTGCGATTACACACTGACTCGATACTCCATCACAGCTATATCTGTATGTTCTATAGTCACCAAATCGTATGTTGGGGATTACTTTGACACCATTCTTTTGTAACCAGTTTCCAATTGCTCTACTATTGAGAATGTTGTCGAGTTGTTTTGCATATGGCATATTCCTATACAAACTGAAATCAGGGAGAATAACACCATTAAACCTTTTGAGCCTTTTGAGGTATCTCTTCGGATTTCTCCACAACCTGAAGAATTCGTAATCTTCTTCGTAAAAATGAACCCATTGATTATAATCCTTGCATTTACTTGATACCGCCTTTGAAAACTTAATCAACTTGTTTGGCGTATCATATGTTGGTAATATTTGAGGAAATTCATATAGCCCCTTATATGTTGCTCCTTCAAGCAAGAAGGCATTGTATACATCTTTTTTACTTTTTGACATTTTTTATGTCCTCCTAAATTTAAAGATTTCAACAACTTATAAACTTAGGCAATAAAAAAGCACCAGAAAAAAGAGTCATACTAATGACAAGCGCGACATGTCTTGTCCCGTTTACAAATGTATGCAAGAAGGCTCGGTCAAGTGTAACCGTAGGTCCTTGTTCAGTGCTCTGCACCCCAGTCAAGTGTAACTGTATGCGCCCTTATTCAGCAACTCCTTACAACACATCTGCCCGGATGGTATCCGTAGAACATGTCAAACCCTTTTTTCTGATGAGATACTCAACACTTCCGGTCAAGTGTAACCGTTGCGCACCCTGATTACTGTTTCCAGTTGTCCGGTCAGGTCCCGTAATTCCTTGTTCCAGTGTATTATCGTATTTTCATCAACCCGGAAGGTATCCGTAAAATACACTATTCAATTTTCTTGGCAATCCTCTATTGCCAAATACGTTATATCATATGTTTTATATAAAAACAAGCGTTTATATTTCGCATATGCAAGAACTCGGTTTCGAAACTTGAAAAATTTTCATTTTTCGAAACCGGCTTACCGACAGTATGAAAGCATCCAAAAAACGCCTGTCACTGCTTTGTTTTCTATTGTCAAACGCCGCCCCCGGTGAGATAATAAACATATACACTTTATAATATTTATGCAGTCGCTGCAGAAAGGGGCCCGATATGAACGAACACCCGGTGAACGAACCGTACAAACCCAACGCAAGGGAAACAAGGATTCAGATTGTTAAGTTCGCCCTGTTCTCCGCATCGGCGGGAATTGTTGAAACCGCCGCTTTTACGGTGCTGGACATGGTGACCCCTTGGAAATACTGGCCCTGCTACCTGATTGCTCTGGTGCTCTCGGTGCTGTGGAACTTCACGCTGAACCGGGAGTTCACCTTTAAATCCGCAAATAATGTGTCCAAAGCCATGATGCAGATTTTTCTGTTCTACTGCGTCTTCACGCCCCTCTCCACCTGGTGGGGCAATGCGCTGACGGAAAAAGCCGGCTGGAACAGCTACGCCGTTCTTTTTCTCACCATGGCTGCGAACCTTATTTCTGAATACATTTACGATCGATTTGTGGTATACCGGAACAGCATGAATACGAACCGGCGAGCACAGAGAGAAGAGGAAAGGAGCAAATAACATGAACAATTGCGGAATCAGCCGATGGGACTCCCCGGATAAAATCAATGCCGCATTGAAGGCGTTGACCGAAGAGTCGATCTGGGAGGTAGATGACGACTATTACGAAAATACCATTCTCAAATATTACGATGAGAAGTGCACCAATTCCAAAGCCATCTACGAAGAAGCGAAGGAATACATTCCGGGCGGCGTGCAGCACAATCTGGCCTTCAACAAACCGTTCCCGGTAGCCTTCCGAAAAGCCGAAGGAGCCTACCTCTACGATGAGGACGGCAATAAGTACCTGGACTTCCTTCAGGCCGGCGGTCCAACCATTCTGGGCAGCAACTACCCGGCCATTCGGAATGCGGTCATCGAACTGCTCAACGAATGCGGCCCGGTCACCGGACTCCTGCACAAATCCGAACTTCTTTTGGCCAAAGAAATTCACAAGCACATGCCGGGGGTGGAGATGTTCCGGATGCTGGGCAGCGGCACGGAATCCGTCATGGCCTCCCTGCGAATCGCACGCATTGCCACCGGAAACAAGCGCATCATCAAGGAAGGCGGCGATTACCACGGCTGGAGCGATCAGATGGTCTACGGCACAAAGATTCCGGGTTCCCGCGGACTGCTGGAATCCCACGGAATTCCGAGACGCCTCTATTCCCTCACCGACGAGGTTCGTCCCAATGACCTGAACATGCTGGAGAGCATGCTGAAGCTGAACAAGTTCCGCGGCGGTACCGCAGCGGTCATCATCGAGCCATGCGGTCCGGAAAGCGGCACCCGTCCGGTTTCTAAGGAGTACAACAAAGGCGTTCGCTACCTTTGCGATAAGTACGGCGCCCTGCTGATTTTCGACGAAGTGGTCACCGGCTTCCGCACATCCATCGGCGGCGCCCAGGGCTATTTCGACGTCACACCGGACCTGACCATCTTCGGCAAAATCGTTGCCGGCGGTTATCCGGGAGCCGGCGGCGTCGGCGGCAAAAAAGAATACGCCGGGCTGATGGCGGCCGGCGTTGCCAGCGGAAAGCATCGGGCATACGTGGGCGGAACCCTGGCGGCTGCGCCGATTTCCGCACTGGCCGGCTACACCTGCATCAAGGAAATTGAACGCAACAACGCTTGCGAGATTGCCGGAAAAGCGGGAGATAAGCTGACCGACGGAATCAACTCCCTGATTCAGCAGTATCGCCTTCCATTCGTGGCATACAACCAGGGCAGTATCTGTCACCTGGAGTGCACCGGCGCCATGAGCTTCGACTTCTCCTCCTTCAGCATCCTAAAATCCGCCGTCGGACTTCTGCGGAACAAGGAAATGATGTACGAACGGAAGGATTCCATGGAGCGGATGGGCGCTGCCTATATGGCCAACGGCCTGGTGACTTTAGCCGGAAGCCGGCTCTACACCTCCATGGCAACCACCGACGAAGTCATCGACGATGCACTGAACCGCTTTGAAGAGGTATTTAAGCACGTGGTTCCTACGGACAAGGGATTGCTGTAAGAAAGAAGAAACGCTATGAAAGAATATATTCTCGCCCACGATATCGGCACCAGTTCCGATAAAGCAGTACTGGTGGATTTTTCCGGCAAGATTATCGCCGCCGCCACCGCTCCCTACCCCACTTTCTATCCGGAGCCGGCATGGGTGGAGCAGAATCCGGAGGATTATTGGAAAGCGGTATGCAGAACCGGCCGGGAGGTTGTAGCAAAAGCAGGCATCCAAAAAAGCCAAATTAAAGGCATCGTGTTCTCTACCCAGGCACAGGGAGTCATTCCCGTGTCCGAGGACGGCACCGTTCTCTATCCCAACATCACCTGGGTGGACGGACGGGCGCAGAAGCAGGCGGAGCATATCATGAACCGCGTGGGCGGCAAGAAGCTGTTCACCCTCTTCGCCGGCACCCCGATCATGGGAAAGGACTGCATCGCCAAAATCACCTGGCTCAAGGAAGAACGGCCGGAAATCTACGCCAAAACCCACCTGATTTTGGACGTAAACGGCTACCTTAAATACAAATGCACCGGCCGCATGGTCACGGAACTGTCCGGGGCCTCCTCCTACGGACTGGATCTGAAGAAAAAGGATTGGATGTCCGTCTTCCCTCTGGTGGGTATCGATATGAACCGGCTGCCGCCGCTGGTGGCCAGCACGGACATCGTGGGTGGCATCACTCGGGAAGCCGCTGCGGAAACGGGACTCATGGAAGGAACGCCGGTGTTCGGCGGATGCGACGACGTCCAGGCGGCGACGGTGGGATCCGGCATGTGCGATGACGGAGACATCCACATCTATCTGGGCACCTCTGCCTGGGTGGCAGCCTGCAGCCGGACGGCGGACAAATTCAAGCACGGTGCTGCCGCCATCCAGAGTGCCGACAAGGAGATGAACCTGATCGCGGGGATCACGGAATCTGCCGGCGCCAACATCGAGTGGCTGAAGAATCAGTTCTTCCGAAAGGAAATGGAAGAACTGGGAGACGGAATCTACGACTACATGGATTCCGTGGTGGCCAACATCCCGCCGGGCAGCGACCACCTGATCTGCACCCCGTGGATGCTGGGAGAACGGTGTCCCGTCTCCTCCACCACCACCCGGGCCACCCTGTTCAACATGACCATGATTCACACCCGGGAGCACATCATGCGGGCCATGTACGAAGGCATCGGTTACAACCTGCGGTGGATTCTGGAGAATTACCGGCAGGATTACGGTTTCCGGTGCGACAATTTCCGCATCATCGGCGGCGGTTCCCTGGATAAGGGCTGGATGCAGATTATCGCAGATATTACGGGAAAACATTTTGCGGTGGTAAAGGATCCACGCAATGCGGGTGCCGTGGGTGCTGCCATGATTCCGCTAATCGGTCTGGGCGTCATTCCGTCCTTTGCGGCGGCGAAGGAATTCGTGCCCGTCGAACGGGAATACCATCCGAACCCGAAGAATGCCGCCATCTACAACAAGCTGTTCCAAGACTACAAGAACGTCTATCATTCGCTGGAAAAAGCCTACCGGCAGGCGAACTCCGCCCGCTTCGAAGGTGCGGATCAGGACTAACGGAAAGGAGCACGAACAGAGCTTATGACACTCCATGCAGTGAAACAGAATATAATTGAATACGGAAAAAAATTTGCGGACATCGGTTTCTCTCTGGGGGATTCCCCTCGGATTCTGGTGCAGCAGAACCACCGGGTCTTCGGGACAGAACCGTGTGCGGATTTTGCCGACCTTCAGGAAAAAGAAATTCGCGACATCACCGGCACTTCCGATCCGGCCAAGGGTGCGCTGATTGCCTCCCCTTACGAAGCCATGGTAGTGGCAAAAACAGAATATACCGCCATGTGCATTCAAGATGGACTGAGTATCCCGGCCGTGCTGGATGATATGGCCATGATTATCGGAAACCGAGTTTCCATCGTTTCGGAGGATCGGCTCAGCCTGGCCAAAACCCTGAGAAAATCCCCGGCCGTCCTCACCACGGAAGGCAATCTGATGGTCTGCGGGCGAAACCTGTACGAGGTGTTCACCGGACTCCTGATTCTGGAGAAGAACGCCGGCATCTTTGTGGATGCGGATTTCCTCGGCGGCGCCCATCCGGTGTGCCCGCTGATGGGTAAACTGGAACACAAAATCTATCTGAAGAAATATTCTCGGAAAGAGATGGAACGGCAGAACCGACTGGAACAGCAGGCTCCTGCGGAAATACCGGAAGAGATTTTGCAGGACGCGGCATCGGATTACGCAGGGATGGATTTGCCGGAAAAGGACTGGTCTCCGGAAGAGCAAAAGTGCCGGGAACAGGTGGTGGAATACGGTATCCGATTGCTGGATTCCGGACTGGTCCAGGGCACCTGGGGAAATCTCTCCCTGCGGCTGGATGATGAATGGATGTTGTGCACCCCATCCGGAATGGACTACCGAGGACTGACTCCGGATGACATCGTAAAGGTGAACCTGGAAACCCTGGCCTATGAAGGGGCGCTCAAGCCTACTTCGGAAAAAGATTTCCACGCCGGAATCTACCGGAATCGGCCGGACGTGAATGCCGTCATCCACACCCATGCGCGGTACGCCTGCGTCTATGCCGCCTGCGGACTTTCTTTTACCACCAGCAGCGGTGATGCCATCGAGTGCGCAGCCTACGGACCTTCCGGCACCGGTCTGCTTTCCCGAAATGTGCAGAATGCAATTGGGGAAAACCGCGGCTGCCTGATGAAGAACCACGGCATGGTGGCGGTGGGTTCGGATCTGGAAGACGCCTTCCACACGGCCATGAGCATCGAGAATGCCGCCAAAGCCCGCATTGAACAATTCTGGGAAGAATAACAGGTTTTTTGTCAAATGGTGTTGGTGAAGAAAAAAAGGAACTTCTACCGAGCAGTGATTAAACTGCTCGGTATTCTTTTCTATTCGTTTGGACTGATGAAAAAGTGAAGAACCAGAAAATTGACGAGAAAAGCAAACTATTCCGGCCGCCAACGTCAATCCGTCACATGGAAACAGGAGCGATTAGAGTTCTCGGCGGATTTTTTCGGATAGAATTGACGATAATGCTATGAAAACAGAGGCTTTATCGTCAAATTCTTCGTAAGCCGCATGGGCTTCCACTGTAAAATTGAGCGGATAATTCGAGGTAATTCGAGTCATTGACGATGAAACTGAAAATACAGTCCTTCTTTCGTCAACTTTTCAAAAAAAGTATTACTTTATTAGAATTCAGTGCAAGTCAAGTTGTTAGAATTTGTGTCATCCCTACCGTAAAGATTTGTTTCTTCGTCACCTGTTTCTTCGTCATGCCACACCAACACCAAAAAGTATAGAACCGAATAACAAAAACCTGCACCGATCAGCAACAGCTTGCTACCGGTGCAGGTTTTTGGATTTTCACTTTTTATATACGGTTGGATCACCCACATCGTAATCTTTATATTCATCCGGCAAAACTTGCTCAACAATCAAGTTTTTATCCTTGATGTAACAATTTAGAGTTAATGTATTGCCTTCCTCATCAAACGGAATCTGCACGGTATATGAATCATTGGACTTCTTATACGTTCCATCTGCAGTTACTAATGCACTGTTAATTGTTACAACACCCTTCTGTTTAAACTCAATGTTCTGGTTCTTTAATTGTTCTGCAACGTCTTTGTCAAACGAATCGTCAAAAGAGTGTATCTCATTATCTACCAGAGTTCCATATGCTTGCCATTTACCTTCAATACCCGTTGAATCACCGGACTTCGTACATGATGAAAACAGAATTATTATCATCATTGAAAAAATAATTGAAATTGGTTTTTTCACAACTACTCTCCTAATATTTCACTATGCTGATATGTCAATTCATCCCCTCGTCCATTTCCGTCGATTCGGCACAGCTTTGGATTCGGTGATTTTCATAGCCACCTGTTTCGTATTTCCGCTAGAGATGCCGGCCCCCGTGTTGGGATGCTTTACCGAATAGATCTGATCGAAGGAGAACAGGCTGATTAGCATGATGGCCACCAGCAGAAGAGCCTTTCGGTTCACTCTCTTCAGAAGGTTGTCCAGCAGCGGCGCAATCAAATAGACGATGGCCAATCCCCCCAGGCCGAATACCAGCAGACCTTCCGCGCAGATTCTTCCGTCTATATTCATGAAATATCCGCTGTAGTCCCACCATTTCTGTCCGTACTGCGTCTCCAGGAACCAGGCCGTGCCGTATTCCACGATGCCGCAAACCGCCACCGTCAGTGTGAACTGCAGCACCGGCTTCTCCCGAAAGCGCTTCAGCAGAATCAGCACCAGAAGGCTTCCCACGCCGTAGATTGGAAGCCACGGTCCGTGCAGCACGCCTCGGTTGACGAAGACCCCGTCTTCCACCAGATGGAGGCTCACTTCCCAGCACCAGCCCACAAAGGACATCGTGAAAAAGATTATAATCAAGCTCAGCAGGGAATAGCTCCGGGTCGGCAACATGGTGAACCGAGGCGTAAATTGGAAATTGCCGAAAAACGGCCCCAATCGTCCGGGATACACCACCCCATCCAGAATCGCCTGTCCGTATCCCAGCTGATATTGCATCGCCTTGTTCCGTTCGTATTCTTCCAGCTTTCGAGACGGAAGGAGCTCGATGCCGAACCATTTCGCGAAGAATCCGCTCACCCCCGCAGGCTCCGGAACGGCGTTTTTCTCATTTTCCTCAATCCGGCTCACCAGATACGGATACTTCTCTCGCAGTATATCCTTCGGAGCCGGACAGTACAGGTATTCATCCATCAGGTTTTCGGTACCGGCAATCCCGGATGCCTTGGAAACCTCTCGAATTTTTGCGTAATACTCTCCGTAGAACGCCGCTTTATACGGGTTGGAAAAGAAGATGCCGGACAATCCGATGGTGAAAATGTCCAGGACGTCCCAGCCCAGGAAGCTCATGTCCGCCTTGAACAGTTCCCACTTATGTCCCTGCATCATTTTTCGAGAGAGGGTAATCACCTCATTGGCCTTCATGGTGGGATTTTCCGCCAGAATATACGGCACCAACGCATAGGAATACCGCTTAATCACCCCGCCGATGACGGTCAACGTCCACAGAAAACGGTACAACGACTGCACGAACATAGTCCAGGCAATCTTCGGCCAGGAACGGGTCTCCAGCGGATAGAACAAACGCTGAATCGTGACCTTCTCGTACACCCGGCCTTCCAGCACCATACGCCGCATCACCACGCGATAGGTTTCCTTGATAAACAGCCAGATGAATAGGTACACTGCCACGCTCCCCAGAATCATCAGTGAAATGGAAACGGTTCGGGAGCCGGAAAGGCTGAGCAACGCCTCTGCCATGGCGAATCGAAAACCGCCGGCGGAATAGGAATTGGCGATGCCGGAAAAAACACCGTTGGATCGGCCCAGGTACCGGCTGTGATCGTTCTTTATCAGTTCTTCTTTCTGCTCTCGAATTTCCTTCCGAACCTGATTTCCCTCTCCGTTGGCAATTCGGTCCACCGTTTCTTTGAAATCCGAATTCACCACAATCGTTTCGTACAGCTGCCCGATGGAAGTGTATTCAATATTGTCCATATGGTAGCGAATGGTGGACATACCGTATTCCACCCCGCAAAAGCTAGCGAAAAGACAGATGACCAGCACCATAAGATAGTGCTTCTTCAGATTTTCCTTCGCCCGTCGTTTTAATTCCTTACGCATAGAACTCCCTATAAGTTATCAACCTGCAAAACGTACATTCAGCACCATCACTTCGCTGTTGCTCAGAAGCCGAAGCGGCGGTCCGTAGACTCCCACGCCGGAGGTCACCGCCCCGGTTGCCGGTCCCAGCTTCTCCACGCCCCAGTAATTCTCCCATACGAAAGATCGCATGATGGTCAGCGGGAAGAACTGTCCCGCATGGGTATGTCCCGCCATCAAAAGGTCTGCACCCGCTTCCTTGTAGTCTTCCAGGTGCTCCGGCTCGTGATTCAGCACCAGCACGGGCTTGCTTTTGTCTGCCGTCTTCATCAATTTCCGAAGGGTTTCCCGGCAGTTGTCCCGGTATCCCGTCTTCTCGCCGTCCAGCCGGCCCACCAATTCGATCTTTCCGTCCACCGAAATCACCTGATCTTGAAGCATGGTAATTCCCGCCTTCTCCATCAGTTGGTCGATGCGCGGGTCCCTCGTTGGATTGCGGTCGGTTTTGGTGGTAAAACCGCCCACCAGCTTCTCCGACACATCGTGATTTCCATACACGCCGTAGGTCCCGTAGCGGCTGTGAATTCCCTTCAGAACCTTCGCCACCTCCTCCGGCTTGTGAATGGCTTCATATTCGTTATCGTAAATATCCCCGGCCACCAACACCAGGTCCGGGTTCTGCGCGTTGATTTTTTTTACCATCCGCTTCATGTCCCGAACGCCGATGGAATACCCCAGGTGCCAGTCCGACACCAGCACGATTTTCATCTCCTTCATGCCTTCCACCGACTTATGGATGGTCACGTTTTGCGTGTTCACCGTCACGTGTCTGGCGTGAACGCCGCCATAGAATGTCAATCCCGCAGCCAACAGAAAAATGATTCCGAAGGTTGCCGTGTGCCACGTAAAAGCAGGTTTCTTCCACACCCGTTTCCGAAGAATCAGCGCGATGTCCAACAGGGCGAAGAAGAACACCAAGTAAATCCAGAAGCCCAGACAATAATTGGAGAATTCAATTACATGGCGCCGAAATCCGCCGGCCGGCAGAAAACGCCCCACCAAAATCGTCAGGCAGCACAGCCCCACTAGCGTACACATCCCCACCAAGTATCGCCGCTTCTTTCCGGTGATGAACTCCAGCCCTTTGTGAAAATGCACCATCGTATATATCAGCAGTATGATGTATACCGCCAGCATGAACCATTTGAACATAAATCTCTGTCTTTTCCCTTCTTCATTTACTGTATTCTACTTAATATGCTGCTCTTCCGAACAGACCACATCCACCACCTGCAGCACGTCCCCTCGGACCTGAAACCGCACGTCGTAGGAAGCGAATTTCATTCCGTACACGTACCCCGGTTTCTTCTCGTACGCCGCCCGAGGATCCTGCTCCAGCACTCCAATCAGCGGCTGCCGCTTCTCTTCACGCACCTTCCGAAGAAGCTCCTCCGGAAATACCACTTCCAGGAATTTCATCTCCGGCCGAGCGAACCCGGACCTCGCCTCCGGATGCGCATCGGAGTACGCCGCATACGGCTTGATATCGTAGATGGGCGTGCCGTCCAGCAGATCTGCTCCGCCTACAATCAGCAGCGGATTCTCCGGGTTTTCCGTGTCCACCCGAAAGAGTTTTACCGCGGACATGCCAAGACCGTTGGGCCGGAAGGGAGAACGGGTGGCGAACACACCTTTCTTCTCCTTTCCGCCCAGCCGTGGCGGCCGCACCAGCTTCGACCATTTCGGTTCCGGTCCTCCTTCTCGGGAATAATCCCAGTTCTCCGAAAACCCGAAAATCAGCCAAAGGTATTCAAAATCTTCCATTCCCCGAACCACGTCCGGCGACCGAAACGCCGGCTCGAACTCCACGATGCCCGTCAAGCCCGGCACCAATCCCGGCTGCCGGGGAATTCCGAATTTCTCTTTGAAATCCGTATGAATATACGCCACCGGCTGAATGGAAAGCCGGTCTCTCTCGTTACCGGAACAGCACATGGAGCACCTTCTCGTACATCTTCTTGTACGGCTGATACCGCATCGGCAGATCCGGCCGTGTCTTCTTATCCACAATTCCCTTGTAATGGGAGAAGGTATCGAATCCCCACTTGCCGTGGTAATTTCCGATTCCGCTGTCGCCCACACCGCCGAAACCCAGCTTGTTGGATGCGATGTGAATGATGGTATCGTTCACACAGCCGCCTCCGAACCGGCACCGGGACAGGAAGTACTCCGCCACTTTCTTTTTGCCGGTAAAAACATACAGCGCCAGGGGATGAGGCAGCCGATTCAGCGTCTGCACCGCCTCCTCCGTGCTGCGGTAGGTGAGAATCGGAAGAATCGGTCCGAAAATCTCTTCCCCCATCACCGGATCGGCCCATTCCACCGAATCCAGAATAGTCGGTTCAATCTGCAAGGTCTCCGGATCGGAACCGCCGCCCAGGATTACTTTCTCCGGATCAATCAGCCCGTTCAGGCGCCGGAAGTGCTTCTCATTGATAATCTTTCCGTAGTCCGGATTCAGCAGTGCATTCGGCGAATACTGCCGGATGGTCTCCGCCTTCAGCGCCTCCGCCAGTTCCTCTCGAACGTCCTCGTGGCAATAGATGTAATCCGGTGCGATGCAGGTCTGACCGCAATTCAGGAATTTCCCGAATACGATTCGGCGCGCCGCCAGCTTAATGTTGGCCGTCTTGTCCACGATGCATGGGCTCTTCCCGCCCAGCTCCAGGGCAAATGGGGTCAGGTGCTCTGCCGACTTCTGCATCACCAGCTGTCCCACGCTCTTGCTCCCGGTAAAGAAGATAAAATCAAATTTTTCATCCAGAAGGTACTGATTCTCCTTCCGTCCGCCGGTCACCACCGCCACGTACTCTTCCGGAAAGCATACTTTTATGATCTTCTGAATCACGGATCCGGTCTCCGGGGAGTAAGCGCTCGGCTTCACCATCGCCGTATTGCCCGCCGCAATCGCATCGATCAGCGGTTCCATGGTAAGGAGGAACGGATAGTTCCACGGGCTCATAATCAGCACCGTTCCCAGTGGAGACGGCTTCACAAAGCTTCGGGAACGGAACTGCGCCAGCGGCGTCCGCACGGTCTTCTCCTTGGCAAAGTGCCGCACATTCCGAATCATGTAGGAAATCTCGTCGTACACCATGCCGATTTCGCACATAAAGCTCTCGTAGGAACCCTTTCCCAAGTCTGCCTTTAACGCCCGGCAGATGGCATCCTCGTACCGACGAATCCCGGCCCGAAGAGTTTTCAGCGCGGAAATTCGATGCCACACATCCAGCGTGGTGCCGGTAAGAAAATATTGATTCTGCAGATCTCGAATTCGAATTATTTCTGAACGATCCATAACTTCCCTCTTTCTCTGCATCTCGGAACGATTTTCTCTTCCGGTTGCAAAATGCCTACCAAAGTGGTATCTTATAAAAATAATATATAAATCATTGTACCATGAATCTGTGATATAATGAACGAAAAGTAACAAACGGAGGAATTCAATGTCTGAAAAAGTTCTCGTGGCCATGAGCGGCGGTGTGGACAGCAGCGTTGCGGCGTACCTGATTCGGGAAGCCGGATACGAAGCCACCGGCGTCACCATGCGCCTTTATGATAATGAAACCATCGGTATCAGCAGTGCCAAGACCTGCTGCAGCCTGGACAGCATTAACGATGCGGTCAGCGTAGCCAATCGGCTGGGCATCTATTTTCTGGTGTACGATTTCCGAAAGGAATTCAAGAAGGAAGTCATCCAACGCTTTATCGACTCCTACGAACAGGGGATTACCCCGAATCCGTGCGTGGAATGCAACCGCTATCTCAAATTCGACCACCTGTACACCGCCGGAAAAGAAATCGACCAGGACTACATCGCCACCGGTCACTATGCCATCATCGAACAGGACCGAGGAACCGGGCGATATCTCCTGAAGAAATCCGCCGACCTGAGCAAGGATCAGAGCTATGTGCTCTACTCCCTGACCCAGAATCAGCTCTCCCGCACCCTGTTTCCGCTGGGAGGCCTCCACAAGACGGAGACCCGCCGAATTGCCGAAGAGCAGGGCTTCATCAACGCCGAAAAACGGGACAGCCAGGATATCTGCTTTATCCCGGATGGGGATTACGCCGGCTTCATTGAGAAGTACACCGGCCGAACCTACCCTTCCGGCTATTTCACCGACCGGGAAGGAAATATTCTGGGAGAGCACCGGGGCATCATCCACTACACCATCGGACAGCGAAAGGGCCTCGGCCTCGCTCTGAAGAAACCGATGTACGTGCAGGAGCTGGACATGGAGCGCAACCGGGTCATTCTGGGGGACAATGCGGATCTCTTTACCCGAGAATTCGACGCCAAGGACTTCAACTGGATTGCCACGGACACCCCGGCCTCCGACATTCGGGCCAAAGCTCGGATTCGCTACAAGCACAAAGAGGCGGATGCCACCATCGTCCCGACGGGACCGGATACCGTCCATGTGATTTTCGACGAACCCCAGCGGGCCATCACCCGGGGCCAGTCGGTCGTTCTCTACGACGGCGATTACGTCATCGGCGGCGGAACCATCTGCTAGAACCGATTCTATTTTTACCAAAAGCCAAAAACAGGAGCGGCTTTGCCGGAATCTTCCGGAAGTCACTCCTGTTTTTTTGATTATCCCTTTAACACTTTCTGTGCCATTTCCATGTATTCGTCTCGGACGACGGTCGGCGAAATAATCCGGATTTTTCCGGCGAAACGGAAAATCCAGGAAAAGAAGTTCGGACTGACGGACACCTCCATCGTGGCGAGGAAGTGTTTTTCATCCGTTACCCGCGTGTGCACGTCCTCTCCGAAATGGTCGATGACGTACTTCATCACCTCGTTCTCGCATTCCAGGGTCACAATCTGAAGCTCTCCCCGGTACATCTCGAACACCTTCTGACAGTAGTCCTCCGGATCCCAGCCCATCGGCTTCTTGGCCGCCGGCAGGTCCGCAATCTCCACGTTGGTCATCCGATCCACTCGGAAAGAGGAAATGTTCAAGTGCTTGTCCGACCAGCCGATCACGTAATAGAAATCATCGTTCCAAAAGAGGGTGTACGGACTCAGGCGATAGAGTTCCCCATTACCCCGGAGCACTTTCTCCTTCTCCGCGTTGTACTCGAAGTAGTTGAAACGAATCATCTTCTCCTGACTGATGGCATCGTTAATCCGCTCGATGATGTAGTAAATGCTCTCATTCATGGCCTTTACGCGGCTTCCGAAGATGAGATGCCGCTGCAGCTCGTTTCGCTGATTCTCGCTCAGGAAGCGGTTCAGCTTCTCAATAAGCTGCTGACTTTTCTTCGGTGTTATAAACCGGGAAGAGGATACCGCATCCACCAGAAGCTTCAGCTCCGGAAGCTCGAACTCCCGAGAACCCCAGAAGTAGCGATTCGGCTTGCTCTTGATTTCCACGATATCGTAGACGGAATCCTCCCCGGTCAGGAATTCCATATCCGTCTTCAAGGTCTTCCGATTGGTTCCAACCCCCTGCTCCTCCAGATAATCCAGCAGATCATAGGTGGATGCGGGATGCTGCTCATCCGTATTCAGATATAGGTACCGCAGCAGAACGATAATTCGTTTCCGCGTGCTGCAATTCGTTAAGTCACCCATCGGCCACACCTCCCGATTCATTAAAGGGTATTAATCCGATCCAGTCTGGCAACAATCTGGCGGACATTGTCCGGAGAGGTTGCCAGGTTAATACGGATAAAGTTTTCGTACTTGTTCCGGCCGAACCACTCTCCGAAATCCACTGCCAGGTTGCAGAGATCCCGAATCGTACGTTCCGTATCCCGGTCCGACAGATAGGCACTTAAGTCCACCCATGCCAGGTAGGTTCCCTCCAACGGGGATACCACCGCTTCCGGAAGCTTCTGTTTCAACCCTTTCACCAGAATCTGATAGTTTCCGTAAATCAGCTGAATTGCCTGCTCCAGCCACTCTTTTCCGCCACGGAATGCCGCCTCGTAGGCCACGTATCCGAAGCTGCTTCCGCTCTGCGTCTTGATTTTCCGTGTCATGGCGTCGTACTTTGCCCGAAGGGCATCGTTTGGAATAATCGCCATGGCGTTCTGACAGCTGGCCAGGTTAAACGTCTTGGATGCAGAGGTCAGCGTAATCAGAATGCTGTCGTAATCCCCCGTGGCGGCAGCGGTGACCTGCCGCTGTCCCGGCATAATCAAATCGTGATGAATCTCATCCGCAATGACGTAAACCCCGTTCCGTCGGCACACATCCAACAAATTCCGAAGCTCCTCCTCGCGCCATACCCGGCCCACCGGATTATGTGGTGAACAGAGGATGAACAGCTTCACTTCCTTTTTCTGCACCGTTGCCTCGAAGCTCTCCAGGTCCATAGTGTAGTATCCGTTTTCGTCTTTCACCAGCGGAACATCCACCAGCGTACGGGACGTATCCCGAATGGCATTGGCAAAAGGATAGTACACCGGTGACATCAGTGCGACGCTGTCTTCAATCTCCGTCAGCATCTGAATGATCCAGTAGATGGCCGGAACCACGCCCGGGGAATACCGAATCCACAACGGATTGATTTCATATCCATGCCGTTCTTTCATCCATTGGATAAAAGAATCGGTGAAGGATTTCGGGATTGAATAGTACCCGTACACGTTATAGTTCACGTACTCCGTCAATGCCTCCCGGACGCATTCCGGCGCTTCGATATCCATATCCGCCACCCATGCCGGGAGCAGATCCGTACGGCCGAACTTTTCCTCCAAATCGTCCCATTTTACGCTGTTTGTATTTCGTCTGTCCTTATATTTCAAAAGACTGTATCTTTCCATTCTCTCCTCCTGATTACTTTACCTTAAGGCGTTCGATCGGTTCCAATTCTTCATCATTACGAAGATCCCGCAGGTAATTGTATAATGTTGCCTGAGACACGGAAATCACCTTACATACATAAGGAATCGCATCCTTCACGTCAAACACACCCTGAATTCTCAGCCGGCGAATCAGTTCCATCTTTCCTTCTTTCGTGGTCAATTCCACCGGATTCATGGCCTCTGCCGAACGACGGATGACATCCTGCGTCATCTTCTGGATGTAATCTTCTTCTCCCAGCATGCTCTCCTGTTCACCCTCATGCAGATTCACGCGAACCATATTTCCCAGATATTGAAGAATTCCATCGATGGTGGAGGTATCCTGATTCACGCAAAGCATCGCTGCCACATCTCCGTTTTCATCTCGGAACAGCATATGCGAAGCTCTCAGTTTCTTTCCTTTTCCCGTATGGCTTTCATATCCGATCAGATGATCGTCTTCATCGGACAGTTTCTCGATGGATTGGCCCACCTCTTCATCCAGATGGCATCCTGCCTTTCGGCCGGTCACATACCCATTTGCAACATAACTGAGCTTCATTTCTTGCAAATCATGAACCGCAACCTCAGTATCGCTTCCCATTATCTTGGAAAGACCTTTTGCGATATTGGACAGCATATTAATTCGTTCTTCCTGTGTCATATCATTTACCTTTCCTCTTCACTAGTCGTTGCAATCTGTAAATAAATTATAACACATAAACAAAAACTTTGTTCGAATTATTAACGAACTTTTCATCACATAATCTTTATCTCCGCAAGAAAAAATGACGTCCCTTCCGGAACGCCATCCCTATTCACAATAATTCTTCTAGTCCTCGTCTCGAGTGACTTCCACATCGTCCACATCCACGGCATTCGTCTCGTAGACCTGCTCCATCCGATTCGGATCGTCCGTCCCTTCCGAATAATCCACATCATCCTCCGGGTAACTTCTGTTTCCGGAATTGCCATACGCGCTGTTTCCTCTATACTCCGACTCGTATTCATCTCCGTGATTCCGCTTGTAAATGTATTTCTGCACCGCAGAAATCAGTGCGACGATGCCCACCACAATCCAAAATGCCGGTGTGAACAGAAGCCGCAGAAAAGCGCCCATCGTAAAGAGGACCAGCAGCAACACAATGAAACAGCCAAAATTATTATTTCTGTAATACATAGTACTCCTTTACCGGATGCACCTGCTGTTATTTCTTCCGGCACTGACCGAACAGCAGCGGCATCATCTTCTTGCTGTATTCTCCCAGAGAATATTCTCCGTTATTCATACACCAATCGGTTACCAGCGCACGCTCACAGATTCCGTACAGCTTCACCATTTCCGTAACGGTCAGGTCGTCCCGCAGTTCCCCGTTCTTCTGGCCTTCATCGATAATGCGATTCAAAATTGAAAAGTAGAATCGATTCTTGTCCAACAGATTGGAGGCGTCCTCCTTCGTCAGCTGAGCCGCATACTGATTCGCAATCAGTCTGTAGTCGAAGTTCTCTCCGATATAGGTATGAATTCTATAATTTAAGTACATCAATTTCTCAAAGGAATCCAAATCCGCCGGCATCTGTTCTTCCACATTTCTGTACTCTTCATCAAATATAACAGATAACGTGTTCAGTAATGTGTCTTTACTGCGAAAATAATAATAAAAAGTCCCCTTAGATATTCCGGCACTCATGATGATATCGTTCAGCGTTGTTTTTTCAAATCCCTTCTGCGAAAACAAGCTCCATGATTTGCGGATGATTCGTTCTTTGATGTTCTCTTCTTTTTCCATTTCTTTCTCCATAATCTCGGCAGCGCACCCTTTCGCGCGGCTATTATTGACTGCGTTCTATAACATAGTCCAATCGTTTTTATTATAACAGAATTCTCAGTATTTTCAATACCAAAAGGGCCGCCGCATTCCTACAGCAGCCCTTTCGAAAAAGAGTAAATGTCGTATGTCCGACAGCTAGATTACCGCTGCCATAATTGCTTTAATGGTGTGCATGCGATTTTCCGCTTCCTGGAAAACGATGGACTGCGGACCTTCAAAGACTTCCTCGGTCACTTCCAGCGAATCGATTCCGTATTTTTCGCAGACTTCTTTTCCCACCTGCGTGTCGGTGTTGTGGTATGCCGGAAGGCAGTGCATGAAGACACAATCCGGTCCCGCCGCATCCATCAATTCCTGAGTCACACGATACGGATACAGATCCTTGAAACGATAGTTCCACTTTTCTTCCGGTTCTCCCATGGATACCCATACGTCGGTGTAGATGACATCCGCATCCTTTACCGCATCCATCGGATCCGCATTCATCTCGATGATTGCCCCGGTTTCCTTGGCGATTTCCCGGCACCGATCGATCAGCGGCTGCGGCGGATAGTATTCATCCGGCGCACACGCCACGAAATGAAGTCCCATCTTCGCGCATCCGATTATCAGCGAGTCTCCCATGTTATAGCCGGCATCGCCCATGTACACCAGCTTGATGCCCTTCAGCTTACCGAAATGCTCTTCGATGGTGAGAAAATCCGCCAGAATCTGAGTCGGGTGATATTCGTTGGTCAGGCCGTTAATCACCGGAACCTTGGAATACTTCGCCAGGGTTTCCACGCGGCTCTGCTCGAATCCGCGGTACTCAATGGCGTCAAACATTCCCGCCAGAACCCGAGCGGTGTCTGCCAAAGTTTCCTTTACGCCGATCTGGGACCCGCTGGCCAGATACGTGCTTCCCATTCCGAGATCGCTGGCCGCCACCTCAAAGGAACAACGGGTACGGGTACTGCTCTTCTCGAAAATCAGCGCAATATTTTTTCCCTCATGTGTCTTATGGAGTTCTCCGGACTTCTTTTTCGCTTTCAATTCCGCAGAGAAATCCAGCAGATACTGAATCTCCTCCGGCGTAAAATCCAGCAGTGTCAGGAAATCCCTTCCTTTCAGATTAATACTCATTCCCATTCTCCCTTTTCTTTCTCTAGCATATTTCGAACTGCTTGAATCTGCGCTTCCACAGACTCCACGGAAGTCCCACCTTCCGAATTTCTTCTTTTTACGCAGTTGATTAAATCGATGGCATCGTACAGATCCTGCTCAAACATATCCGAGTACTTCCGGTACTCTTCCAACGGAAGGTTCTCCAGCACCATTCCGCTCTTCACGCAATCCGAAACGATGGTTCCGGTGATCTTGTACGCCTCGCGGAACGGCATGCCCTTCTTGGTAAGGTAATCCGCCAGATCCGTCGCGTTAATGAATCCCTTCTGTGCCGCATGCATCATATTCTCTTCGTTGGCCTTCATTTCCCGAATCATCGGGGCGAATACCTGAAGGCATATTTTTGCCGTATCGATGGCATCGAACACCGGCTCCTTATCCTCCTGCATATCCTTATTGTATGCCAGCGGAATGCCCTTCAGCACGGTGAGCAGTGACATCAAATCGCCATACACTCTCCCCGTCTTTCCCCGGGCCAGCTCCGCCATATCCGGATTCTTTTTCTGCGGCATGATGGAGGAACCGGTGGTAAAGCTGTCGCTCAGCTCTACGAATTTGAACTCCCAGCTGGACCAGAGAACCACTTCCTCGGCCAGGCGAGAGAAATGCATCATCAGGATGGATAGCGCACTGAGCAGTTCCACGCTGTAATCCCGATCGGAAACCCCATCCAGGCTGTTCAGACAGATGGAATCGAATCCAAGTCCTTTTGCTTCCATCCGGCGATCCGTCGGATAGGTTGTGCCTGCAAGGGCACAGCATCCGATTGGAGATACGTTGGTCCGCTTGTACACATCCTTCAGGCGGTCCAAATCCCGCAGGTACATCATGGCATACGCCATCAGATGATGTCCGAAGGTAATCGGCTGAGCCCGCTGCAGGTGGGTGTACCCCGGCATTACGGTCTTCTTGTATTCCTCTGCCTTGTCGGTCAGCGCTTCCACCATTTCCAGCACCAGCTGCTGCAGCTCTTCAATCTCTTCCTTTACGTACATCCGAAGGTCCAGAGCCACCTGATCGTTTCGGCTCCGTGCGGTGTGGAGCATCTTTCCCTCTGCGCCGATGCGTTCGGTCAATGCCCCTTCCACGAACATGTGCACGTCCTCGGCGGTCAGATCCACTTCCAGCTTTCCGCTCTCCAAATCCTCCAGGATTCCTTCCAGACCTTCAATAATGTGATCCTTGGCCGCAGCCGGAATGATGCCCTTTGCCGCCAACATCTCTGCATGCATTATCGATCCGGTGATGTCCTGTCTGTACAGTCTCTGATCGAAAGGAATCGACGCATTGAATTTATCGGCAATTTTGTTCAACTCTCCGGCGGTACGGCCGGCCCACATTTTCTTCATATTATATATCTCCTAAAATCTATTACTTATTGTTCTTCTGATCCACCATTGCCTGCACGGTAATTGGCAGTCCGAACAGATTGATGAATCCTTTTGCATCGGTCTGATCGTAATCCGATTCACCGAATGTTGCGATTTCCTCCGAGTAGAGGGAATAATCACTCCAGAGTCCGGCCTTGATGATGTTGCCCTTGTACAGCTTCATGCGAACCTTACCGGTTACATTCTCCTGTGTCTTGTCCACAAAAGCAGACAGCGCCTCTCTCAGCGGTGTGTACCACTGACCGTTGTATACCACTTCCGCAAAGGTAATCGCCAGCTTCTGCTTCTCGTGCAGAGTCATCTTGTCCAGCGTAGCGGATTCCAGATATTCATGCGCCTTGTACAGGATGGTGCCTCCCGGTGTCTCATAGACGCCGCGGCACTTCATGCCCACCAGACGGTTTTCGATGATATCCAGCAGACCGATACCATTCTTTCCGCCCAGTTCGTTCAGGGCTAAAATAATTTCCTTCGCGGTCATCTTCTCACCGTTCAATGCCACCGGTGTTCCATGCTCAAAATCCAGTTCGATATAGGTTGGTTCGTCCGGTGCGTCGATTGGGGATACGCCCATTTCCAGGAATCCCTTCTCTTCGTATTTCGGCTCGTTCTCCACCTCTTCCAGATCCAGACCCTCATGGCTCAGATGCCACAGGTTCTTATCCTTGGAGTAGTTGGTTTCACGGTTAATCTTCAGCGGAACGTTATGTGCTTCCGCATAATCGATTTCCTCTTCACGGGACTTGATATCCCACTCACGCCACGGAGCGATAATCGGCATCTCCGGCGCGAAGTGCTTGATGGTCAGCTCGAAACGAACCTGATCGTTTCCCTTTCCGGTGCATCCGTGACAGATGGCATCGGCGTTTTCCTTCTTCGCTACCTCTACCAGTCCCTTCGCAATGCACGGTCTTGCGGTACTGGTTCCCAGCAGGTATTCTTCGTAAATTGCACCGGCCTTCATGGTCGGGATGATGAAATCATCCACATATTCATCCGTCAGATCCAGAACGTACAGCTTGGATGCGCCGGTCTTAATGGCCTTCTCTTCCAGCCCCTCCAGCTCATCGTCCTGTCCTACGTTGCCGGATACGGCAATGACTTCGCAGTTGTTGTAGTTTTCCTTCAGCCACGGAATGATGATGGACGTATCCAGACCTCCGGAATATGCAAGTACTACTTTTTTAATCTCTTCCTTTTTCATGACAAATACTCCTTTTCTTTTTCGTTGATGTATTTTATTATACATAATTATTCATACTTGTCAATAAACATTCATAAAAATATGGGTTGTATCAAAGTTTATACACAAATTATGCAAACGAGGAAATATTTCGCCGGAATTTGTAACGGAAGAATCACAAAAAAACAACAGAAAGGCGAGTCTTGCGACTCGCCTTTCTGTTGTTTAGAGGTAATCGGATTCGTCCGGAGACTGCATCTCCATTCTTTCTCCGCCTTTCCCTATTTAAAATCGTAACCGGCCTGGAAAGCCTTCTTGTTCAGTTCAACGAACTTCGGCTTCACATTCTTCTCAATGTGTTTCATCCAGTCTACATCGTCCAGTGTACCGATGGCCTTAACCAGCGCACCCAGCAGAACGACGTTCATTGCCTTCGGGTTGCCCAGCTCAGCAGCCATATCTCCGGCCTTCAGGGATACAACCTTAACCTTTGCTGCCAGGTCATCGATAATTCCTTCCGGATACTCTGCCTGACCCTGGTTAACCGGTGCCGGGTTAATTACGAAATCGTTTACTACGATGGATCCGCCCTTCTTCAGGTATGGCAGCCATCTCAGTGCTTCCATGGTTTCAAACGCAACGATAACGTCTGCAGAACCCATTCCAACGATTGGAGAAAGGACCTTTTCTCCATAACGTACCTGAGTACTTACGCTTCCGCCACGCTGAGACATTCCGTGAATCTCACTCATCTTAACGTCATAACCAGCTTCCATAAGGCCGCTCGTGAGGATCTTGCTGGCGAGGATGGTTCCCTGTCCGCCGACACCTACGAGGAGTATATTCTTTACTTCGCTCATTATCTTGTCACCTCCGAAATTGCATTGAATGGGCATACCTGCTTGCAGATTGTGCAACCGTTGCAGCTGGTCTTGTCGATTTCTACCTTATCCTTGGTAGACATCAGAGCCGGGCATCCGGTCTTTACGCACATCTTGCAGTTCTTGCACTTATCCTGATCGATTTCACACTGATGTTTGTTCATGGTTGGGAATTCATCCAGATCCTGCTGGCTGAACTTCTTCAGAACGCACGGCCATCTTGTGATGATTACGCTTGGTTCGTCGGTAGCGATGCAAGCATCCAATGCCTTGTCAACCTCTTCCAGAATGTTCGGGTTAACGATGTGGATGTTCTCTTCCTTCATGCCGATTGCCTTCAGCAGAGCCGGAATATCTACTTCCGGTGCTTCTTTGCCCATCAGAGTGTATCCGGAACCCGGGTTCTGCTGATGTCCGGTCATACCGGTGATTCTGTTGTCCAGAATTACGCTGATGCTGTGACCCTGGTTGTAGATGGAATCCATGATGCTGGTGATACCACTGTGGAAGAATGTGGAGTCGCCCAGTACACCAACTGCCTTTGTCTCTGCACCAACCATCTTATATGCCTGGGATGCACCGTGAGCCATGGACAGGCTGGCACCCATGCAGATTGCGGTATCCAGTGCGTTCAGAGGAGCGTTGGCACCCAGTGTGTAGCATCCGATATCTCCGTTGATCATGAGGTTCTTCTTCTTCTTGATTGCCTGGAAGAATCCTCTGTGCGGACATCCTGCACACAGTGACGGAGGTCTTACTACAGACTTCAGTTCGGATTCATAGGATTCCGGAACTTCACCGGTCAGTGCTTCTCTTACGATATCTGTGTTGAGCTCGTCGAAGGTCGGAATAACCGGCTTTCCAACGCACTCAATTCCGTGAATCTGGAGGAATTCCTGCAGATACGGATCCATTTCTTCAATAACATATACCTTCTCAACCTGTGCGCAGAAGTCTTCAATCAGCTTGGTTGGCAGCGGGAAGGTCATACCCAGCTTCAGGTAAGATGCGTTCTCACCGAAGGTTTCCTTTGCATACTGATAGGAAATTCCGGATGTTACCACACCGATCTTCTTGTCATGCCATTCCGGCTGGTTGATTTCGCAAGTATTTGCATACTCTTCCATCATCTGCAGCTTTGTTTCCAGATTGACTCTCATCTTCTTTGCGTTTGCCGGTGCAGATACATACTTTGTAATCTTCTTCTCATAAGGGATGTAGTCTGCCTCAACACGCTCACCCAGCTCAACGATTCCCTTGGAGTGACATACACGAGTTGTCACGTGGAACAGAACCGGTGCATCGAACTTCTCAGACAGTGCGAACGCCATCTTCATGTAGTCCTTACATTCCTGGCTGGAAGACGGTTCCAGCATCAGCAGTCTTGCTGCCTTTGCATAGTTTCTGTTATCCTGCTCGTTCTGGGAACTGTGCTGTCCCGGATCGTCTGCAGAAATGATTACCAGACCACCGGTAACACCTGTGTATGCTACGGTGAATACTGGGTCAGCTGCTACGTTCAGACCAACGTGCTTCATTGCACAGAAGGAACGAACACCGGCGATGGAAGCACCAATTGCTGCTTCTGCCGCAACCTTCTCGTTCGGAGCCCATTCCGAGTACACGTTTTCCTTGTACTGCGGCATGTTCTCGAGAATCTCTGTACTTGGAGTTCCTGGATAAGCAGATGCGAATACGCAGCCACCTTCATAAGCTCCGCGGGCAATTGCCTCGTTACCCGACATAATTACTTTCTCGGCCATCTAATTACCTCCTAAATCAATTCAAATAAATTTCAAATTGAAATTTCTTTACAACTCGATAATATCACCGCACTTGGCCGGGGTCAACTTGTTTTTTGCGATTTTTTTACACATTTTAATTTTTTTACATTTCAACAAATTCTCGCGAAAATATTGTACAAAAAATCAAACAAAATACCCTCCCCGCCATACGTCTTATGGCAAGGAGGGCGTCTATTGATTTTTTTCAATAAAAGGATGTTCGGTTATTTCAGCTTTACCGGCACGCTGTCCTCTTCCCCTTCATTCTTAATCTCCCGAAGGTAGTTGTACAGCGTGGTCTGCGAAATCGAAAGTGCCTTGCAAATGTACGGCGTCGTTGCTCGAACGTCGAAAATTCCCTGACGCTTCAGCTCCTTGAGCAGGGTAATCTTTCCTTCCTTCGTATCCAGATCCCCGGTCGTCATCTTCCAGATGGAATTCATAATCGCATTCTGCGCCACGTTCTGAATAATGTTTCCGCCGCTGTCCCCCGGAGAACATTCTTCTTCATCCGTATTCACATGAATTTTATAGTTGATGTAGTCCCGAAGCTCTTCCAGCTTGGAATCATCCTGATTGATGCAGATCAGCACCGCCGGTTCCCCTTTTTCATCCCGGATGATGAAATGGGAAGACCGAAGAAGTTTTCCCTTCTCGGACATCGTACGATATGCAATCATATGCCCGTCAGCGTCGGACTGACGCAAAATCATTTTATAGATGGACTTGTCCATGCGGGTCCCCACTTCCCGTCCGGTAATATTGCCATTGGCGATGAACACCATCTGCATCTCGTGAAGGTCGTGTACCGCCACTTCCGTGTCCCGGCCTTCCACCTTCGCGATGCCCTTTGCCACACCAATCATAATTTCTATAAGCTCTTCCTGTTTCATGTCTTTCCTCTTTTCTTCTTTGTATCTGCTTTACGCACAAGAAGGTCTTTTATCATTTGAAAACATACTATCACACCGAGGTAAGGGGTTTCAATATGGGCTGTAATTTTTTTACAAAAAAAAGTGCAGTTGCAACTGCACTTTCGACTTCAATTCAGTTTCCGGAACTAGTCCTCTTTCACCTTGTCCCACATGGTGGACATTCTCTGAATCTGCTTTTCGTCTGTTCCGTTTCGGCGGAGCTGTTTCAAATACATTTCCTTCGGAACACCCATCTTCTTGTACGCACCCAGGTACTTCTTCATGTAATTATTCATATACAGCATAAAGCCGCCCAGATACACGAATCCCAGAAGTGCGACAATCAGGGAAGCCTTCCAGCCTACCAGGAATGCCAGAAGAATCACGGCAACAACCCAGACAATGCCGGCAACGCGGTTGATCTTGGTCCATTTCTCCATATTCAACTGCTTCGGCATCTCTACGCCCTTTTCCTTCATCTGATTCTTATACATATTCTGCTGATAACCTTTTGACTGACGGTTAAACTGTGGTGGACGCTGTTTTCCTTTTCCCATTCTTTCACTCCTTTAAATTAGTCACACTACATTATACAGGGAAATGAGCCATTTTCCAATGGTTTTTTGGCTTTTCTTTATTAATTTTTTCCCTCATCCTCGATTACTTTGGTGCCTTCCCGGCGCTGGGATACAATCGGCACGTAATCCTCGTCGCCGAACATGGTGGTAAAACCGTTTCCGTTAATTTCACTGACATTGGAAATGGTAATAAACGCCGTCGGATCGATGTTCAGAACCGCTCTCTTCACACGGTTCAGGTTCCGGCTGCTGATAACGCTGGAAATCACGTCGAACTCTTCCTGAATGTATCCGCCCTTTGCCGGGAAAATAGTGGTGCCATATCCCAGCTCCAACAGCTTCTCGTTGATGGATTGGCTCTTTTCCTTACTGAAAATCATGGTCTGTACGCCGCCCTGATTCATTACCAGAATGTAGTTCATCACCATACTGTAAATCAGCGTATAGAAAATTCCCAGAATAATTCCGTTGGTGTTGGTCATCGGAATCTGGATGATAAAAATACATACGTCCAGAGCAGACATGACCGGTGCCACCTTCCAGCCCAGTTTCCGATTTAAAATAATCGGCGGTACGTCAATACCTCCGGTGGAACCACCCATTCGAATCACCATACCGATTCCCACACCATCCATGATGCCGGCACAGATTGCCGCCATCAGCGGATCCTCTACCAAGTGCTGCATTGCATCGATGTTCTGGAACAATCCGAGGAAGAACGGAAACAGAAACGTTCCCGCCACGATTGTAGCGGCGAATTTCTTGCCCAGAAGAATCCATCCGATTATAAACAACCCAATATTAATTGCATATACGGTGGGGGTCACCCCGAATCCAAAGAAGTGGTTCGCACTTCTTCCGATACCGGTTACCCCTGCAACTACCATGTCATAAGGAAGCGCAAAGCATGCCATAGCACAAGCGCTCATCGCATTTCCAAGAACGAGTTGTACCAGATCTGTTACAGTTTTCATTGTTTTACTCATCGCATTTCCTCCTTCCAACAAAAAACACCCGACATGTCGTCCGGTGTAGAAAAAACAATCTTGCTCGACGAGTATAACGTAAAAAACCGTATAAGTCAAGCATATTCCACTTTTTTTGCACCCTTGAAAATACACTGCACGGGAAATATAATAAGAGAAGATTGTTTATGTTCATTAAGGAGGAACTATAGAAATGAAAGCTTACGAAAGATTTCTCAAGTACGTTACCGTGCGCACGCCGAGTGACGAGAACAGCAGCACCATCCCGTCCTCTTCCTGCCAGTTCAACCTGGCACACGTTCTGGTGGATGAGATGAAAGCCATCGGCATTGAAGATGCGGAGGTCGACGATCAGTGCTACGTATACGGTCACATTCCGGCAACTCCGGGATATGAAAACTGCACCGCCATTGGTTTTATCGCCCACATGGATACGGTTGCGGATTTCTGCGATCACGATATCGTACCGGTAGTGCATGAAAACTACGACGGTGAAGCATTGGCACTGGGCGACAGCGGTCTGACCCTTTCCCCGGAAATGTTCCCGCACCTGCGGTCGCTGAAGGGCCGCACCCTCATCACCTCGGATGGCACCACCATTCTGGGCGCCGATGACAAAGCGGGAATCGCCGAGATTCTCACCGCAGTGGAAGATCTTTCGGACATCCCTCACGGACCGATCAGCGTTGCTTTTACCCCGGACGAAGAGATCGGCACCGGCGCATCTCACTTCGATGTGAAGAGATTTGGCGCGACTTACGCGTACACTTTGGACGGTGATACGGAAGGCGAAATTCAGTTCGAGACATTCAACGCCGCTCAGGCAAAATTAACATTCCACGGCACCAACGTGCATCCGGGTTCCGCAAAGAACATCATGGTAAATGCGGCGCTGGTAGCGATGGAATACGATTCTCTGCTTCCGGCTGCAGAACGTCCGGAAAGAACCGAGGACTATGAAGGCTTCTATCACCTGACCCACATGGAAGGCAGCGTTTCCGATGCATCCCTGACCTACATTCTCCGGGATCACGATGCCCATGTTTTCGACAACCGCCAGAAGACCATGCGTCAGGCAGCGAAGTTCATCAACGAACGTTACGGTGCCGGAACCGTGGAACTGGACATTCGGGTTCAGTATCGGAACATGGCAGAAGTTATCGAGAAGTGCCCAAGCATCGTAGAAAATGCGAAGAAGGCGTGCAAAGCAGCCGGTGTAGAAGAGCTGATTCTGCCGGTCCGCGGCGGCACTGACGGAAGCACCTTGAGCTTCATGGGTCTGCCTTGCCCGAACCTGGGAACCGGCGGACATGCATACCACGGTCCTTACGAGCACATCACTTTGGAAGGAATGGATCAGTCCATTCAGGTCATCCGGGAATTGATTCGCATCTTTGGAGAACAGGAATAATCCGATGACCGCACTTCATATCTTTGATTGTGACGGTACGCTGCTGGATTCCATGCGAATGTGGGACAACATCAGCAGCGATTATCTCCGAAGTCTGGGCATTCAGCCTCCGGCGGATCTGGCAGAAATTCTGGATCCCCTCACCTTCCCGGAGAGCGTCCGGTACTTGGTAGATCACTTTGACCTGGATGGCTATGAAAACACCTCCCGGGGATTGATGGACCGGGTACTGTGGCACTACGAGAACGACCTGGAGCTGTTTCCGGGAATTCAGGAGGAGTTGGAAACGGTGTCCCGAACGGGAGAGCCGATGATTATCCTTACCAATTCCCCTCGGGAGTTCGTGGAAGCCGGACTTCAGCGAACCGGAATCCGGCACTATTTCAGTCGGCTCTTTGTATCCCAGGAACTGGGCATCTCCAAGGACAATCCGGAAATTTTTCGGGTGGTATGCCGGGAAATGAGCGTTCCTCCAGAAGACGCGCTGGTCTATGAGGATTCCGCCTTTGCCATTCAGGCAGCGCGGGAAGCCGGGTGCCGCGTGAAGGAATACGATCGGTATCGTTAACCTTGCTTTTTAGCTCCCGGGGAGTATAATGAGAAAGGAATAACCGAATATCGAACGACGGGGAGCCCAATCCGGGCTGAGAGTAAGGAACGACTTAGACCCTTGACCTGATTTGGGTAATGCCAACGGAGGGAAATGGATTTGGAAGGCTGCGTCAACATATGGCGCAGCCTTTTGTGCTTTATTCGGTCATTCATCATGAAAGGAGAAGTAAAATGTTCGAGAATTGTTTTGATCGGCTCCGGCAGCGGAGTGCTCTGGTACACAATATCACCAATTACGTCACCGTTAACGATGTGGCCAACATCATCCTCGCCTGCGGCGCCAGCCCAATTATGGCGGACGAACCGGAGGAAGCGGCGGAAATCACCGCCATCTGCACGGGACTGAACATCAACATCGGCACGCTGAATCAGAGAACCATTTCGTCCATGTTTGCCGCCGGCAAACAGGCCAAAGCGCTGAATCACCCGGTTCTTCTGGATCCGGTAGGTGCCGGCGCCAGCACGCTGCGCACGGATACCGCACGCAGAATTGTGGATGAAATCCATCCGGATGTGATTCGCGGAAATATTTCGGAAATTAAAACCCTGGCACAGGGAAGCGGCACCACTCAGGGCGTAGATGCGGACGTAGCGGATGCCGTGACGGAAGATAATCTGGATGACAGCATCGCCTTTGTCAAATCCTTTGCCTCTTCCTGCGGCAGCATCGTCGCGGTCACCGGTGCCATCGACCTTGTCAGCGACGGCGACCGCTGCTACGTCATTCGAAACGGCCGGCCGGAAATGGGCCGGATTACGGGAACCGGCTGTCAATTATCCGGAATGATGAGCGCATTCATTGCCGCAAATCCGGACAACATGCTGGATGCCGCCGCAGCTGCGGTTTCGGCAATGGGGTTGGCCGGCGAAATCGGCTGGAGCCACATGCAGGCATCCGACGGAAATTCCACCTACCGCAACCGAATCATCGATGCCATCTGCAATATGACCGGAACAGAACTGAAGAAAGGAGCACGTTATGAACTTCGATAATCTTACATCCCCTCGCAAGAGCATCCATCGGGATAACCTTCGCCGGGAGGATTTTCTCGTCTACGGTGTCACCGACCGTCACTGGCTTCAGGAGGGAGAACGTCTTCCGGATGTGGTTCGAAAAGCCCTGGACGGCGGCGCAACATTCATTCAGCTCCGGGAAAAACAGCTGGACGAAGCTGATTTTATGGCCGAAGCACTGGAGATTCAGAAGCTCTGCCGGGAATACGATGTCCCGTTTGTCATCAACGACAACGTGAAAATCGCGGCGGAAATCGGCGCCGACGGCGTACACGTGGGGCAGTCGGATATGGAGGCCGGCAACGTCCGGGAGATTCTGGGCGACAAACGGATTATCGGCGTTTCCGCCGGAACCGTGGAAGAGGCCAAACAGGCTGAAGCCCGGGGAGCGGACTATCTGGGCGTAGGGGCGATTTTCCCGACGGACTCGAAGGACGACGCTCGTGCCCTGACCATGGATACCCTAAAAGCAATTACCGCTGCAGTGAACATTCCGGTGGTCGCCATCGGCGGAATCACGGAGGAGAATACGCTGGATCTTGCCGGAACGGGAATTGACGGCGTTGCGGTTATCAGTGCGATTTTCGGGCAGAAGGATATTGAAACTGCCGCCCGCCGCCTGCTCACCGTGACCAAGCACATTGTAAATAAATAATTTATGAAGGAGACACCTATGCAAAAGAAAACAGCATTGACGATTGCCGGAAGCGATTCCGGCGGCGGTGCCGGAATTCAGGCCGACATCAAGACCATGACCGTAAACGGCGTTTTCGCCATGAGCGCCATCACCGCATTGACCGCACAGAATACCACCGGCGTAACGGATATTCTCAATTCCACGCCGGAATTTCTGGCGCACCAGCTGGATGCGGTATTCACCGATATCTTCCCGGATGCCGTAAAAATCGGCATGGTTTCCTCTGCGGAGCTGATTCAGGTCATTGCCGACAAGCTTACGGAATACGATGCGAAGAACATCGTGGTGGATCCGGTAATGGTGGCCACCAGCGGTGCCCGCCTGATTTCCGAGGATGCCATCGCTGTACTCAAGGAAAAGCTACTGCCACTGGCACTCCTCAGCACACCGAACATTCCGGAGGCCGAAGTGCTCAGCGGGATGAAAATTCATTCCCCGGAGGATATGGAAAAGGCCGCCGGAAGAATTTACGACGAGTTCGGCTGTGCCGTTCTTCTGAAAGGCGGACATGATCTGAACGATGCCAATGACCTGCTGTGCACCGGCGACGGACTGAGATGGTTCAAGGGAAAGCGCATTGACAATCCGAACACCCACGGAACCGGATGCACCCTTTCCAGCGCCATCGCCTCCAATCTGGCAAAAGGCATGCCTTTAGAGGATTCCGTGGATCAAGCAAAGCGCTATATTTCCGGCGCATTGGCGGCCATGCTGGATCTGGGCAAGGGAAAAGGCCCGATGGATCACGCGTTTGCAGTGGAAGGAGAATATTAATATATGGAGCATAAGACAAATTTATTGGAAAACGGCATGATATGGTTCGGGGCCGGCGTTTCCATTGCGGAAATTCTCACGGGAACCTATTTCGCTTCTTTGGGACTGCAGAACGCCCTCCTCACCATACTCATCGGACACCTGATTGGCTGCACCCTTCTTTTTTTCGCCGGATACATCGGCGGAAAAGCGAGAAAAAGTGCCATGGAGACCACGAAGATGAGTTTCGGGCAGAAAGGCGGACTGTTCTTCGCCCTGATGAACGTGATTCAGCTGATCGGCTGGACGGCCATCATGATCTACGACGGTGCGCTGTCCGCCAACGCCATCTGGAATACCGGCATCTGGCTGTGGGCACTGGTGATTGGCCTGCTGATTATCTTGTGGATTAAAATCGGCATCACCAATCTGGGAAAAATCAACACGGTGACCATGACCGCGCTGTTCATCCTCACGCTGGTTCTGTGCAAGGTAATTTTCTTCGGTAACGGCAGTGCCGCTCCGATTTCCGAAGGGGGACTTACTTTCGGAGCCGCCGTGGAGATGGCGGTGGCCATGCCTCTTTCCTGGATGCCGCTGATCAGCGATTACACCAAGGAAGCGGAAAAGCCTTTCGCCGCAACCCTTACCAGCTCCGTCACCTACGGCGTTATCAGCTGCTGGATGTACATCATCGGCATGGGGGCAGCGCTCTTTGCGGGCACCACGGATATCTCCCTGATCATGGTTCGCGCCGGACTGGGACTGGCCGGCCTGCTGATTGTGGTTTTCTCCACTGTAACCACCACGTTCCTGGATGCCTACTCCGCAGGGATTTCTGCGGAGTCCCTTACCTCCCGGGTTTCCGGCAAAACCATGGGAATCTTTGTGGCCGTCATCGGAACCGTGGGTGCCATGCTGTTCCCGATGGACGACATCACCAATTTCCTGTACTTCATCGGCTCCGTTTTCGCTCCGATGATTGCCATCATGATTGCGGATTTCCTGGTAAAAGCAGATGACAGCGACCGAGACTTCCAGTGGGTCAACCTGTTGGTTTGGCTTCTGGGATTCTGCCTCTACCGCTACCTCATGACGGTGGACTTCGTGCTGGGCAACACCTTCCCGGACATCCTCATCACCATTATTGTGGCGCTGATTGCCCGGAAACTGCTGCCGCAGGAACAGTAAGGATTTGCAGGGTATTTGCGAAATATTGCGGGATGGAGAATCCACAACGTATTACCTGTGCACCGGCGGCGGCCCGGATTATAGTCTAATAGCATTATCCAATATTCATTCACACAATCTCATATGTCTAGAAAATTGAAGGTGTTTCACGCTTTTTGACAGAAAATGCGGATTTAGCGTGAACGCAATTCGCCGCTTTTGCAAAACTCTAATTTTGAAACGACCAATTACAACTGGCGATTCACGCCAACATGAGGATTTCTTCCAAAAAGCGTGAACTTTTTTTAAGGGGTGGTTTGCACGAAGAGAATTACATGTCAAAACCGTGTATAACAAAAAAAATATTCACGCTGATTAGCACGAATTGTAAAATTAGCGTGAAGCCGCCCCGAAAATCTAGGCATATTTTATTCTATCCACTCATCAAATTCTAATTATCAAATGGACACCTGTTGGAGATATTAGTATAACCCCATAGGAAAAATGGTTCTTCACTTTTGTAGCATAAAAGAGAAGAACCACTTTTTTATCTGAAGAGCTCTACTTCCCGGATGAATTCCTTGGGTTTCTCAACGTGAATCCCGTGCCCGCAGTCAAATCGAATCAGCCGGCAATCCGGCACCGCCTCCAGCACCTGCTGAAGGTCTTCTTCCCCCAATGCTCCCAACAGAATTCCATCCGAACTGACATCTGCTTTCGCCTTCATAAACATCGTTCTGCAATGAAT
Source organism: Mogibacterium sp. (assembly GCA_016775335.1). Lineage (GTDB taxonomy): Bacteria > Bacillota > Clostridia > Peptostreptococcales > Anaerovoracaceae > Mogibacterium_A. The sequence continues at coordinate 39,880 of JAEUGJ010000015.1, forward strand.
ATTTCGAAGCAATTCCTCATGGGGTATTCCTGCGTGAAAGGAATCCGTATAGGACGCTTCGCCAAAGCGGGGATCGTACCGATTCATACCTTGAAATCCTGCCAATGCCATCTTTGGCCAGAACGGAACCCGGAGATTCTCGTTCGGATTCTTCTTGCGAAATTTTACGGCCATTTCAATCATTTTTTCCCGGATCTTTTCCCTGGATTTCTCCGGAAAAAAGTTCCAAGCGTACTGACGTGAAAAATAATACAACACAAAATCCGACACTTCCGTTTGCGTCAAAAACTCGTGGCAGACGGTTGATAAATCCACGAAATTAAATGTACTTTCCCGTCGCTCTCCCTGGGATGAAAAAAAAGGCGGATCTTCCAATATCAAATTCAAGCATAAATCACTGTGAGATGCCACGTATGCCGCAATCAGGCCACCGGAGGAATGCCCCAGCAGCGAAACCGGGGGTTCGGTTTCATTTTGGATAAAATCAATTACGGCATTTCCAATGTCCACTACATTATATTTCGATGCATCATGCAGACTGCCGCCATGTCCGTAACAATCAACGGCATACACGTGGTATTTCTTTGCCAGCTTTGGCATGACCTTAAAAAAGCTCTCCGAATCCACACCTTGCGCATGAATCAGCACCAAAGGCGGATTATCGCTGCAAATTTCATAATATTTTAAACAGATATCATTCTTTTCGTAAACCGAGCCCAAGATCTTTTCCATACCAATACCTCCTAAAATCAAAGACGCAACATAATCCGCACGCTCTCGGATCACATTGCGTCTCAGCGTCTATTTTTACAATAACGAGGAGAACAACCGAAGAATGCTGTTCCAGCCTCTCTGAAGTAAGTTCCGCGTTTTCTTGTACTTTTTCGTCACTTCCATGCACAGCGGAAAACAGTGTTCGAAGTCCGCTTTCATGTCCTGCACAGCTTTGCAGTTGGTAAACAGGACGCCGTCCTCAAAGTGGTGATAGAGACTTCGGAAATCGAAGTTGATGGTTCCGCACAGCGCCACACGGTCATCTGCAATGAGCTGCTTCGCGTGACAGAAACCCGGTGTGTACTCAAAAATTCGCACCCCGTCTCGAACCAGCCGCTGGTAGTAGGAACGGGTCACCGTATAGATGGTCCGTTTGTCCGGAATTCCCGGCGTGATAATCCGAACGTCTACTCCTCGCTCTGCCGCCAAGCCCATCGCCCGGTTCATTTCATCTGTAATCACCAGGTACGGCGTAATAATCCATACGTAACGTTCTGCGGAAGAGATGGCATTGAGGTACACGTTCTCGCCCACATGCTCCGAATCCAGCGGCGTATCCCCATAGGGCTGAATCAAAGCGCCCTTCTCCTTCTGGGTGTACTCCAGCTCCGGGAAGAACGGTTCATAATCCTCATCATCCTTATCCTTCGAACGGATGGCATTCCACATCTCCAGAAACATCATGGTGAGATTTCGCACCGCATTTCCGGTGATTTTTACACCTGTGTCCTTCCAATAACCGTACGGATGGGTGATATTGAAGTACTCGTTGGCCAGATTGTATCCGCCGGTAAATCCCACTTTGCCGTCCACCACCGTAATCTTCCGATGATCCCGGTTGTTGAGGAACACGTTCACCAAAGGGATGACCGGATTGAACACCCGGCACTGGACTCCGCGGGAGCGCATCTCCCGAATAAAATCCGTGTTGATAAAAGCAATGCTGCCGATATCGTCGTAGAAAATTCGCACATCCAGTCCTTCGGCCGCCTTTTCCGTGAGAATTTCTTTGATTTCCGCAAAGGATTCGGCATTCTCAATGGCATGGTACTCCATGAAAATGAACTTCTCCGCCTTTCGGAGCTCCTCTTTCTGGGCCTCCAGGGCGTCTGCCGCGCAGGAGAAGAATTCGATGTCGCTGTCATCGTACACCGGAAACGGGGCGTGTCGCGCGATGTACCGGGACATGTTGGCCACGGTACAATCCTTTTCTTCCATTTTCTTTATGACCTTTGGGTCTTGCCGGATGTACGGAAACAGGCGCGCATCGATATCGTCAAAACGCCGCCGCATTCGCCGAGGGGATCCGTTCAGACCCACAATCAGATAGATCATGGTTCCGGCAATGGGAAATGTCAGCATTAGAATAAACCACGGCATCTTCATGGATGCCGTTTTGTTCATGCTAAACAGGGCAATGCAGAGGAGCAATGCCGCCATGCGGGCTACCTGATCCACCCATTCATAATTCTTTTCAATTTGAACCAGTACCAGATACAAAAAATAGCATTGCAACAAAATCGCCACGGCCACCATAAAAACGCGCATGATGCTGTTCTTTGTCGCCGATTTTTTCTCTTTTGTCGCCGGCTTAAAGGATGTGTAATTATTCATTCTTCATTTCTGTCCATCTCGTGGCAAAGGGTCCCCCGGCGTCCTTCTGCCAAATCAAGTTTATTCAGTATCGTTTTCCTTCTCGTCTTCCGATAATGCCGAGTCCTCTTCGGCCAGGAAGGCATCCCCCACTTTCTTCGCCGCAGCGATTAATGCAATTCCGCCGCCCAGTCCTACGGCCAGCATTCCCAGAACTGCTTTGCTCAGACTCTCTGCCCGCTTCTCTCCTTGCGGCTTCGTATTTTCCTTACTCATAGAGATTCTCCTTTCACTGCCGTAAAAGTTCTATTCATTCCATAGTGTAAGCGTACCACATTCTCGTGTTAAGTTCAAATCAATCAAACGCTGATTCTCGGAACCCCGGAAGCGCAGGGATATATTCTTTTTGTTTTTATCAAAACGTCCGTCCACCAATACGTCAATCATCGACAGCATTTCCTCGGTGACTTCGCAGTGACAATGAGTGCCTTCCGTTTCCAGCATCTCCAGAGTAAATCCGGTGAAGCACCAGATGCTCTTCTCCGGATATTTCCGGCGCACCTTGCGGAGAAAATCCACCAGCACCCGCTGATTCTCCGGCTCGAAGGGTTCTCCCCCCAGTACCGTCAGACCGCAGATGTAATCCGGCGCCAGCATTTCCAGAATCTTATTTTCCGTCTCCTCCGTAAAATCATTTCCGTAATTAAAGTCCCAGGTTTCCGGCTGAAAACAGTCTTCGCAGTGATTCGTGCATCCGGAAACGAACAGGGACACCCGCACGCCGATGCCGTTTGCAATATCACAGTTTTTTATTTCTCCATAATGCATTTATTTTTCCTCCTAGCAAAATCGGCCGCTCCGAAGAGTGGCCAATTTCTTTTATCATCATTAAAGATGCAGTACACGATCCTTAATTTCCTGAGTCCGGCCCTGATTCCAGAACTGGGTACCGATGTAACCGCAGGTTCTGCGAGCCACGGACATCAAATCTTGATTCCGGTTTCCGCAATTCGGGCACTCCCAGATCAGTTTGCCGTCACTGTCCTCTACAATCTTAATCTCGCCATCGTAACCGCAGGCAGCGCAATAATCGCTCTTGGTATTCAGCTCTGCGTACATGATGTTGTTGTAAATGAACTTCATCACTTCCAGCACGGCCGGAATGTTGTTCTGCATGTTCGGAACTTCCACGTAGCTGATAGCGCCGCCCGGAGAAAGCTGCTGGAATTCCGCTTCCTTTGCCAGCTTGCTGAAGGCATCGATTTTCTCTTCCACGTGGATGTGATAGCTGTTGGTAATATAGTTTTTGTCCGTCACATGCGGGATGATGCCAAATCGTCTCTGCAGGCACTTCGCAAACTTATAAGTGGTGGACTCCATCGGCGTTCCGTATACGGAGTAGCTGATGTGTTCCGCTGCCTTCCAGTATGCGCACTTATCGTTCAGGCGCTGCATTACGTCCAAAGCGAATTTTCTTCCCTCTTCCGTGGTATGGCTCTTTCCAATCATGCGGTAGCACATCTCGGCCAGTCCGGCATATCCCAAAGAAATGGTGGAATAACCATTGTACAGCAGCGGGTCGATGACTTCCCCCTTCTTCAATCGAGAGATTGCACCGTACTGCCACAGAATCGGTGCCACGTCCGACGGCGTTCCCAGAAGTCGCTCGTGGCGGAGACGCAGTGCCCGGTGGCACAGTTCCAGACGATCATCCAGGATTTCCCAGAAACGGTCCATATTTCCGTCGGAGGAACAAGCCACGTCCACCAGGTTAATGGTCACCACGCCCTGGTTAAACCGTCCGTAGAATTTATGCTTGCCGTTCGGCAGCAGCTGATTGTCTTCGACTGTCAGGAAGGAACGGCATCCCATGCAGGTGTATACCTCTCCCTTCTTCAGCTCCTTCATTACCTTGGCAGAAATGTAATCCGGTACCATTCTCTTTGCGGTACAGGTCGCTGCCAGTTCCGTCAAATGCCAATACATGGAATCTTCCGTGATATTGTCTTCGTCCAGCACATAGATCAGCTTCGGGAATGCCGGCGTAATCCACACGCCCTTCTCATTCTTAACACCCTGAAGTCTCTGGCGGAGCACCTCCTCGATACACATCGCCAGATCGTCTCTCGTCTGTCCTTCCGGCACCTCGTCCAGATACATGAACATGGTAACGAAAGGTGCCTGTCCGTTACAGGTCATCAAGGTAATCAGCTGATACTGAATGGTCTGAATACCGTTCTTTACCTCTTCCCGAAGGCGGCGCTCGGTAATCTTATCGATGATCTCATCATCCATGGATTCCCCGCAGGCCTTCCGGTCCGCAATCACATGCTCCCGAAGCTTCTTCCGGCTGATATCCACGAACGGCGCCAAATGTGCCAGGGAGAAGGACTGTCCTCCGTACTGGTTGCTGGCTACCTGTGCGATAATCTGGGTGGTAATGTTGCAGGCGGTATAGAAGCTGTGCGGCTTCTCAATCATGGTCTCACTGATGACCGTGCCGTTCTGCAGCATATCCTCCAGGTTAATCAAATCGCAGTTGTGTTCCTTCTGCGCATAATAATCGGAATCGTGGAAGTGAATGATTCCCGCTTCATGGGCGGCGGTAATCTCTTCCGGAAGAAGAATTCTCTTGGTCAGATCCCGGCTCACTTCTCCGGCCATGTAGTCTCTCTGGGTGGAGTTGATCACCGGGTTCTTGTTGGAATTCTCCTGCTTTGCTTCCTCATTGTTGCATTCAATCAAAGAAAGAATCTTGTCATCCGTGGTGTTGGACTGACGAACCAGGGAACGAGTATACCGATAGGTAATGTACTGCTTCGCAACCTCGTAGGCTCCGTGCTGCATGATGGCCTGCTCCACGAAATCCTGAATCTCTTCCACCGCCGGAGAACGTCCCAAGTCATCACAAGCAACGGTCACGCTCTCTGCAATTCGGCGAATCTGCACCTCGGTCATTCTTTTCTTTTCCGGCACCTGACGGTTGGCCCCCTGAATGGCATGGATAATCTTATCGATGTCGAATTCTACTTCCGCTCCGTTTCTCTTGATTACGTTCACGACAATCTCCTCTTTTCTTTCGCATATATATGTACCATTTTAATAAGCACTCTACATGTAGGGTGCTCTTCGGTACTTACTACCACAACATATTGTTTCCTTTGGTATTATATTACCCATGATGTTGTATGTCAATTGTTTAAATTCCCTATATTTCGCGTTCTTTTTTTTAAACCCAATAACGGCACGCTTTTTCGCGCGATACGGGCGGAAAAAATATTTTTTTCTATCGATTTCGGAACACGAAATGCTGCACCGGTGTCTTCGCGCTGCGATTGGTCTGACGCAGGGTCAGCACCTCAAAAACACTCCCGGGCAAGGCTTTCAGATATTCTTCCACCGCCGCCGCTTCTCGCGCCCCTTCCGGATGACCGGGATAGGCCACGACGGAGACTACGCCTTTGGGTAAAATCAACTGACAGGCTTGCTCCAGCGACCGCAGGGTCTCTTCGGTTTTTGTGGTAAGGTCACAATCCCCTCCGGGCAGATAGCCCAGATTGTACATGATAATCCGGGCCTCCGAAACGTATCGCGACAGATTCACATAGGATTCCCCGTGTATCGTTACCCGTGGATTCTCCCGGAATTTCTCCTGCAGCTCGTTGATTGCTTTTACCTGTATTTCAAATGCGTGCACCGCACCCTCTTCTCCCACGCACTCAGCCAAAAAGAGCGTGTCCAGTCCATGTCCTGCGGTGCAGTCCACGGCGACATCGCCCTTTCGGATATACTCTCGGAGAATTCGGTGCCCTCGCTCAGTGATAGAGAGTCCGAACATTTTTCCTCCCGATTCAATTATTCTTCATTCTGCTCCCGGGCTTCTTCTTCCATTCCCCTTTGAACTACTCGGATTTTCTCAATGTACTTCTCGGCATTCTTCCAATCCCCCAGAGACTGGAAGACTTCCACCAGCTCCGTCATCACCTGAATGTTGCTCGGACTCAGACGAAGGGCGTGCTTGTAAGCTTCCACGGACTGTTCTCCTTGTTCCATGCCGGCATAGGCCACGCCCAGGTAATACCAAAGCGGCCACCATTCGCTGTATTTCTCCTCATACATGGTCAAAACGTCAATTCCGTGCTGGAAGTCCCCGGACAGGATTCGGTTCACCGCATGCTCGATTTCCACCGCCTGCTCCATGGATTCCAGACGGTTCCCGATTTCTTCCCGCATCTCCTGCATCTCATCTGCCGGAATCGGGTCCATGGAGGAATCCGCATCTTCCTTTCGATCCCGGCTGAGTTCCATAAACTCCTGCCAGGTAATCTGAGCTTTCGTATACTGCCCCATGTTGGCATAGCTGTAGCCCAGGAAATAATATCCCATATCGAAGTCCGGATGGCGAATGGTCAGCTCCTCGAAAATGTCAAAGGCCTGTGCTTTGAACATTCCCACATAAGCCTCCTCCAAATCCTCCCGGTTATATGCATCGCTGCAGGCTCTTCCGTAAAGGTACAGGGCATCCCGGCTTCCCGGATTCAGCTGAAGCGCTGTGCGGAAATAGATGCAGGCCATCTCGTAATCACCGCTGCCGCCGGCCTTCGCCCCCTCGGAAATCAGCACCTTCTCCGCATTCTCCCCGTACATCCGGCGAAGACAAGCCCGGTACGCCTCCCCATACCGAAAATCCGGATCCGCGCCGATGACCCGCGCCATGCCCATGGCAATGGTCAGGTTCGTAAAATTATCCGTCGCATCTCCCGTAATGGGTACCGGAACTCCGGTAAGAATATCCTTCAGATTGCCGGACTCCAAAAATCGTTCCGAAAGCTCATCGAAAAGCAAATCTTTATTCTTCTCAATGAGAAACGAACGTATCTTATCCGATAAATCCAACTCCATACTATGCATTAATGTCCCATCCCTTTCGATCGAATATTTTTACTTTCTCATAAGAGAGATTCTGTTCCATATCGCTGTGAAGAATTTCCTGGAGAACCGGCAGCTTCAGCGTCTCGTTCATGGTATCGTAAAGCTCCGTCGCATACGCATAGAGAATCCGATAGAGATTCTCTTCCTTGTACATCAGCTTCTCCATCTGATTCTTGGAAATATAGGCCTCCAGCCCCTCCAGGAATGCGTACGGCTTCATCCGCCCGTCCAGCAGAATCTTCTGAATGGACTCTTCGAACCCCCCGCTGTTCACGAACAGATTCAGAAGCTTTCCGATATTCTCGATTCGAATCAATTCCGTCGCCGGCATAAAATCATTTGCGATGACTTCATAAGGTGCCCGGCTCTGATAAGCGTAACCGTACTGCTGGGCGTTTCTTCGAAGCTCCGTTCCTTTCTTCAGGCGAAGCACCTTCAATTCCATGCGGGATGCCTTCAAATCAAAAATTTTATTAAAGGAACGAGCGAACAGCGCCGGCGTTTCACACGGAAGCCCCGCCCGAATCACCGTTGTAATATCAACAGTTCCGTATTCCTGAAGACGAGATACGTTGTACATCAGCTGATAGATATTCGCCTTTCGTCCGGCTGCCGCCAACGCCTCCGCATTAGTGCTTTCCACATCGACATTGAATCGAAATTGACCTTCCCGGGCAGTTCCCAGAAGGCGCACGGTTTCCTCATCCAACAGATCTCCGTTTACATCAAATTCAAATGTGGTGATTCCGTTATCGTTGCTGATCAGATACTCCCAAATGCGATATGCCCGGTCCCTGCTGTAGTTAAACCATTTATCCACGAACACGACGCGCTGTACGTTCTTCACCAGGAAATACCGAAGTTCCGTACAGATCCGATTTAACGGCAAAGAGCGAATCTTTCCCGGATAGTATTGGGAATAGCCGCATCGATCCGGGCAGCCTCGGAAGCTTTCATAATACGCCGTATCGCTCGGCTCCAGTTCCATGTTTTCATACGGAAACGGAAGTGTCTCGAAATCCACCGGTGCCGCCATCGGATTCACCTGAATCCGGTCATCCTGACGATATGCTAAGCCGGCAATATTTTCAAAATCAAACTCGTAGGTAAAAATCGTCCGAAGGAATTGGTACAGCACCGATTCCGGTTCGCCTCGGAAAACGTAGTCGATTTCCGGGTGCTGTTCCATGAACTCCCGGGTACCGAAGCTGACCTCCGTTCCGCCCATCACCATAATCGATGTCGGAACGGCCTTCTTCACCATCTCTGCGACTTCTGCAACCTTATCCACATTCATCATATTGCAATGGAAATATACAATATTGTATTCGCCCCGAAGGATTTCCCGGAAAATATATCCCACATGATCCGTGGTTTTATACTCCACCACATCCGTCTGGCACGGCGCCTCTTCCACAACACTGTAGAGGTACTTCATTGACAGCTTCGTGTGAATGCAATCATTTTGAATTGTTGTAAGAAGAAGTCTCATGGATATCACCTACATTCTTTCCGGTGCTTTAATGCCCAGAAGGTTCAAGCAATTTGCAATAACGATTCGTGCCGACTCAACCAGGGCCAGCTTCGCCACCTTCTCGTCTTCGTTGTCCACCAAGATGTGTTCATCGTGATAGAACTTATTGAAGCTCTGCGCCACATCCACCAGATGACGGGTCAGGATGGACGGTTCGTATTTATCCGCTGCATCCAGAATGATTTCCGGTACGCGGTAAATCAGCTTAATCAGGTTATACGCACTGTCGGAGGTGATGTACTTCGCATCGAAATCCCCCTTGCGGATCCGTGCCATTTCCTCCTCGGTAGCGTTGCGGAGGACGCTGCAAGCTCTGGCATGAGTGTACTGAACGTACGGACCGGTCTCACCGTCGAAGTTCAGCACCTTGTCCCAGTTAAATACATAATCCTTGATACGGTTGTTGGACAGCTCCTGAAAAATTACGGCACCGATACCGACTTCCTTTGCCACTTCGTCCACATCGATTCCCTGCGGGTTTTTCTCTTTCATGATTTCCGCAGTCTTCTGAACCGCTTCGTTCAGAACATCTTCCAGGAATACCACGTTGCCCTTACGGGTGGACAGGGTCGCACCGCCTTCCAGGCTTACCAGACCGAATGGGATGTGGATGCAGTCCTTCTGCCATTCTTTTCCCATCAGCTCCAGGACCTTCTTCCACTGCTTGAAGTGGAGGTTCTGCTGAGATGCTACCACGTAGATGCACTTATCGAAGTTGTAGTGTTCTTTTCGATAGATCGCTGCGGCGATATCTCTGGTTGCATACAGGCTGGAACCATCGGACTTGGTGATGATTGCCGGTGTCATTCCGTACGGCTCCAGGTCCACAATCTGAGCACCTCTGGATTCTACCAGCAGATTCTTTTCCTTCAGTTCTTCGATAACCGCCGGCATCTTGTCGGAGTAGAAGCTCTCTCCGGCATAGGAATCAAACGTGATTCCCAGCATATCGTACACGCGGTTGAATTCCTGCAGGCTCAGCTCCCGGAAGCGCTTCCAGAGACGAACCTCTTCTTCCTCGCCGTTTTCCAGTTTCACAAAAGCTTCTCTCGCCTCGTCGTCCAAAGACGGATCGTTTTCCGCCTCCCGGTGGAAACGGGTGTAGTAACCCAGCAGCGCCTTGATCGGATCCTTTTCCAACTCCTCTTCACTGCCCCACTTGCGATATGCCACAATCATCTTGCCGAACTGAGTTCCGTAATCCCCCAGATGGTTGATTCGAATCACGTCATAGCCGATTTCATCATACAGCTTGTAGATTGCATTACCGATAACAGTGCTTCGGATATGACCGATATGGAACGGCTTTGCGATGTTCGGGGAAGAGTATTCCACGATTACCGGGCGATGCTGTCCCACTTCCGATCTGCCGTAATCCTTGCCCCGAGTCAGCACATCCTCCGTCAGAGTCTGTGCGTATTCCTTCTTATCCAGGAACATGTTCACATAGGCATTTACCGGCTGAACCTTTTCAAAAATGCCGGCACCTTCGATTCTTGCAGCCACATCCTGTGCAATCAGCGGCGGTGCTTTGCGCAATGTTTTCGCCAGACGGAAGCAAGGGAACGCGTAGTCTCCCATCTTTGTGTCTCCCGGAATTTCAATCCACTCCAGGATTTCCTCCGGTGTCATATTCAACGCTTCGTCTTCTGCAATAATTTCAGCAATTTTCTTTTTGTAATCGATCATTTACTGTTCTCCGTTCTCTCTAATTACATTTTCCGTTCCCGCGGGAATCCCGTTTTCCCGAAGCAATCGGACAAAAATACCATCCCCCGGGATTAAGGTACCGTCAAACCGGCCGTTGTAAATCTGCCCCACGCCGCAGGAAGGACTTCTCGCCTGGAGAATGGCCCCTTCCAGGGCTTCCCCCATCTGTTCAGCAGCTTTCTGCGCATCCCGGAAGCAAATCTCCGCTCCCCGGACGTATTCGGCGGTAACGTCCACGCCGTTTCGGTTCACCACTCGGCATTCTCCGTTCTGTTCCACAATTTCCGCCGGAACCCGCGGAGTGGGAAGTCCCCCGGCACATTCCGGACACACGCCGAAATAAGAATGTTCATGTGAGAATTTTACCACATCTTCCGAGCGATTGTTACCCCCATTATACTTGCAGTTCTCTCCCAGAAGACATTTACTGATAATATACATGCATTACTCCTTCAGTTCTACCACCGTCGCGCCTTCTCCGCCCTGATTATACGGAGCGCCTTTAAAGCTCTTTACGCATCGGTTGTGTTTCAGGGCATCCCGCAGTCCCTTCTTCAGAATACCTTCTCCTCGGCCGTGAACCACCGTCACGCTCCGCAGACCTGCAAGGTATGCATCGTCCAGATATTTCTCCATTTCCATTCGAGCATCATCCAGAGTCTTTCCAATCAGATTGATGCTCATCGGCACACTTCGCGTCTTTCGTGTCTTAATCTGATTGTACTGCCGCTTCTTTCGCTCCTTGTTCCCGGCCTTTTCGCTTTCAATCAGCATCAGATTTTTCACGTTCACGCCGGTCTTCAAAGCGCCGATCTGCACCATCAGGTTTCCCCGATTGTCCGGAAGGGAAACAACCTCGCCATTCTGGTTCAGCGAAATCACCTTTACCCGCGTTCCGATTTTCAGCTGATCCGGACGAATCGGCTTTCCTTCCTTCTCTGCCGGAATTGCCGCCGGCTTATCCCGGTACTTCTTTTCGGCTTCCCGAAGTCTCCGCCGGCTTTCCGCCACCTTGTTCACCTGGTGACCCTTGGATTCATCCTTCATCCGCTTCAGCTCTTCTCGGATATCCTCCACCGTGTCCTCGGTTTCTTTTAGGATGCCTTTCGCCTGATTTCGAGCATCTTCCAGGATTTTCGCCTTTTCTTGCTCTGCCCGGCGAATCCGCGCTTCCGCTTCCTTCAGTCGCAGCTCCGCTTCTTCCTTAATTCGATTGGCTTCTTCGGTAATCCGTTCCGCCTCTTTTCGCTCTTCCTCTACCCGAGTTACCGCATCTTCGAAATTCAGTTCGTTCTCTCCCAGAAGGGCTTCCGCTCTCTTGAGGATTTTCTCTTCCAGACCGAGCTTTCGCGAAATTTCAAAGGCGTTGGATTTTCCCGGCAGGCCGACCCGAAGGTGATAGGTGGGAGACAGCGTCTCCACATCGAACTCCATGGAGGCGTTTTCCACGTCCGGTGTGCTCAGCGCATATTTCTTCAGCTCCGTGTAATGGGTCGTGGCCACCACTAAAGCCCCGCGTTTCCGAAGCTCTTCCAGCTCGGCAATACCCAGCGCCGCACCTTCCGCCGGATCCGTTCCGGAACCCAGCTCATCCAGCAGCACCAAAGATTTCTCGTTTACCGTCCGAAAGATTTCCGTGATGTTCTTCATATGGGCTGAGAACGTACTGAGGCTCTGCTCAATACTCTGCTCATCTCCGATATCCGCAAACACTTCTTCCAGCACCGGAAGCCGGCTTTCCTCGGAACACGGTACGTGTAGTCCGCTCTGCGCCATTAAAATAAAGAGTCCGATGGTCTTTAAGGTGACCGTCTTACCGCCGGTGTTCGGACCGGTAATCAGGAGGGTTTTCCAATTCTCGCCCAAAGATACATTGATGGGAACCACCTTATCTGCCGGAATCAGCGGATGGCGTCCGTGATATATTTCCAGAATTTCCTCTGTGTTCATGCGGGGCTCAAAAGCGTTCATCTGAAGGGACAGTTTTCCCTTTGCGCTGATGAAATCCAGCTCCAGAAGAAGCTTCTGGTTATTGTTCAATCCGTGGAAATGTTCCGCTACCCGGCCGGAGAAAATCTCCAGAATTCGGGTAATTTCTGCCTGTTCCGCCAGATCCAGCTCCCGCAGCTCGTTGTTCATATTTACAACGGACTGGGGTTCGATGAATAAGGTGGATCCGCTCTGGGACTGGTCGTGAACCAATCCCGGGAACATGTTCGCATATTCCCGCTTTACCGGGATGACGTATCGGCCGTTCCGCATGGTGACAATCGCTTCCTGCAGGAATTTCTGTGCGGAAGAGGTGCTCACGGTCTTGTTCAGCCGATTTCGAATGCTCTCATTCTTATTTCGAATTTCTTTTCGAATTCGTTTCAGCTCCGGCGAAGCACTGTCCGACATCTCATCCTCCGACAAAATGCAGCGATCAATGTCCTTTTCCAGTTCATCCACCCGCTCCAGCAGATTGCCGATTTCCTGAAGGGTCGGAATCTCCGGAACGTCTTCTGTCAGGAATGTTTTTACCTCTCTGGCAATCTGAAGGCAGACCCGCACCTGCAGCAGTTCCCGCATGTTCAGCACCCGACCTTTTCGAGCCATCTTCAGAATGCGGCTCAGGTCCGGAAATGCTCCCACCGGAATATTTCCCTTATACAGAATAACGGAAACTGCTTCCGTAGTTTCCGTCTGTGCGTCCTGAATTGCATGCAGGTGGGTCATCGGTTCCAGCTTTGAAATTCGTTCCTTCGTCAGTTCGGAACCGGCCTGTTCTGCAAGCATCTCCAATATTCTGTTGTATTCCAGCAGCTTAATCGTTCTACTGTTCATCTTCTTCCCTAAACTTCTTCAAGCTTCTCAGCTCATTCTTAAGGTTCACATTTTCCATCTGGAGATCGAAGTATGCATTCTCCATCTCGGTGCATTTCGCCTGAAGATTCTTGTACTTCTCGCTGTCCTGAATCTGTCTGTCGGAATCATCGTTCATCTGTTCCTTCAAATCCGTCACCTGTTTCTTCGCATTTTCCCAAAGGGTAATGTAATGCTGAACATCGTTGTCCAACTGGTGATTCTCTGTCTGAAGCTTCAGCAGAAGATCGCTGTTCTCCATCAGTTTCTCCGCAATATTAATTGCTGTCAGCACGGCACATTTGTAATTCGGATTGGAATTCAGTGCCCGACTGGTCCGTCTCAGTTCATCATCCACGAACTTGGCAATTTCCTTAATCTTATCTTCGCTCTTCTCTCCAGAAAGCACGTAATCAGCGCCACAAATCGTTACATCCGCTCTGCACTTGTCCATAGTCTGCTCCTCTGTTCTTTATCAATAACTTGTATTCTTCTATATGTTGCGCACTCGTTCGTACATCAATATGCCCGCCGATACAGCTGCGTTCAGGGACTCGATTCCACCGTACATGGGCAACGTCACCCGTATATCCGAGGCTTCAATCAATTCATCCCCGATACCGTTTCCTTCATTTCCGATTACCAGAAAAACATCTTGTTTCAGGTCGCACTCGTAATACGGAATCCCGCCGTCCGGTGTGGTCACCGCAATGCGTTTTCCGTAATCCTGTGCCAACTTCACCAATTCCCGGCTATCGGATAAAGGAACAATCGGTACATCAAAAATCATGCCCGCCGTCGCCCGAAGGACTTTCGGAGAATACACATCGCCCGTTCCCTTCATGGTCACTATTGCATCATATCCCGCTGCCACTGCGGTCCGAATGATTGTCCCGATATTACCCGGATCTTGAAGGCGATCCAGCACCACGCAATTGCTGCCCGGTCGAAAACAGTTTTCGAATTGACTTTCATCCACAACCGGTCGATCTACAATTGCCAGAAGGCCGACACCGTTTCTCGCATCCGTAATCTTCTCAAAAAGGAACGCATCCACCCGTTCTACTCGAACGCCTCGCTTAGAGAGCTCCTCCATCCAAGGTTCGGAAGGATAGATATCCGAAATCAGAAGAGCATCCATACAGATGCCCTTCTGAACAGCTTCTCGTATCAAGTTACTTCCTTCAACAATCATCTGACCGGAAGCGTCTCTCTTTTTCTTCTGCTGTAATTTCCGAATGCGCTTAATCAGCGGATTTTTTTCTGAACAAATCACTTCACTCATAATTGAAATCGATTAACGCAGGAAATCCGGAACGTCAAATTCCGATGCAGCGGAATTCTCTGCCGGGTCGCTGTTTCTTCTCATCAGCTCATCCAGCGTTACTTCAACGCCTTCCAGACCGTCTCTGGAAACCGTCTTTCTGCTTGAACTCTGAGTGCTAATCTTAGGCGACTCGATCTTGGAACCGGAAATTCCCTCCGACTGGAAGTCGGTTGCAATCAGGGTAACCGATACCTTGTCTGCCATATCTTCCGATACCGATGCACCGAAGATGATATTGGCATCCGGATCTGCCTCCGCCTGAATCTTCTCTGCAATCTTGCTGATGTCCAGCATTCCCATATCCAGACCACCGGAAACGTACAGAAGAATGGATCTTGCGCCATCCACCGATGTCTCCAGCAGCGGACTCTCGATTGCATTTCGAACCGCTTCTTCTACCTTGTTGTCGCCGGATCCAACGCCCACACCCATGTGTGCAACGCCGCGACCTTCCATCGTGGTTCTGACATCCGCATAATCCACGTTGACATATCCTTCCTTGGAAATCAAATCGGAAATACCCTGAACACCCTGTCTCAGTACATCGTCTGCCATCGCAAACGCATCCATGAAGGAAGTGTTCTTTTCGCTGGAGTCAATCAGACGATCGTTCGGGATGATTACCAAAGAATCTACGAAATTCGTGAGATATTCGATACCCTTCTGTGCTCTGTTCCAACGCATCTTTCCTTCAAAAGAAAATGGCTTGGTTACTACGGCTACCGTCAATGCGCCGCAATCCATCGCTGCCTTCGCAATAATCGGTGCTGCACCGGTACCGGTACCGCCGCCCATTCCTGCAGTGATGAACACCAGATCTGCATCCTGAAGATAACCGGTAATTTCTTCCAGAGTTTCTTCCGCCGCTTTCTGGCCAATCTCCGGATTCGCGCCGGCACCTCTTCCGCCGGTCAGCTTCTCACCAATCTGTATCTTCACCTCTGCCTTGCACTTTGCAAGAGCCTGTCTGTCTGTATTTACGGCAATAAAGGTAACGCCCGACATCTGTGCGTCCACCATTCGATTCACTGCGTTACATCCGCCGCCACCTACACCGACAACCTTGATAATCGCAGCTCTGTCCTGATCTGATATAAAGTCAGAAACAAATTCCATCATAAAGCTCCTCCTATATTTATATCTAATTTATAATACCATAAGATTTACCGAAATGCACTCTATTTCTACAGTTTTTCTTGTTAACCTACACATTTTTTCAAAGCTTCTGCACGCAAAAATGCATTTCTTATGTCTATTTTAGTTTCCTATACCTTCGGTTCAAAGGAAGCATAGCCGCTTTCCGTCAAGGTGACGGTTCCTCGCTTAATGCCCTTCTTGAACAGCGCCTTCAGCACCTTCTGAAGACGTTCCTTTTCAATGGATTCAATCATGGTTTCCACACGGCCCTTGCAGACCATGGAATCGTATACGTATCCCCTAGCCGTATCATCGGAGACCTTCAATTTCTTAAAGTACAGGTCTCCCTCATTCATGGCATTCAGGATGCGCAGCGCGCTCTTCCATTCCTTGGAATTGGTCACTTCCAATTTCTCCCCCAGCTCCATCTTACGGATTTTGATTCCGGTAACGATGGTCACCTTCGGCTTTGTTTTGGAGCGGCGCAGCAACAGTCCTTGGGAATCCACCACCAAGTATTCTTTGTTGTATACCACTGCGGCGATCTGTTCCCGCTCTTTTACCCGAATTACCAGAGTCCCCGGAATCCGCTTGGATACCTTCGCCTCCTCGATGTACGGGCTGCCTTCCAAATATTCCACAATTTCCCGGCTGCCGGAATGGTAGAACAAATTCTTTCCCGTCGTAGCGTGGGCCATATTGATGATTTCTTCATCGGTAAAATAATCATTTCCCTCCACCTGAATGGAATCGATGGTGAACACCCCAGTGCTCATGAATACCAACATGGCGATGGTCAGGATGATGATGCCGCAAGCCACTTTGAAAGGGCTGGGGCGACTTCGCTTCTTCTGCCGCTTCAGGATGTTCGCCGCAATCTGCCGGTCCAACTCTGAAGGGGGTTCCTCCGGTACCTCTTCCGAACCGTCCACATCCACCATCTCTGCTGCCAGTTCATCAATCTGCCGGTCAATGGATACGAATTCATCGTCTAATCCGAAATCCATTCCCGCGGAAGTTTCCGAATTATCGTTGTTTATTTGTTTTTCGTCCATATATCCATGATCCCTTCATACACAATGTCGGTAGCGTTTACCGGAGCGCACTTCAGGCTGCATTCCGCCATCCGCCGAACGATATCCGGATCCGCAAGGAGTTCTTTCAATATGTTCACAATTCGGTTCGGCGTATCGCCATCCTCCCGGACGATAATCGCTCCGCCGTTATCCACCACCGCTTTCGCATTGTAGTATTGATGATCTCCGGTTACGTTCGGAGATGGTACGAAGATGGCCGGACAGCCCGACATGGTAATCTCCGAAACGGACAGTGCGCCGGAGCGACTGATGGCCACATCCGTTGCCGCCAGAGTGTTAGCCATATCCTGAATGTACGGAGACACTCGAACATTGCTTTTGCCGGAGAGTCCCATCACTTCCAGATTATGCTGTACGTCATCGTAAAATCGCTTGCCGGTGCCGAACAAAATGGTGACGTTCGGGCGGTCGCCATAGGCACGAATCAGTTCAATCGCCGTATCGTTGATGGCGGTAGCACCCTGACTGCCGCCAAAGGTCATAATCACAAAATCATCTTCCGGTATGCCCAGCAGTTTCCGGGATTCCTTCTTATCCTTTCCGTAGAAATCCTTCCGAACCGGATTTCCGGAATACTGCAGTTTTCGATTCTGCTTGAAGAATTTTCCCGCATCCTCAAAGCCCAGGAACACCTTCTCCGCATATTGAGACAAGAATCGATTCGCCATTCCCGGATACGCGTTCTGCTCATGGATGAATACCTTTGCACCGTATTTATGTGCTGCCAGCACCACCGGAACGCTGACATAACTTCCGGTGCTGATGACGATATCCGGACGGAATTTCTTCATAATCCGGTAGGTCTGACTCTTCCCCCTGCCGGTTACCGCCAGGGTCTCCGCCATTTTAAATATGTTGGACCGGTCCACCGCTTTGGAGGGAACGATTTCCAGCGGAAAACCGTGTTTCGGAACGATTTCGTTCTCCATTCCCCGCTCATTTCCGATGTATAGGATTTCGCATTCCGGATCCATTTCCTTGAATTTATCGCCTATGGCCAGTGCCGGATAAATATGGCCTCCGGTAATTCCTCCCGTTAAAATAATTCTCATGTTATTACCCTCGATTTTTCTTTGAAATATTCAGCATAATTCCCATCGATGCCATGAACACCAGCAGCGACGTTCCGCCGTAACTGACGAAGGGAAGCGTAATTCCCGTTGCCGGCATGGAGGCGGTTACAACGGCCACATTCAGAATTACCTGAAGTGCCATCATGACCGTAATTCCGGCGCCCAGATAGAATCCGAGCTTATCCTTTGCGTGAACGGTGATGACAAAGCATCGATAGATCAGCAGAAGATATACGGACAACAGTACCACCAGACCCACGAATCCCAATTCTTCTCCGATAATCGCCAGAATGAAATCGTTCTGGGGTTCCGGAAGATAGAGGTTCTTGGTAATGCTTTTACCCGGTCCCAGTCCGAAGAGACCGCCGTTGCCCAGTGCAATCAATCCCTGAGATACCTGATATCCTTCTCCCTGAGCATCCTTGAACGGATTGATAAAGTTGGTCATTCGTGCGTACCAGTGGGAGTCGGGATAGAACATCAGGATAAATATCAATCCGCCGATTAGGGCCAATGCTGCCAGCACCAGCCATCCGTTCCACATGCCCGCCACGTACATGATGCCGATCATGATGGCGGCGATTACAATCGCCGTGGACAGGTTCGGCTGTTTGATAATCAGTCCCAAATGCACTATCATTACGCCGAAGAGAACGAACACGTAGATGGTTCGAACTCGTCTCGGGCGTTCCGCCACGTATCCGGCAGTGAAAATAATCATGGCCAGCTTGGAGAATTCACTGGGTGTAATTCTCAGCGGTCCCAACTGAAACCACCGGGTCGCAAAGTTTACCGTAACACCCAGCGGTGTGAATAGGAGCGCCAATGCGCCGATGGACACCACCGCAAACACCCAGTAGTACTTCGCGTATTTGTGGTAATCCCATCGGGTGAACAGCGCCATTACGCCAATTCCCAACGCCACCCAGGCCAGCTGTCTCCGCAGGTAGTAGTACGGATCGTTGTAGAAATTGGTGGTGGTGTAGTACCCTGCACTGAACACCATCACGATGCCGAAGGCAATCAGGATTCCGGAAATCAGAGCCACCGATGCATCGTATTTCACCGCTAAGGAACCCAGCATGCTGTCCACATTCCATTTCGGCGTTCTGCGGATCTTCTTCTCCTTCTTTCCACTATTCGATTGCTTCTTCCGGCTGATTACACCCATCTACTTTCCGTTCTCCAATCCATCGTTTCAACGAAGCAGCTGCTGAACGCAGGTCTTGAAATGGTCTCCCCGCTGCTCGTAGTTATCGTACATATCCCAGCTTGCGCATGCCGGCGAAAGGAGCACCTTATCGCCTTCTTCCGCAAGAGCCATGCCCTTCTTTACGCAAGCATTCATATCTTTTTCATTATAAATCGCGTCAAATCCGACTTTTCTTGCGCATGCCTCAATCTGGTTGGCATCCCGGCCCAGAAGGACCAATGCCTTTACCCGTCCTTGCAGGTTCTCTGCCAGTTCCGTAAAGTCCTGCGCCTTTCCGTCTCCGCCGGCAATGAGAACAATGTTCTCCTTCAGCGCTTTCAGCGCGATAACTGCCGCATCCACATTGGTTCCCTTGGAATCGTTGTAGAATTTCACGCCGTCCACCAGGCCGCAATATTCAATTCGATGTTCCACTCCCGGGAATTCCACGATGGCTTCCCGAATGGACTCCAAATCCACACCGGCGAAGAAGCTGATTGCTGCCGCCGCCAATGCATTCTCCACGTTGTGGTCGCCGATGATCTTCAGATCGTGAATGCTGCAGATCGGCCGAACGATTCCGTTTTCATCTCGAATGACCATTTCATCATCCTGAAGGAAGGCACCCATCTCCAGCTCTTTTTTTCGGCTAAAAGGAACCACGGTGGCTTTGCATTTTTCCGCCAAGGCGAAGCAGGTCTTGTCATCGTAGTTGATCACCAGATAATCGTTTTCATCCTGATTCCGGAATACCTGTGCCTTTGCCGCTCCATAGGCTTCCATGGTCTTGTGCCGATTCAGATGATCCGGTGTCAGGTTCAGAATTGCGGAGACCTTCGCATGGAATTCCTTCACCGTCTCCAGCTGGAAGCTGCTGGCTTCCGTTACCATCCACTCGTCCTCCGTGGATTCCAGGGCTTTGGAAACCACAGCCACGCCGATATTTCCTACGACTGCCGTCTTGCGGCGCGCCTTCTCAAAGATTTTGCCCACCAGAGTTGTGGTGGTTGTTTTTCCGTTGGTGCCGGTAATGGCAATGAAGGTTCCCTTGCTCAGGCGATATGCCAGCTCCAGTTCACCGATGACTTCGACGCCGGATAATCTCGCTTCCTGCAGAAATGACAGTTCCGGTGAAACGCCGGGGCTGATTACCACCAAATCATATTCGCCCATGTTGTCCGGATTGCATCCAAAGAACGCAGGAATGCTCTCTCTTTCCAAGTATTTTGCAAACTTCGGGTCCACGGCATCCACCGTGTGCACATCCTGTGCGACCACCTGCGCACCCAGCTTATGCAGCTCCTGAACCGCCGCCTTGCCGGATTTCCCCATTCCCACTACAAGGATTTTTTTACCTTTCACTTCATCTCTCATCATCTCTGCGCCTCCTTATTCTAAATCGTTCCGAAGTATGCAATCACACCCAGAACCGCTGTTACTGCACAAAACATATACACTACGTTGTATTCTTTCATTCCGCCCAACTCGAAGTGATGGTGCAGCGGAGCCATTCGGAAAAATCTCTTCCCGCCGGTCTTCCGGAAGTACGCCACCTGGATAATTACCGAAAGGGCTTCCAGCACGTAAATCAATCCCACCAGCGGAAGGAGAAATTCTTTTCCCGTTACCACTGCGATTCCGGAAAGTACGCCGCCCAAAGCCATGGAGCCGGTATCTCCCATGAAGATTTTTGCCGGATAGTGATTGAACAGAAGGAATCCGATCAATGCGCCCGCTACCACGGTTCCGCTGACGGTCAGAATGGTGTTTCCTTCCTTCCAGCCGATAACGGCAAAGGCGATTCCCACAATGGCGGTCACGCCGGCAGCCAGTCCATCCAATCCATCGGTGAGGTTCACCGCATTGGACATGGCGATTTCCACGAACATTACAAACGGAATGTACAGAATTCCAAAACTTACGCTGATCTTCACAAACGGAATGAACAGGTCTTCCCGTCCGGTCCGCATCATATAGAACGCCAGACCGATGCTGAACACGGCCTGCATAATCAGCTTTTGCTTTGCCGTTAATCCCAGATTTTCCTTTTTGGCGATTTTGTTGAAGTCATCGATAAATCCGATGGCCCCAAAAGCAAGCATCGTCAGAACGATGGCCACCGCATCCCGCACCAGGTGCGGACTGGCCCAGGATTTGGTCGGATCTGAAACCCGAACCATGAATACCGCCATTCCGGCTACAATGCCGATGAAAATGGCAATTCCGCCCATCGTCGGTGTGCCCTGCTTCTTGAGGTGCGCCTTCGGGCCTTCCTCCCGGATGTACTGACCGAACTGTTTCCGATGGAAGTACGGAATCAATCCGTAGGTCAGCAATGCGGTAACCGCCAGTGGCATAACGAAATATAGAATTACGTCCAATAGTGTCATTTTTCTTTTTATCCTTTTCTTTATTTATTTCCGTTCCTATTGTACTACTCTGTGATTGCTGTGACAAATTTTTCCAGTGCCATGGAACGAGATGCCTTCACGTAGACAAGATCGCCGGCCTGAAGCATCGGGCGAACCGCTTTTGCAGCGTCTTCCCGGTTCTCATAGTACAGAACCTTCAAATCTGAAGATGCCGATTCTCCCCCCTCTGCAATGGCTTTGCCGTTCTCTCCGATGGCCACCAGAATATCCACCGGCTTAGAAGCCGCATATTCCCCCACACTTCGGTGAAGTTGCTCCGAGTGATCTCCCAGCTCGAACATGCTTCCCAGTACAGCGATTTTTCGCTTTCCCGGACTGTTCACCAGCACGTCGATTCCGGCCTTCATGGATTCCGGACTGGCATTGTAGGTATCGTTGATGACGGAGTAATCCGCTCCTTTCACCACGCTGAGACGGTTCGCGTTCGTCTCCACCTCCCGAAGCGCTTCTACGGATTCTTCCATCGAAATTCCGAAGACTTCTCCGATAGCCATCGCCAGTACCGCATTTCCCAGGTTGTGGGCACCGATAACCGGCAATTTGAGGGTAACCGTCTCGCCGCCGTGGGTCACATCACATTGAACGCCTTCAATACCCCGGTCACGAATATCCGAAAGGTGATAATCTTCGCCGCCTTTCGAGCCTACCGTAACGATTCTCGCATCGGACGGCTGATGGCGCTGCGCATTTTCTTTTGTGAGAATATCGGAATCCGTATTGATTACCAATGTATTCTCCGGAGTGAATCCGGTGGATACCCGAAGTTTCTCTTCCAGAAGCTTCTCCCGAGTGCCGTACACCTCCAGGTGGGAGGTGCCCACGTTGGTGATTACCGCTGCCTCCGGCTTCGCAATCCGAGACAGGTCACCCATGGCACTGCCGTAGCCTGCGCCCATTTCGATAACCGCAACTTGAATGTCTTCCGCAAAGGAGAACGCCGTCAGCGGAATTCCGAATTCGCTGTTCAGATTTCCCGGCGTCTTGCCTGTGCGGTAGCGGCTTCGCAGTACGCTGTAGAGGAATTCCTTTGTGCCGGTTTTCCCTACGCTTCCGGTCACGCCCACCTTTCGGAGACCGCTCCAGTCATCCAAGTATTTCTCGCCCAGGTCCATCAGCGCCAGTCGGGTATCCGGCACCAGAATGACATTCACATCTTTCTTAGCGCCCATCTTTTCCGCCCATTCCGAATCGGATACCACCACATTCCGGCATTCCTTCTCATAAACGTCCGGCAAGAACCGGTGTGCATCGGCTCTCTCACCGATGATGGCAAAGAACAGGCATTCCGCCGGGATATCCCGGGAGTCGATGGACACGGCGGTGACACTGTCGTGTCGGTTCTCCTCTGCCCTTGCGTAGATTTTTCCTTTTACCGCCTCTGCAATGTATTCCAGACTCGTTCGTTTCATTTTCTTTCGTTCCTTCTTCTTAAAATCTTATTTGCTGTACAGGTATACCGTGCTGTGCGGAGATACCTTCGTTCCGGATTTCGGATACTGATCCACCACATGGAAGGATTTCCCGCTGTCCGCCGGTACCGCCTTATATTTCAATCCCCTTGCGGAAAGGTAATTGATGGCGCTCTTGCTGTTCATTCCGGTGACCTTCGGAACAATCACCTTGGTCTCCTGATCTCTTCTTTCATTTTTGGCGTATTTCTTGCTGACGCCCAAGTACGGAAGCACGTTGGACATAATCCGCTTCACAATCGGGCCTGCGTTCACCGCACCGAATTCGCTTCCCTTCGGACGGGTCACCATGACCAGCACCGTCACCTGAGGGTCGTCCATCGGTGCCATTGCGATAAAAGAAGCCACCGTATCGTGGGAGTATCCGCCGTTGGATGCGATATTCGCCGTTCCGGTCTTGCCGCCGATACGGTATCCCGGGATGTAGGCCGCACCGCCGCCGCCTTTCTCCACGTAATACTGCATGATTTCCCGCATCTTATCCGCCACTTCCGTGGAGACCACCTTTCGAACTTTGGTATCCTTTACGGTCTGCACCGTCTTTCCGTCACTGTCCAAAATCTTCTGAACCACCTTCGGTTTCATCAGGTTTCCGTCATTTCCCAAAGCGTTGATGGCGCACATCAGCTGAATCGGCGTGATAGCGATACCCTGGCCGAAGCCGGTGGTCGCCAGATCCACATCTCCCAGATTGGTCGGATTCTTTACGATGGAATTTCCCTCTCCCGGCAAATCAATGCCGGTCTTGTCATCGAAACCAAAGAGGTCGATATAGTCGTAAAATCTCTTGGATCCCATGTTCAGGGCCACCCGAGCCATTGCCGGGTTGCAGGAATTTCCCACCGCCTGCTTCAGGGATTCTGTGCCGTGGGCCGTTCCCCAGCAGTTGATCTTCGTTCCGTTCACCACGATGTATCCCGGGCACTTGTATCGGGATTTCCGATTCGCACTGCCGGAATCCAAAGCCGAGGCTGCCGTTACCAGCTTGAAGGTGGAACCCGGTTCGTAGACGCCGCTGATAATCGGATTCGTCCACATCCGGCTCAGGTATTCACTCTGCTTGGATTCGGATAGTTTACCGAACTGCTTTAACGCATACGGATCCGACGGTTCGTACGGATTGTTGGGATCGTAGCTCGGATAGTTCACCATGGCCAGCACATCGCCGGTTTTCGGACTCATTATAACACAGCTGATGGATTCGGCACGGGTCTTCTTCTCTCCGGCTGCCACCGCTTCCTCTGCGTAATTCTGAATCACTCCGTCAATGGTGGTGACAATGCTCTTTCCGTCTTCCGCCTGATAGTATTTTCGATTCCCGTTGAACAGGGTGTTTCCCTGGCTGTCGGTGGTGCTGAGTTTTCGTCCCTTCACCCCGGTGAGCAACGCGTTGTACTGGTACTCCAGCCCGCTTCTTCCGCTGTTGTTGGAATCCACGAAACCAACCACGTGAGAAGCGAAGTCCTTGTTCGGATAACTCCGGGCCATGGACGTCTTCACCACCACGCTGTCGTCATACAATTTCTGAAGTGCCTTTACGTCATCCCGCTTCAGGCCGTCTGCCAGCTTAATCAGGTTGTCCTTGTTTTCAAATTTCTTCTTGAGCTCTTTCTCACTGAGCCCGATGTATTTCGACAAATTCTTCAGGACTTTCTTTCGTTCGTCCTCGGTAATCTTCTTATCCTTGTACAGACTTTGGGAATACACGTACAGCTCGTATTCCGTTACGCTTTGTGCCAGCGGATTCATATTGGCATCGTAGATCGTTCCCCGCACCGGATTGATGGTGGTATCCTGATCTTGCATCTCCGTGGCCTTTTCGTTCAAATCGTCTCCCCGAACAATCTGCCAATAGGCCAGCCGGAAGGTCAGAACCGAAAACATCAGCACCACCAGCATGAATCCGATGCCCAGTCGCCGC
Source organism: Mogibacterium sp. (assembly GCA_016775335.1). Classification (GTDB taxonomy): domain Bacteria; phylum Bacillota; class Clostridia; order Peptostreptococcales; family Anaerovoracaceae; genus Mogibacterium_A. The sequence goes on from JAEUGJ010000015.1 coordinate 64,915, forward strand.
CGATTTTCATCCACCACCCCGGTTCTCCGGGACATGGCCTCATCTATTCTCTTTTTCTTCGTACTTTTATGGGGTTTTCTGCTCATTCCTTATATCCACAAAAAACCACTACCCCGAAAAGACGGAGTGTGGTTTCAATTATCCATGAAATTAGTTATAGGCTTCTTTCTTTATCGTGTCCGCCAGACTGCTGCCCTGTTTCTTGTCATCCCGAATGGTGATGTAGTTGCTCTCGTCCGGCTGAACCATCCCATACTTTTTCGTGGCAATCGTTTCCACCTTCTCAATGCTGGTGGCATCGTTAATCTGCTCGTTCAGCGAATCGATTTCCGCCTGAAGAACGTCATTTCGTGCTGCCAGGGTGTTGTTCTGCTGCTGAAGATTCGTGGAATACGCTGCCATAAAAACAATTCCCAGGAGCAGCAGAGCACCGCACAGAATATATTTAATTGCGATTTTGTATTGTGCTGCAGCTGTCTGTGTCGTCGTCTTTGTTCTTCGTCTTACAACTGCTTTTCGGCCGGTATTTACCGCTGTACTCATTGCTTCCTCCTGTATATTATTGATAGCTTACTATATTTTCTCTATGACGCGCAGCTTTGCACTCCGCGCTCTCGGATTCTCCTCCAGTTCCCGCTCTCCCGGGGCAATCGGCTTTCGAGTGACCTTTCGCACATCCGGCTTCTTTCCGCACACGCATACCGGGAATTCCGGCGGACAGGTGCACGGATTCAGCCGAGCGTTAAAGGCCTCCTTTACCATCCGGTCTTCCAGCGAATGGAAGGTGATGATGGCCAGTCGGCCGCCCGGAGCCAGAATATCCGGAAGGCGCTCCACCGCCGTCTTCAAATGTTCCAGTTCTCCGTTTACCTCAATGCGGATGGCCTGGAACGTCCGCTTTGCAGGATGCGGCCCGTTTCGTCTTGCCGAAGCCGGAATGGCCGCTTTAATCACCTCCACCAGCTCCCCGGTGGTTTCAATCGGCTTCTCCTCTCGGCGGCGCACGATGAACTGTGCAATTCGAGATGCCCACCGCTCTTCACCGTATTCTTTGATAATCCGGTGGAGCTCCTTTTCATCGTATTCGTTGACCACGTTGTACGCCGTAAAACTGTCGTCCTCATTCATCCGCATATCCATCGGCGCATCGTGCATGTAGGAAAATCCCCGTTCCGCCGTATCCAGCTGAAATGAAGATACGCCCAGATCCAACAGAATGCCGTCCACCGGCTGCCCTGCCGTTTCCAGAATTCGATCCACCTCGGAATAGTTGGAATGGAGAAATATTTTTTTACAAGAATAAGGTTCCAAACGCTTTTGGGAGGCTTCCAGGGCGGCCGTATCCCGGTCCACTGCCAGGAGTGTGCCCGCTTCGGATAACCGTTCGCAGATTCCGGAAGAATGCCCGCCGCCGCCGGTGGTTCCGTCCACATAGAACCCGTCCGGTCGGATGTTCAAGGATTCCATTACTTCGTCGTATAGTACCGGTACATGTCTGAATGTCATTTTCGCCTCTATATATCGTATTCTTCTAACTTTGCAATAAATTCTTCGTCGTTGAACATGTTCTCGCTTTCGGAGTCGTTGTAGACCTCCTTGCTCCACACCTCAATCTTATCCATGGCGCCCAAAGTAATCAGGTCCTTCGTAATGGAAGCGTAGGTCTTGAGGTTCTGTGGAATCAGGATTCGGCCCTGGGAATCCAGCTGACACTCGCTGGCATTGGAAAAGAATTCCCGGATGAACCGGCGCATATCCCGGTCCGTCTGGCGGAGCTTTCGCATCTTTGCCACCAGCTCTTCCCAATCCCCCATGGTGTAGATGTAAAGACAGGTATCAAAACCACGGGCCAGCATGCATTTGCCGCCCAGCTGATTCCGATACTTCGACGGAACAATCATTCTATTTTTATTGTCAATAGAATTTTCATAAGTTCCTGTGAACATAACTGCCTTCCCTATTTTTCATACACGTCTCGACTGTAATTTAATATATGCTCCATTTTAAACCACTTCACCCCACTTTTCAACAAAAACCACCAAAAAACATATTTCCTCCCCCCTTTTCCATAAAAAAAGAACCGTTGCATTGCTGCAGCGATTCTCGCACTTCTGCATATTCCGTTATTCCCAACGTTTCAATCCGAATACCGCATGGACGTTGTCTTCCCCGTTCGCTTCGGTTTTGAAATAGATAATTTTGTCCGCACGCGGGTCCAATTTCCCCGGATCCAAAAAATCACTTCGAAGGATTTTCAATTCACTGCCCAGCGGAGCCTCGTGGACGAACCGCATGTTCAGGGAAGTGATGCAATACTCCTCTACATTCGGAATGAGGTCATACAGGCAGTTGTAATACCGGGCATTGTTCATATGCCCGTTGATATCGGTCAGCGTCAGCGTTACCGGCATCGTTCCGCCTTCCTTCCACTCCATCATCTTTGGAATTCGAAATCTCGTCGGAATCCCCATCTCCGGCTCCCGATCTTCCGGGTAAGAGGACATGTCATACTCGCTCTGAAGCACCAGCTTCTTAGTATCCACGTCCACCAGCGCCCAGTTGCTGTAGGCCCGTGCTACAATCTCTCCGTCCAAATAGAGCTCGTACGCCCGGGGGAAATTCGCCGCCTTTGCCGGCACCACCCAGGTATCGCAGTCTACATGGGCGTATTTGTATATCGGCCGGAACACCTCGACGCTCATTCGGCTGACCACAAAAGCTTTCCGCTCTTCCCGGTAGATGACTCCGTAGTCTTTATCCGTATCGTGCATCTGATGATCTGCCGTTTCCTGCAGGTACTGCACCATTGCCGTCGGTGTCAACGCATCGTGGCGGTCGATTTCATAAGACCTTGTCTCAAAAGATTTTGTATATTTCATCCGTTTTATCCCTTACATCTGAATCAGTTGTCCGGTGATTCCCTCCGCATCCCGAGATGCCAGGAATCGCACCGTACCACCCACTTTCGGTTCCGCTTCTTCCCGGTTCGAAAGAAGCAATCCGTTCACACGAATTCGCTTATCCCGCAGCGAACGAGCCAGGGACTGAATCATCCCCTTCAGGGCCGACTGCAGCATGTTCTCCACCAAAGACATCGGTTCGGACGTTTCCCGACCCGAATCCCCGGATTGCAGCAGAACAATCACGCTTCCCCCTTCCCCCATCAAGGGCAGCATGGTCTGCAAGTAGAAACCCACGGCATCCAAATTCTTCATTAAGCTTTCCCGGTCTTTGCTCCAATCTTCTGCCGGCTGTTCTCGATTCAGTTCCGGGAGAATGTTGCACACCAACGTATCCAGCCGGTCCTCCATGAATTCTTTCACCACATCTGCGGCAAACTCCATGGAATTTCGATTAAACACGTTGCATTTAATGTTCAGCGCCCCGGTTTCCCGGCTCAGTTCCAGCGCTTCCTTATATCGATCCCGACAGAAAAAGGCGGTGGTGGCTCCCCGATCGGTAAAAGCACGCACCAACGATTCTCCTCGGCTTCCGGTTCCTTCTGCAATCAGGACATGCCGGCTTTTTTTATTCTCACTTTCTAGAAGCATTCTGACTTCCTCCCTTTCGGCCCCATGTGTGACTCATAATCTCACTTACATTATACACCGAAACGAAGGCATCCGGATCCACCTTATCGATTAAATTAATCAGGGTAACGTATTCCTGACGATTTACGATGATGTTCAATTCCTTGTAATGGCGGTAGTCGAATGCACCGGTTGCCTCGTAGAAGGTCGCACCGCTGTGCATCACGTTGATAACGTAATCCCGAATTTCTTCAATATGATCCGATACCACGCACACCTTCTTTTTAATGCTGAAACCTAAGAGGAAGTGATCCAAAACGATTCCCTGGAAATAGGTTCCCAGAATACTCAGCAGTCCGGTCTTGATATCGTAGATGAAAATGGATGGGATTGCCACCGCCATTCCGCAGAAGGACATCGCGGTTCCCAGCTCCATATGGAAATATTTATTCATAATTTTGGTGATTACATCCAATCCGCCGGAAGATGCGTTGTTCATGAACAAGAGGGATGCTCCCAGTGCATAGAGGAACAGGTATCCCAGCATATCCAGGAACTGATCTCCCATCAGTGACTGCATGTTCGGATAGATTTTCTCCAGAATCCGAATCACGATTGGCAACAGAATGGACGGATACAGGGTTCGATATGTGAACTCCTTTCCCACAAAAATAGCGGACAGCAGCAAGCAGATTCCGTTCAGAATAATCAGGAGGGTACCTACCGTCATCGGAACGAACTTCGCAATCAGTACCGCCAGACCGGAGATGCTTCCTACCGCCAAATGGCTTGGAGTCAGGAAGAAAAACACCGAAAAGGAAGCGATAATGGTTCCGATTGTAATAATAATATAATCCTGAATGCGTTCTTTTGTACTTTTCACCAAATTTCTCCTTTATTTACCACAAAAATTTATCTTCAACCAACAAAAGATTATACCATTTGTTATAAAAAAGTCATGTTCTTTTTTTAATACATTTCGAACAATTTGAACGCCCTTGGTTCCTCATTTTTGAAAAAAAGTGTTGATGACGAAATCCTTATTCCGTCATCAACACCAAAAAGTATCGAACGATTATTCTTCTTTTCCGTCCCAGCAGTAGGTGCACAAGTTTTCCACCGGAATGCCAACGGATTCCAGCATATCCTCCAGACGGTTGTACTGCAGGGTATCGTATCCCTGCTGCTTCCGAATCACTTCAATCATGTTCTGATATTTCTCGCTGTCCGGATTCAGGTAATCGCCCAATTCATCGTCCTCCATGTGACGGCCTTCCAGCTCATCAATGGCTCTTCTGGCGATCAGTTCCAGCGCAGAGCGGGAACGGGAGAAGTTGAGATATTTGCAGCCAAACAGGATTGGCGGACATGCCGGACGAACGTGAATTTCTTTCGCCCCGCAGGAATAGAGGTACTTAGCCTTTTCCGCTAGCTGGGTGCCTCTGACGATGGAGTCGTCAATCAGCACAATTCTCTTATCCTTAATCAGTTCCGGAACCGGAATCAGCTTCATCTTTGCGATGAAATCCCGCTTGGTCTGAATGGTCGGCATGAAAGATCTCGGCCAAGTCGGAGTGTATTTGATAAACGGACGGGAATACGGCAGTCTGGCCTCATTGGAATATCCGATGGCGTGTGCCACGCCGGAGTCCGGAACGCCCGCAACGATATCCACATCTTCTCTCTTCAAGGTATCTCGATGGGCAATCGCCGCACCACAGCGATGTCTCATGGCCTCCACGGAAATATCTTCATAAGAAGATGCCGGATAACCGTAGTATACCCACAGGAACGTGCAGATTTTCATCTTCTTTCCCGGTTCTGCCAGAACGGTCACACCGTCGCTGGTCATGATGTCGATTTCTCCCGGACCCAGGTTCTTGTAATCTTCGTATCCCAGATTCAAATACGCAAATTCCTCGAAGCTGGCGCAGTATCCGGTGTCCTTCTTTCCGATGGCCAACGGCGTACGACCCAACTTATCCCGCACGCAGAAAATTCCCCGCTTGGTCATGATCAGCATGCTCATGGATCCTTCAATCACGTCCTGCGCATGGCGGATGCCGTCAATCATATTATCTTTCTCGTTAATCAGGGCTGCCACCAGTTCTGTGGTATTGATGTCTCCATCTCCCATTTCCATGAACTGGGTCGTTCCGTTATCGAACAGCTTCTGCAGCAATTCTGCCTTATTGCTGATCTTTCCAACGGTGGTAATGGCAAAGGTTCCATGGTGGGAGCGCACCGTCAAAGGCTGCGGTTCATAATCCGAAATGGATCCCATGCCCATGTTGCCCTTCATGCGAGATACATCGGCATCAAATTTCGTTCTAAAAGGAGCATTTTCAATATTATGAATGGCCCGATCAAATCCATTCTCTCCGTACACTACCAATCCGCCACGTCTGGTTCCCAGATGAGAGTGATAATCCGTTCCGAAAAACAAATCAAACACACAATCTTCTTTCAACGTCGCTGCAAAAAAACCGCCCATGCGAAACCCCTTTCCTGTCGTTTCATCTGTTCTGCCTCTAAAATCTGATACAACATATTGTATCACCCCCCGACGGAATTGACAACAGAAAAAGGACCGCTCTCGCAGTCCTTTTCCCATAAATCGGTATTTGTATGTCCTTTAAAGCGGGCAGATTACATCATGCCGCCCATACCGCCGCCGGCAGGCATTGCCGGTGCCGGAGTATCCTCTTTGATTTCCGTAATTCCTGCTTCTGTGGTAAGGAGCATGCCGGAAACGCTTGCTGCATTCTGTAGTGCGGAACGGGTTACTTTTACCGGATCCACGATGCCGGCATCAATCATATTTACGTACTCGTCGCTTGCGGCGTTGAATCCGATTCCTTCCGGAGATTCTTTTACCTTGGATACCACAACGCTGCCTTCGAAACCGGCGTTCTCCGCAATCTGACGAACCGGCTCTTCCAGTGCTCTCTCAACGATCTTCGCACCGGTTCTCATATCGCCTTCCAGGCTGTCTGCATACTCAGTAACTGCCGGAATTGCACCGATCAGTGCTACACCACCGCCGGAAACGATGCCTTCCTCTACCGCAGCTCTGGTTGCGTTCAGCGCATCTTCCAGTCTCAGCTTCTTATCCTTCAGCTCGGTCTCCGTTGCTGCACCGGCATTGATTACCGCAACACCACCGGCCAGCTTTGCCAGTCTCTCCTGAAGCTTCTCGCGGTCGAAATCGGAAGTCGTCTCTTCTGCCTCCGCGCGGATGGAATCGATTCTCTCTTTAATCTCGGTGCGGCTGCCGTTTCCGTTGACGATAACGGTGTGATCCTTGTTGACCTTAACGGTTTCCGCTCTGCCCAACATATCGATGGTGGTCTCCTTCAGCTCGTAACCCAGCTCCTCGCTGATTACGGTACCGCCGGTCAGGATGGCGATATCCTCCATCATGGCCTTTCTTCTGTCGCCGAATCCCGGAGCCTTTACAGCAACGACATCCAGGGTTCCTCTCAGCTTATTGACAACCAGAGTAGCCAGTGCTTCGCCTTCTACGTCATCTGCAACGATCAGCAGCTTGCTTCCGGATTTCATGATATCCTCCAGCAACGGAACGATTTCCTGAATGTTGCTGATTTTCTTGTCGGTCAGCAGGATGTACGGGTGATCCAGAACGGCTTCCATCTTCTCGCTGTTGGCAGCCATGTATGGGGACAGATAACCTCTGTCGAACTGCATACCTTCTACTACGTCCAAAGTGGTTCCCAGAGACTTGGATTCCTCAACGGTGATAACACCGTCTTTGCCCACCTTGTCCATAGCTTCCGAAATCAGTCTGCCGATTTCCTGGTCGCCGGCGGACACGGAAGCAACCTGTGCGATGCTCTCCTTGTCGTCTACTTTCTTTGCGCTGTTCTTAAGATAATCTACAGCGGCCTCAACGGCACCGTCGATACCTCTCTTCAGAACCATTGGGTTTGCACCGGCAGTGACGTTCTTGAATCCTTCTCTTACGATTGCCTGTGTCAGCAGAGTCGCAGTGGTGGTACCATCACCGGCCACATCGTTGGTCTTGGTTGCAACTTCTTTGACCAGCTGTGCACCCATGTTCTCTACCTGATCTTCCAGCTCAACTTCCTTTGCGATGGAAACACCGTCGTTGGTGATCAACGGGGATCCGTAAGACTTCTCAATCAGAACGTTCCGTCCCTTCGGTCCCAGTGTAATCTTAACGGTGTCTGCCAGCTTATCCACACCTGCCAGAAGCTTTCTTCTGGATTCTTCTCCGTAAAACAAATCTTTAGCCATTTTTCTATCCTCCTATGTCAATCGGCAGTTACTCGATTACTGCCAGAATATCTTTCTGCTCCATAATGGTATATTCCACACCTTCGTGCTTCAGATCCGTGCCGCCATAACGGGAGAAAATTACGTGATCTCCTTCTTTCAGCTGCATCTTCTCATCCTCGGTTCCCGGACCAACCGCTACAACAACCGCCTGCTGTGGTCTTTCCTTTGCACTGCCGGAAAGAATCAATCCGCCTTCGGTCTTTTCCAATGCTTCGTCCTTCTTTATAACTACTCTTGCGCCCAACGGCTTAATACCTAAACTCATTCCAGTTTCCTCCTCTATTTTTCTTTGTCTGTTAGCACTCATATTAACCGAGTGCCAACTTCCAAGAATTATTCTACTCACCTGTTCCTAGGATGTCAACCTCTTTCCCCGGAAAAAATGTGAAGTTATCTTCATTTTTCTATTTCCGCTTCTCCCGCTCGCTCTTTCGGATGTACACGTCCTTCACCTGAATATTCACGTGACCCAAAGAGAAGGAGGTCATGGTGCGAAGCACCTGCCAGATTTCCTGCTGGAACATGATGCAGTGACGACCGGCACCCGGGAATTTGCGAATTCGCACTTCCACCACCAGGTTGAATCCAGACACATTACCGTTATGGTAGAAATTCAGCACCTTAATGCACCCCCGATGGGCTTCCGCCGCAATCATGATAATATCCCGAATGGCTTCCTCTCGGATTTCAAACTTTCCGGAGTAGCTGAACGGCGGCCGCACGATGGTGCGCTCTTTTCCGGATTCCTCCTGTAACGCTCGGCTGCGGAAGAATCGCGTCGGGTTCAAAATGTATCCTGCAAAATTACGTTTCAATTGACCCATCGGTACCGGAATGGCATGCTCTCCGCCCTGCATCCGATGTTCTCCTGCCACCTTTCGCTGTTCTTCCGTCGTAAAATCCTCAATGTACATGCGGTGATCCGGCGTCGGAAGTTCCAGGGCATCCAGAATCCAATTCACCATTCGGTCCGATGTTCCAATGACCATCAGTTTATCCGGATTCAATTCCAGAAGTTTTTTTCGAACCTCTTCCCGATGGTCGTCGTAGTTGAACAGCGCAGTTCGCATCGCCGCCGCCTTCGACGAACATTCCTTTGCAGAACGACCGGCGGCGATCCCGCCTCGATAGATCAGCAATCCGTCGTCAATGATGGCATCGATATGTTTTTCCCGGCAAATTCTCGCCGCACTGTAGCTTTTTCCGGTTCCGCTTTTTCCTGTAAAAGAATATATTTCCATTGTTAAGTTATCCTTATATGATTCTTGTTGTAAAACGCTTTGAATCAACGGTTTTTTAAAGTTTTTTGTATCTTACTAGTATCTTATTATCTCTATTTTTTGGTTCTTGTGGTGCTTCTAGTGTATAGTCGTTTTTACCTTCCATCGTGCTTTTTATTGCTTGCTTTATTGCTTCGTTAATCATAGCCAAATCGGGATTGAACCCGGTTTCCGGTATTCTTCCGATTGCTTTATTCAATTCATAGTCGGCCATAATATGCTGAGCGCTTCCCACGCGGTCCCAGAGTGGCGTGTGTAGGTGTGTTAATATTAATTGTATAACACAATGCGGATCACTTCCATGGTCTCCGCCGAAAATATAATAAAGTGACTTTTTATCCCGGGCGGATAGGTTCCGGGATATGGTCTCGTACCCCTTCGCGATTCCTTCATCGTCCAATCCGTCTATTATATCGCGGTCAGGATATGCCAACGCGATAAGGTACGGCACCGGGTTTTCCCCTGCTGTCCGTATCCACGCCATCAGCTGCGACACCGTCGGTTCAGATTCTCCGTTCTCCCAGTGCTGCACCGTCCTCCGTGTTATGTCCATTTCTGCCGCCATGTCCATCTGTGATTTTCCCCCGGCTTTCCTTGCCTGCTTTAATGCTTCCGCTGTTGTTGTTAGCCTCATAATATACCCCCTTTCAATATTCACTCTTTAATTTTAGCAGAAATGAAAGGTGAAAAAACTTTCATGTTTTTTATTGAATTTTGAGAACTTTTTTAAGTTGTTTATGCTTCGAAAAATCTTTAAAATTGTAAAACAATTAAATGTGCAGAAAGGAGTCCTATATGATTAATTTTGTCCATCTATGCGGGTTTCTAATTCGTCAAAATTCAAGCTTCTACACGCTCCAATGCCCATCCGGTTTCTTTCCGTGCCGGTTTTCCGGCGTGGATCCCCCCGCGCTTTCTTCCGCCGTTGAAATTTTGGGCCATCTCGAGAATATCGAAACCGCCCGCCCGTTGTCGCTCGTCGTCTGTGTTGATGATTTCAATTTCTTGTAACTAAAAGCCGGGGAAACTTGCCCCGGCTTTCTGTTGTTATTGTTTTGTTATATCAATTGTTAGATTTGTTCCCGTTGCTGCCATTCCACTAATAACAATGGTTAGTGTAGATACTGGTTTTGTGCAATAGTTCCGAATGATTCCAGATACTCCCAGGGTTACAATATCCCCCGCCGCCTTTACGGTTTGAGATGCCGTCATTCCGGGAATTGCCACGCCGTCCTGATAGGCTGTCAACGTGATTGTTCCGGCTGCGCTACCGCTCAGCGTTGCTCCGGCTGCTATGTCATAGTATCCGGGCCCCGTCAGGGTGATTCCGTTGCCCTGCAGTTGATAGTTCTGCCCGTATCTTCGCACAATTGTAGCCGGTGCATATGTTCCGCCATCTGGCAGCGATACAACACTATTATTGATTGCATACAATGCACTTTTACAACTCATTTTCTCCTCCTTGGCTCCTCTGCCTGTATCATTTTGCCAACGCTGTCAAAATGTTTTAAATTGCGGCGCCGCATCCGCATCCACCGAACGGATTGGATCCGCTGCAGTAGGTTGTTGCGTTAGGGTATCTCACTACCCCACACATAGCCGCCTGAAGCTGTAACTGGTTAACCTGTGCCTGCAGTGCTTCAATTTTATTCTGGGCGATTGCATCCAGAACTTTCTGCGTCTGCTCCGTGGTGTTGGCGTTAATTGCCGCGGTGTTAATTGCTCCGTTATAGTTAACGCCGTCAATTGCTCTTTGGGTCGTGCAGCAGCAGTCGGAAATCCGGTTCTGTGTCTCGTTGAAGTTCCTTAGGTTCTCATAACCGAGATTACTTAATCCGTTCTGCAATCCCATATAATCCGCCTGAAGGCTGTCGTTCAGTCTTCCCACGCTGTTCTCCAGGCCGTTGAAGTTCATGGCGTTACAAAGTCCGGATTCCGTTACCGGTTCGCCTCCGCCGTTCTGGTTTCCTTTGTTCCAGTAGCCTCCGCCCATCATTAGCAAGATCAGCAAAGCGAAAATCCACATTCCGCCATTATTGCCACCAAAAGCGTTATTGTCTCGGTCGGTCACTGCCGCAATGTCTGCGAGTGTCATTTCTCCCATTTTTTCTTTTCTCCTTTCAAAAAATAATTTAAATATGTTTAACTTGCAAGTTTAACCGACGATTATAATTTAAAAATTTGCAATATTTTTTAAATTGCTCAGGAATTCGTCAACGTCAATTCCTCGTTCTCTGCATATTCTCCGAACCATCTGTTCCGGGCTTGCTCCGTTACTGCTTAGCATGTTCAGCACTTTCCCCATCTGTGGCCCGCCTCTCATTGCCTGCCTTGCTTGTTCTATGATTTCCGGATTCAGTCCGGCGCTGTTCTGTTTCGGCTGATTTCTGAATATACTGCTCCCCATAATTCCGTATCTCCTCTCTGAACTGTTCGAACTCTTCCCGGGTTATGTAGTCGGATTCCTCTGCAGGTTCCGGTGTTTTCGCCTGTATTTCTTCGAATTTGAATTTTCGAATTGTTGGGAACCCGGCTCCATCCGTTGTTTTCAGGTAAAAAATATCTTCGTTCCCATCGAATAGGGCGGCGGAACTGTTTGGCGCCATTTGGTAGGCTTTCGCCCCTTCTTCTCCGGTTACTCGTGTTATTGATTCTTGCCTTATAGAATAATTTTGAAATTGATTGAATGGGCTATAATACACGGCTCCACCTCCTGTCTCTTTTTTCAAAATCATTGTAAAAAAATAAACGGCAGTCACCCTTTCGGATTACTGCCGTTTTTTTCTTGCTTTATTCTCTTGTTTCTTCCGGATTCCTTCCGTATACGCTCCGCTTCCTTGGTGGTAGTATTGGGTCTAGCCTCTGCACTTCATCATATTTTTTCCGCAATCTGGAAATAATGCGATCAATTCCAGAAATTGAAATATTTAGCTCCATCGCCTGCTTTACTCGGGACCATCCAGCCGCCCGGGTCCGGATAACAATCTCCTCCTCTTCGGTTAGGTTTGCCAGCTGGATAAATCGTTCTAATACTAATTTTGTCCAGATTACTTCGTTCGTCATTATTTAAGCCGGATCCTTACATAGATTTTTCGCTTCTCATAGCTTTTCTTTCTTTTCGGTCCGTAGTTCTTCGCGTTGACGTCGGAACCGCCTGCCGAATACCAAAGCGGAAACCCTTGTTTACTTTTGCCGGCGTAAACCATTGTGTGCGGCTTGTTAGCAAAACCGCAAATATCGCCCTTTTTCAGCTTTGCATACATCCAAGATTTTCGGGGATATGCAATCTTTGCTTTTTTCCGAATGATGGAGCTGCCGGACCCGTGAATCTTTGTATCAAGCCAAATGTATTTACCTTTCGGCAGCACGCCGATAGATTGCAGCGCAAAAGAAACGTATGTAGCGCAATTCGTCCGTTTTTTCTTCAAGGCGCTGGATAGGCTCTTGCAGGCGTGGTTCGCTGAATAACGAACGTGCGCCTTAATCATTTTGGCGGCATTGGTTTTCAGTGCCGCCAGCAGCTTATCCGCCTTGGTGCTGGGTGCAACTTTCAGCAGCCGGACATATTTCTGGCCCTTGCTGTCCTTCCAGATGGTCCAGCCTTTCAGCGCTGGGACATAGACGTAATGCCCATTAATCTTGATCGCGTGGATTACTTTCCCGGGCTCCAGCGTTTTAATTTTTTTGGATTTGTAAGACGGCTTGACCCTCACCGGATCCGCCTTGATTGTCTTATAGTATCTATCAATTTTTTTACTTTTTGCCATGGTAAACCGCCTTTCCCTTTTCGTTAAAAACGGAATAGCCGTTTTTATCGGCGCATTTTTTAGCGTTGGCCAAGTCCTTAAACGCGCCTTTTTGCGTTCCCGGCTTGTTCCACGCCTTCCGAACTCTGTAGATTTCCGCGCCGGATGCCGCCGGCTTTTTGGTTCCGTCGGAAAACTTTACGCCCATATATTGGCAGATACCTTTGGCGATTGCCTTGCCGTACTTGTCCGGGTGGTCCCTCAATGTGGCCAAATCAGCCTTGATGCTTCCCGTTTCCAGGATGCACGCCGGCATGTCCGTCCCGTTCAACTCGAACAAATCCGTGCGACGCTGCACGCCTCTCGACCTCATTCCAACGCCTTTTTTTACGGCGCTGTTTAACGTTTTGGCCAGCTTCTTCCCGCTTCCGGAAACATAAAGCGGCATGACGCCCTTCGGCGCTCCGGAATAATCACAATGGATGGAAACATAAAGGGCGGCGCCCACTCTATTGGCCCACCGTACGTCTTCGATCATGTTTTTATTGTTTCCGTGATCGGCGTCGCTGATTACCTTGACGCCGGACGCCCTCAGATACTTCACGGCTGCTTTTGTGATTGGCAGCATTAACGCCGCCTCCGTGTACTGCTTCCCGCCGGACTTGTAGGCGCATCCACTGTCCCACGATCCGTCCAGGCTCACGCCGTGGCCACACTGTACTGCAATAGTTTTCATTTTTCGCCTCCTACTCTTCGGCCTGCTGGTCGTCGTCGCTGTCTTCTTCTTCGTCTTCCTCTTCGTTCAGCTCGTGTTCCTGCACCTCGTCGTCCGTCAGCTCAATGTCCGGGCGCACGTTAAGGCCCAGCGCCTGCTTAAAGGCCTGATTCAGTCCAACGGCGGCCAAACCGGAAACGGCACCGGAAACAATTCCGGCATAGTTAAAACCGGAAACAATCACACCGGAAACGGCGCCGATAATCAGCAGCGCCAGCGGGATCCATTTGTTATCTGTTGGCAAGAAGTTCCGCATCACGTAGCCAACGCAAAGGGAAAGTGCTACGATGCACGGCACGAAAAAATCAGAAATAAAGTTAATGTCCATAGTTTTATACCTCCTTAATTAAAAAGCACCGTCAGCGGGCATTCTGTGCCCTTCTGCGGTGTGTTCTGCCTTATTGTTCTATTAGATGGTTTGTTAAGTCTGTTTTTGCTTTCTTCATGGCCTCGACGTCGTTGCCATCGATGCCATGGGCCAGCAACGCCAAAAGTGCCCGTTGGGTAATCTTATTACCCTCTTCCAGCCGCTGCATTCCGGTTTCCAAGTCGTTCAGCCTGTTATAATCATTTACGGCTTTCCGTTCCAGTTCCGCGATTCGGTGGTCCTGGGTTTCCCCGGGTTTCCGAAAATGTTTATAAATCCGGATTAACACGCCGGCAGCAGCGGAAATGGACACGATGGCACCGGCCACCCATAGCACCCCCGCCGGGGTGATAATAATTTGCGTATTCACTTAATCACCTCCTTTCTGAATTTGGCACGAAAAAACCACCCTTTCGGGTGGCTTTTCGGTTATTCTGTTTTGAAATCCTCTCTGACCGCTCTTTCTAGTAGCAGCAGCACGTATTCCGGAGCTTCATTTGTTCCTTGTTCCCAGTTTTGAATTGTCCGCAATGGGATGCTGTACAAGTCTCCGAATTTCTTCTGACTCAATCCGGTTATTGATCGGATTTCTTTGCATGTTATCATTTGCGTCTCCTCTTTCTTTTGTGCAAAACATACAGCACAGCAAGTGCACTAATTAGAAATTCTGTTGTCATGTTTTCCACTTCATGCTAAAATTCACATACAAGGGGTTGTTTCCAACCCCCTGCTGAAATTCATGGAAGTGGTTAGCCTATTAACCACTTCCAAAGGAATTTCAAGGTTTCCACGATGATGTTCCCGATTACCAGAATTATTATTCCGGTACGGATATCACTGGATTCCTCTTCCGTGAATTTCTTCATGATTTCCTCCTTTCTATTGCAAACTCTTTAACTTACGAGTTTATTATATACCCGATTCGGGTATATGTCAATAGGATAGGAGGATTTTTTTCTTTATTTTTTTAGATAATCTTGGTAGTTCGCCCTAATCAAAAATGATAAAACCATCAGTGATATATGTGAAAATTCCGATTGCATCATTGTCTTTGGCCAGCGCATCATTTCCGCAATTTCGAACCGTAAATCCACCATCTTGCGCCACGAATGACACATTGGCGTTGTTGCCGTAATAGGACACGGCACGAATTCCTGTTGATGTAATCGGCCTCGGGATTTTGTGGATTGTTCCCGTGGCTAGATTCTTGCCCGGATTAACCGCGCCAGTTGCGGCGACACGGAACTCCATCTGTACCAAGCTCCCGAACTTCCACCATTTCGGCTGCATGGTTACTCTTCCAGTTGTAGCCCTGGCGATTCCGGTGCCACTTTCGATGTTTGCCGTCAACCAACCTGCATCAATCGAATCACATTCCACGCGCCGTGCTCTTACGACGTCCGCCACTCTCATCGTGGTAGCACTTATTTTTTCGGATGCAAAAAGGTTGTTACATCCAACCGTACTAGAATACGTTTCTTTTGAATAATACGAAATTCTTAGTTCTTCCTGAAAGCTCCAATCTGCTGTTTGTGCCTCCGTGTTTGTCCCATCAATTACAATCGTGATACTGTTGTTTCCGCTAGTGGTATAGTAGTATGGTCCTTCATTTGCAGTGAACCAATAGTCCCAGGACCCTTCGTCGTTTTTCGCAACTGTGCAAATGCTTTCGATGGAAGTAAATGCTTCGCCTAACACTATTGTTTTTCTGTATATGTTTCCGGCTGCGACTTGCTGTTCTGCTTCTTCCCCGTCCCACTTAATGAATTGTATCTTTAGTGATGATAAATTTTTGTCAATCGTAATATCAAAAATATCAGACGCCTCGTTTTGTATTTTGAAGTCGTCTGCCGTTATATACATCATGTTCCCGTTTTTGTTGCCTATTCGGATTACTTCTCCATAGGTTGCTATCGGCGTTTCTGTTGTTGTCTGTACAATCTGCACCCCGTCCGATTTTATGTCGGTGCGATATGCGCCGCCGGCCGCGTCCAGCACGTGGGCGCCCAGTTTGTCATGATAAAAATATTTTTTTTGGTCGTCGATGTCTCCCTGCGCTGCTTCCGCTGCTGCTTGTGCCGTTGCCGCTGCCTTCCCGGCAGTATAAGCATCAGATGTTGCGGATTGTGCCGCGGAATGTGCTGTCTCGGCCGCTGCCGTTGCTGATTCTGCTTTCTGCTGCGCAAGTGCAGCGGATGATGTGGCTTCCTCTGCCTTCTGCTTTGCCGTTGCCGCGTCCGTCGTGGCCGCTTCCGCCTTTTCTCTTGCGGTGTCTGCCGCTGTTTTTGCTTCCGCTGCGGATGCGGTCGCTTCTTCTGCCTTCTGCTGCGCTATTGCAGCGGATGCCGTAGACTCTTCCGCCCTCTGCTGGGCAATGTCTGCCGATTCCTGTGCCGTCGTTGCGGTGTCTGCCGCGGATTGGACTGCGCCGTCCATGTAATCCTCGTAGCTGTAGTCGTCGTCTTCGTCTTCTGGGTCTTCCGGGACATCTTCCCCCAATTCCGTTAATTCCGCGGTGTCTGATTCTTCCACCGCTTCGAACTCCACGGCGATCCAGTTATAGCTGCTCGGGTTCAGAACTTCCGCACTGCTCATGCTGATGCAGTTGCCAATGTAGGCAGCATCTTCCGACTCTTCCAGCGTAAACCCTGCCGATCCGTCCGGGCTATTCGCCCACGCATTGTGCAAATAGAAAACAGTATTATCCGCACGCTCTAATCTTGTTACCATAAAAACCTCCTATCTTCCGATCGCAATCCAGTGGAAAGACGACGCCCACGCGCCGGTCCGCCGTGCCCGGTAAGTGAAGCCCGTTTGCGTTACCGACGAAATGCACCACTGCGTGGAATCCGGCGCATCTGCTGTTGGCGTTGCCACCACGTACGGCGCCACCGTAAACGGCACCGGGAACTGGACCGTTACGGAATAGTTTGTATTTGCTTTTTTTACCGGGCAGGAACCTTTTCCCGCCTGAATGTTCGGCGCGATTAGATTCCCGGCGGCATCAATTGTGACACCGTTCAGCGCATCCGCCACCGCGTTCTGCACCTCCGTGGTTAGGTTTTCCGCATCCAGCGGCGTGCCTTCCTGGTACACTTCCCCTTCTGCCGGTGTGATGTCGTACGTGTTCGCCTGCCCATCCACCGGGGCCAGTGTAACCCGGTTCGGGAACTGGCTTGATCTGTCAACAAAACCCATTGCTTGCCTCCTATCTCAGATGGTAGCCGGATCCGGTGTAGCCCGTTCCGGCGTGTCTCTGGTATTTTTTATTATTCATCATAATTAGTTGCTTCCGGTTTACTTCTTCACAAACCTGTTCAATATATCTAACTTGTTCGGCGATGATAGAACCGTCCACCGTAGAAACGCCGATGATGGCCACGCCCCACATGGCCGCCAACCGGTCTGCCGTTCCGGTGATGGTGTCCCAATCCTCTGCCGTCAAATAGCTATCCACCGTCCACGTTTTACCAATGGCGCCGGAAGTGCTGCCGGATAGTGTGGCCAGATTGCCGGCGATTCGGTTCATGTTTTCCACCGTCAGCAGGTCGGATTCCTGCCAGTCTGTTCTGATGTCCATCTATACCCCTTTCCGGTACGCAATTTTTGCCTGCGTGCCTCCGGCTTCGTGCGTTAATTCAATGTCGGAAATTTGTACAATCTCATAATCTGCCCCGGCGTCGTTTAGATGTTTGTTTTTTTCAGTATGGTGAAGCCGCACCACGTCCCGGGGCTGCATGCGTGGGTCGCCCTTCCATGTAAATTGGCCGGTGATGTTGGATATTTCGAACCTTCTCCCGTGCCTCGGGTAGATAACCGCCGCGCCCGCCTTGATGTTGCCCTTAACTTCCAGCGGCTGCAGTTCCAGTGTGTAGCCCGGGCGCCCGGTTGGTGCCGTAATGGTCGCGGAACCGCCCGACACGCTCAGCTTTTTTCCCTTAGCTATGCACGGATTGACGTACACTGTTTTTTTCTTCCGCATGTTCGATTTTTTCTTTTTGTATGTTTTATAGCTGCACTTGTACAGCTTTCCCTTTTTCTTCTTTCGGTAGTAATAGGCGTATTTTTTCCCAGCCTTTTTCTTAGCCTGGTAGCTTAGGCGCTCCGGCGCCCAAATTAGGTTTTTCGCATTGCTCACCGTATAAGCCCAGTAAGGGCCACCGGACGGGTTAATGTTGTACCGCTTCCCGGCTTCTGCCGTTTTTCGTTCGTCCAGCTTGGTCCACGTGTTGGACCTTACGGCAGCACACCCCAGCAGGTACTCACTGTTCCCGGACTTGATGGCCGCAAGGTTCCGGTCCACGCTTCGTGTTACCTCCCCGCAGTCCTCTTCGTAGATGTCCCATTTTGCCACCGGCTGCCGCCATGTTAGGCGCGGGATTCCCGCATCCACGAACGCCGGCCAGTATTCACCCGGCACCGTTCCCACGTGGATCAAATCCGCCGCCAGTGTCCGGGCATCGGTTTCCGGAATTAGGATGCTGGATTCTGTTCCGGTATTCTTCCCGGGCGGGGCGCCGTCGCTGGATAATGCAGCGCCGCCAATTCCGCCCCGGATAGTGTTCTCCAGCAGGCTCCACGCCTTCTGGTATCCGTTCCCGGTTCTGGTATTCAGCACTTGGGCGGAAATCTTTTTTTCGTCCAAATGCCGGGCGGCGTCTTCTCCCTTGATGGTGATTAGCCCGTCCGCCATCGTCGCCGGTTCCGACAAATAGAAATGGCGGGTCTCCGACATGTCCCCCGGATATCCTGACTGATAATAAATACTTGCGTTATCGCTGATATTGGATATTGATTGACTGATGTCTTGCGTCCAGTAAACCTGTAATTCAATTTCTGATGTTGGAATTGCTTGCGTGTCCACCGATAGGTCCGCCCGTAGCGCCAGGGACGCCTTCACAATATCCGCCTCCGTGAAATCCAAACTAATGCCGGGCGCCATATCGTACAAAATCACCCGGGTTGAATCGGAATTATTCGTTATTGTTACCGTGCCGGACTTTGCCCCGGCAGGAATAACCACGCGGGGCGCAATTGGCATAGTGTAGCCCATCGTGCTGGCCGTTATCGTTCCGGAAGATTCCGGATCAAAAACCAGTGTAATGGATGCAATTTCGATTTGCTTGTTCAGCGCCCAATTAATTGTTACGCTCTGACCCGCGCCCACATGTGTCTGCAATCCGGTTTTTCCGGTGGCATCGCTCACCGGCTCCCCGGATTTGGGCACGGTCTTCCGGCTGCCATTCAGCGGCACCCCGCCGCCGGAAAAGTCTGCCACCATCCGGTGTGGGTATTCCGTTGTTATGGTGTCATACACCGCCAGCCCGTCGCCGGATGGTGTGGCCGTCATTGCCACCCTGGTGTCCCTGCCGTTGATGCCTGCCAGAATCTTCATGGGCTTCCGGAACTGTTTTTTGTTTTCGTCGTCAATGCTGCTCATTGTGCTGCTCCAATCATGCGCACGCTGCAGGCCAGGTCCGTGAAGACGGCCGTGCCGTCCGGGCGTGTCACCCTCGTGGGCGTCCCCTTGAATCCGGAAATCAGAATTTCAGCGGTCTGCCGGGTGCCGGTTGCGTCGGTAAATTCCATGGTGGTTTCTTTCCCAACCATTCCGGATAGTTTCCGCACCATTTCGTCCGTTAGACAATCCCACGTTAATTCCATATCGTCGGAGTATTTCGTCCCGACGATATCGCCGCAAACTTTCCCGGTGCAGGTGGTGTATTCCGCTTGAATGATGGCCGTTTTTTCGACCATCATATCCTTCGGCCGGAAAATGTCCAGTCCTGCAATTTTAATTGTGTTGTATACTTCCATTTTTCGCCCCCTATCCTAACCGGTGTTTGTATGTGTCATACAAGTCCACAATGGTCTCGCCCAGTTTTGGCCCAGACGGGTAAAGGAAATTTTGGATCACAATCGGCTGCCCGGAATTGCCGCCCTGAATGGCCAGCGCTGTAATAATTCCGTTGGTGATGTTATCGCCCATCTGATTCATCTTCTGGCCCAGCTGGTCCCATAATGTGGCCAACGGAACAACTGCTTCCGCTCCGCCGTCCCCGACTCCATGGGTGCCGCCTGCCAGCAGTGTCGGGCGGTCGAAAATGCCGCCCTTCCGGTGCCAGCTTACACCCATGCTCTTCGGGTAGCTGATGCTGCCCAATTTCTTGTAGGTTTTACTTCCTTCCGAAAGCGAAAAACTCGGCAGCTTGATATTTTTGAAGATTTTCCCGATGGAAATCGGGAACCAGCTTTTTATTTTGTCCACAATTCCTTTAATCTTGTCCCGGGCCCGCGTAAACGGTCCCGTGATTTTTTCTTTTATGGAGTTCCACGCTGTGGCCGTTCTACTTTTCACGCTGTTCCATGCACTAATCATTTTGGACTTTATTGCATTCAAAATTGAAACTACAAGTGACCGGATTAATTTCAGCGGTGCCGAAATGGCCGCCTTTATGCCAGACCATGCGCCCTTCGTGATCCGCTTGATTCCACTCCAAATCGTGCTCCAGTCTCCCCGGATCAGTCCAGAAAATACCTTGATGATTCCCAAAATGATATTTAACGCCGATTTCACGGCGGTTTTCACAATTCCGAAAGCGGTTATAAATACGGGCGCCAAAATCCCGGCAACTGCCCGCCATACTGTTTTGATCGTGCTGCAAACCGCTTTGAATTCTCCGGCAAATGGTGCCAGCTCTGCCTTCACCGCATTGACAAACTGCTGCACGGATAGTTTTATCTGGCTCCATATCTGATTAATTTTTTCTTTGAATTGTTTGTTATTGTTGTACAAATAAACAAACGCCGCAACAACCGCGCCGATTGCCGCAACAACCAAGCCCACCGGGCCGATCATCACGGATAACGCGCCGGAAACCTTCGTGCCGATTCCGGAAGCGATTGTTCCCAGTCCTCCCAGGTCGGTAATTGCCCCGGACAGCTTCTGAAATCCGCTTATCGCGTTTCCGATAGTTCCGGCAATTTTCCCGCCGATTAACAGCGCCGGACCAAGTGCAGCCACGAACACGCCCACGCCCGTGACAGCCTTCTGCGCTGCCGGGCTCATGCCGGAAAACTTGTCCGCCAGCCGGCCAAGCCATTCGGCAGCCGCCTGAACGTATGGTGTTAAGTTGTCACCGATCCGGATGGCCAACGTTTCCGCCTTAGATTTTAACGACGTAACCGCGCCGCTCAAATTGTCCTGCATCGTGGCCGCCATCTTTCCGGCGGCTCCGTCTGCGCTGCCTAATGCACTTTCTAGTTTGCCGATGTCCTTGTCGCTGGAATTCATCAACGCAAGAAATCCGGACATGGCATTTTTTCCGACTAACGTTTTTGCGGCCGAAACCTTTTCGGACTCCGAAAGCCCGGAAAATGCGTCCCGGGTATCCCCCAGGATGTCCTTCAAGCTCCGCATGGACCCGTCTGCGTTGGTTGTCTGGATGCGTACATTTCCGATACTCTTCCCGGAAACGGTGAAATCCTTTGACAGCCCCTGCATGATTGTCCGGAGAGACGTTCCGGCCTGTGTGCTCTTAATGCCCTGATTGGCCATTAGTCCAAGAGCCTCCGTTGTGTCCTCCACGGAATACCCCAGGGAACCCGCCACCGGCGCGGCGTATTTGAAAGATTCGCCCAGCATTTGAACGTTGGTATTGCTGTTTGCCGATGCGGTGGCCAAAACGTCAGCAAAATGCCCGCTATCCTTTGCGGACAAACCGAACGCGGTCAAGGCATCCGTCACAATGTCGGACGTGGTGGCCAAATCCTCACCGGATGCCGCCGCCAAATCCATAACGCCTTTAATTCCGGAAAGCATGTCGTCTGTTTTCCATCCTGCCATGGCCATGTAGTTCATGGCGTCAGCCGATTCGGATGCGGAAAACTTCGTTTTGTTTCCCATCTCAATGGCCTTATTCCTTAAGGCTTCGAAATCCTTCCCGGTGGCGCCGGCCACGGCGGAAACCCTGGACATGCTGCTGTCGAATTGTGCCGTAGTATGCACGGACACGGCACCAACTCCCGCAACTGCTGCGGATACCGGTGCAATTTTCCGGCCCGCTGCCGTCATTTTTTCGCCGGCCTGATTAAACTTCTGCCCGATCTGTTCCAGCTTTGGGGATTTCAGCGCGTTCAGTTCCTTCTGAAACTGCTGCACCTCCTGCTTTGCCTGCTCAATCTTCCGGGAAACTTCCAAATATTCTTTTGACGTCTTGTCTACGCCTTTCGCGTCAAGCTGATTCTGAACGTCTTTCAGCTGCTCCAACTTCTGCTTTGCTCCGTCTACCCTCTGCCTTAATAGCGTTTGTTTCTGGGTAATCAGATTAATATTAGTCGGGTCCAGCTTTAACGCCCTGTTTACGTCTCTTAGCGAAGATTGTGTTCCCCTTGTAGCCTTGTTAATTTGCCCCAGGGCCCTGTTTAGGCCCGTGGTGTCTCCGTCAAACTTAATTGTGATTCCTTTAACCGTGCCGGCCATTCTGTTCGCCCCTCTCTCACGTTCAATTTTCCAAAGGTATAATTACTCGAAAGCCTTATTTCATGCCCATTATATGGCATTTAAACGGCTCGTTTTTTTCTGATTATCTGCCAAAAAATGCATCCCAGTCAGCCTGCGTGGCTTCTCTTGCTTTTGGCTCCGTTTTTTCTGTTTCGGCGCTTTGGTGCTGCTTGTTATAATCGATACAAAAATCAACCACCTGCCCCAGTGTCATTTTTTCCACCGCTTCAAGCGTTAGGCCTCTACTGATAGCACCGATAATGATGCTGTTCGTGTCGATGCTTCCGGCTGGATCTTCTTTTTCAGCGCCCCCAGCCTCTTCCGGTTTTTTTCGGATACCACTGTACTGATCAATGCGTCAAGCACTTCCGGAACGATTTTATCCAGCGGGAAATTTTCAAATTGATTAGCCCACTCAAACGGCGCCGGAATAGATTCATCCGCATTTTTCGCCATTGCCCAGATGATGTTTAGTGCCGTTGTGAATTCGGCGCCGGCGAACGAAATCATGGCATTCGATACGGTATCAAGCTCCAGCAGCTTGCGCCATTCCAGTTCCCCGGATTCGTCCATAGCGCCGCCCACCAGTACCAGCGCGGATTCCAGCATCGGCAGCAAGTCCGGCAGAATGTCGTGGCCGAACTGTGCCCGGTATCGCAAAACCCAACCAAGGCTTGCATTTAATTTGATTTTCTGATTCTCTGAAATGTTAATTTCTTTTATCATTTTTTAATTCTCCCAATAAAACAAGCGGCGGGGATTTTCCCCGCCTAAAAATTAAACTGTTGCTTTTCCCGTGTTTGCGCTCTGGCTTCCCGGCTTAAGAGTTGGCATTTTCGGCGCCGTGAAAAGTGTAGAGTATCCGGATGCCTCCGGCGGATATTCTACCAGCGTCATGCCGGTGCTGTTGTCACCGGTTACCGTAATATCAACGGAATCGGTCTCAACGTCCACCTTGTCCTCGTTGGTTTTGTGCTCGTGCTTAATCGGTCCCATGGACACATTCAGCAGCAGGCCACGGCTGTTCTGTGCGTCGCCCTTTGCTTCAAAGGCAATATAAACCGCCGGTTTATTCATGCCCTTGATGTTCACGATTCCGCCATCAGCAGTTTCGGCGTAGCCCATTAGCGCCAACTTAATCTCTTTGGTAAACATTGCCACCTCAAGGGACCCGCTGAATCCATTGTCTCCGTTCTGGGCGTAATACTTTACATTATCTGCATAAAATTCAATTTCCAATGTTTCCGGGTCGAGAGAAAGAGACACCGCGCCCGGCAGCGCCATCGGCGTGCCCAGCGTTGCCGCTCCGCCTGTTCCCACTTTATACTCTCCAATGTGTACATTTGAGAGTCCAAAAGTTACCTTATTGCCTGCCATTATTAACCTCCTAGTTTACTTCGTAATAGATAACCCACATGTTATTTTCTTGAATATAATTATCTTCTGACTTCTGGAACCTGTAGCCCGCGTCCAGAAGAATGCGCTCGATGCGCTGCTCCTCTTCTTCGTCCTTCTTCACAAAGTAGTACTGCAGTTCGTACTCTGGCCGCGTGTAGTAGTCCGCATCATCGGCGGAGAAGGATTCCGCCCCGGATCCGCGGTAAACCAAAAAAGGCGGCTCCCAGCCGTCTTCCGCGTTTCCGAATGCAATTGGAATTTTTAAATCCTTCAAAACCATTTTTTCATAAAATGTCAAAGCAGTTTTTTCACCTCCTCCACGAATTTGGCGTTTCCTGCCGCTTCCGCCTTGGTGATGTGGCCATCACCTGTCCAATAGCGATAGGTTCCCACGCCGTTCCGGACAACGTGGCCATTGTTCAAAAGATACGTAAGCTGCGGCTTTTTGTCGTTGTATACAAGCCGTAGCCCTCCACGGTAGCTTTTCTGCTTCCAGCCGCCGGCGTAATCTCCGGATTTTCTCGGCGACGTCGCTTTTAGCATTCTTATGGTATACGCGGCCGCCTTCTTCGATGCCTCTGCCGTCTTCTCTTGTACTTCCTCCGAATACTCGTCCAGGATTTCGCCTATTACGGCGCTCAATCCCTCAACCTCTACCACGTCACTCATTTTTTTCGCGCTCCGTCAATGTGATTTCAATCGTTTCGCCTTTTACATACGTCCGAACGACGACATATTCCACGCCGTTAATAACCACATGGGATTGTCCTTCGTAGTCCCGCCGATCGGATAACACTATAACCATAGTTGGCTGCATTCCGGTGGTGGCCGCTTGGTAATACTCCGCCCGGCTCACGCTCTTCACCTCTGCCCATCGTTCCTTTTCTTCCTCGGTGTGGATGATGTTCCCATACTTGTCCCGGCCGGATTCCGTCCGGCGTATCAGCTTGATTCGAGTATCATACACCGGAAACGCCCCCTTCCTGGTATTTCTGCATGGTGGCCATGTTATCCCGTAGCATTCTGTAGCGCTTCTGATACCAGTCTTTATCGCCGCCAAAATCAAAAGCAGATTTACAAAAAAGCTCTACGCAAAACATAACTAGCGGATCCATTTCCGGCTGCTGCAGGATGCCTACCGCTTCCATGTCTGCTTTGGCCGCTGCTATGGTTTGCGTGATTTCTTCATCGGCATCCGTGTGGCTGATTCTTAGCGCCGCCCGGATTCTTTCTGTTTCTGTCATTTTTTCCGCCTCCTAGTTAATCGGCGGGGATTGCTCCCCGCCCAAAAGATTAAACCGCGGCAAAAGTGACATAGGCACCTGCGCCGGCATCACGCATGCAGCCTTCCGCCCGTGCGTACCCGGAAATAATAATTTTGTGGGTCTTGATGTCTCTATCATTTTCGATCATGATATCCTGCACCATGTTCAGAACGAACTTTGACGTGTCCACAATAAAGATATCGTCCCCGGCGGCAGCATCTTCCTTCACATCGTAGCCCAGTGTGCAGCCGTCCCGGAATACCGGCTGGCCGGCAGTGTCCACCATTCCGACGATCTGTTCAAACTTTTTTGCTCTGCTTGCGTACACTTTCAGGTTCGTTCCGCGCTGCACGGATCCGACCGCCTTGCAGAAATCCGCAAAGGTCAGGTTCTTTCCCTTGGCCACGGTAACGGCAGCGGCGCCCAGGTCAGTTTTCATCTTTGCGAAAATCTCAGTTGCCAGCGCTTCCCCCATGGAGTTGGCCACCTCGGTCGCCAGGTAATCCTCCAGGGCGCCCTGGCTCATCTTAGCCGCTGCATAGCTCAGCTCTACAGTTTTCGCATAGTCCTGGCCCACAAGGGTCACCTTTACAAATTCATTATCTTCAAGAGTAGCTGCTGCACCCTCTTCCACCTTTCCGGCTTTTCCGGCTTTTACTTTGGTGTGCTTGGTAACTTCCAGGATCACGCCGGTGCGCTTGATGTCGATGTCGCCCAGAATAGGGTGGTCGGTGTAGATGTTGTCCCAGATTTTGTCGTCCAGTGCCTTCGGGATTGCGATGGCATCGGTTCCGGCAGTCAAAAGGGTGCTTCTCTGCTCCTTGGTTGCTTCCCCTCTCAGATTGGCATAGAATGCGGATCTATACTTTTCGGATGCAATAATTTCTGCTCTTGTCATGTTCTTATTAGGTCCTTCCTGCGGGTCGTTGTTGTTCTGCGGGCTAAAAATCGGGTTTCCAAATTGTGCCGCGTTTCTTAATCTTTCTTTTCTCTCTTCAATTCGGATTTTCGCCAGGATGCTTTTCGCTTCCTCTGCCAGTTCGTTGCTTCTGGTTTCAATTTCTTCGACGGTCATTCTTTCGCCGTCGTCGCCGCCTTCGCCGTCGTCTCCGTCCAGCTGCTCCAGCAAATTGTCAAGTTCCGCATTGATTTCCTTTAATCTTTTTCTCAGCTCTTCAAGATTCATTAAATTATCTCCTCTCTGATTTCTTCCAGTTTGATTTTTAAAATTTTCCGATGGAGCTCAGCTCTCCTCTGCGCTCTCTCTTCTTTTTCGCGAACCTCCTCCGCCTTCTGGATTACTCCATCCATGTATTTTCTCGCCGCGATTTCGGTGCCATCATTGGCCGGAATCGATACGGCGGAAACGTCAAAAACCTTCCGGATGCTGCCCGGGCCCCATTCGATTGTCCGGGTCTCCGTGTTATACGTTGGGCCATCCTTTGGGATGAACCCCCAACTCATCTTCGTGATTAATCCGGCCCGGATGTCTTCCAGCAGTCCCCGGCTGCCTTCCGTGCTTCCCAGGTCTGCGATCACTTTCAGTCCATGGTCGTCAATTTCTAAATTCAACGTGCCGTTAGATTGCCGGGCAAATACGCGGCCATTGTGATCGTACTGCATAATGACGTCTGACATGTCACAGCCATCAAAGGCAGCAACGGAAAAAGATTCATAGACGGGGCCGTCTTCGTCCTCAAAAAAAAGATACGGGCCGAAAGTGGCCGCATATCCTTCCACGATTGTCCCGTCCTGTTCGTCTGCTCTAGTCTGTAGTGGCTGCGCCGTTCTATACTGTCGTTCCTTCTTCACCGGCATTTCCTTCTCCTCCTTCTTCCGTGTTACCGTCCGTTTTTCCGATTTCTTGCGCTTCCGCGTATTCTTTCCGGATGTATCGTTTGTCGCCGCCTTCTACCGGCGCCATGTTGTAGATTTCCAAGCCCTGATTCGTGGTTATAAATCCCCGGTCGAATAGTTGCGTTACAGTGTTCAATTTTTCGGTCGGGGATAGGTATTCAAGGCGGTTCGACGTGAAAATGATTTGATTTCCGTACGCCTGCGCGGTGTCACTGAATGCCATCTGCGTGTGCACCAACGATGCCTGCAGCGCAAACGGCTCAATCTTGCCCTCGTAAAACGCCGCCCATTGGTCGGACGTAAAACGATTTTGTAAAATTGCCTCGTTGACGCCAAAATAAGAAAACACGTTTTCTTTAATTTGTGCCATCTGTTCGGCGTTAACGGTGAACTGCTGGGATTGCACCTGCTGCATACTCTCATATTTTTGATCTATCATCATCACGCCGCCATTGTTGGCGCTGGATAGGTTCGATTCAGTAAGGCGCCGCCGTTCTTTTTCGATGTCGTCACCGTTCAGGGTCATGGCCAGTTTTGCGATGAATCTAATAAAAGCGCTGTTTTGCACACCTTCCACTATTCCTTGGTTATTAGTGTTAATGAGTTCCATGGTAGGCTGCAGCACCCGGTTGTCCTCTCCGAAAAAATCAGAATTGTAAAGGTACTGGTTCAGCACGCCAACCTTTTCACGCTCAACCGCTGCCACACCTGCCGGGAACCGGAAACGGAAATATTCCCGCCCTTTATACTCTATCAATTCCACATTTCGGGGGTTGACCGGGTAGAATCCGGTTACCGTCTTCATGTCGTCCGCATAAAGCGGAATAATGAAGGCGCTGTTCTCCACCATCAGTGTGGTGGCCAGCTTATACAAATACTGCGACGCTACCATGTGCGGGTTCGGTGCCTGCTGAATTCGGCGGGCAAATGTCTCGTTCCCCTTCCCGGTCACCTCTGGCTTTAACTTGCTGCAATGGGTCGCTATGCAGTGGATCGCCGCCCTTGTTAGCTCCATTTCATACACGCCGCCTTCGAAAGACGTGAAGGCTGGGCGGTATGCGTTCATTAATTCAAAGTAGTTTTTAACTTGCTTTTCAATTTTCGTTTTCTTCCGGATGTTGTCAAATAATCCCATTTACTCCACTCCTGAATTTAATCCGATGTATTTGTCGGCCACATTTTGGAGGACCACAAAGCCATCTAACAGTGCGGCCGTGCCGTCAATTCTGTTCCGCTGGTCCGTGCCTTTTACCGGCTGAATGTTGCCGTTTATGTCTGTCTTGACCGACGTATTAAGCAGGCACCATTTGTCGATTGGGTTGTTGTTGTAGATAACCCGGTGGGCCTTAAACTCTGCCGCCAGCTGCTTCATTGGTTCCGATAATGTATAAACGCCCTGTCGCACCGGCATCATGGACCGGGGCCCGAACGTTCCCTTGTACTCCCGAAGGTCGGCGTCACCAATGTGCCACGGGTCGTAGCCGATAAACGGGATGTAAATCCCTTCTTGCTCCCGCAACTCTTCGAACCATTCCAGAAAAATGCGTTTGTCGCACTTAT
Source organism: Mogibacterium sp. (assembly GCA_016775335.1). Classification (GTDB taxonomy): domain Bacteria; phylum Bacillota; class Clostridia; order Peptostreptococcales; family Anaerovoracaceae; genus Mogibacterium_A. Next base: position 93,516 of record JAEUGJ010000015.1, read on the forward strand.
TTCCCGGGCAGGTCCTCATGTAGCCCTTTTCGCCCCATAGTTTATATGGGGCGTTATCTCGTTCCCGGCGGCTGCCGTTGTTCTGCTCCAGCACCTCTTCCGGTATCCAGTACATAGAACGAACGTATAGCTTCGGATCGTCCGGGCGCTTAAACAGCACTTTGGCCGCGTTTAAGTCTGTTGTATCCGCCGCGTCGAACGCTCCAATTCCATATTTAAATTTGATTTCAAAAGTCTCTTCATTGTTCAGTTCCTCATATGTTAGCCAGCCCGATGCGCTGTTTTGTTTCAAGTCGAAATCCTTCACCAGAACGGTCGGTTTAAAAGTTGCGTCCACTTTTGCTTTTTCCACATTTGCTTTTAATTTTTCGAAACTTTTAATTGTTCCTAACCCCGGATTTGCCTTCATCCACTTTTCCGGATCCGTCCATTCTTTCAGGTTGTCCAGTTCGTAGATGAGCGGTAGAAAATTCTCGTCTTCAATATCGCCCGCCAGCACCCCGGCCGCGTATTCATATTGAGCATCGAAAATACCATTTCGAACAAATCCGTTTGTCGTGATGCAGAAAATTAACGGCTGCTCCCGCGCCGTTGTGCCTTGCTTTACCAGGTCATACAAATCACGGTTCTTGATGGCCGCCAGTTCGTCGATGATTGCGCAGTGTACGTCCAGGCCGTCCAGTGTGTTGGTATTGGATGCCAGCGCCCGAATTGTGCCCATATTCGACGGCTGATATATATCACTTGTTCTTTTCCTTGTGTGCTTCCTTAGTAGCGGGCTCATTTCCCGCATCTTTAGTGCCGCGGTGAATCCCAGGTTTGCCTGGTCCTTCGCGGTGGCCACGTTGTAGACTTGCGGGGCGCCTTCCCGGTCGTTGCATAGCATTGCAAGTTCCACGGCAGCGCACTCCGTTGTCTTCCCATTTTTTCGCCCCTCAATAATTAGACATTCGTTGTATTTTCTCTTGTCGTTATCGTCAACAAATCCGAATAACGCCTGCAGGCGTGCTTTCTGGAATAGTTCCAGCTCTAACGGCATACCCAGCCGGCCGGATGGTCTTTTACAAACGGACTCAATAAAATTAATATGCCGGTTTGCCAGTTCCGGGTCGAAATGGAACCGCCCGGGTTGTGCGTAGTCCTGAAGAATCTTGTCCGCCGCCTGCTTCAGTTTTTCGCACGCCGGTATTTTATTATCCAGGACCGCCGAAAAATATTTTTCGATTTCAATCACTTTAGCCCCGTCAGCTTTTGGAATTCGTCAAGTTCCGGAACTTCGGCGGATTCCGGAAGAAATCCCGTCAGCTGTTTAATTGCAGCAGTATAATTTTTTATCATTGTGTTATAACTCTTCTGCGCCGGGTTTTCCGTCATTACCTCGAACCCGTTCCCGTTGGTCGTCGTGATCACGGCGCCCTGTTCGTCTACAATGTTTTTCAGTTCCGTCAGCGTGCCGGCCATCCATTCAATTTCCGCCGCCAGTTTCTCCCCGAAAACCCGCTGTTCCTCGGGGATCTCGTTAACAATTTCTTTCAATTGTTTGGCAAAACTGGGCTTCTTTTTAGCTCTTGCCATAATAACCCCCTTTCGTGCGAGAATTCGTCCCGCGTCTAAATTAATGTACCCTCCCCAACGGTCCTCCCGGGGTGTTTTTCATCCCGCCCCCTGGGGGGGTTAGCGTTGATACCTCTCAAAAAATTTTTCCGATAATGCAATTTCGAAGGTCTCGTTCCGCCTCCGCTCTCTCCGGATTCTCTCCCGGCATTCTTCCGGCGTGCTGTCCATCTCGATCAGGTCCGCGCCCAATCGTTCCGCCAGTTCCTGCCGTTTCTTTTTTATCGGCTCCGCGATTATAATCCAAACGTTCCGGCAGTCAATGTCCTGCCCCTCTGCCTGATTGCTTTGCCGGTGTGCCTGCTCTTCTATTTGTTCATAGATCCAATCCCTTAACCGGATTGAGAACGCCAGCAGGTTGTTGTCCTTCCGGCTCCCGGTCCATCCTGTTGCATACCGTAGCGCGTCCAGGTCCACCACCAAATCAAGCGGGTGCCGATGCAGCGCCACATATTCATGCCGGCCGGATCCGGGCGCACCGTTAACGATGTGCCGCGCCTGATTGTGAAGCTGGCCATCATCGTCCACATAGCACCCACGCTGCAGCACGTGCACCGGCGCATCCTGCTGGTGCGCTGCCAGTATCATGGCACGATGTACAGAAAAATGGCAATCCCTGCATAGTAGCTGCAGGTTGTCATGGTTCAGGGTGATTCGTGGATCATTAATAGTTGCCAGCGTGATCGGCTCAATGTGATGCACCTCGTGGCCAATCACAGCCCCACACCTCTCGCACCTTCCGCCGTCTTCCTTGATACGCTTTTGCACGTATGCCTCCCGGCACGCTTGCCATTCTTTTGAATGGTAAAAGCTCTTTGCATATTCTTTCGCCATTTATTCAATCCCGCATAGCTTCCGTTCCCGGTCGGATAATTCAATTGTTACGCCGTCCACGGTATTCCATCCACGGCGCCGGCGCTTCTCTGCCTCTGCCTCTGCCTCTGCCAGTCTATCCGCTGCCACCGGGTTCAGCAAGTACCCACCGCCATAAACGCTTTTGTTTGCCGTCTGGTTGTCCAGTTTGTTAATCCGGTGCAGGTCGTCAAGGCTGAAGCTGATGTCTATGCCGTAATTCGCCAGATAATTCATTTTGGCCGCCGTCAGCAGTTGTGGCGGATAATTCCATGTTGTCATGTTTTTAATTTTTCTTGTGGCCTGAATGTTCACCTCGTTCGCTTCCTTGATTGCATTCAGCAGCTTGGGATCCGTTCGGATGCCGGCAGGCTCCAAATTCGTGGCGAACGACGTCCGGACCGTTGCGCCGTTCTCGTAGGTGATGGCAGCACCTAGGCAGATGTGCATCTTCTCCCGGTAGTTTGTTCCGATCACCGTGGACATGCCCGGCGTGAATAGAAACCACTTGATTCCGTTCTCATTATAAAAATTCATGATCTTCCGCAAAATCGAAAATGGTGGATTATCCACCACAACCTTCCCGGTGTAGTCCTCTGCTTGATAATCTCCACCCGGGTAGAATGGCCGGACGAATGTGCCCGGGTCCAGTCCGTACCGTTCCGCAACGTAATCGCGCACAACGATATAAACATTGTCGGGCGTGTAACAATCATCAGTCGTTAATTTTGGCTTTGCGGATTCCACCAATTCTTCATATGTTTTATTGATTGCCATTTCTGTTCTCCAAATTTATACAAAATAAAATACGGCTCAGCCTTTCGGCCTTGCCGTACTTCATCAAAACACATTATTATCATCATGGGGGTGATGGTTCAATGATTACGCTATTATTATATCACAAAAGAACGGATAATTTGTTATATCTTTTTACTGTTCCGGGGATTGGTTTGTTGCGTTAATTCTTGCGTTAGGTTGAGTAAGTAAGTAAATTTATTTACTTTCCTGGCAGATTGTTGCGTTTTGCATATTCTTCCAGGGCTTTCCGCCGGATTTGCCGGACGTAATCTTTCGCATACCCTAGGCGGTTGCCGGTCACGTCGTCCCGGTCTCGGCGCATGTAGTAGGCCACCAGCACATCCCGGTGCGTTGGCTCCAGCTTTTCCAGCTCGGCCAGGATTTCCCGGTTCAGCTGCACCCAGTCCCGGACACGCTCTTCCAGTTTGTTCTGTTCTTCAATCAATTTAATGATTGCTCGGTCCATGCGGTCGGGTGTTGCACTTGTCTGCACACGCTCGCCCATGCCGCTGGTTCCCGCTGCTGTTGCAATCGTTTTCAATTCTTCGATTCGGTTACACAGAATAGAAATCTGCGTTCTCGCCTCTGCAAGCTGCATTAATCGTTGATGTGCTGCGTATGCCTCGTCCGTCATTTCTTCTCCCTCTGCCTTAACCTTCTTCTTCGTCCATGGTCTCGATTATAACTCTGGTGTTGTCCTTCCGTCCATACTGCTTCCGGATTACGGCCCCGGCAATCTGGCCGTCGTCTTTGTAGGCCACGCCGTTCAGCGCATCCGCCACCCCTTTCATTAAATTGTCTAGATCCGGGCGGCAGGTTGGACACATTCCCCGGCGGAGTACTTCTTCCCGCCGTGCCTTGCTCCAGCTTTTCGGCGGTTCGAATGTGAACGTTAGTTCCATCAGCAGCGGCACCCCTTCCGGGAATGGTTCCCCGGCGCTCTTACTCTTCCGGTATGCCAGCACAACGGATTGCTCGAAGGCCATCGTCTTCCGTGGCGTGTAGGCGTATCCCTTTTTTGTTACCCGTGGCCGTGCTTTGGGAACCGGACGGCCCGGGACGTGAAACACTACTCGCATTCTTCCGCCTCCTCTGCCTTATCAAACATTGTTGGCTTTTCCAACACCTGGCGAAGCATCTGGTTTTTCTGTTTTTTAATCCGTTTTTCCCGCTCCTTCCGGCGCCGCTCTTCCAGTTCTTCCAGCACAATCATGCCGTTAAGCACATTCAGCGGAGTGACTTCTAGCCCTTCCATGGCAGATTCTTCCAGCGCCCGGCGCATCGTGTCCCACATGTGCGCATAGTTCCAATCCTTGTTCACTCTTCCCCCTCCATTTCTTCCAGTTCTTCCAGCATTTCCAGCACTTCCTGGAAGGCGTCAACCTGCCCCTGGTGGAAGCACTTCATGCCGTTCCGGTTCCGCTTCCGGTCGTCCTCATAGTCCTCGGTTGCGAACTGTAACCGCTGATTAATCAGTTCCCGTATATCGTCGATATCTATCCGCATAGGTCTGCCCGTCCTTTCCG
>JAEUGJ010000015.1:98405-99857 GCA_016775335.1 Mogibacterium sp.
TTATTCGGCCCGCACAAAATAGTGGCAGCCTCTGCCCTGCCGTTTTTTTCCTCAGGCAGAGGGACGGCCCCCGACGTGGTGAAGTTTTCCACAGCCTCGGAAGCCTCCTCGCGCGCGCCCGCGTTGTGTGTGTTTTTATTTATATTATTATTATTATATATATCTATATTATTTGGTGCACTTTTTGCACCATCTGGTGTCATTTTTGCACCATATGGTGTCATTTTTGCACCATCGATGGTGCAATTATTGCACCATTCCCGGCGGGCATTCCGGACCATTTCCCGGTCCGTCCGATACCGGAAACGATTATAGCCGACCTCGTTTTTTTCAATGTATCCGGATTCGGTCAGGTCTTTCAGGATGCTGATCACCTGCCGGCGCTTCACGCCTGCCCACTCTGCCAGATAGTCGATGGATCCGGAATAGTAGCAGTTACCCGTCTGGGAAAATCCATAAATAACGGCGTACACCATCAGGGCCGCCCCGGATAGTCCCATTTCTGACCGCATCCAGCCTTGAATAACTATATAGTTCTCTTCTTTAATGTATTTTGTATTCATATCATACACCTATATATAATAAAATTAGTGTCTAGAATAAAGCCATCCGGCAGCAGCGGGCAGAAATTTATTTTTCAGTTGTTTCTGTTTCTGCTTCCATGATCGCTTTAGCTATGACCATTTTAAGTTCTTTTTTCAGCTTTTCCCGGTGGATATCCTCCAGAACATTTTTATAAATCACCAGCGCCACTCTCACGGCGTCAACTTCGTCAGCGGATAGTGTAATCTTTACGCCGTCGCCATCTTTTGATTTTCTGGCGAGCCAATCGTCCAGACGGGCACAAACGTCCAGATGCTCGTACGGCATCCAATCCGTGGCCGGGACGAAAATGACCCGGTGATGATACTTTTCCAAAATCTTGTTATTTTGCTCTTTCCATTCCGGAAAATCGAAATTATCCATTTCAGTCACAACATTAAAATCAAAATTATCCATTTTCCGCACCCCCTAAAACGGAACGTCGTCCATGCAAGCGCTGAAGGCATCCGGAAAATCCGGCTCGCCTTGCGGCTGTCTTGGTTGTCTCTGCTGGTAGCTGTTTCCGGATCCGGCAGAGGCTCCGCCCGTCTTGGATTCGCAGAATTCGTGGCGGGACACGATGCAGTCCGTTGCGTATGCCTTCCGCCCGTCCTTATCCTTGTAGGTGCTGGTGTGCATCTGACCCTCTACAATGATTTTCATGCCCTTGTGCAGGTACTTCTGGGCAAATTCTGCCTGCCGGCCGAATGCCTTACACCGGAAAAAATCCGTTGTATAATCGCCGTTCTGCCCCTTATAGTCCCGCTGCACTGCCAGCGTATAAGTTGCAACGGCGGTTTGGTCCTGGTTATTCAGATAGCGCAATTCCGGCGCGGCTGTTAGCCGCCCGGAAAATATAACTTTATTCAT
>JAEUGJ010000016.1 GCA_016775335.1 Mogibacterium sp.
TCAATTTCAGGCCCGGGGGTTCGCGCACGAAAACCGAGTTCATTGGCTTTGCGGGGATCCGAGCGCGAACCGCGCCGGCCCCCGGGCCGCCTTTTCTCAATTTCAGGCCCGGGGGTTTGCGTACGAAAACCGAGTTTATTGGCTTTGCGGGGAGCCGAGCGCGAACCGGGCCGCACTTTCTCAATTTCAGGCCCGGGGGTTCGCGCACGGAAACCGAGTTCATTGGCTTTGCGGGGAGCCGAGCGCGAACCGGGCCGCACTTTCTCAATTTCAGGCCCGGGGGTTCGCGCACGGAAACCGAGTTCATTGGCTTTGCGGGCAGGCGAGCGCGAACCGCGCCGGCAGCCGGGCCGCCTTTTCTGAATTTCAGGCCCGGGGGGTTTGCGTACGAAAACCGAATTCATTGGTTTTGCGGGCCGGCGTACGCAAACTGCGCCGGCGTCCGGGCCGCCTTTTCTGAATTTCAGGCCCGGGGGTTCGCGCACGGAAACCGAGTTCATTGGCTTTGCAGGCAGGCGGGCGCGAACCGGGCCGGCCCCCGGGCCGCCTTTTCTCTATTTCAGGCCCGGGGGTTCGCGCACGAAAACCGAGTTTATTGGCTTTGCGGGGAGCCGAGCGCGAACCGCGCCGGCAGCCGGGCCGCACTTTCTGAATTTCAGGCCCGGCGGTTCGCGCAAGGAAACCGAATTCATTGGCTTTGCGGGGAACCGAGCGCGAACCGGGCCGGCCGCCGGGCCGTCTTTTCTGAATTTCAGGCCCGGGGGTTTGCGTACGAAAACCGAATTCATTGGCTTTGCGGGCCGGCGTACGCAAACTGCGCCGGCGTCCGGGCCGCCGGCCTCTAATACAGAAAAAGAGATGCTCGAAGCGCCGGCGCTTCGGGCATCTCTTTTCACTTTTCCCTTATCCCCTTTTAACATCTTCCCATCGGCACCACCGCCTGCAGGTGTGCCGTGTCGATTTCAATCCTCGTCACCGTATCCGGACGCGGGGTGGCTTCCGCATCGATTCCGTAAAGAATCAATGCCAGCTCGTGTCCCGGTTCCAGCACGTAATCCGTAGGAACCATCTCGATTTCATAATGATACATCTCTCCCGGCACAATCCGCTCTTTTCGCCACAGACAGCTTCGGTTCTGGGCGTTGAGCCAGCCCCGGGAAATCACTTTGTACGGGGATGGCTCCTCTTCCAATCCGAAGGAATAGGTTCCGTCCTCATGGGAAATCTGTTCCTCAGTAATGCGGCGGGCCGCTCCCAAATCCACCAGCATAGTGCTGAGAATGGCGGTCTCCCGGTCGATGGCGGCATCAAAGGAAACCTTTACCGTTCCCGAAATGCGCAGACCCTGCCGGGTCGAATCTGTTTTTAGGGGAATCTCATCCTCGGCGAGTTCTTCCCCAAAAGGATTCCATACGAACTTCAGGCGATTGCGGTACTCCGGATCATCGCGTAGCACCAACTCATCCTGCCAGTCCTTCAGATTGTCCGCTTTGCGGTCGTAGGCCGTCTGGGAGAGATTGTCCACAACGGTCCGCCGACCCCGGGCCGGAATGGGAAATTCTATCTCCCGACAGCCTGCCGGCGGCCACGTTTCGGAGGCCATCCACACCGACTGGTCCGCGCCGCTCTCCACCAGCACGGACGGCTCCCGGTCGATTCCGTTGTCGACTCCTTTGAGGTAATGCTCCAGCCAGCGGTGCAGGATGTCCAGCATGTTGGAATCCCTGAGATTATGGATGTAGACGTGGGGACCCTGATGCAGCATCATTTTGGCCGGAACGCCCCGCGTCTCCAGCTCCCGGAAAAGGGGAATGCACTGATTGGTCTTGACGTTCCAGTCGTTGAGGCCGTGCACGATGAACACGGAGGCCCGGATTTGGTCCGCCAGGTTCAGGTAATTCCGCTCATCCCAGAAACGGTTGTAATTGCCGGAAGCCCGGTCCTCTCCGCGCCGGAGCTCCACCAGGGCGGCCTCGTAGGCATCCTTCACCGCCGCGTAATCCGCCGCATCCTTGGCCCGGCTGAAACAGTATTTTGCCAGAAGGTCCAGGTCGTCCCCCTGCCAGCCCAGCGCCGGAACGGTCAGCCCGCCGCAGCGATAATAGTCGTACCAGTTGGAAATACCGGCTTCCGGAATGATGGTCTTCAGGCCTTCCACGCCGGTGGCGGCCACCCCGATGCACATGGTGCCCAGGTAGGATTTCGCCGTCATCGCCACGTTGCCGCTGCACCAGGAGGCTTTAATCTCAATGTTGTTCGTCTTGTCGGTAAAAGCACGGGCGCGCCCGTTGAGCCAGTCGATGACGGAGCGGAAAGCCAAAACCTCTTCCCGGGATCCGCTCAGTGTAAAACCTTCGGACCCCAGCGTGCCCAGGCCGCCGCAGAGCACGGTGGCGTACCCTCTTTCATTAAAGAATTCATACACCTCCGGAACACATTCGAACTCCGGCTCCGCATCGATGGGTGCGTGCTCCGCAAAACCCGCCGTCACCCGCTCGTCAAACGGTCCCGCTGTGATTTTCGCTTCATAGGCATCGAAATCAAAGCGCACATCCTCTTCCCGGATATCCTGTTCCGGGAAGACTTGCACCTCGCCGTCCACATCGTGCAGAACGTACCAGTCCTCATTGCAGGTCATCAGATACGGATTGGCAATGTAGATTGCCGGAATTCGTTCGTCCTCTCGCCGATTTCTCGGAATCCGGAGATACGCGGCGACCAGATCTTTTTTCCCGTCCCCGTCGGTGTCCACCGGCGTCTCCACATAGACGCGCTCTGTGATATACGGTTTTCGCTCCATTTTATCCCTCACTAAGCTTCCGCTGTTTCTTTCCTTGTCTTCTTTAAATACTTCACCCATACGATAACGAATACGATGCCCAGGACGAGCATGGCAATCAGGAATCCGAAAAACTGCCGGTAGCCGGTCACGCCCGGATGGCTGTCAATCAGCGCCCCTGCCAGCAGGGAGCAGAAAATCTCCGGCAGATATCCCACGGTGGAAATCACGCCGGCCGCCGTGCCGGAATACTTCTTCGGAATCGCGCCTTCGTCCATCATGGCCCAGGTCATGGCGTAGTTCACGTTGTAGAAAACGTAGATCACGATGAACAGTACAGTGAACGCGACGATGCTGCTTTTATTGGTCGGCAGGAGCAGGATGCCCAGCGTGCCGGCCGCCATGATAAAGAACGAGAGTCCCAGCATTCTGCCGGTGCCGATTTTGTCGGTGATAAATCCTCCGCCCACATTACCGAACAGGGAAAACCATCTCTTCAGTGCCGCCAGCGTTGCCGCAAAAGTCGCCGATGCGCCGAGAATGCTGGTGGAATACGGTGTGAAGTAGTACAATGACAGGGTAAAAACATAATTGCAAAATGTCACAAAACCGATGATCCACACTGCCGGCAGGCGCAGTACTTCGCCGATGCCCTTGAAAGAAATCCGTTCGCTCTCTTCCACTTTGTCGTCTTTGACGGTCAGGAATGCCAGGACGCCCATCAGAATGGTCAGCACGGAATAGAACACGATGACATACTTCATTCCTCTTTCCTGATTCTCCATGTGTCCGGTGCCCATCCGGAACGCAACCACCGCCGCCATGGCCATCAATGCCGCAGCGATGCCTCTGCCTCCCTCAAAGAAACCGAAGGCTTTTCCCTGATCTCCGGAACCGGACAGGATTCGAACCGCCTTTACGCAGGCCGGCCAGAAGGCGAACAGGGAGCTGACGCCCCAGAACGCGTACAGACAAACCAGTGCCGGAAAGTTCAGCGGCAGCAAGTGCACAAATCCACCGAGGCCGGTTCCCACAAGCGAAACGGTCAGAATCGTTCGGGTGGAAAAGCGGTCGGCCACAACGCCGCCGAACAGATAGGACACCATGCCGAACACGCCCAGCACGCTTCCGAACACACCCATCTGCGTATTGGTCAGATGATAGGTTTCCAGGTACACATCGTAGTAGTCAAAACGAAAATACGGCAACCCGTAGATGATGGCGCCGCCAAAGGCGACAATTAGAATCGCCAGAAAGTTTCTGGACAATTCCTCGCCCATGCCGATCTTGGATAATAACTTGCTCATAATAATCTCCTTTTCTAGTCCCTTTTTTCCACGGCCCCCTGAGAATCCAATGCCCCCTACGATTGGAATTCCCTTATCCGTGAATTAAAAAATCTCTCATCGGTAAAAAGAAGGCATCGAATGTCTCGAGTTACCGGAGAGAACAATTACCCTTGTTGGTAGTTTATACATATCCATGCAAGAAATCAACATTTTCTTTGATTGTTTTAACAAAAATACTTGTTTTCTTTATATTTTTCCACAAAACAGAAAGCAGCCGCCGAGCGGCCGCATTCCGCAATACACTCTCAAAAAAAACTTTCCGCATCACATCCTCCGCTGCGCAGGGAAGTGTATTTAAAAAAACGGTCTTATTTTTAAATAAGGCGCCATATTCTGAACCCCTATTTAAAAAAAGAGCTGTTTTTTTAAATAGGTAACGAAGTTGTTTGTTGTATCGCTTTAATACTCCCCCGGGATGTAAATTTGTGAGTCATGGATGATATGATCTTCGTCGCTCCATACAACGCAGAGAGAAAGGCTTGAAATCTATCAATTTAATCCGGACAAACTACCGTTCAAAGGACAGGTACCGGGTTCCCCGGAACGTTAGCTTTCCTTCGTCCCCTTCCGCCAGCATTCCATATTCGGATCCATACACCTGGAATTCCATTCTGTCGCCGCTTTCGAACTGAAAGGTCACATAATATGTCGTATGGGTATCGGTGTGAAATCCATGGGCGCCGGTCGCATCCCCGTCATTTGCATGATTGTGGTGGGTCACATTCGTCCTCTTCGCCACGATAACGGCAGGGGCCGTTACCCGCGGGGAATGATTGTTCTTATTCCATGTGACGATTCCCCTTGCCAAAACGAAGCCAAACACTCCAAACGCAAGGGCAAACATAATTGGAAACAGAATATCAAAGTAATTGAACATATCAAACATAGTCGGGTTCTCCTTGCTTTACGTTGAGTTTTTTTATTCCGCTCCATTGTAACATAGAACACTGATTTCTCAAGAAGAACTTGCGGCGGCATATAAAAAGTGAAGAGAAAAAATGCCTTGAGACGCGATTGTTTCAAGCCTTCTTTTGTGCTTCTATTGAGGGTTCATTTCGCTGATTCTCATATCTACAGTTTCTTTCTGATTTCTTCGAAAACTTCGGAAATCGGTTTTGCTTCGCCATTGAGAGCCTGCCGGTATCCTTCTTCCATCATTGCATTAAATGTCTGGCTGTCCATTTCATCGATAGCAAATGGTTCTTTTGGTATGGAAAGTGAGAAAGGTATACTCTTCGTCGCACCCACAAGCGTCCATTTGGTAATTAGAGTTTGTCGAACAAGCATAATATAATATGCCTAGCATTTCAGGACGACTTCACGCTATTTTTACATTTTTGGCTAATCAGCGTGAAGTCTTTTTTTGCTGTACACGGTTTCGCTATGTAATTTTCTTCGTGCAAACCATCCCTAAAAAATAATTCACGCTTTTGGGAGGGAACCCTCCTTTTAGCGTGAATCGCCAGTGATACTTCATCGTTCCAAAATTAGAGTTTTGAAAAAGCAGCGAATTACATTCACGCTAAATCCGCGTTTTCTGTCAAAAAGCGTGAACCGCCTTCATATTTCTAGGCATATGGGATTGTACGCACTAGCTTTAGATAATAGTATTAGAACCCCGCCCTATGCATCAGAAAAAGAGAGCCCTTCAGGCCCTCTTTTTCTGATATGGTGGAGATGGTGGGAGAATCCCGCCGTCAAGGACGGCTGACGCCGCCGTCCCGGGCTTCGCTCCTTGACTGCGGTTTTCCGGGTGTCTTTTCCATCTTACACCCGGATACGAACCCCTAATTTAGGACGTGGGTTCTCCTCCCTCTTTTCTATGCATTACAAAAAGAGAGCCCTTCAGGCTCTCTTTTTGCGATATGGTGGAGATGGTGGGAGTCGAACCCGACACCCTAGTATGCACCAGTAGGTACTGGTTGCACAAAACCCTTAC
>JAEUGJ010000017.1 GCA_016775335.1 Mogibacterium sp.
TGCAGGCTTTTCTGCCGGCTTGTCAGATGCTCCACACGCTGTTCCGCATGCTGCACCGGTTTCTGCTTCAGCTTTCTTTTTCCATCCGAAAAGATTTGATAATGACATTTTGTTACCTCCTGATAAATTCTTATTATGTATTATCTTCTTTGCAAGATTATAATATCAAGAGTTCTTGACTGACAGAAGTACGCACTTTTTTATTACATAGGCATAAAAAAGTAACCTCGGTAACTTTTTTGTAACCGGTTGCTTCTTTTTCATTGTTAGATTAAAATTAGATATAATAATAAAAAAATGATATGACTAGGAGGCGATCATATGTTGACAAAAGAAGAGTTACCGGAATGTCCGGTTGCGACCACAGTTTCGCTCATCGGCAGTAAATGGAAATTGCTGATTATCCGAAATCTGCTGGAACGTCCTTGGCGATTCAATGAATTAAAGAGAAATCTCGAAGGGATCAGTCAGAAAGTTCTCACCGACAGCTTGCGCTCCATGGAAAATGATGGTCTCATTATTCGCACAGTTTACCCGGAGGTTCCACCGAGAGTTGAGTACAGCCTCAGTGAACTTGGACTTACTCTGAAACCGATCCTCGACTCAATGGTTGAATGGGGTAACGCCTATAAAAAGATGTAGGAAGAAGTTTTTAATGAACTGAATAGGGGAGAGTGAGTTTCCTCACCCTCCCGTTGCACCGTACGTACGGTGCCTGGCACACATATGAAAGACCTATCGCGGATAATGGCTCCGCGATAGGTCTTGTTTTTTAGGTTCTTCACTTTTTCTTCGGGATTATATCTTATTAGTCCAATCAAGGCCGGCAACCGTGCTTCGGACAGTTGGGCGTGGTGCTTCACCTCCCGCAAACCCTTGTTTCTTCGTCCGGAGGCACCACGCCACTCGGAAAGGATCAGAGCCGGGCCCGGCTCTGTCAATTCTCCTAATCGGTAAACAAAAATCCGACCTCAAAATGAATGTTTGATGGTCGGATTTTTGTTTTCTATTCGGCTTTCGCGACTCCTGTCGCATTGCTCTTTTTCTGCCCAGTCGTGGCAATGCTCCATCCGCTGCATTCGCCGCTCGCCTCGGGCGCAAACCCGTTTGCGCTTTTCCTCGGCGCAGGCAAGTGGCGCTTCTTCGAAGCTTACTCGCCTGCGAGCGGCTTCATAACCGGGAAGAGCTGTACGTCCCGGATGGTTGTAGAATCTGTGATGAGCATTACCAGGCGGTCAATGCCGATTCCGATGCCGCCTGTTGGAGGCAGTCCGATTTCCAGTGCGTTGACGTAGTCGGTATCCATCGGGTGTGCTTCGTCGTCGATACCCAGATCCAGTTCTCTCTGCTGCTCTGCAAATCTTTCGTACTGGTCGATCGGGTCATTCAGCTCGGAGAAGGCGTTGGACAGCTCCCAGCCGTTGATGTATGCCTCGAAGCGGCGAGTGATTCTCGGGTCTTTCGGGTCTCTCTTGGACAGCGGGGATACGTCTACCGGATGTCCGGTGAGGAATACCGGTCCGTCCAGCAGACCCGGCAGATCTTCGCAGTATTCGTCGAACATCTCTGCGATGATCTTTCCGCGCGTCCAGTTCTTTACATCTTCCTCGTCCATGCCGTACTTAATCGCTGCGGCACGAGCTTCTTCATCATCGTCGATTTTGTCGAACGGAATTCCGGTTACCTTGATCACGGTCTCCGTCATATCGATTTTGTTCCACGGCGGAGTAACATCGAAGCTCTTTCCTTCGTAGGTGATAATCGGAGAACCGTTTACCGCCATCGCGCACTTGTACACAACCTGTTCCATCAGGTCCATCATATCTTCCAGGTTGCCGTATGCCATATACGCTTCCATGGATGTGAATTCCGGGCTGTGGTTCTTATCCATACCTTCGTTCCGGAATACCTTGCCCAGCTCGTAGACTCTGTCCAGTCCGCCGACAATCAGTCTCTTCAGCGGAAGCTCCAGGGAGATTCTCAGCTTCAGGTCGAAGTCCAGAGCGTTGTGGTGGGTGTTGAACGGACGGGCATTTGCACCGCCGGCGATGGTCTGGAGAACCGGTGTCTCCACTTCCAGGAATCCGTAATCCTCTTCCAATACTTCACGAACGGTCTTTACGATCTTCGCACGGTTGTAGAAGGTCTCCCGAACATCTTCGTTCATGATCAGATCTACATAACGCTGACGATATCTCAGGTCGATATCCTGAAGGCCGCTCCACTTGTCCGGCAGCACCTGCAGGGATTTTGCCAGAAGGGTCAGCTCCTGAGTGTGAACGGATACCTCGTCGGTACGGGTCTTGAAGACAAAACCGCGCAGGCCCACGATATCACCGATGTCATAGGTCTTAAAGATTTTGTATTCGTCGGCGCCGATATCATCTCTCTTGATGTAGCACTGAATTCTGCCCTGCTTGTCCTGTACATCAAAGAACGCCGCCTTGCCCATGATTCTTTTTCTCATAATACGGCCGGCAATGGCAACCTCTTCCCCCTCCATGGCTTCGAAGTTGTCCTTGATGTCCTTGCTGTGTGCAGTTACGTTGTACGTCTCCTGTACAAATGGGTCTCTGCCCATATCACGAAGTTCCTGCAATTTCTCTCTGCGGATTTTTCTCTGTTCGCTGATTTCCTCTGCGGTCAGTTCCACGGTCTCGGGAGCATTGTGATTCTCGTTACTCATGTCGTTTCCTTTTTCTTTTCCTTTCTGCAATGTGTTGCACGTACAAACTTCTTATAAAACTTCCAAAATCTCGTATTTAGCGGTTCCTTCCGGTACGGAGAATTCCACTACGTCGCCCTGCTTGGTTCCGATCAGATGCTCGCCTACCAGGGATACGTTGGACAGCTTTCCGTTGAATGGATCCGCCTCGGTGTTGCCTACGATCTGGTAAGTCATCTCTTCATCGTATACCAGGTCCTTTACGCGAACCGTAACACCGGTCTGCACGGTTCCCTCGGATTCCAGGTCATCGGCATCCACAACCTTTGCGGTTCTCAGAATTTCCTCGATTTCCTTGATGCGGTCTTCGTTCTCCGCCTGCGCTTCCTTCGCCGCATCGTATTCCGAGTTCTCGGAAATATCTCCGTAGGAAATCGCTTCCTTCAGTCTTGCCGCAATCTCCTGTCGCATCGGGCCGGTGCAGTTCTCCAGTTCCTTCACCAGGTTATCGTAACCGACCTTCGTCATTTCATGCATTGCATTTGCCATGTTCTAGTTGCTCCTTTCATATCTTCGAACATTTTCGCTTCCGGTAATTCTCAGAATCGCGGAATACTTCAGTTTAAACGTAATTATATCTCCGATTTTAATCGGTTCTTTAACATCTTCAATATCCAGAATGGTGTGATCGCCCGAAGCCCCGATGACTTCCATGCCCTCGATCGTCGGCACCAAATCCGAAATTTCTCCGTAGTCGGCACGGCCCACAGCCACCAGCGCCCGGGTTCGCTCGCCCCGGTCCACATAGGTCTGCTTCTTTCCGAAGGCGTCCACGCCCAGCTGTCCGATTGGATGAGAAGCCTTCTTTTTGACTTCAATCACCTGGGCTTCCAGGGTAAAAGCATCATCTCTCAGCGCGTCCATTTCCGAATATCCGTAACAAGTCTTCATGTCCTCCAGCGGTCCTGCCAACGCGGCTGCGCCGATGCGAAGCATGTTGATTTTCTTTGGCATGTATCCGCCGAAAACGCCCATCAAGCTGGAGGTGGCTCCGCCGGACACGATTTCCAGCTCCCGGCCGATGGTTTTCTCCACCCGAATTGCCAGATCCGCCAGCTCCTGCATTTTATCCTCTGTAGCCATGACCGATCCGTAGCAGCCCAGATTGGTTCCGATTCCCGCCAGGTGGAGATGGGGCAGTTCCCGCTCCACGGTTTCAGCGGTTTTCACCAGCTCATCGTGGTCAAAGTAGCCTTCCCGCAGGTCGCCCAGATCCGCCATCAGCACCACGTTGTGAATCACGCCGTGGGCTTCCGCCGCCTTGTCCAGCGCGCGCAGGGTAACGATTTCGCTGTTCAGGCTGTAGTCCGCCACCTGCACCAGCTCGTCCAGCTCCGAAAGCATCGGCACACGAATCATCATCCGGGGAACGCCGATGTTTCCCTCTCGGCAGCGCTTCAGCTGTTCCATGCGGGAAGAGGCGATCATCTTTGCCCCGCCGGCTATGTAATCTTCCGCCACCGACAGGATGCCGTTGGCCCCCTTGATGACGCCGGCCACAAAGATGCCGGTATCTTCGCACCAATCGCAAATTGTTTTTACATTATGTCTCAGGCTCTCGTGGTCGATTACAATCGCGGGATATCTTCTCTCTGTCATCCCCGTACCTCCTATGCCCATTTGTTATCTTCGTCCCGGCGCAGGATTTTGTGCGTCGTGGTCTTGTTGAATTCCCGGTCCCGAATGATCACGTGGGTGATTTTCTTGAACAGCGGCAAGTTCTCGTTGGCTTTATCCACCTCTCGGTTGATAAATTCCGTCACCTGCTCTTTGGAGTAATCCGCACCGAACTTGTCTTCGATGGCTTCCTTGTTCACCCGGATGGTAGCGTAGATGCCCCGGCGGGTCGGATTCTCATTGGTTTCGTCGCCCCACACCATGCTCTCGCTGATGTATTCGCTCTTCTGGAGGTAATACTCCAGTTCCTCCGGATACACGTTCTTTCCGTTTCCGGTGATGATAATGCTCTTCTTTCGGCCGGTGATGTAGACGTACTCCTGCTCATCGATATATCCCAGATCTCCGGTGTGGTACCAGCCGTCGGAATCGATGGCCTCTGCCGTCCGCTCCGGATCCTTGTAATATCCCATCATCACCGTCGGGCCGCGGAAGCAGATTTCACCGCGTCCGTCCTCATCCTTATCCACAATCTTGCACTCGCTCAGCGGGAAAAGGTATCCGGCAGACTTGTTGTTGATGAATTTAGCGCTGTCCGGGTTCAGAGCGATAACCGGAGAGCACTCCGTCAGGCCGTATCCCTGCACGCTCCGGAATCCCAGATTGCCGAAGTAGTCCAGGATGTCGCCATCCACCGCCGCCCCGCCGCAGATGACCGTGCGCAGCTTTCCGCCAAAGAGCTCCGTAATCTGCTTGGTAGCCTGCTTGGAAATGTCCAGGCCGATTTTCTTTGTCACCCGGTTGATTCGGAACAGGGTGTTCAGTTGTTTTTCCTTGCCGCTCTTCCGAACGTTTCGAGTGATCTTGTTGTACAGATTTTCGAAGATAACCGGAACGCCCAGAAGCAGGTTCGGCTGAGTTTCCTGCATATCCTTTACGATGTATTTCAGTCCCTGGCAGATTGCCATGGTGGCCCCATTGTATACGCACTCCAGGAAGGTGGCTGTGCACTCGTAGGTGTGGTGCAGCGGCAGGATGGAGAAGAAGGTATCCTCTCCCTGACGCACTTCCAGAATCGTCTGTGCCAGATAGGTGTCCAGCACCAGATTCTTCTGATTCAGCATCACGCCTTTGGACACGTCGGTGGTGCCGGAGGTAAAAAGAATGACCGACAGGTCTGTATTGACCACCGGGGCGTCGATGAACTTTCGATCGCCGTTGTGTACCGCTTTCCGGCCCGTCTCCCGAAGCTTGTTCCAGGAGATGTATCCGTCCTTCGGCGATTCATCCTCTTCCATGGCTGCGTTGATTACGTATTCCAGCTGAGATTCTCCGCTTTCCTTGATGGCTTTGAAGGTCTCGTAATATTTGTTTTCCACCGTAATGACGGCGCTGAGCTCGCCCTTAACGGTGAGCTGCTTCAGTTCCTCCTCGTGGAGTTCCTTGTCCAGCGGAACAATGACGCCCACGCCACCGGTCACTGCCAGATAGGTTTCGCACCACTGATAGCTGTTTTTTCCGATGACGCCGATTTTCTTCTCCCGCAGTCCCAGATCCAGAAACGCCGTTCCCAGGGCATATACATCGTCCAGAACCTGGCGGAATGTGATTTCCCGGAAAGGCTCATTTCGATGAAACTTCTGCTTGAACAGGGCCCGCTCCGGAAAGCGCGCCGCCGTGGTCTCCAGCATATCCTTCAGGTCTACCGGAATGTGGTGTCCCCGGTACTGCACGCGGGGGTTGGACCAGTTGTCAATCTGTTCCTGAATCCGGTCCATTTCCTCTCGTTCCTTGCGTCGGATTTCTTTATACTCTTCTGCCGGAATGGATCGACCGATCATCAAATTTGTATTCATAGTTCTGTTCCTCAAATCTCTTTATCTTCAGGGTGGTGGTCTTGATGAATTCCTCATCTCGAACCTCAATCCGCTTTACCCGCTTATACGGTGGCATCTTGTCGTTGGCATCGTCCACGATTTTTCGAAGGACGCGGTAGATTTCTCCGTCTTCCTGAACCCCCTGTTCCCGAAGGACGCTGTAGTTCGGATAGATAATCGCCGTGCAGATCAGGTCATCCTTGGTATCGTCGTGCTTGCCATAGACGATGACTTCCTGAACCCGCTCATCCAGCTGCAGGTAGTATTCCACCTCTTCCGGGAAAATATTCTTTCCGCCCTTGGTGACGATGACATTTTTCTTCCGTCCGGTGATGAACAGGAAGCCGTCCTCATCGAAGTATCCGTAATCGCCGGTGTACAGCCATCCGTCCCGCAAGGTTTTCGCCGTGCTCTCCGGATCCTTGTAATATCCCTGCATCACCGACGGGCCCTTTGCGATAATTTCGCCAATGCCGTCTTCATTTTCATCCACGATCCGAACTTCGGTGCCCGGCAGCGGTTTGCCTGCCGCCGCGGACTTCCGGTACCGGTCCGAGTTCATGGCAATGATCGGAGAACATTCCGTCATGCCGTATCCTTGAAGCATCGGGAATCCCATAGCTTCGAAATCATCGATGACCGCCGGATCGATTGCCGCACCTCCGGCGATGAACATGTAATGGTTCTTGCCGAACAGCTTGTGAATGGTCTGGAACATCTTCCGGGTCGCCCTCGGGTGGTTCTGGAACTTCATCTTCTTGGACAGGGCGATGCCTCGCTGCAGTTTGGAAAGGGCGCCGCTCTTCTCCGCCTGCTTCCACACCTTCCGGTGCATGTTCTCAAAGATCAGCGGAACGCCCAGCATGATGCTGCACTCCGCTTCAGCGAAGTTGGACTGAATGTGCTTCAAGCCTTCGCAAATGACCACCGTAGCACCCTGGTAAAAACAGGTCATCACGGTGCAGCTCATTTCGTACGCATGGTGAATCGGCAGTACCGACAGCACCCGTCCCCCATCCGGAATGTGGAAGAACTTGGACATGTTGTACACGTTCTGTGCCAGGTTCCGATGGGAAAGCATCACACCCTTGGCCAGGCCGGTGGTGCCGGAGGTAAACAGAATCGTGGACAGATCGTCTGCGTTTACTTCCGCCTCCTCGTACTCACAGTGGCCTTCCCGGAGTTTTCTTTTACCCACTTTAATCAATTCGGACTGAAGCAGAATTCGGGAATCCTCCCGATACTTGGAATAATCCTTATCCGGGGAATCCGTAATTACCAGATAGCGGAGGGACTCCACTGCGTCCAGGCACGGAATCAGGGAATCCACCATCTTCGGGGAGACGAACAGCAGCTCTACATCGGCGCGGCGCAGCAGGTTCTCGATTTCTCCGATCTGCAGGCTCTTGTCGATGGGAACGATGACGCCCACGCCCGTCACGACGGTAAAATAAGACAGCGCCCAGCGATGGGAATTCTCTCCGGTCACCGCAATCTTGCTGTCCTTGAGACCCATATCGAGAAGCGCGGTTCCCAGCGCCCGGCGCTGCACGTCGAAGTCCTTATAGGTGATGGATTGGAACGGGTCCTTATGCACATCCTTGTACATATAGGCCACGCGGTCCGGATATTCCAGCACCGTAGACTCAATAACTTCTTTCAGTGTTTCCACGTACGGCCCTTCATAATAAACGCCGTCAAACTTCTTGTTGTTCATATGTTGTCCCTCTACCCTTCGGTTCACCGTTGAATATCTTTAAGCAGTCAAAGGACGAAGCCCGTGGCAGACTCCCTGCCAAAGGCTTCGTTGTAGCTTAATATTCTATCATCGAAACGCCGAAATGTCAATGTTTTAAGGCCTTTCAACCAGTTCGAACCGCTCCTTCTCTTCGCCGTCCACTGTCACTTTACTGCAGAACATTTTCTTCGGACGTGCCCACAGCACCTTGTCCTCATCCATAGATTGGTAGATTACCAGTTCCTCCAGAGTCTCGCTGTGCTTTGCCACGCCCAGGACGCGGTACTTCTTTCCCTTGAAATGGCGATATACCGCTCCTTCGATGACCCGATCCCGGTTCTCGTCCACGTACTCGATGCCGTTGTAGTCGCACCACTCCATCGCCACCTTTCGGAAGGCCGCTTCCCGGTAGTGGTCCCAGTGAACGGAGACGTTCAGATCCTGCACCGTCTCCCGGAACAGATTCAGGCTGTCATCCCGGGAAATCACCTGGAGCAGCTTTGCCCGAAGCACCGGATCGTCCGCGTGGCGGGCGAAATCCGTTACCATCTTCTGCTCATCCAGTTCATACCGGTCCGGCAGGCGGATATACCGCTCATCATCGGTAAGATCGATATCCCGGTTTCCCAGAATCTCCCCGTCAATGGTCATTTCCAGATCTCCGGTTTCGGTGTCGTAATAGTATTCTGTATCCTTCGCCGAAGTGGCGATTGCATTGATAATTTCCTCAATTCTAATTTCCATTTTTCCCACTCCTTTGCTTTCATTATTGATTCCGGAATTGCTTCCTTTTCAGACTTCTATTGTAGTCTAGAATCTCCGGTTATTCAATACTTCTATGGCGTCAAACGAAAAAAGGAAACCGGATTTTTCCTACTTCTGCATGGCCGCCCGAACCAGTTCCCGGAACAGCGGATGCGCGGCATTCGGACGGGATTTGAATTCCGGATGGTACTGAACGCCCACGAAGAAGCGCAGGGACGGAATTTCCACCGCTTCCACCAGACGGCCGTCCGGCGAAGAGCCCGTCACTTCCATTCCCGCCAGCTGAATCGCCTCCCGATACTCGTTGTTGAATTCATACCGGTGACGGTGGCGTTCCTGAATTTCTTTTTTCCCGTAGGCCTGTTCCAGAATGCTTCCGCTGCGAATGACGCAAGGATACGCCCCCAGCCGCATGGTGCCGCCCTTCGGGATGTTGCCCCGCTGATCCGGCATGAAGTCGATGACCTTGTGGGTGCTCTCCTCGTTGAACTCGGCGGAGTCCGCATCCTCGTAGCCCAGCACGTCCCGGGCAAATTCCATCACTGCGGTCTGCATGCCCAGGCAGATGCCCAGATACGGCACATCGTGCTCCCGGGCATAACGGGCCGCTTGCATTTTGCCTTCCACGCCCCGGACGCCGAATCCGCCCGGTACCAGAATACCGTCCACATCTCCCAGAAGGGTTTCCGGGTCCTGTTCCTCCAGGTCCTCCGACTCGATCCAGCGGATGTCCACGTGCACGCCGTTCTCGTAGCCGCCGTGGTGCAGCGCCTCAGCCACGGAAAGGTAGGCGTCGTGAAGCTTGGTGTATTTTCCGATCAGTCCGATGGTCACATGGCCTCGGCGGGATTCAATCCGCTGCAGCATCTCGTTCCATTCGTGCATGTCCAAAACCCCCGGATCCAGTCCCAGCTCTCGGCACACGATTTCGCTGAAGCGGGATTCCTCCAGCATCACCGGCGCGTAATACAGCTCCGGCACGTCCTTGTTGCAGATGACGCAGTCCGGTTTCACGTTGCAGAACATGGCGATTTTCTCCCGGATTTCATCGTCGATGTCCCCCTCGGCACGAAGCACCAGCACATTCGGCGCGATGCCCAGACCCCGCAGCTCTTTCACCGAGTGCTGGGTCGGCTTCGTCTTGTACTCCCCGCTGCTCTTTACATGCAGAAGCGGCGTAACGTGGATGAACATGCTGTTCTCCCGGCCCACTTCGATGGCCACCTGACGAATGGCCTCCAGGAACGGCTGGCTCTCGATATCTCCCACGGTACCGCCGATTTCCGTGATGATCACATCCGCATCCGTGGTGCGGCCCACCGTGTAGATAAAGGACTTGATTTCATCCGTCACGTGAGGAATCACCTGCACAGTGCTTCCCAGATATTCCCCGTTCCGTTCCTTGTTCAGGATGTTCCAGTACACTTTTCCCGTGGTGAGGTTGGAATAGCGGTTCAAATTCTCATCGATAAAACGCTCGTAATGGCCCAGATCCAGGTCCGTTTCCGCGCCGTCCTCCGTGACGAACACCTCGCCGTGCTGGTACGGACTCATGGTTCCCGGATCGATATTGATGTACGGATCCAATTTCTGGGAGGCCACCTTATACCCCCGGGACTTCAGCAGCCGCCCCAGCGCCGCCGCCGTGATTCCCTTTCCCAGTCCGGAAATAACGCCTCCGGTCACAAAAATGTACTTCTTCATCATGCCCTCCCTTTCTTTCCCCGCGCCGCGGGGGTGCCTAAAAAAACTTCCAAAAAATAAAAAAGATAAGGTTTTTCCGTCCGGAGAGTGATGAAGAACCCAGGTCCCGTTTCATCGCCACCTTCTCGAAAATTCCTTATATTCGCGCAAATATATTTTTAAAATAATACGCAATGATTATACCAAAATTCGGCCGCCCCCGCAATTGTTTTTCGCCTCGTCATTTTGTTTTTTCGGTAAAACAAAAGGGGCTTCCCCGAAGCCCCGCATCGTATTGCAAAAATATTCCGGCACTACCAAGTTTTCCGTCCGTCTCCGCTGATGGGAATCACATCCCCCAAAAAGGTGGGGGCCGGTTCGTACACGCACTTGCCCATATCCTTGGCCCGGGCCAGCACCTCCCGCAGGTCCCTCATGGTCTGCCCGCGGTAGCTTACATCCTCCGCCGGAATGCCTTCCACCTCCAGGCCCAGCTTCTTGCCGGTGTACAGCGCCCGATACTCGTGGTACTGCTGCGTCACCACGATCATGCTTTTCACCGCAAAAACGCTCTTCGCCCGGTAGACGGATTCGTAGGTGGAGAAGCCCGCGTGATCCAGGAATATGTCCTTCTTCTTCACCCCGGCTTTCAAAGCGTATTCCTTCATGGCTTCCACTTCGTTGTATTCCACCTGACCGTTGTCGCCGCTGAACAGCAGCTTCTTCACAATCCCGGCCTTGTACAGCTCAATGCCCCGATCCAGCCGGTCCTTCAGCATCGGCGACGGTTTCCGGTTCACGTACACCGATGCTCCCAGCACCAGCGCGCAGTCCGCCGGCTTGGCCTTCGTGTATCGGCTCTCCTCCAAAGTGGTGAGGTGCTTGCCGCCTTCCTTTTTCACCTGCCGGTCCATTCCCAGGACGATCAGAAGTCCCAGAATGCCCAAAATCACCAGAATTTTTATTATCATCAAAGCTATTTTCCTCTTGCTTTTTTTCTGTTTAACCATTTTCTCCCTTTCTATAATCACAGATTGACATAATATCACACCAATGTGAAGAATAAAAGATGTTTGCCCCAACACTTCTTCATGTTTGACCCCCATGGTATCGGAAGTCCGTTTGTGCTATGATTAGATTGATTTTACAGATTGAAAAAATCTATCATGTACCGGAATCGGAAGGAGAAAAACAATGTATCGTTTTGCAATATACGGAAAAGGAGGCATCGGAAAATCCACGGTTACCACTGCCCTGTCCTGTGCCTTTGCGGAAATGGGGCTGCGCGTGCTGCAGGTAGGCTGTGACCCGAAAGCGGACTCCACCTTGTACCTTCACGGCGGTCAGCGCATCGACACCATGTTGGACGTGCTTCGGCAGAAGCGGGATTCGGCGGAGCTGGCGGATCTGGTACACGTAGGATATAAGGATATCGTCTGCGCGGAAGCCGGCGGTCCCACACCGGGACTGGGCTGTGCCGGACGGGGCATCGCTGCCGCCTTCGAGGCGCTGGAAGCCCGGGATGCCTTCGACATCATCCAACCGGACGTGGTGCTCTACGACGTGCTGGGGGACGTGGTGTGCGGCGGCTTCGCCATGCCAATCCGGGAGGGCTACGCCCACCGGGTCTACATCGTCACCTCCGGAGAGAACATGGCCATCTACGCGGCGGCCAACATCGCCATGGCGGTGGAGAACTTCCGGGAGCGGGGGTACGCGTCCCTGGGCGGCCTGATTCTGAACCGCCGAGATGTGCCGGACGAGCGGGTCAAAGTGGAAACCCTGGCATCGGACATTCACACGGACATCGCCGCCGATTTGCCTCGGGACAACGCCATTTCCGAGGCGGAGGTTCAAGGCCTGCCGGTGTTCGAAACCGCGCCGGATTCGGATTACGCCAACGCCGTTCGGAATCTGGCCCGCAAAATGCTGGCGGATTACGACAAGGAGAACGCCCATGATTCAGAAGCTCAGTGATATTCAGAAGGACAATCTCACAAAAAGAAATTCCGCCCTCCACAGCACCCGCATGGAAGGAGCATTTCGTGAGATTCGGGATATGGATTACGAATATTCCGCCGACATCGGGCTGGCCTACGCCTCCCCGGTTCGGGGCGTGTGGAACATCGTTCACATCGCCACCCTGGTACCTCAAGGTCACCAGATTTTCGTCTGCCCTACCAGCTGCCTCCGGGGCGTGGTGCTCACCACTGCGGAGCTGGGACGCATGGACAAAATGTCCACCATCACCGTAGGCGAAGAGAACATCCTGGAAGGGGACATGGAAGAAATGCTGCAGCACGGTGTGGAACGGGTCATCCGGGAACTGCCGGAAAAACCCCGCATGATGATGATTTTTACCAGCTGCATCCATCATTTTATGGCCGTCAACTACCGGCGAGTGTACAAGATTCTGGCAAAAGAATTTCCGGAAATCGATTTCGTGGACTGCTACATGGACCCAATCATGCGCCGCACCAATCCGGTGGTTCCGTCCCTGTGGCGGCAGATGCACCGAGTGCTCCGCTATACCGAAGAGAAAAATCCGAAGCAGGTTACTCTTCTGGGCAACTGCTTCCCTCACGAAGGGGACTATTGCGACCTGGTTTCCCTGCTGGAAGCCAACGGCATTAAGGTCCTAGAAGCCTGCAATTGCAAGGATTACGATGAATACCTGACCATGGCGGAATCCGCCTGCAACTTCCTGTTCCACAAGAGTGGCATCGCCGCCGCCAAGGATCTGGAGATTCGTCAGAAGCAGCCGTGGTACCGGATGCGCCCGGGCTATTCCTACGAGGAATACGACGAGGACCTGCGGAAGGCAGCGTCCATGCTGGGCATTCCCGCTCCGTCCCGGGCCTTCCTGGATTCGGAGAAAAAGCGGACAGAGGAGTGCATCCGAGAAACCCAAGCCATTCTTGGGGACACGCCGGTTTCCATCGATTACACGGCAGTGGACTGCCCGCTGGAGCTGGCGCAGTTCCTGCTGGATCACGGGTTCAACGTGGAATCCGTGATGGTGGACAACTTCACCGAGTCGGAGGATGTGTTCCGGAAGCTTCGGGACACCAAGCCGACCCTTCGCATCTACGAAACCTACGGCTGGAACATTCGGCAGATGCAGCGGGGCCACACGGACAAAATCCTGTGCGTCGGACAGAAGAGCGCTTATTTTATGGATTCTGATTACTTCGTCAACGAGGTGGAAAACGCGGGCATGTACGGCTACCGGGGCCTCCGCCGGCTAATGGATCTGATTTCCGACGCCTGCCGGAACCCGAAGCCGATGCGGGATCTGGTTCAAGTAAAAGGATGGGAGTGTGAATGCGGTGAGTGATTATCAGACACATGTTTTTACCAGTACATATACGGCGGACGTTTCCGGCGTCTGCTCAGCACTCTACGAGCTGGGTGGAATGACCGTCATCCACGACCCTTCGGGATGCAACTCCACCTACTCCACCCACGACGAGCCCCGGTGGTTTGACACCGACAGCCTGATGTTCGTGTCGGGGCTGGATGAAATGACGGCGGTCCTGGGAGACGACAACGTATTGATTGACGACGTGGATCACGCCGTCCGGGACCTGGAACCCCGCTTTGTCACCCTGTGCAGCGGCTCCATCCCCCACATCATCGCCTTTGACTGCAAGGGCGTGGCTCACCTGTTGGAAAAACGCACCGGCGTTCCCATGCTCCCGGTAGCCACCACGGGAAACCGCTCCTACGTGGCCGGCGTGGGCGCCGCCCTGACGGAATGGATTAAGCGCTTCGCCGACCCGGCGGAAAGCCCATATCGCAGCGCCCCTTCGGGAAGCTCGGATTGCTCGAACCCTTCGGGAAACTCGGATTGCTCCGCGAATACTTTAGAGGGCGCTGCCGTTCCGGAAGCCTGCGGAAGCGAATCCTTCTCCGTGAATCTCCTGGGGGTGACCCCGCTGGATTTCTCCATTAACGGAAATGTAGACGCCCTTCGCAAAGTCTTTGAAGATGCCGGCATCCCGGTGAACTGCTGTGCCGCCATGGGGGAATCCTTCGACTCCCTCCGGCACATTTTCCGTGCTTCGGTGAACGTGGTGGTTTCCTCCTGCGGCCGGCGACCGGCTCGCTACATGGAACAAATTGCCGGCATCCCTTATGTGGAAGGGACGCCCATCGGTGCCTACGGCGCCTCCCGTCTCCCGGAACTGGCAAAAGAAGCATATGAGAAGAAGAGAGCTTCCTTGAAGGGAAACGCGAAAAAAGCCTTGAATGGAGCCTCCGGCTCCGCAGAGTCTGCTTCCGTTCAGGGAGCCTCCGGCAGCGCAGAGCTTCCATCCTCACATGGAGCCTCCGGCTCCCTCCGAATGCTGTTGGCAAAGAAAAAAGGAGATTCCGAAGGAATCTGCCTCTGGAAGGGCAATCCGGCGCACGATCGCTGGGATGTTCCGGGCGGTCAGATTCTGATTATCGGAGAAGAGGTATTCGCTCAATCCCTGGCCGCCGCAATCAACCGACTGGCGCCGGATTGCCGCCATGGGCTTCAGGCCTTCGCCGTCTGGCCGGACGTGGACCACGGTTTCCCGGAGGATGTGCTGGCGGAACTGATCCGGAAATCCCGTTATATCATCGGGGATCCATTGTACCGGACCATCCCCCACGATTCCAAGCAAAACACCTTCGTGGATTTTCCTCATGAGGCCTATTCGGGAAGAATTTTCCGGAATCAAATCCCGGTTTTCATCGGAAAGGATTATGATGTCGCGGAGCTGCTGTAGCAGCTCCGCTTTTTGATGCCGTCCGGCGGCGGAGCGGGCCGGACGACGCCGGCGTCGCCGCCTCGATGGGCCGGCCGGGCTTTCTGCTGTTCCGGCGTGGTGCTTCACTCCCCGCAATCCCTTATTCCTTCGTCGCCGGGCACCACGCCCTCGGGCCCGAACCGGCTTTCGGCTGTTCCGGCGTGGTGCTTCACCTCCCGCAAACCCTTGTTTCTTCGTCGACGGGCACCACGCCCCCGGACTCGAACCGGCCTTCCGCTGTCCCGGCGTGGTGCTTCACTCCCCGCAATCCCTTATTCCTTCGTCGACGGGCACCACGCCCTCGGACCCGGCGGGACTCCGGCCCTGCCGCAGCGCGCACTCCGCTCCGGCCCGGCCGCATTTAACCGCAGGAAACGGCATAGCCGCTTCCCTCTCCCTCCTCCCCCCAAACTTCCTCCTCCAAAAAGCCAAAAGCGCATTGCACGATACGTGCAATGCGCTTTTTTCAATAATCCGATTCTCAATTATCTTTATTTGTGTTCCTTTTCCACCTCGGCCTTGTGGGCTTCGATGACCTTTTCTGCCAGATGAGCCGGAAGCTCTTCATACTTGGAGAATTCCACGGTGAAGGTTCCTCTTGCCTGAGTCATTGCTCTCAGAACGATTGCGTAATCGAAGAGCTCGGACTGCGGTGCTTCTGCCAGCAGTTTGGTTTTGCCGTTGTCCGTCGGCTCCATGCCCAGGATGCGGCCTCTTCTCTTGTTCATGTCGCCCATCACATCACCGGTGTACTTTTCCGGAACGGTGATTTCCAGCTTCATGATCGGCTCCAGCAGGCAAGGATTTGCCGCAACGATACCTTTCTTGAATGCCAGAGAAGCGGCAATCTTGAAGGATACTTCGTTGGAGTCCACGTCGTGGTAAGAACCGTCGTAAAGAACAGCCTTTACGTTCTGCACCTTGCATCCTGCCAGAGGACCCTTGTCCATGCATTCCAGCAATCCCTTTTCAACCGCCGGAACGTAGTTCTTCGGAATGGATCCGCCGAACAGCTCTTCGGAGAATTCGAAGTTCTGCTGAGATGGGGAGAACCGAATCCATACGTCGCCGTACTGACCGGCACCGCCGGACTGTTTCTTATGCTTACCCTGTACATCGGAAGAGCCCTTGATGGTCTCTCTGTATGCAATCTTCTGCGGGATTACCTTTACGGATACGCCGTATCTCTCCTTCAGCTTTGCACGGATGATACCGATCTGGATATCGCCCTGGCCGCCCAGGAGGGACTGGTGTGTCTCCACGTTTCTTTCCAGTACGAAGGACGGATCTTCTTCCATCAGCTTGTGCAGACCCTGTGCCATCTTCTCCTCGTCCTTCTTCTCTGCCGGTTCAACGGCAACGAAGTAGTTCGGCTTCGGGAAGTTGATTCCCGGCATGGTTATCGCTTTCGCCTTGAGGCACAGCGTATCGCCGGTTTTGGTGTGCTGCAGCTTTGCCAGAGCCACCATGTCGCCGGCCGGAACTTCCGTTGCATTTTCCTGATGCTTACCTCTTACGAAGAACATGGAACCCAGCTTCTCGGATTTCTGTGTTCTCGGGTTGTACAGCTCCTGACCCAATTTAACCGTTCCGGAGAGAACCTTTGCGTAGGAAATTTTTCCCATAAAAGGATCTGCGATAGTCTTGTAGACATACAGTACCGGATCCGCGTTGACGTCGGTGATGACTTCCACGTCTTCGTCCTTGCTGTTCTTTCCGATGTATGGCGCGTGCTTGGACGGAGTCGGTACGTATCTGGCGATGGAGCGCAGCACCTCGTCGATTCCCTCACCGGTGATGCTGGATGCCTTGATGATCGGAACCACGTCACCGTTAGCGATGCCGTCCATCAGACCGTTGGTGAATTCTTCATCGGTAAACGGTTCATCGTTGAAGAATTTTTCCATCAGTGCTTCGTCGGTTCCTGCAACCGCTTCTCTCAGCGCGTCCTCGTCCTCATCGGTAACCACAGAGTTGCCGAACTTCTCGCGAAGCTGTTCTATCAGCTTATCGCAGTCAACATTGTCTTTATCTATTTTTGTGAGGACCATGAATTTAGGTGTATCCGTTTCACTGCAAAGCTCCCATGCCTTCTCGGTACCCACCTGAATTCCTTCGGATGCGTCCACCATAATAATGGCCGCACTGACCGTACTCATTGCCGAATCTACTTCGCCAACGAAGTCAAAGAATCCCGGGGTGTCCAGGAAGTTGTATTTGTAACCGTTGTACTCTACCGGTACCATCGTCGTATTGATGGAATATTTTTTCTCGATTTCCATCTTGTCATAGTCGGACACGGTATTTCCGTCTTCCACTTTGCCCAGGCGGTTGATTACTTTTGTCGCGAGTAATGCCGCCTCCAGAAAGGTCGTTTTACCACATCCGCCATGTCCCAGCAGTACAACGTTTCTGATTTTGTCACTTGAATAACCTTTCATAGTATCCTCCTGTAATTTACAACCGATATGTTTTTTGCCTGAGGGCAAGTCGGTTCACATTGATTGCCTGCCGGCATTCATCAATACAGGTATATTTAAATACGAAGCCGCAGGCAGTGTTTTTAGAACTCCGCACTCTTTGGAGTTCTTGGGAATGGCAGCACGTCGCGGATATTGCTCATACCCGTTAAGTACATGATCATTCTCTCAAAGCCCAGGCCGTATCCGGCATGTTTCACGCCGCCGTAACGACGAAGATCCAGATACCACTCATAGCCGTTTTCGCTGATTCCCAGCTCTTTCATCCGCGCTTCCAGCACGTCCAGACGTTCCTCTCTCTGGCTTCCGCCGATGATTTCGCCTACGCCCGGCACCAGCATATCGCACGCTGCAACGGTCTTTCCGTCATCGTTGAGGCGCATGTAGAACGCCTTGCAGTCCTTCGGATAATCCGTTACGAAAATCGGTTTCTTGTACACTTCCTCTGTCAGATAACGCTCGTGTTCCGTCTGAAGCTCCAGTCCCCATTCTACCGGATACTGGAATTCCTTACCGGACTTCTGCAGGATTTCAACCGCTTCCGTGTAAGTTACCCGTTCAAAGCTGGAGTTCACGATGTGATCCAAGCGCTCCAAGAGGCCCTTGTCGATGAACTGATTGAAGAAGTTCATCTCCTCCGGTGCGTGCTCCAGCGTATAGGTGATGATGTATTTAACCATTGCCTCGGCAAGGTCCATGTCGTCCTGAAGATCCGCAAAAGCAATCTCCGGTTCGATCATCCAGAATTCCGATGCGTGTCTCGCGGTGTTGGAGTTCTCCGCACGGAATGTCGGGCCAAAAGTATATACGTTGCGGAACGCCAACGCAAAGGCTTCCGCTTCCAGCTGTCCGGATACGGTCAGATTGGTCTCTTTTCCGAAGAAGTCCTGGGAGTAGTCAATCTTTCCGTCCTCTGTTCTCGGCAGATTGTCCGGATCCAATGTGGTTACCTGGAACATTTCGCCGGCACCCTCTGCATCACTTCCGGTGATGATTGGCGCGTGAACGTAGACGAAATTCTGTTCCTGGAAGAATTTATGAATTGCATACGCAACAATGCTGCGCACTCTGTATACGGCGGAGAAGGTGTTGCTTCTCGGTCTCAGGTGCGCGATTTCACGCATGAATTCCATGGTATGGCGCTTCTTCTGCAGTGGGTAATCCGACTGAGAGTCCGCTTCCACCACGATTTCTTTTGCTTTGATTTCAAACGGCTGCTTTGCTTCCGGAGTCAGCGCCAGAGTTCCTCGTACCGTTACGCCGGCTGCCAGATGCACCTTGGAAATTTCGGTAAAATTAGCCAGATTGTCCGCTTCGTATACCACCTGCAGCGGAGTGAAGAACGTTCCGTCATTGATGGAAAGGAATCCAAACTGATTCGAACTTCTGTTGCCTCGAACCCATCCGTGGACTACCACTTCCCGATCGCCGTACTTCTCCTTGTTTCTGAATAATTCCCTGATTTCAATATCCTTCATGGGTATATTCCCCTCCTAATTATAAATCGTATTGTGTCTGCTTACATAAATTTAAGCTTCCAGTTATGATTATAACATAGAGCCTATTTTTTAGCTATATAAAAAGGGCGGCTGTTCATACCATAATTTACAATATTTTTATCGAAATCGATAAAAAATTTTACTTGAACATCATTTCCCGGAATGCTATACTTTCAAAGTCAATAAAATCAAGCAAAGGAGGCGAAATATATGGACGGTTGTGACAGTCGAAGTCGAAAAACATATAATGATGGATTGAGACTTGGAGTCGGTTTCAAGTGTCTGTAGATGCGCCATTTTTTGAAATATATTGCAAGCCGGAATCCATCGTTATGGCGAATTCACAACTTCTGATTGTGTAACGGTCGACGTTACGATGGTTTTTTTATGCCCTTTTTTTGGGCGATAAGAAGGAGGCTTACAATGAAGAGAAAAGAAATATTGAAGGAACCGAACAGCACCGAGAAGATTCTGGCCATCATCCGGCAATCCCCATCCGTGGAGGAGATGCAGGAGCAGCTGCGGGATTATCACGACCACGATATCGCGCAGAGCTTCGAGCATCTGAGCCGGGCGGAGCGGAATCTCCTGTACACCGGGCTGGACGCCCCATCCCTGGCGGATATCATTGCCTACATGGACAATCCGGCGGACTACATCGGAGAAATCGTCATCGATAAACTGGCGGACGTGATCAACGAAATGGATGCGGACGATGCAGCGGATCTGTGGGAAGATATCGATGAAAGCGTTCAGGTGAAGCTTTTTCCCATGCTGAAGCCGGAAACCCGCCGGAACATCCGGCTCATCAACTCCTACGACGAAGATGAAATCGGCAGTCTGATCACCACCAACTACATCTGCATCCGCCGCAGCCTGACCATTCGCCAGGCCATGCACGAGCTGGTGAAGCAGGCGGGAGAAAAGGACAACATCTCCACCCTGTACGTGGTGGACGACAAAAAATGCTTCTGCGGCGCCATCGATCTGAAGGATCTGATCATCGCCCGGGAAAACGTGGCTCTGGACTCCATCATCAGCACCGCCTACCCGTACCTGACGGATCACGATAAAATCTCGGACAGCATCGAAGCGATCAAGGATTACGCGGAGGACTCCCTGCCGGTTTTGAATAAGGATAAAAGAATCATCGGCATCATCACCGCCCAGGACGTTGTGGAAGCGGTAGACGATGAGATGAGCGAGGACTACGCAAAGCTGGCCGGCTTGTCCGCGGAAGAAGATCTGAACGAATCCACCAAAGAGAGCATCAAAAAACGTCTCCCGTGGCTGATCATCTTGCTGTTCCTGGGCATGGTGGTTTCCTCGGTGGTGGGGGCCTTCGAAGGCGTGGTGGCCATCCTCCCGGTGGTCATCTGCTTCCAGACCCTGATTCTGGACATGGCCGGAAACGTGGGCACCCAGTCCCTGGCGGTGACCATCCGGGTGCTGATGGACGAGAACCTCAGCGGCGCGGACAAGCTCCGGCTGGTGGCCAAAGAAATGAAGGTAGGCTTCTGCAACGGCTCCCTGCTGGGCGTCATGACCTTTCTGGTTCTGGGCATCTACATCGCCCTCTTTAAAGGATACGCCATGGGTACCGCCCTTCTGATTTCCGGCTGCGTGGGCGTCTCCCTCCTGCTGGCCATCATCATCTCCAGCCTGGTGGGTACGCTGGTGCCTCTCCTCTTCCATAAAATCAACATCGACCCGGCAGTGGCGTCCGGCCCGCTGATTACCACGATGAACGATTTGGTGGCCGTGGTCACCTACTACGGCCTGGCCTGGCTGCTGCTGATTGAAATTTTTCAGATTATGTAGAAAAAACTGCATCGGCCAGCAATGTTCTATTTATATTATCTTTGTCGCGCGTGTGAAATCTCATGTGTCTAGAATTTCGAGGCAAGTTCACGCTAATTTGCAAAATCTGAAAGATTAGCGTGAACTCATGTCGAATTTCTAGGCATATTAAATGTTCTGTTTCAGGTTAACTCCAATCTCTGAGAAATGGAAGAACAAGAAAAGAAGGGCGAAAGGCGCGCTGCAGCAGCGCTCCTTTCGTCCTTCTTTTAGATTCATAATTCTAAAGCGGCCGGTCCTGCCGTTCCATCTCGTTCACCTTCTTGTAGGCCGCCACATCCAGTGCTACGATGAACACCAGGAAAATGATGGCCCAAATCGGTTCCTTCATGGACGCGCAGAAATCGTAGAATCCGTGCAGCAGCATCGGAATCCGAATGGCATTGCGAAGGTGTTTTTTTCGCAGGGGCAGATTTCCGTGGACCTCGCAGTACTTTGCCAGGCTGAAGGAGATGCCCATGTAGATGGCGAAGATACAGTGTCCCGGAATGGAGGTGACCGCACGAACCCCCGCCGTGGCCAGTCCGTACTCCATCACGTAGAGCACGTTCTCCGCAGCGGCAAATCCGATGGATACCGCTACCGCATAGACGATGCCGTCGAAGGTGTAGTTGAAGGCCGGGTGGTTCCAGGAGCCCTTCTTCAAGGCGAAGTATTTCACCCCTTCTTCCACCAATCCCACGCAGAAGAAATTCTCCACCAGGATGAACAGGGTGGTTTTCGGGGAGATGATTCCGCCTGCTAAGCTGATGAGGATGCTT
The DNA here is from genome assembly GCA_016775335.1 of Mogibacterium sp. GTDB lineage: Bacteria > Bacillota > Clostridia > Peptostreptococcales > Anaerovoracaceae > Mogibacterium_A. Next base: position 21,784 of record JAEUGJ010000017.1, read on the forward strand.
TCCAGAAAGGCCGCCGGGATGGTGGTCAGCACGCCGAAAATCAGGAGCTTTACGATCAGGCCGCCCGGCTCCTTTTCCACCTTGTCCAGCTTGTAGATTTTGATCATCAGAAACAGCGGCGGCAGCAGCGCTGCCAGTAATAAAAGTGTCATTTCCGGTGGTTCTCCTTCCATTCCTTCAGCTGTTCATATCGCGCCTTGAACCGCCCCTCGTTCCCCTGCTCCGTCGGGTTGTAGTACTGCCGATCCTTTAGGGAATCCGGCAAGCACTGCATGGCGGTGACTTTTTCCTCAAAATCATGGGCGTACTTGTAGCCCTTTCCGTAATCCAGCTCCTTCATGAGCTTGGTGGGTGCGTTCCGGATGTGCAGCGGCACCGGTTCCTGCAGGTGCTGCCGGGCATCGTCCCGCGCCGCGAAATAGGCCATCTCCATGGCGTTGGACTTCGGTGCCAGGGACAGGTAGATCACCGCCTCCGTCAGGTGCACCGAGCACTCCGGCATGCCGATGAAGTGGCAGGCCTGGTAGGCGGCAATGGCGATTTCCATGGCACGCGGATCCGCCAGACCCACATCCTCTGCGGCGAAACGAGTCACCCGCCGCGCCACGTAGAGGGGATCCTCCCCCGCTTCCAGCATGCGCGCCAGCCAGTACACCGCCGCATCCGCATCGGAATTCCGCATGGATTTGTGCAAGGCGGAAATCAGGTTGTAGTGCTCCTCCCCGTCTTTATCGTACAAAAGCATTTTCTTGGAGGTGCACTGCTCGAAGGTGTCTTGGGTCACCGTGATGCGCTGGCGCCCGTCCTCCTCCGTATAGTAGTCTCCGTTGAGAATCAGCATTTCCAAAGTGGACAGCGCCGACCGGGCATCGCCCCCGGAGAACACGGCAACGGCCCCCAGCATTTCATCGGTGATGACGATATCCTTATCCCCGTAGCCCCGAGGATCCCGGATGGCCCGCTTCAGCAGGCTCACCACCTCTTCTTTTTGCAGCGCCTTCAGCACGAACACCTTGCATCGGGACAGAAGCGCCCCGTTCACCTCAAAGGACGGGTTCTCCGTGGTGGCGCCGATGAGGATGATGCTTCCCTTTTCCACGAAGGGAAGGAAGGCATCCTGCTGCGCTTTATTGAAGCGATGAATCTCGTCGATAAAGACAATGGTTCGCTCGCCGAACCGCCGGCTCTGCTCCGCCTCCTGCATCACCTGGCGGATTTCCTTAATTCCGCTGGTCACCGCACTGAAGGTGATGAACCGGGACTGGGTGGTATTGGCGATTATTTTTGCCAGGGTGGTCTTTCCCACCCCCGGCGGCCCCCAGAAAATCATGGAGGTCACCTGGTCGTTGGCAATCAGATTGGAGAGCACCTTGCCCTTTCCAATCAGATGCTTCTGGCCGGCGAATTCCTCCAGCGTCCGGGGACGCAGTCGTTCCGCCAACGGCTCGTTCGCCGTCGTATCCACATTGTCAAACATCGAAATCTGATTCAATCTCTAATTCCTTTCGTTTTTAGAAGTAACTTACCTTTACGCTCTTTCCCATTTTCCGGAGGCACTGGGACAGCTCCTCCACCAGGGACATCTTCACGTTAAAATTAATGCTCACGTCCTGATGAGCCGGGTTCACCGCACGGCCCACGAAGAAATTGATGTCCGTGGCCTCTTCGAAGAGGATTCGGCTGATCAGGGCCGAGGCATCGTGCTGCACGCTCCATTCGATGTAGGACTCGTCCCGGGAGACGTAGTCCTTGGCGTATTTCAGCACCTTGTCGATGGTCACCACGCCTTCCGTCACCAGGTCCACCCCGTCGATTTCCGACATAGGCGGCGCCCCCTTCACGTTGTACTTCGAGCTGGTACGAATGCTCTTCCCCAGATATTCCGCCGCAATGGACGCGGTGGTTCCGCCGCAGACGATGTGCTTGCCCGCTTTGGAGAAGAACAGGGACATCATCCGGTCGCAGTCGTCCCGGTTCGCCGGCGGTCCGAAAATCAGGTTCACCTGAGACCGCTTGATCACCCGCACGATGCAGGCCGTGGTGTCGTCAATGGGCTTGCCGTCGTACAGCTTGTTACACTCCTCAATCAGGATGGACGCCAGGGTTTTGGCGGTGTAGCCGATAGGAGAGATGGTCTCCATAAAATCCCCGATTTCCTTTTCCGTCCAGTTCTTGTTGTAGCTCAGCGTGTCGTTGGCCCCCGGGCAGCCGTCGCTCATGGCGATAAAAATATCATTTTCCCGCAAAGGGATTTCCGACCGATAGATTTTCTTTCCGTCGATGATGCTCTCGATCTTCGGATAATCCACCACCTTGCAGTCCCGAATCATGATGACCAGCGGGTTATCGTACTGAATCAAGCTCATGGTCTCGTTCTCGATGATGTGCATGATGGTGAAGGTGGAATAGGCCACCCCGTACTCCGAGCTGATGGGAAGGGTGGCGGCGATGGTATGCACGCACTCCTCCAGGGACAGGCCCTGGGCCATCATGGTGGAAATGATCTTTGCGGTGAGGGTGGACAGGATACTGGCCTTCACGCCGCTCTTCAGTCCGTCCGCCAGCACCACCACTTTGGAATCGCTGTTCTCCTGCTGCACCACATCCACGTGGTCCCCGCACAGGTACTCTCCGTAATGGTTGATGCTCTTGTATCCGATGTCAACGCTTAAATCATTCATCTTTCATGGACTCCTTCAGGTTCGTCAACGCAATCTTCGTCTCCGCTGCCGTTTCTCCCAGCAGGGATGCGATATCCTGAACGATACGCATCTGCTTCTCCACCACCTTGTCCGCAACTTCGGTGGTCTGACGCCGCATCTCCGCTTTCTTTTCCCGCTCCGCCGCTTCGTCGCTCACGTCCTCCAGCATGCAGAACAGCATCCGGTAGCTCTGATCGTACAGCACCTGCTCCTCCACGTACCGGTCGTACTCCGCCAGGTACGCGCACTGGAATACGCTCTTCCGGCTCTCCAGGGCATCCAGGAACGGCTTCGGATCCAGCAAGGTCACGATCTGGGCTCCCAACACATCGGACGGTCTGCGGATGTTCATGATTCGGCAGGCAGCCGGGTTGATCTGCTGAATCTCCAGGCGCTCGTTCAGCACCAGGAGTCCGTTCGGCGTGTTGTCAAAGATGATGTTGGAGAAGTTCTCCGCCTTTTCCTTCAGGTACGGCAGGCACATTTCGATTTCCGCCTTGCCCTGGTAGATGGCGATGGCCTTCTCCCTGCAGGTGTCGTACCCGCAGGTGCCGCAGTTCAGTTCGTCGGACGGCTTCTTCTTTCCCATCTTGCTGAGAATTTCCTGAATCTTCCGCTCTGTCGGCATATCCTTCATGCCCTCCAGAATATCGTACCGTCTGGAAAGCTCACTGATTTCCGGCTGCTCCACCGGGAAGTCCTTATCTCCCGCATACCGAGCTACCGACAGGTAGTCGGCGATGAACCACGGATGGTATTTCTCCATCACCGGTCCGTTCACGCAGCTTCCCTTGCAAGCGGACATTTCCATAAAACAGTTGCTCACATGTCCCGCCGCCACGTCCTCCAGGGCGGCGATGCAGTTCTCAATTCCGTCTACGGCCACGTATTCGTACTCCGGATTCCGGTCCTTCATGGTTCGAAGGATACCCGCCACCGTCGGGAAGATGCGGGCCAGGCTCTCCGGATTGTTGTCCATCTTCTTCTCCAGCCGGATGTTTTCCTTCTCCAGCCATTCCGTCAGTTCCTCAAAGGTCAGGGCCGCATCCACGATTCCCGGATACCGCTGCGCCTCGTCTTTCTTCGCCACGCAAGGTCCGATGAACACGGTCTTGGCCTCCGGATTCCGGCGCTTAATATCGCGGCAGTGGGCCTGCATCGGCGAAAGTGTGTCCGCCAGATATTTAATCATCTCCGGGTAATGCTTCTGAATCAACAGGTTGACGGACGCGCAGGCGGAACTGATGATCACCGGTTTCTGCTTCTCGTGCACCAAGCGTTCGTAATCTGTTTTTACCATAGTCGCTCCGATGGCCGTCTCTTCCACATCGGCAAAACCCAGTTTCTGCAGGCCTTCCCGCATCGCGTCGATGCCCACGCCGTCGTAATTGGCAACGAAAGAAGGCGCCAAGCTGGCGACAACCGGCTCTCCGCTCTGAATCATCACCTTGACCTTCTCCACTTCGCTGACGATTTCCTTGGCATTCTGCGGACAGACTACAAAACACCGGCCGCAAAGGATGCACTCGTCGGCGATGATGTGGGCCTGATCCCCGGAAAACCGGATGGCCTTCACCGGGCAGTTCCGAATGCATTTATAGCAATTCTTGCAATTGGATTTCTTTAGAGTAAGGCAATGTGCCATGACGTCTCCTTTCCACAAAACATCGTATTAAAAATTATATAATGTAGTTATCTGCCAGATTCCGCTGCATCAGATCCGCAACGGTCACGCTGTCCAGATAATTCTCAATCAGCTCGTCCAGCTTCCGCCACATGGGAAGAGTCCGGCAATCCTCCACCCGGTCGCAGGGCTCCGAACAGAGCTCCACGCAATTGATTGGCGCCAAAGTTCCCTCCGTCAGCCGCAAAATTTCCCCCACCGTGCAGTCCTGAGGTTCCTTCAGCAGCCGGTATCCGCCGCCCTTTCCGTGAACCCCTTCCACCAAGCCGCCCTTCGTCAGCAGCGGCATGATTTTCGTGATGTACTTCAGAGAGATATGCTGGCGATTTGCCACATCCTTCATGGGAATATATCCCCCGTTGGCATTCTCCGCCAAATCGATAACCACCCGCAAGGCATAACGCCCTCTCGTTGAGACCAACATTTTACACCCTCCTATCAATGCTAATCCGTTTCAATTGGAAATATACCACAAAGGCCGCTGTCCCGCAACCTCCGTGCAGAACAGCGACCCTCTTCGTTTTTCCGTAAAAATATTTTCGTCTCGGTCCAATTGTCCGTTATTCCGAGAACAGCGGTGTGGACAGGTACCGATCTCCCGTATCCGGCAACAGGACCACGATGGTCTTTCCTTCACTCTCCGGTCTCTTTGCCACTTCCACTGCCGCAGCTACTGCTGCGCCGGAGGAAATTCCCACCAGCACGCCGTCGTGTCTTCCCACTTTGCGGCCGTATTCAAAGGCATCCTCGTTGGATACCGGAAGGACTTCATCGTACACTTCTGTATTCAGCACATCCGGTACGAAACCGGCACCGATTCCCTGAATTTTGTGCGGGCCGCCCTTTCCGGTAGTCAGAACCGGAGAAGATGCCGGTTCCACCGCGATGACCTTCACCTCCGGTTTTTGGCTCTTCAGGTATTCGCCTACGCCGGTGACAGTGCCGCCGGTGCCCACTCCGGCAACAAAGCAATCCACTTCTCCATCGGTATCCCGGTAAATTTCCGGACCGGTGGTCTCTCTGTGTGCCGCCGGATTGGACGGGTTCACAAACTGTCCCGGAACGTATCCGCCCGGTATTTCCTTCGCCAGTTCATTGGCCTTCTCGATGGCGCCGGTCATGCCTTTGCTGCCATCAGTAAGTACCAGCTCTGCACCGTACGCCTTCATCAGCTGGCGCCGTTCCACGGACATGGTCTCCGGCATCACGATGATGATTCGATATCCTTTTGCCGCCGCAATGGCTGCCAGGCCGATGCCCGTATTTCCGGAAGTCGGCTCGATGATAACGGACCCTTCTCTCAAATCGCCGCGGGCCTCCGCATCCTCGATCATTCTTTTTGCCACCCGGTCCTTTACGGATCCTGCCGGATTGAGATATTCTAATTTTGCCAGAATGCGCGCCTTCAGTCCCAATTCCTTCTCCAGATTGGTGAGCTCCAGAAGCGGTGTGCCGCCGACAAGCTGGTCGGCCGATGTATATATTTTTGCCATGATTCGATCCTTTCTGTCATTATGTGCCTCGAAATTATTATAATCGGGAAGGCTGACCGAATCAACCTTCCCTATCCTCTAATCTTTCGTATACCCCTATACGAAACTTTCCTATTTCACTGCGGCAAAACCCTTTTCCAGGTCCGCGATGATGTCGTCGATATGCTCTGTTCCGATGGACAGACGAATGGTATTTTCGTGAATGCCGGCGTCTTCCAGCTCCTCCGGTGTCATCTGAGAATGAGTGGTAGTTGCAGGATGGATGACCAGAGATTTCACATCCGCCACATTGGCCAGCAGGGAGAAAATTTCCAGGTTGTCAATGAATTCGAATGCCTCTTTTCTTCCGCCTTTAATCCGGAATGTGAAAATGGAAGCTCCGCCGTTCGGGAAGTATCTCTCATACAGCGCGTGGTCCGGATGATCCGGCAGCGATGGGTGATTGACCTTCTCTACCTTCGGGTTGTTCAGCAGATACTCGATGACCTTCTTCGTGTTCTCCACGTGTCTCTCGATTCGGAGGGACAGCGTTTCGGTGCCCTGCAAAAGGAGGAATGCCGCGAATGGAGAAATGGTCGCCCCGGTATCCCGGAGGAGAATTGCTCTGATATATGTAGCAAATGCTGCCGCACCTGCTGCCTCCGTGAATTTAACGCCGTGATAGCTTGGATTCGGTTCCGAAATCCACGGATAGCGTCCGGAAGCGGCCCAGTCAAAGGTTCCGCCGTCTACGATGACGCCACCCAGGGTGGTTCCGTGACCGCCGATGAATTTGGTAGCGGAATGAACCACGATGTCTGCGCCGTGTTCAATCGGACGAATCAGATACGGTGTGCCGAATGTATTATCGATGACCAGCGGCAGCCCGTGCTTGTGAGCGATTTCCGCCAATGCTTCGATATCCGGAATATCACTGTTGGGATTTCCCAGGGTTTCAATGTAAAGTGCTTTCGTATTCTCCTGAATGGCCGCTTCTACTTCGTCCAGCTTGTGCACATCCACCAGGGTGGATTCGATGCCGTACAGCGGAAGGGTGTGCTCCAGCAGGTTAACGCTGCCGCCGTAAATGGTCTTCTGCGCAACGATGTGTTCCCCCTTCTGTGCCAAAGCCTGGATGGTGTAGGTGATTGCAGCGGCGCCGGAAGCAACTGCCAGTCCGGCAACGCCTCCCTCCAGTGCGGCAATTCGATCTTCGAAAACGCCCTGGGTGGAGTTGGTCAGTCTGCCGTAAATGTTTCCCGGATCCGCCAGACCGAAGCGGTCTGCCGCGTGCTGACTGTTATGGAATACGTAAGATGTGGTGGCATAGATTGGAACGGCTCTCGCATCGCTGGCCGGATCCGGCTGTTCCTGTCCTACGTGAAGCTGCAGTGTCTCGAATTTGTAATTATTGTTGTTAGCCATTGTTTTTTCTCCTTGTTTCTGTTATCTGTGGTAAAGCCTTCGGCGGTCCTGTTGGGCCGTTGGCGCTGTGGTTGGCCTCCGGCTGTTCTAGGGGCCGCCGGCTCTGTGCTGGCCTTCGGCTACTTGTGTCCTTTATATTCCTGCCGACAGGCGGCAACACATTTGCGCATTCTCCTTATATTGTTGTGCGCTCTTGCGGTTCCATGTCCTGTGGGCGCTTTTGCGGTTCCTGCACATTCGTCCGAACCGGAAATTTTCTCTAACCAATTTCTCGAAAAAATTTCGTTCCATGTTGTCCTCCTCTCGGTGAAAATTTGTTTTCCGTCCGCCCCGTTTAGGCTTCCCTGTTGTGTGTATTTGTTTTTGTTTTGCCTACTTACTAGGTTGGTTGGTAGCATTATAATAACTCCATATACGACTCCCGTCAATTTTCAAAAATAAATAGTGGGTTATAGGTTGTTCTTATATCTTGAGGCCGGGCCAGCTTTTCCTTTTCCCCGGCCTCCCGGTTCGCGCTCAAAAACCGAATTCATTGGCTTTGCAGGGAATCAGGCGCGAACTTTCCTTGTGCACGGGTCGGCTTTTCCTTTTCACCGGCCTCTCGGTTCGCGCTCAAAAACCGAATTCATTGGCTTTGCGGGGAATCAGGCGCGAA
>JAEUGJ010000018.1:0-13978 GCA_016775335.1 Mogibacterium sp.
CACTTGTCAACAACTTTTTCAAACTTTTTTCGAAAGGTTCGTTGTAAAAGCAATTTCATGTCGCCGGCGCCATAATTCCGCCTCTTAGCCGAAGAAACGCTTGATTTCGATTTCCGCATTTTCCACGGAATCCGATCCGTGAATCAGATTATATGTGGTGCTGGAGGCGAAATCCCCGCGAATGGTGCCGGCCGTTCCGTCTTCGAACTTAGTCGCACCCATTAGAATCCGCATTCCTTTCACCGCATTCTCGCCTTCCACGATCATCGCCAGAACCGGACCGGATGTCATGTATTCCAGCATACCCGGGAAGAACGGCCGGTCCGCCACGTGTGCGTAGTGCTCCCGCAGAATCTCCTCGCTCAGCGTCATCATCTTCGCCTGGGTGATTTTATAACCCTTATCCTCAATTCGAGCAATCACTCTGCCCATCAGACCGCGCTGCACGCAATCCGGCTTCAGCATGATGTAAGTTCTTTCCTGTGCCATAGTTTTCCTCCTATATGTAAAAAAATATATTCACAGCCGCAAAGTTTTCCGGCCGATCGTTAACGATTTCGGTTGCCTATGCCCGCTCCGAATTATTTTTACCGGCGAGCATATCCACGAATTGCTGTGCCACCCTTCCGGATTCTCCGCCGTGACGCGTTGCCCAGCGGTCCGCCTCCAGCAGCAGCTCTTCCTCCGGAAGTTTTACGCCCTGACGTTCCGCCAAAGCGCGAACAATGTCGTGGTATTCCTGATGGGCGGGCTTGTAGTAGGCGATGCTGACGCCGAAGCGGGCGGACAGCGACAGCTTCTCCGCCATGGTGTCGTTTTTGTGCACGTCGTTGGCGTCGGTTTCCTGTCGGTCCGCAAAGCTCTCCCGAATCAGGTGGCGGCGGTTGGACGTGGCGTAAATCAGCACGTTTTCCGGCCGAACCTCCAGGTCGCCTTCAATAACCGCCTTCAGGTACTTGTATTCTGTCTCTGCGCTCTCAAAAGACAGGTCATCCATATATATCACAAAACGATAGTTTCGGCTCTTGATGATGCTGATAATTTCCGGCAAGTACTTGAAGTCGTGTTTGTACACCTCAATCATCCGCAGTCCCCGGTCGTAGTAGTGGTTCAACAGCGCCTTGATGCTGGTGGATTTGCCGGTGCCCGCATCGCCGTACAGCAGGACGTTGTTGGCCGGCTGCTCGTTCAGGAACGCCTCCGTATTATCGGTCAGCTGTTTTTTCTGGCGCTCATAGCCCACCAGGTCGCCCAGCACCACATCGCTGGTCGCGGTAATCGGAACGATTTCCGGTCGCCCGTCCTGCACCGCAATTCGGAAAGCTCGGTTCATTCCGAATTTACCCACGCCGTAGTGGCGATAGAACTCCATCACGATGTCGTACATCTCTTCCACGGTTTCCGCCCGGTCGATGTCTTCGCTGAGCCGGCACACCCGAACGCTCACGTTGCGGTTGAAGAACTGTTCCTTTTTCGGCACCGATCTGTAGTTCGTAATCAGCGAGAAGCAGTTCAAGCCCAGGGCTTGCTCCATTTCCGAGAAGTCATAGTCGAACAGCTGCTTGAAAATAGCGAAATCGTTCATAGCGAAGTCGTTCACCGTCCCCTCCACGCAGCCATTTTTCTCCGACACCAGCGTGAACGGATTCTCCGTCATCGCAATCAGGTACGCCAGGTAGTTCTGCCACAGATTCCGGTCAAAGCCGTAGGCGGTGCTCACGTCCATCAGGTCGTGAACCTCATCCAAAATCCGGTCCGTCAGATGGGCCGGCTCGTAATTTCCGGAATCGAAGTCCCGGCAGATGTCCGCCATGCGAAACAGGATGGAATCCTTCCCGATATTTCGGTAGATTACTAATTTCGATACTAATTTGTACATCGTCAATCCCTTTTCCCTCATTCCAAAATTCTCTTACTCAATGTAAAAGTATCTTATCTATAATATCTCAGACTTCCGATTTTTTCAATAGGTGTCAGTAGGAGTCCATTTAAAAAGGTTCTTTATCAGATAGAGTTCAATTTGTTATTACAATTTACGAAAAGTATAAACCCACAAAAAAAATGCGATTGACGCATTCGTTCAATCGCATTTCTGTGTTATTACTTTTTAGGAGCTTTATATCCTGTAATTTTATGGGCTACTTCTACGCCTTTCGTTTCTCCCACAAAGAACCACACACCTCTAGCTTTCACAGTATAGCCTCTGCCACTTTTACTTAATTTGGTTGAATGGTTTAGATAATTGCAAGTAGAAGATCCCTTAAAGTTTGCTTTCTTCGCTTTACTTGCAACAACTTTGTATGGTTTGCCCTTTTTCAACTGAGTTTTATTTTTATAATGATACGTTACTGTACACTTTACCATAGCACCGTTCACGCCAACCTTACTTTGTCTGGTTTGTTTACGTGTAATCCCTGAACCTGCAGATACAGCTACGGCACTTACAAAAGTGAAGGTACACACCATCGCAAGGGTAATAAAAATTTTAATTTTCTTTTTCATTTTGGTCTCCTTTCTGCCATTGGATATGCTTACAAATTAATTATACCCCCCCCCAACCTTTAATTGTCAATAGTTTTAGATAGTATAGTGTACTCTATGCATCAACTATTCTAATAGAAAAAACCCCGGTGGTAATACCACCGGGGAGCTTAATTCATCATTCTATCTTAATTAAAAATCATATACCTGTTTCTGCAGTGCAGATTACTCTTCCGAAGTACCCCAGGATTCCAGCTTGTTGGAGAATCCCCACAGGATTGCGCCGAATACGATTACTACAACTGCGCAGCCGCCGTAACCCTTGGTGAAGTCCATGGTGTTCAGGAAAGCATACAGTCTTGGATACAGCTGCTGAGCCAGGAATACGGCGATTGGCCATACACCAAGCAGCAGACCCAGCAGTTTAGCCGGAGCGAACTTGGAGATGAAGGAATTACCCAGAGGGGAGAATACCATCTCACCTACGGACATCAGCAAGCATACCAGAGCCAGCCACATTACGGAGCACTGACCGTTGTCACCGGCGATGTTGTTTGCAACTACCATTACCAGGTAGGATACACCCAGCAGGATGCAGCCCAGAGCAGTCTTTCTGAACATGGACATGTCGCCCTGCGGTCTCTGGGACAGCTTACGCCATACCATAGCCAGAACCGGTCCCAGGATGATGCAAACCAGAGCGTTTACGGAGTCGAACCAGGATGTAGGAATCTGGAAGCTTCCGATGTACCAGTTTGCCTTGTTCAGGAAGGCATCTCCATCACCATAACCGAATCTGTAGTATGCTGGCATGTAAGCCATGTACCACAGCATCCAGAATACTGCGGACAGCAGGGTCAGCATGATGACAGCAGCAACCTTCTTCTTGTCTCCGGATGTGAGCGGAGCAGCTGCAGCAGCTCTCTTCTCTTCGGATACGAATTCACGGGAATCCTTCTTGAACGGAGTCTTGCCGGCTTCGCCCAGAGCCTTCTTTCCACCGATGGTGAACCAAATAAGGTCAAGAATCAGCAGCGCACCGCATAGTGTGAATACGCCGGTGAAGGTCATCTTTCCGGTGGTAGCCAGAACGGCGATGAAAGTAGTTCCGATGAAGGAACCGATGTTAACGAAAGAATACTGAATGGAGAATGCTTCGTCCAGTTCTTCCTGATCGGAGAACAGAAGTCCGTTAACGCCGGACAGGTTTCCCTTGAAGAAACCGGTACCAACAGCAACGAGAACGATCATTACCCATACCATCTTCAGATCTGTTGCCATTCCGGCAATGATGTAGCCAACACCCATCAGCAGCATACCAATCTGTACGCACAGTCTTGGGCTGATGAAGTGGTCAGCGAGATATCCACCGATCATCGGTGTGATATATGTCCATGCTACGAAAGAAGCGGAGATAGCCGCACCCTTCGCATCGTCAAATCCCAGACCGCCGGATGTTGCCTTAGTCGCAATCCAAATGGTCAGCAGGTACTTGACTGTGTAGAATGCCATACGCTCGAATGTGAAACCGAGTGCGCAGACATAAAACCCAAATGGCTTACCTTTTTTTGCAGTTTCCATTTTACTTTTACCTCCTAAAGAAATAACGATAAATGATGAATAATTCATATCAGGTTCCTTTGTCTCGAACCTGACAAAGCCTTGGTTACTCCCACACCCATTGAATAAAAACATCTCAAATTCGATGGGACACAGGCTGCAATTAGACTATGGCTATACCACGGTCTAATCTTACTCTGTGATTCTATCACCATAACTTCACAATGTAAACACTTTTAAAAGCTTTTTTTGATTCTATGCAAATTTTTAATACTTTTTTTGTTAACTATTGAAAAAGTATCAGTTATTTTATTAACCATTTCACAAATATTCATTTGTCAACGGAAACTTATGCTACTTCAAAACTTTTTTTACCGCATTTACAATGTCGCCTGCCGTCATGCCGTATTTCTCCAGCAGCTCTGCCGGCTTGCCGGATTCGCCGAAGGTATCCTTCTGGCCGACCATCTCAATTCGGCACGGTGCGTTTTGCACGACTACTTCTGCCACGGCACTGCCCAGGCCGCCGATAACGGAATGTTCCTCTGCCGTCACGATAGCGCCGGTTTCCTGCGCTGCCTTGATAATTGCTTCGGCATCGATTGGCTTGATGGTGTGCATATCCAGCACGCGGGCGGAAATCCCTTCTGCCGCCAGCTCCTCTGCCGCAGTCATGGCATCCGCCACCAGAATGCCGGTTGCGATGATGGTCACATCGGAACCCTCTCTCAGCTGAGTGGCTTTCCCAATCTGAATCTTTTCAGCCTGCTCATCGGAATACAGCACCGGAACACCGGATCTTCCCAGACGGATGTATGCCGGGCCTTCAAAATCCACGGCCGCTTCCAGCAGCTTGCGTGCGCTGACCGCGTCTGCCGGACACAGTACGGTCATGCCCGGAATCTCTCTCATCAGTGCCAGGTCTTCAAAAGTCTGATGGCTGGCACCGTCTTCGCCGACGGTGATTCCCGCATGGGTGGCACAGATTTTTACGTTTGCGCCGGTATATCCGATGGAGTTCCGGATGATTTCATACGCTCTTCCGGCGGCGAACATGGCAAAGGTGCTGGCGCATACCACGTGACCGGACAGTGCGATTCCGGTGGCCTCTGCATAGAGGTCCTGCTCCGAAATGCCGCAGTTCACGAAACGTTCCGGAAATGCTTTTGCGAAATTCTTTGTCTTTGTGGAGCCGGAAAGGTCTGCATCCATTACCACCAGGTTCGGTCTTTTGGCACCTTCTTCCACCAGAAATTCACCATACGCTTCTCTGGTTGCAATCTTCTTTACATCTGCCATTACTGTACACCTCCCAGTTCTTCCATTGCCTGCCGGAACTGCTCGTCGTTCGGCGCCTTGCCGTGCCATCCGGCCTGATCTTCCATGAAGGATACGCCGTGGCCCTTGTGGGTCTTGGCGATGATTGCCGTCGGCTGTCCTTTTACCGTCTTGGCTTCATCCAGTGCCGCCAGAATTTCCGGGAAGCTGTGTCCGTCCACGTTAATCACGTGCCATCCGAAGGTCTGGAACTTTCCGCTCAGCGGAGCCACCTTCTTCACGTCATCCACTCTTCCGTCAATCTGCAGGCCGTTCCAGTCTACGATCAGCACCAGGTTGTCCAGGTTCCGATGCGCTGCGGACAGCGCCGCTTCCCAGATAATGCCTTCCTGCAGTTCGCCGTCTCCGCACAGTGCGTACACTCTGCCCGGATTTCCGTCCATCTTTCCGGCCGTCGCCATACCAACCGCAACGGAGAAACCCTGTCCCAGGGAACCGGTGGACATTTCCAGTCCCGGAACTTTATGCATATTCGGATGTCCCTGGAAGTGGCTTCCGATCTTTCTCAGAGCCATCATCTCTTCCACATCGTAGAATCCTCTCTCTGCCAAAGTCGCGTAGAGCGCCGGTACCGCATGTCCCTTGGACAGCACGAATTTGTCCCGGCCTTCCATCTTCGGATTCTTCGGATCGATATTCATGGTATCGAAATAAAGTGCCGTAAGAATGTCCGTTGCGGACAGGGAACCACCCGGGTGGCCCGAACCGGCTTCGTGGATGGCGCGAATGACATCCACACGAATCTTACGAGCTGTCTCTTTCAGCTCATCATAATTTCTGTTACTCACAACTTCCTCCTGTTCTTGCTTGTGCAAACATAGACTTATTATATTCATACAGCAACGGATTGTCCATAGCTACAGATTCAGGAAATATTTTGCCATGATGAAATACGTGCCCAGCGACACCATATCCGTCAGGGATGCCATCATCGGTCCGGACATCAACGCCGGGTCGATACCGATTTTTTTTGCCCCCATCGGAAGCAGCCCGCCGAAGCACTTAGCAATGATGACGATCAGCAGCATGGAGACGCACACCGTCAGCGCCACCAGCGTGCCGTTGTGGTCCAGCAAAATAATCCGCACGAAGTTCACCGCACTGACGCAGATGCCGATTACGATGCTCACCCGGAACTCCTTCCAGAACACCTTTAGGGCGTCCCCCATCTCGATTTCGCCGGTGGACATTCCCCGCACCACCAAGGTGGTGGTCTGCGTTCCGGAGTTTCCTCCGGTACCCATCAGCATCGGCATGTACACCACCAGAGCCACCACGGAGGACAACGCGTCCTCGAACCGGGCGATTAGCCCGCCGGTGATGAAGTAGGAACACATCAGCAGGAGCAGCCACGGCAGCTCCGCCTTCACGTGGTCCATGACCGGCATGTCCAGATATTCCTTATCGGTGGAATCAATGACACCGCCCATACGCTCGATATCCTCCGTCATCTCCTCTTCGATGACGTCCAGAATATCGTCCACGGTGATGATTCCCACCAGCCGGCCCTCATTGTCCACCACCGGCAGCGCCAGAAATCCGTACCGCTTGAACAGGTCCGATACCTCTTCCTGGTCGTCGTCCACGTGAGCCAGAATAATGTCTTCATGCATGAGCTCCGACACCTTCTCATGATCCGGTGCGATGACCAGCGACCGAAGAGACACGATGCCGATTAACTTTCTCCCCCCGGAAAGCACGTAGGCCGTGTAAATCGTTTCCGAATCCATGCCCACTTCCTTGATGTGGGCCAGCGCCTCCTTGGCCGTCATATCCTTCCGCAGCTCAATGTAGTCCGGCGTCATCAGGGAGCCGGCGCTGTTCTCCTTGTACCGCAGGAAGGTGTTAATCTGCCGCCGCTCATTCTTCGGCGTTTTCTCCAGAATTTTGTCCACCAGGTTCGCCGGAAGCTCCTCCAGCACGTCGATCATATCGTCGAAATCCAGCTCGTCCAGAATGTACTGAATCTCCGGATCCGTGATGATATTGATGATTTCCACCTGATTGTCCACATCCATGTTCGGGAACACCTCGACGGACACGTCCTTCGGCAAAGTCCGAAACAGCACCACCGCTTTCTGCATGTCGTATTCCCGCATGACATCTTCCAGCATCTCCGCGATATCCACCGCATTGAACTTCAGCAGTTCGTCCCGACACTGGAAATATTTTTTCTCCTCCAGGAGGCTGAAAATCTTCTCTTCCGAATATTCAAAAGTTTCGTCCATATCCTGAATCGAATTATCCATAGTTCCTCCCCCTTTCCACATAATATGTAAAAACATTTTATAAAAACAATTTCGTTACCGTTCGCTTTGTCCGATCATCCCCAGGATGTCCTCCTCCGTGATAATCGACACGCCCAGCTCTCGGGCCGCCCGATTCTTGGAGGATCCGGATTCCGGATTGTTGGTAATCAGGTAATCCGTACTGCCGCTGACGCTTCCGGCTACCTTGCCGCCCTCTGCCTCAATGGCCGCTTTCAGCTCCTTTCGGTTGCCGAAGTGATTGAGGGAGCCGGTAATGACGAATACCTTTCCCGCCAATCCGGTGCCCTGCTCCTCGTAGGACTCATCCAGGTGCAGCTTGGCAATCAATCGGTTCACCATTTCCTCATTCTTCGGTTCCCGGAAGAAGCCGGCAAAATCCTTCGACATCACGCTTCCCACGCCGTCGATGTCCAGCAGTTCTTCTTCCGTCAGTGCCTGAATGGTCTGCCACCGGTTCCGACAGGCACGGGCAATCTGATTCGCCATGGTGACGCCTACCCCCGGAATTCCCAGGGCCGTCAGCACCCGAGCCGGCGTGGTGCTTCTCGCAGCTTCGATGGAGTCCAGCAGATTCCCGCAGGACTTCTCTCCGAAACCGTCCATTTCTATAATTTCTTCCCGGTACGTTTCCAGTTCAAAGATGTCTGGGAAGGATCGAATGCATCCCATGCCGATCAGCTTCAGTAAAGTCTGTTCGGAAAGCCCCTCGATATTCATGGCATCCCGGGAGACGAAGAGAGAAAATCTTTTTACCTGCTTCGCCAAGCAGTCCGGATTGGTGCAGGTCAGCACTTTGGTGCCGCCGTCCGACTGCACCCGTGCCTCTCCGCCGCACACCGGACAAGTCTCCGGGATGTGGAAGCTGCCGCTCTTGGTGAGGTTCCCGCTGATCTGCGGAATGATCATATTGGCTTTGTACACCGTAATCCGGTCGCCGATGCCCAGCTTCAAATCTTCCATTATACTGATATTGTGCACCGATGCCCGGCGAACCGTGGTTCCCTCCAGCTCCACCGGATCGAAAATTGCCACCGGATTCAGCAGTCCCGTACGGGACGGGCTCCACTCGATTTCCCGAAGCACCGTTTCCGCCTGCTGATCACGCCATTTAAAGGCCATGGCATCCTTCGGGAACTTCGCTGTGGTTCCCAAGGAAGCGGAATATGCCAAATCCTCCAGGGTCAGAACCAGTCCGTCCGACGGAATCTCAAAGGTGGGAATCCGCGTTTCAAATTCATCGATAGCCGCCAGAAGATTCTCTCGGTCCACCTTCCGGTATTCCACCACGTCGAACCCCTGCTCCGCCATCCATTTCATCTGGGCTTCCCGGCTGTTCTCGAAGTCCACCTCCGGCGCCTCACTCAAGGTAAAGGCGTAGAAGTTCACGTTTCGCTCCGCCGTAATCCGGCTGTCCAGCTGGCGCACACTGCCGCTGCACAGGTTCCGCGGGTTCTTGTATTTCGCATCCGCATCGTCGATGGCCGCGTTGATTTTCTCAAAATCCTCGTAACGAATCACCGCTTCTCCTCGTACCACCGTATGTCCCCGATGGGGAATGGTGCGGGGCACGTTCCGGAATACCCGGGCGTTCGGGGTAATCACCTCGCCCACATCGCCGTTTCCGCGGGTCACCGCCTTGGCCAGTTTTCCTTCTTCATAGGTCAGCACCACCGTCAGCCCATCCAGCTTCCAGGACAGCAGTGCCTTCCGGTCGCCCAGCCAGGAACGCAGCGCCTCCCGATCCTTGGTTTTATCCAAACTCAGCATCCGCCGAGCGTGGCGCTCCTTCGGCAGTTCCGACTGCACCGTATAGCCCACGTTCTGGGACGGGCTGTCATCGGGAACGTATCCGCTCTCCGCCTCCAGCCGCAGCAGCTCGTCGTACAGCGCATCGTATTCGTAATTGGTCATGATCTCGCTGGCGTCGTCATAATAGGCCCGGGAGGCCTCGTTCAGCTGCGCCGTCAGCTCGTCGATTCTCTTTCTGATATCTTCCATTAATCTACCTTCTCTATGTTCACAAAACCCTTGCCGATTTTCTTAATTCCCACGGAATCAAAGGCGATGGTAAGAATTTTTCCCGAATCCTCAATCAGCATTCCTTCTCCGAATTTCGGGTGGCGCACTTTATCGCCGGCCTTCAGGCCCTCGTTGGAGAACTTCTTCCGAGTCTGCTTCTTCGCATACCCCAGACTGTCAAAAGGCTTCCCGCCATCCGGTCCGGAATATCCGTCCTCCGACCCGTGGCTTCTCCCCTTGTAAAAATAATCTCCGAAAAGTCCACCGTCTCCGGCAATGCCGCCCTGTTTCGCCTGACGTTCCTTCACGGTCTCGCCGTCGATATACTGCTTGTCCATCTCGTCCAGGAACATGGATTCGGCCGTGTAATCCGTCCGGCCGTACAGCATCCGGGTCTCCGCTCCGGTGAGGTACAGCTTCTTCTTCGCTCGGGTGATTCCCACGTAGCAAAGACGCCGCTCCTCTTCCAGCCGCCCCTCTTCATCAAAGGAAGCGGTTCCCGGGAAAATGCCGTTCTCCATTCCCGGGATGAATACAATCGGGAATTCCAATCCCTTGGCGCTGTGCAATGTCATGAGCACCACCGCATCTTCCGACTCATCCCGGTTGTCGATATCCGACATCAGGGTAATCCGTTCCAGGAAGGCCGCCAGCGGCGTGGGCTCATCCACCGGGAATCCTGCTTTGGCCAGGGCTTCCCGTTCTTCTCTCAGCTCCTCCTGATGGGCTGCCTCGTCTCCGTTCTCCAGGCTCTTCTCGAACTCCGCCACCACGGATTTAAATTCCATGATGTTCTCGATGCGTCCGTCCGCCTCCACCGTATCCGCGGCCTCTAAAGCAGCCAGATAACCGGACCGGTTCAGAATGTTGTCGTACAGATCCACCAGGGTCAAATTGTCCAGTTCTCCTCGAAGATCCTGAATCATCTGCACGAATTCCTGCAAGGCCTTTCCCGCCTTCTTCGGGAGGGATGCCATTACCTGCGGTTCGCAAAGGGCACGGTAAATGCTGACCCGGTATCCGGAAGCATAGGCTTGAATACCGGACAGGGTCTTCGCCCCCACGCCCCGCTTCGGCTCGTTGATGACCCGCAGCATGGCCACATCGTCATCCGGATTTTCCACCAGGTGCATGTAGGCCATCACGTCCTTGATTTCTTTACGGTCGTAGAACCGCAGTCCCGCCAGCACCCGGTACGGAATTCCCCGGAAGGAGAATTTCTCTTCAAAGGCTCGGGACTGGGCGTTTTTCCGATACAGCACCGCCATATCGCTGTAGGGATATCCCGCCTCGTGCAGGCGGTCGATTTCACTGCCGATATACCAGGCCTCCTGCTTCTCGTCGGGCAAGCGGCGGTAGGTGATTTTCGCCCCGTCCTTTTTCTCCGTCCACAGCGCTTTCTCTTTCCGGCCCTTGTTGTTGCGGATGACGGAGTTGGCCAGATTCAGAATATTTCCGTCGGAGCGGTAATTCTGCTCCAGCTTAATGGTAGTCACTTCCGGAAAATCCTTCTCGAAGTCCAAAATGTTCCGAATGTCCGCTCCGCGCCATTGGTAGATGCACTGGTCGTCATCCCCCACCACGCAGAGGTTCCGGTTGGTTTTGGACAGCAGGTGAATCAATTTGTACTGCAAATAGTTGGTATCCTGATACTCGTCCACCATGATGTATTGAAAGCGGTTTCGGTAATATGCCAAAATCTCCGGATCCGCTTCCAGCAATCGCACTCCGTTGAGAATCAGGTCATCGAAGTCCATGGCGTTGTTCCGCATCATTTCCTTCTCGTATTCCCGATACACCTGATATACGGTCTTGGCCCGGAAGTCTCTGGAATTCTCGGCAATGTATTTTTCCGAGTTTTGCTCCCGCTCCTTGGCATTGCTGATGGCGCTGATTACATAGCTGACGGGATAGGTCTTTTCGTTGATTTCCAGAGCCTTCATAATCCGCTTCACCAGGGATTTTCGGTCCGTCTCATCGTACACCGTGAAACCGGTCTTGTATCCCAGCACCTCGCACTGATACCGAAGCATCCGAAGGCACATGGCGTGGAAGGTCATGATCCACATTCCGCGGGTCCTTGGAACCAGGCTCTCCACCCGATCCCGCATCTCTCCGGCCGCCTTGTTGGTAAAGGTCACCGCCATAATTTGGGCCGGGTTCACGCCCTGCTCAATCATGTACGCAATTCGATGGGTCATGGTGGTGGTCTTCCCGCTTCCCGCTCCGGCCAAAATCAAAAGCGGCCCGTCGATATGCTTCACGGCTTTCTGTTGTTCGCTGTTCAGATTTGATAAATCCATTAATCTCTTCCTTAATATATATATAAATTGCGTCCGCAGGAATGCGGGCGAAAAAATATCTGACCGTCTGTAAAAGAATCTATCCGAGCCTCGGCATTCTCAATGTTTCCGGCGGTACGGATTTGTCTTTTCTATCGACATTTCATTTTAGCATAATAGCGATAAAAACAAAAGATTTTAACGGCGGTGCAAGGGGTTCTTTCACGGTGTAAGAATTGGAATCACCTTCTAGATTGTATTTTGCTTCTAGATTGTATACTTTTTTCACGTGCATTGACACTGCATATTGAGAGTGCTAAAATCAAAGTGCGATTGGGAAAGAGTCAATCGCAAGTATATTAAGTTTTTTATAAGGAGAAGAAAATGGCTAATATTTCACAGAAGTACATTGAGATTGCTAAGAAAAATTATCCACATGAACCAGAATTTCTTCAGACTGTTGAAGAAGTACTGACTTCTATCGAGCCTGTTCTGGAAGCACATCCGGAATACGAGAAGGCCGGTCTGGTTGAAAGACTGATCGAGCCTGAAAGAAGCATTACCTTCAGAGTTCCTTGGGTTGACGACAACGGCGAAGTTCACGTTAACAGAGGATACAGATTCGAGTTCAACAGTGCACTGGGACCGTACAAGGGTGGTCTGAGATTCCAGGCTAACGTATATCCTGGCATCCTGAAGTTCCTGGGATTCGAGCAGATCTTCAAGAACTCCCTGACCGGTCTTCCTATCGGCGGCGGCAAGGGTGGTTCCGACTTCGATCCGGCTGGCAAGTCTGATGCTGAAGTTATGAGATTCTGCCAGAGCTTCGTTACCGAGCTGTACAGACACATCGGTCCGAACGTAGACGTTCCGGCTGGTGACATGGGTGTAGGCGGCAGAGAGATCGGCTACATGATGGGTCAGTACAAGAGAATTACCAGACAGTACGATGGTACTTGGACCGGTAAGGGAACAACCAACGGTGGTCTGAACGGAAGAACAGAAGCTACCGGTTTCGGTATCGTATTCTTCGCAAGAGAGGTTCTGAAGCACTTCGGCGAAACTCTGGAAGGCAAGTCTGTAGTAGTTTCCGGATTCGGTAACGTATCTTGGGGAACCATCACCAAGCTGGTAGAGCTGGGTGCAAAGCCAATCACAATCTCCGGACCGGACGGATACATCCTGGACGAGGAAGGTATCACCACACCAGAGAAGATTGAGATGCTGCTCTGGCTGAGAGCAAACAGCCCAATGGCTTGCGCTCCATACGCAGAGAAGTTCCCGAACGCTAAGTTCATCCCTGGAAAGAGACCTTGGGAAGTTAAGGCTGACCTGTACATGCCATGCGCAATGCAGAACGACATCACTCTTGACTGGGCGAAGGAAATGGTTAAGAACGGCGCTAGATACCTCATCGAAGGTGCTAACATGCCTACAACCAACGAAGCTATCGCTTACCTGCAGGAGAACGGCGTAGTTGTTGGTCCTTCCAAGGCTGCAAATGCCGGTGGTGTAGCATGCTCTTGCCTGGAAATGGCACAGAACGCTGAGCACCTCATCTGGGATAAGGAAAGAGTTTACAAGGAACTGGAAGGCATCATGGTTCACATCTTCGAGATCACTGAAGCAGCTTGCGCTAAGTATGATCTGGGTGAGAACTTCGTAGCCGGTGCAAACATTGCCGGATTCGAAAGAGTAGCAGATGCTATGATGATGCAGGGTATTGTATAATCGAACCTATCGATTATCGATTCACTTCATTGAGGACTCAAAAGAGAGCTGCAATTGCAGCTCTCTTTTTTCGTGTCATCATTGCCGCCGCTGATGGGCATTGGTCGCGGCGGCAATGTGCGCCGGGCACCGGGCGATTTTGCTTCCCCCTCCAAGGCACCCGGCGGCCGGATTTCTTTGCCCCCACCTCCCCGCTAAGCCTTGTGCCTTCGTTATGGGGAGCAAAATCTTCACACTGCCGCCGGCTCTTTTGCGCCGCCCCAGGGCTCAGCGGCTGAATTAATTTGCTCCCCCCTC
>JAEUGJ010000018.1:14078-29285 GCA_016775335.1 Mogibacterium sp.
CCCGCTAGGCCTTGTACCTTCGTCAAGGGGAGCAAAATCTTCACATTGCCGCCGGTGCTTTTGCGCCGCCCCGGGGCTCGGCGGCTGAATTAATTTGCTCCCCCCTCCCCGCTAGGCCTTGTACCTTCGTCAAGGGGAGCAAAATCTTCACATTGCCGCCGGCTCTTTTGCGCCGCCCCGGGCACCGGCGGGCGGCGCCGGAACCGCCGGAGGCGCGGCGACGAAAAAACCTGCGTGCGAGAGGCAATCTTGGCTTGCGGATTGGGGCTTTGAGCCCAATCCGCAAGCGGTTGCCGAGCGCATGCAGGTTTTTTCTTATATTTCTATGGTTTTCCCGGCGCGGAGCATGTACAGGTACGCTTCCGCGACGCTGAATCCGGTCGCCTGTTCCAGAGCAATCCGGTACAAGCGGATCTGTTCTTGATACATCTCCTTCATTTTGGAGGCATCCTCCGAACCCCGGTTGCTCTTGTAATCCACCAGGACGATGTGGTCCCCTTCCCGGAAGTAACAGTCGATGACACCCTGTACCAGCACGGACTGGTCTTCCACTTCCGTCCGGAGGGTGAAGGGCTTCTCCTTCCACAGTTGATTCCTGCCGGCGGCTTCCGCCGCCCGCCTGCCGATATCCGCGGCGAAGAATGTTTTTATCATGTTCAGATCCAACGCTTCGAAGATTTCCGGGGAGATGGCGCCCTTATCCCGCAGTGACGCTCCCACCTGCCGGATGTAGTCCTCATCCACGGTTCCATCGGTAAGGGCTTTGCGGAAATCCAGCCGCTCCATGATGCGGTGGTAACCGGTACCGATCTCCGCCCCGGTGATTTTGTCGGATCCCAGGAATTCCGGCTCTTCCAGATCGATGCGCCGCTTCCGGAAGGAATCCGCCCGAAGGGTGCGGATTTCACTGACGGTATACTTCGCTTTGGTGGACAGGCCGCGATCATCCGGATATTCGTAGTCCAGCCGCTGTGCCACCATTTCTGCCGCCTGCTCCGCCTTGGCGTCGCCTTGGAACCGATCCCGCTCCTTCTGAAATTCTTCGAAGAGGTTTCGCTTCTGGGTCAGAAGCTGCTTTGGGAATGGAGCGTACCGATATTCCACCGACGGAATAAAGAGCTTCTCTTTGATGACCTCGTAGTAGCTGCTTTTGCCCGGCAGGCCCCGCTCCAGTTTCTCCCGGGATTTGGCGGTTCCCACCAGAATCAGCTTTTCTCTGGCCCGGGTCAGCGCCACGTACAGCACTCGCAGCTCCTCCTGGAACCCTTCATCCCGTTTCTTTTCCATAATCAGGTTCTGCAGAAGTGTGGCCCTCCAGAATTTCTCCGTGCGGTTTACATAGGACAGGCTGACACCCATATCGGAATCGAACATGAATCCTTTTCCCAGATTATCCCCGCGCAGCTGCTTGCCCATTCCGGCAACGATGACGAACGGGAACTCCAAGCCTTTACTCTTGTGAATGGTCATAATCCGGACCACATCCGCATCCTCACTGATCATAGCTGCCTGACCGGTTTTCACATTCTGCTTCCGGAGGATATCCACGTAGCGGATAAAGCCGTTCAGGGAGGCGACTCCGTTCTCCTGGTAGCCCCGGGCTTTTTCCGCCAGAATCCGCAGATTGGCCTGGCGCTGTCTGCCGCCGTACATGGCGCCGGCGTACAGATAGTAGCCGGATTCCGTCAGCACGTACCAGATGTATTCGTCCAGCGGCATTTTGTTGGAGAGGTAGCGCCATTCTTCCAGCTTCTCCTCTGCCTGACGGAGCTTCTCATATAGGGTCTCATCCGCCAGTGCTTCCGGATTTTTCAAGCAGTACTCGAAGGCCTTATAGTATGCCCCCCTCTGTCCATTTTCTTTATAAGCGATTCGCACCTTCGCCAGTTTCTCCGGGCTGAACCCGAAAATCTCCGACCGAAGGATGCCGATCAGCGGCACATCCTGATGTCCGTTGTCCAGAAGCTTCAGCAACGCCATGGCCTGATGGATTTCCACCGTATCGAAATATCCCTGATCGTCGTTCACATGAGCCGGGATATCCTGCTCCAGCATGGCTTTGTAGAACACGTCCGCGCTTCGGCTGGTGCTCCGGCACAGGATAACGATATCCCGCGGGGTGGCGGTTCGCCGAATCCCCTGCTTTCCGTCGTAGAACGTGGTGCCGATGATTCCGTTTACCAGTTTGGCGATATAAGCGGCCTCCGCTTCCAACTTCGGAATCGGCTCCCCGTCGTCATCCACCTCTGCCAGCTCATCCGCCGCTCCGTTGTCCTCTTCCAGAAGAATATGTGCCTCCGACTTCAGGTTAAAGCGATCGTCCCCCTTCAAGCCCTGATACAGCTTCGCATTATCGTCGTACCCTGGCATAATCCCCTCAAAAACATCGTTGATGTACTGAATGGTGGCGCCGTTGCTTCGGAAATTCTTGTTCAGGTCGATGACCATGGCATCGGTGTTTTCCGCCTTCTCGTACTCCCGCCGCGTGTCCATAAAAATCTTCGGGTCGGACTGCCGGAACCCGTAGATACTTTGTTTTACGTCGCCCACCTTAAAGAGATTGTCCGGCCGGGCGATTTTGGATATGAGGTATTCCTGCAGCTTGTTGGTGTCCTGATATTCGTCGATAAAAATAAATTGGAACCGCTTCCGAAGGGTTTCCGACACTTCCGGGTCTTCCAGAATGCGCACCGTGATATGCTCGATATCGCTGAAATCCACCAGGTCCGATTCCTGCTTCTTCGCATCGAACCGCTTCTCGAACTCCTGCAGGAGCTTCAGATAATAGATGGTGTATTCGTAGGCCGCATCCATCTCCCGGAACCGGGTCTCCGGGCTCGGATCCATGAATTTGTTCTTGAACTCCTTGATGCGCTTCTTGTACCGGTCCCGCAGATCCGTGCAGTACTCCTTGATATCTGCGTATTCGTCCTTCTCATCCTTCTTTACCCGGAAGGTGGCGAATTTCACCGCACCCCAGGCGGAAGCATCGGGCCCGTCGGCGTGTTCCAGGGAGTCCCGCAGCTCCTCCATCTGCTCGTAATCCTTGTTGGCGATGGCCACCAGCGAGGCGATGCCGTTCCGGTCCAGCACGTCAATCAGCTTTTCGCAGTCCTTCAGGGCCGCATCCAGCTCCGTCTTTCCCCGCTCCAGGAGCATTTGGTACACGGGGGAATCCGCCATGGATCCCGACTCCGGAAAACGCAGCATCTCCGCCTTCTCGAAGGCCCAGCGAAAATAGTTCGGCATGCTTCGGAGTTTGGCGTAGGTGTCCATCATCTCGTTCATCAGCGCCGTCTCGTTTCGGTCGCTGCTGTAGTGCTCCAGAAACTCCCGGAAGGATCCCCCTTCGATGTATCCGTCATTCTCAAAACATTCCTCAAAGAGCTCGTCCATAGCTTCCATCTGAAGGAGCTGACTCTGGGTTTCATCGCAGATGCGGAAGGTCGGCTCCCAGTCGATTTTATAGAAAAACTCCCGAATCACCCGCAACGCAAAGCTGTGGAAGGTGGTGATGTAGGAACGGTACATCCGATTCAGCTGCCGGTTCATCACCGGAGCGCTCTCCGGCACGTCCTTCATGTGCTGCCGGATGGCCCGGGTAAGCTTCAGCTTCATCTCCGCCGCCGCCGCGTTGGTAAATGTCACCACCAGCATCTCATCCACGTTGGCCTTCCCTTCCAGGATGATGTGAATAATCCGCTCCACCAGAACCGCCGTCTTTCCGGACCCCGCCGCCGCGGAGACCAGAATGCTTTTATCCAATGTATCGATTGCTCTCTGTTGATCTTCTGTAAAATGTACGCCCATAGTTTCCTCCTGCTATAAATATATTATATTTATATTTTCTTTGCGTGCAATACGAGTTGTGATATACTATCGATAATGGTTTATTAAAAGGTTATTTCTATAGTGGACAGGAGGTTATTTCATGAAACACAGACCTGCAATGTTGTTGATTCTGGATGGTTTCGGAATTCGCGAGGAAGCGCATGGCAACGCCATTGCCGCCGCGAGCACGCCTCATCTGGACGCATTATTTCAAAAGTACCCCTTTATCACGCTGGATGCCAGCGGAGAGCCGGTTGGGTTGCCGGAGGGGCAGATTGGCAATTCCGAAGTGGGTCACACCAATATCGGTGCCGGAAATGTCATCTATCAGGATTTGCCGCGGATTACCCGGGCAATCGAGGACGGATCTTTCTTTCAGAACGAGGCTCTGCTAAAAGCAATGAGCAACGCGGCGGAGGGGTCCGGTCATACGCTCCATATCATGGGGCTGCTGTCGGATGGCGGCGTTCACAGCCACATCCGTCACCTTTTGGCGCTTCTGGACATGGCAAAAGAACACCATGTAAAGGACGTCATCGTGCATTGCTGGCTGGACGGAAGGGACGTTCCACCGAAAAGTGCCGGTGTCTATCTTAAGCAGCTGGAGGATCGCATTCACGAAATCGAACTGGGACGATTCGGTGTGATTTCCGGCCGATTCTATGCGATGGACCGGGACAAGAGATGGGACCGCCTGGAGCTGGCTTACGATGCGCTAACGCTTTCGGAGGGGCTTCACGCCGATTCTCCGGAAGAAGCATTGGCACAATCCTATGCAAAGGATGAAACCGATGAATTTGTAAAACCAACCGTCATTACTCCGCAGCCGATTCAGGATGGGGATTCCGTGATCTTCATCAACTTCCGGCCGGACCGCGCGCGGGAGATTACCCGGACGCTGGTGGATGGAGATTTCGATGGTTTTACCCGAAAAAAAGTGGTACAGGATCTGACGTACGTGTGCATGACGGAGTACGATGCCACCATGCCGAATGTTATGCTGGCATACCCGCCGGAAGTGGTGGAGCCGACCCTGGGAAGCGTCATCGCCGCCCACGGGCTGCGGCAGCTGCGAATTGCCGAGACGGAAAAGTACGCCCATGTCACCTTCTTCTTCAACGGCGGCAAAGAAGCGCCGGAAGAGGGAGAGGACCGAATTCTGGTGCCTTCCCCGAAGGTTGCTACCTACGACCTGCAGCCGGAGATGAGTGCTCCGGAGGTCACCCGCCGCGTGCTGGAGGCCATCGCATCGGATCGATACGATGTGATCATCCAGAACTACGCCAACCCGGATATGGTGGGACATACCGGGAATTTTCAGGCGACGGTTCAGGCCATTGAGGTGCTGGACGGTTTGGTAGAACAGGTGGTGGACGCCATCCTGGCGAAGGACGGTCAGATTCTCCTGATAGCGGATCACGGAAATGCGGATTACATGCTGGACGACAAGGACAATGTGGTCACCAAGCATTCCCTTTCCCGAGTTCCATGCTGCCACATCTGCAATGAGCCGCAGGCTTTTGCAGTGAACGAGGGAAAGCTGGCAGATGTCACCCCGACATTCCTGACGCTGATGGGACTTCCGGTTCCGTCGGAGATGAAGGGAGAGGTGCTGGTTTAATCTCGCGGTTGTGTTTCTTAGTGCTGCATATCGAGCATACGAGATTATAAGAAAGAGGAAAACTAAATAATATGAACGAGTCAACGTATAAGAGATTATCCCGCAAGGTCGGGCTTGTTGTGGTGGGCAATGTGATTTACGCGATGGGCGTAAACCTGGCCATCAACCCGGTACACTTCTACAGCAGCGGTTTTACCGGCATTGCTCAGCTGATCCGTCTGTTCTTGCTGAACGTGCTGCACCTTCCGGAAATTCCGGGGCTGGATTACATGGGCATCATCTACTTCGCCATCAACATTCCGTTCTTCCTGCTGGCTTACAAGGTAATGGGCAAGAAGTTCTGTCTGGAAACGCTGATATCCATTGCGATGGCTTCGGCACTGCTGGCCATCATTCCGATTCCGGCCAAGCCGATTGTCAGCGATCCGATGCTGGCTGCCATCGTGGGCGGTCTGGGCGCCGGTGTGGGTGCCGGAATGGTGCTTCGTGCCGGAAGCTCTCAGGGCGGACAGGACCTGATCGGCGTCTGCATGGCCAAGACACGACCGGACTTTAAGGTGGGAACCGTTGGAATCATTATCAGCTTCTGCATCTACGCAGTCTGCCTGTTCATCTACGACATCCAGACCGTACTGTATTCCATCGTATTCTCGGTAGTCACCGGCCTCTGCATCAATCGGGTTCACATCCAGAACATCCAGATGCAGGCCATGATTTTCACCAAGAAGGAAGGCATGGTGGATGCGGTCACCCGGCGGATGCACCGCGGTGTCACCCTGTGGGAAGGTGCCGGCGGCTATACCAATGAGAATTCTCATATTCTGGTGACGGTTCTTTCCAAGTACGAGGAGCCGATTCTTCAGAGCATCATCGCCGAACTGGACCCGCATGCGTTCGTAATCATCGTGGAGAACGCACGAGTGATTGGAAACTTCGAGAAGCGATTCTTGGACTAAGACGATTTAAACTTTAGACAAAAGAGGGGAGAATGTCCGAAAAACGGACATTCTCCCCTCTTTGTCCATTCGGCAGAGCTCCTTTTGTTGGTTCTGAACTTTCGGGGCCAACAATTAGAGTTTTTACGATGATGTAAGTTTAATATGCCTAGAAAATCAGGGCGACTTCACGCTAACTCCGCATTTCCTGCTGATTAGCGTGAATGGATTTCCCACTTTACCCGATTCCGTCATGCTGATTCCTGCTTTCGAACCTTCCGTTCGAAAAATGTTCACGCTGTTTGAAGCAAATCGGCTTTTTAGCGTGAATCGACAGTGATAATCCGGAGATTCAAAATTAGAATCCCGCCCAAACGGCAAATTGCATTCACGCTAAATTTCGTTTTTGCGTCAAAAAGCGTGAACCGCTTTCAATATTCTAGGCACATGGGATTGTTCGTGCAAGAAGCAGATGATTTAATTAGATATCCGGCGGACGCTAGGAAAACCTGCTCTCAGTTGGCGAGAACTTGATAATATATTCGAAGTGTGGTATATCTGAAGTGGAACAAAGCAGTATAAAAAACGGAGAAGAAATATGTGTAAAGATCGCGACAGTCATTTATATACAGTCGGCATATTGATTATTGCAATTGCTTTGATGATGTTTACTGAAAACAAAAGCTCTTGCTCTTTTCCGGCTGTTCAGATGGGGGCGGGACTTCTAACCTGGCTCACTGTTTATCATGCGGACTTTTTAAGGAAAAAAAAGAAAACCCGATTCTCTTCTAACAGTAATGAAGAAGAGAATCGGAGCAAGGATGACGATGGACATTTATACACAATTGCCATACTTGTTATTGTACTTGCTTTGATGATGTTTACTGAAAACAAAAGCTCATGCTCGTTTCCGGCTCTTAATACTGTGCTGGCACTTCTATCCGGATTGTTTTCGTGCCATGCAGTGTCTTTAGTAAAAAATAGGAAAGATGGGACATCATCTGACAATAACAAAGAAGTATAGAGTGAGAGATGGGGGTGCGGACAATTTCTTGGACAGTCTATAATAAACCAAGAGATTGTCCGCACCCCCCTATCTACCTTTTCTACATTTCTATTCGTTCCGGTATCCCGCAATCATGTGGGAAGCGGATTCCGCCAGGGTGCTGCAAATCTCTTCACAGAATTCCGGCAAATCGAAAGAAGCATCTTCCTCCAGCCAATCCAGAAGAACCCCCACGAACACGCATTTGCAACAGCGAATTACCCGTTCCTTCTCCGCCGGGGAACTGTCCCTGTATTCCTCCACCTCATTCACATATGCACCCACGACGCCGTAGGCCATCTTGTTCAAGTTGGAAAGGAACACGTCCTTTTGGGTAGAGCGAAACAGGTGCAGAAAGGCATTCTTTCGCTTCATGCACTCCCCGGCAATATACGTCAGACAATACACCGGCGATTCCAGATTGCCGTACCGGTGGATCACATCCTCCATCCATTCTTTGACGGACTCCTCCATCAAAGCCGGAATATCCTGAAAATGGTAATAGAAGGTATTCCGATTCACCTGACAGCGATTGACAATATCCTGCACCGTTATCTTGTTGTACGGCTTTTCTTCCAGGAGTTCCCAGAAGGCCTCCCGGATGATTTCCTTCGTCCGAATCATTCTTTTCCTTGCCGATCCTCTCTTGCTTTCCGAAATTCTTCCGGATCCTCAAAGTTAATATTGATGGCCAGCTCCCATTTGCGTCGGCACAGCTCTCCTCGATAGATCACATACAGCTTCGTCGCGGCTTCCAGAAGGCTTATCAGTTCCTGATGCAGTGCCTCCGCCAGCTCTTCATCCAGCTCCGGATCATCCAGCTGCACTTCCATCATCCGGTCCAGAAATTCGTTGCCGACTTCCACCCGAATGTCGTTATCCGACGTGAGAAGATACCGCACTTCCAGCTCCGCCGGGCAGATTTCCGGAAGCGCATCCATCATGTCCATGTGCTCGAAAATCGTCAGCATCTCCTCACCCAGATCCTTCACTTCGGAAATCAGATTCTGTTCGATTTCCATGCAGATTTCCCGGACAAAGGCCTCATCCTTCTGATTCTCAAACAGGGTCTCGAAGGCTTCCGTCCAACCGCCCATGACTTCCGACATGCACACAATCTGGACTTCCTCATCCCCTTCTTTCATCATTGCCCGCGTGTTCATCACGCCTCGCGCCAAAATGATTTCGATGGATTCCCGGTTTTCCGGTTCTTCATTCTCTTCTTTTCCTTCCCAAATGAAGGTTTCCGACAATACGTCTTTCTTGCTGGTCATATCTTCCATCCTTTACTCTGTTCCATTCTCCCAGATTCGGCACATCAGCGATTGACACTTTCGTTGATATGCTTTGCCACTCGCCGTTTCACCTGATCGGCGAAGCGCCGGATATCTTCCATGTAATAATTCTGATGCCGAATCTTCGCATTTGCTTTTTTCTTTTCTTTTTCCCGAAAGCCGAACTCTCGGTTGTTGGAGATTACCAGGTTTGCCACCTTCTCATATTTCCAGCCGCGCTGGCGGTAGAGTTCCTCCACCCCAAGGGCGTCGGTCATCGGGCGATCTTTTTTCGCCAGTTGATGAAGAGGACGGTCCAAGTACACCACCAGACTGTTCTCCCGCAGCACCGGCCAGTTCTCCTCTCGAACCACGATTCCGCCTCCGGTGGAAATTACCATTCCGTTCCCCCGGCAGTACTTCTTCAGGGTGGCACTTTCCCGTTCCCGGAAATAGTCTTCTCCATATTGGCGAATCATTTCTCCGGAAGTCATCCCGTAGATTTTGTTAATCTCTCGATCCAGATCCACGAAGGTTCTCCCGGTGCGAATCGCCACCTGCCGGCTGATGGAGGATTTCCCGCTTCCCGGCATGCCGATTACCGTGATGTTCAGCTGCTTTCGGAGAAGGCTCTTCAGTGCCTCCTTTCCCAAATCCACCGTAATGGTTCTTTTCTTTTTGCCTTTTTTTCGGCCGTTCTCTCCCCGGGACTGCTCCGTTACAACGCGCCGGCCCTTTCCGTTCGGAGGAACCTCTCCCCAGATCTGTGCGGACCGCAGTCCTTGGTATACCAGCATGGCCAGCCCGGATTCCACTTCGGCTCCCGCTTCTTCCGCATCCATCAGAAACTTCGTGCGGTACGGGTTATAGATGGCATCCAGCACCGTCTCCAGCTGTTCGAAATCCGTCCATTTCACGGAACACCCGTCCAAAGGTGAATGTCCGTTGTTGGGATACATTCCGATTGGCGTCGAATTCACGATTACCTGCGCATCCGGATGGCGGTTCAGCTCGTCGTAGGTGCAGCAGTCCGATTCCGACCGCCGGTTCCGGGACACCCGAATAATTTCTTTCGCCCCCAGATTCCGGAGGGCCTGACAGATGGCGGAGGATGCCCCTCCGGTTCCCAGCACCAGAACCTTCCGGCCTCGAATCCGTTTCTCCTTCGCCAGCTTCTCGAAACCGTACACATCCGTATTGTGCCCCACCAAGCGCCCGTTGCCCAGGCGTCGAATGGTGTTCACCGCTTGAAGAGCCTCCGCCTCCGGTGTCAGCTCATCCAGGAACGGGATCACCGTCCGCTTGTAGGGGCTGGTCACGTTGAAACCGCTGTATTCCGTATTCCGAATCACGCCCTCCAGTTCGTGCTCCTCCAGATCCAGCCGCTCGTAGTCGTAGGGCCGGGTATATCGGGCGAAAATCCCGTGGAGCTCCGGGGAGAGACTGTGGGAGATATGTCTTCCGATTACGCCGTATTTTCTTCTATCTTTCATCGCCGTCCCCCATCCAAGCATCCAATAAAACCAGTGCCGCGGCCGCTTCCACCACCGGAACCGCCCGAGGGACCACGCATACGTCGTGGCGTCCGCCGGCACACAATACCGTTTCTTTCATTTCTTGGATATTCACCGTCCGCTGTTCGCAGCCGATGGTGGGCGTGGGTTTAAACGCCACCCGAAATTCGATATCCATGCCGTTGCTGATACCGCCGTTAATGCCGCCGGCATTATTTGTCTCGGTGATTAGATGTCCGTCCCGCAAAAGGATGGGATCGTTGTTCTCCGATCCCCGCATCCGGCTTCCTTCAAAACCGCTGCCGAACTCAATGCCTTTGACCGCCGGGATGGCAAATATCGAGGAGGCGATGGCCCCTTCTAAGCCTTCGTACAGGGCACCGCCCACTCCGGCCGGGAATCCGGATACCCGGCACGCAACAATGCCGCCCAGAGAATCCTTCTCTGCGGCCGCACGGCTCAGCGCTTGTTCGATTTCTTCCGGATCCGATTTCCCGCCGATTTCGGTATACTCTGCATGTACGGAAATTCCTTTTTTTGCCAGAAGCTGAAGGGCAATTCCGCCGGCGATGCACATCGGTGCCGTCATTCTGCCGGAAAAACGACCTCCGCCGGGGCGAAGACCTTCCGGTCCCTCCTTCAGGTAGGCGCCCAGATCCGCATGTCCCGGCCGCAGTACTTTCCGAAGTTCATCGTAATCCCCGGAGCGGCGATTGATATTGTAAATGCAAGCCTCCAATTCTTCCCCTGTGAGAACCGCCTTCCCGCCGTCCTCTTCCCGGATGCCTCGCAGAAAAACCACCCGATCCGGCTCCTTCCTTGAGGTAGCGGCCGAATCTGCAATTTCGTTGGTGCCTTTTTTCCCGGGCGCTCGTCGCGCCATAAAAGCCGCCAGCTGCTCCCGATCGAATCCCGCGCCCTTCGGCAGACCCTTTACGATCACGCCGATTCGGTCGCTGTGGGATTCCCCGTAGATTTCAACCCGCAGGTTTTCTCCAAATTCTTTTTTCATAATACACTCTCCGTCCCCTTTTGTCCAATCAAACGATACCGCGTCCCCTTTGCAGCATCATTAAATAATTATATATGAAAAATGGATTCCCCAATAAAAGAACCCATTCTCATTCCTATTAATCTTGTCAAATCCCCTTATGCTTCCGGCTCCGTTACTTCCGCTTCTTCGCCTTCTGCGGTGCATTCCTCACAAGCAGTCTCTTCCGCTTCGGTCTCTGCTTCCGTTGCCTCTTCCGGTTCTTCCACCCGGCGGTACGTAATCAGGTCCTCTGCGATTTCGTTGGCCGCCTGGCTGACCGGTCTCTCCGACTGAACTTCCGTCAGCGCCGGCTTCTTGGCAATCAGATCTCTGGCTCTCTTGGCCGCCAGCATGCACAGGGTGTACCGGCTGTCCACTTTTTCTCTTAACTTGTTTACCGATGGATAAAGCATCATAATATCATTCCTCCCATTTCGTACCGTTTCAACAGCGTATCTCTAGTTATCTTCCTCTTCGTAATCCCGAATAATCGGTTTCACCTTGCCCGGAACCCGGCGGCTCTCCGCGCGCACCACGGCAGCCACATCGGCAACCGCTTCTTCCAGGTCATCGTTCACCACATAATAATCGTATTCTCCCAGCAGGCGAATCTCGTTCAGCGCCTCCCGGAACCTCCGCTGAATCACCTCTTCCGAATCGGTGCCCCTTCCGGACAGCCGTTCCTGCAAAACCTTCATGCTCGGCGGCAAAAGAAAAACAAGAACCGCTTCGTTCATCGCTTCCTTTACCTTCAGTGCTCCTTGGACGTCGATTTCCAAAAGCACGTTGCGTCCTCGCTCCAGCTGCCGGACCACCGCATCCTTCGGGGTTCCGTACAGGTTTCCGAACACATCCGCATATTCCAACAGGTTTCCTTCCGCGATGTTCTTCTCGAACTCTTCTCTCGTAACGAAGAAATAGTCTCGGCCGTTCTGCTCTCCCTCTCTCGGCTGTCTCGTGGTCATGGAAACGGACAGCTTCAGGTCGTTTTCCTTGAGGAGTTCTTTGCAGACCGTGCCTTTTCCCGTTCCGGAAGGTCCGGAAATGACGAATAGTGTTCCTTTCTGCGAACGATGTTTTGCCATGGAATTCTCCTTTTCAAAAGATATGTTTCATATTGGCTAAATATTATATCATATTTCGGCCGTTCTTTGCTACTCTATATTCTGTACCTGTTCCCGGATTTTTTCGATTTCCGCCTTTAAATCCAGCATCCAGGAGGTGATCTCCGTATCGTTGGACTTGGAGCCGATGGTATTGGCTTCCCGGTTCATCTCCTGAATCAAGAAATCTATTTTTTTGCCCACGGTCTCTTCCTCGGTATCGAAGAAATTCCGCAGCTGCTGAATGTGGCTCTCCAGGCGAACCAGCTCCTCGGTGATGTTGGCTTTGTCCGCAAATACCGCCGCTTCCACCAGCACCCGTTCCTCCGGAACCTCCAGCTTTCCTTCCAGCAGTTCGTTCACCCGTTCCCGGAACTTGTCGGCATACTCCTTGCCGATTTCCGGCGCCCGTTCCTTAATCTTATCCTTGATTTCCTCAATGATGTCCGCCCGCATCAGGATATCCTTCGCCAGGCGCTCGCCCTCTGCGGCTCTCATGTTGATGATGTTCTGCAAAGCGATTTCCGTTGCCACGCCCAGGGAGTGAAGCAGTGCTTCCTCATCTTCCTCCGCCGGCACGGCTTTGATCACATCCGGCATGTTCGCCAGCATGCTCAGGGTGACGCCGCCCTTCTGATCCAGTTCAAAGGTTTCCTCCAACGCTTTCAACGCGCGGTAGTACTTCCGGGCAACGTCCTCGTTCAGACGGATGTCGTTCTCGCTCTCGCCGAAGGAGTCCACGGTCACCAGTACCTCAATCTTCCCGCGCTTCAGTGCATCCCGCACGTCGCTCTTGATTCGCTCCTCCGCAAAAGAATATCTTCTCGGCATCTTTACGTATACGTCGCAATAACGGTGATTTACCGCCTTGATTTCTACGGTGATGCTCTTCTTTTCGTCGATGTATTCCCCCCGGCCGTAACCGGTCATGCTTTTAACCATAATTTCCTCCATTGTGAAATCAAATTACTCATTATTTTAACACCTTCCGCCGGTTCTGTAAAGGATTCTATGGCGTAGAAGCGGCGATTCCACTTGATATTTCGGTGGTTCTCGTGCTATATTAGTCACATGGCTTACGATGGAATTATAACATATGGAATAACAGAAGAATTAAAAGAACGACTGACCTTCG
This sequence comes from Mogibacterium sp., assembly GCA_016775335.1. Lineage (GTDB taxonomy): Bacteria > Bacillota > Clostridia > Peptostreptococcales > Anaerovoracaceae > Mogibacterium_A. The sequence goes on from JAEUGJ010000018.1 coordinate 27,570, forward strand.
GAAAAATTGAGAAGGTCTACCAGCCGGGCAGCGAAGAACTGGTGCTGCAGATTCACACTCGCAAGGGGAACGTGAAGCTGTACGCCTCTGCTGCCAGCCAGGCCGCCAGGGTCTGCCTCACCGACGGGAAATTTGTGAACCCGGCCGCTCCGCCGAATTTCTGCATGCTGCTGCGGAAGCACATTCAGACCGGACGCATTACGGACATTCACCAGAAGGGTTCGGAGCGAATCATCGAAATGGATATCGAGGCACAGACCGAACTGGGATTCACGGTGTCGAAACGGCTGATTTTTGAAATCATGGGAAAGCACAGCAACATTGTGCTGGTGTCTTTGGATACGGGAAAAATCATCGACAGCATCAAGCGGATCTCCATCGATGTGAACCGGTACCGCCAGCTGCTGCCGGGATTGGAATACCGGTATCCGCCGGAACAGGATAAGGTTCCTTTCAAGGAAATCTCGGCGGAGCTGTCGGAGAAACTGGATTCGGATCCGGAAGCCGCTGCAGACCCGAAGTATTTGCTGTCCCACATTCAGGGAATCTCCCCGGGAATTTCCCGAGAGCTGGCTCGCTCCGGAAATCCGGTGGAACGGCTGGAGGAAATTCTGGAGAGTATTGCAAACGGCACCGCCGCTTCGCGGGTGTATCTGGATGAGACGGGCAAACCCCTGGAGTTTCATTTGACGGAGCTGGGGGAATACGTGGGTGCACAGGAAAAGACCTTCGGCTCCATCAGCGAGGGGACGGAATATTTTTACACCCATCGGGAGGAGTCCAATGCCATCCGCCAGCGGTCCAATCCGCTGCACCGGTCGGTTCAGGCTTCCCTGGACAAGGCTCGGCTAAAGAAGCAACGCCTGGGAGAGGATCTTCTGCAGGCAGAGAATTCGGAAAAATACCGCCTCTACGGAGAACTGCTCACCGCGAACTTGCATCGGGTGGAGCCGGGCGCTCATGAGGTGACGGTAATCAGCTACTACGACAATCAGCCGGTGACCATTCCTTTGGACGAGAAATATGCCGCGTCTAAAAACGCCCAGAATTACTTCAAGAAGTATTCCAAGGCGAAGACGGCGGTTCACGAGAAAACCCACCAACTGGAGGAAACCTCGAAGGATATCCTCTACCTGGAGTCCGTTCTCCAGAGCATTGAAAGCGCGCACACCTTGGACGAGCTGAACCAGATTCGGGAGGAGTTGGAGGATACGGGATACGTTCGGAAGAGAGCCCAGAAGGGTTTCCGCCGAAAGAAATCCAAGCCCCAGCCAATCGAGTACACCCTGCCTACCGGCCAGAAGGTCTTTGTAGGCCGGAACAACAAGGAAAACGATTACCTCACCACGAAGATGGCGGGCAAGCGGGACCTGTGGTTCCACACCAAGGACATCCCGGGATCCCACGTGATTCTGCCCCTGGAGCCGAACCAATTCCCGGAGGACATCCCGGAGGAAACGATCTACCAAGTGGCCTCCATCGCCGCATACCACAGCAAGGGCAAGGAATCCCAGAACGTGCCGGTGGACTTCGTTCCTATTCGGTACGTGAAAAAACCAAGCGGCGCCAAGCCGGGCATGGTTATCTTCACCCACAATACCACCGTGTACGTGGACCCGAAGCTGCCGGAAGGCGCGGCGGGGAAATAGAAAAGCAAATAAAACCTGGATTCCCGAATAACCACACTAGCATTCAGGAATCCAGCAATAGCTATTG
>JAEUGJ010000019.1:0-23243 GCA_016775335.1 Mogibacterium sp.
GCAACTCGACAACCTCATCACCCTTCATCAGCGTAAGCTTGAATTGAGACTGTTTTCCGGATGAAGGTTCTTCATTTAGATGCGCATGCTGACGTGGTGCCTGTCGACGAAGGAACAAGGATTTGCGGGGAGCAAAGCACCACGACCAACCGGCCGAAGCCCCATTTTGTCCCAAAGGCGTGGTGCCTGTCGACGAAGGAACAAGGCGTTGCGGGGAGGGAAGCACCACGTTCAACCGGCCGAAGCCCCATTTTGTCCCAAAGACGTGGTGCCTGTCGACGAAGGTACAAGGATTTGCGGGGAGCGAAGCACCACGACCAACCGGCCGAAGCCCCATTTTGTCCTAAGGACGTGGTGCCTGTCGACGAAGGAACAAGGATTTGCAGGGAGGGAAGCACCACGACCAACCGGCCGAAGCCCCATTTTGTCCCAAAGACGTGGTGCCTGTCGACGAAGGAACAAGGATTTGCGGGGAGCGAAGCACCACGCCCAACCGGTCGAAATCCGATTTTGTCCCAAAGACGTGGTGCCCGACGACGAAGAAACAAGGCGTTGCGGGGAGCGAAGCACCACGTTCAACCGGTCGAAGCCCCATTTGGTCTCAAAGACGTGGTGCCTGTCGACGGAAGAACAAGGCGTTGCGGGGAGCGAAGCACCACGCCCAACCGGTCGAAATCCGATTTTGCTCCAAAGGCGTGGTGCCCGTCGACGGAAGAACAAGTTTTTACAGACAACAACATCCCGATATTAAAGGAGGCAATTATGACTTTTAAGAAAGAGGCGGATTTCGAGGAAGAATTGATACATCTTCTGACATCCGTAAGCGGTTGGAAAAAAGATACCTGCGGATGGGGAAATTCCGATGGTGCATATGAATCGGTACTTCGGTATCCCGATGAAGAGGACCTTCTGAAGAACTGGGCGAACATCCTCTATAACAATAACAAAAGCAGGGATCGCCTGAACGAATACCCACTCACATCGGGAGAGATGCGTCAGATTATGGAGCAGGTGACGAACCTGCGGACCCCTCTGAAGCTAAACGGTTTCATCAATGGACGAAGCGTGTCGATTGTTCGGGACAATCCGGAGGACACAGAACATCTGGGAAAAGAAATCAGCCTGAAGCTGTTCGACCGCATGGAGATTGCCGGAGGTCAGAGCGTTTATCAGATTGCACAGCAGCCGAAGTTCCCGGCGAAGAATCGGATTCTGAACGATCGCCGCGGGGATGTGATGCTGCTGATTAACGGAATGCCGGTGATTCATATCGAGTTGAAGCGATCCGGAGTACCGGTGAGTGAGGCGTGCCATCAGATTGAAAAATACTCCCACGAAGGGGTGTTCACCGGACTGTTTTCTTTGGTACAGATTTTCGTGGCAATGACGCCGGAAGAAACGCTGTACTTCGCCAATCCGGGACCGGACGGCCGATTCAATCCTTCTTTCTATTTTCACTGGGCGGACTTTGACAACGAGCCGATTAATAACTGGAATGAAATCGTGCGCACGTTCCTGTCCATCCCGATGGCGCATCAGATGATCGGGTTCTATACGATTGCGGACAATTCCGACGGGGTGCTGAAGGTGATGCGGAGCTATCAGGTGAACGCGGCGAATCGGATTTCCGACACAGTGCGGAAGACCAAGTGGGGAGAGCAGAATCAACTGGGTGGATACGTATGGCACACCACCGGTTCCGGTAAAACCATGACCAGCTTCAAGTCGGCACAGCTGATTGCGGATTCCGGCGATGCGGACAAGGTGGTTTTTCTGATGGACCGAATTGAGCTGGGTACCCAGTCCCTGCAGGAATATCGGGGTTTTGCAAATGACGATGAGGACGTTCAGGCGACGGAAAACACCGGGGTGTTGATTGGAAAATTGAAAAGCACGAATCCGGCAGACACGCTGATTGTCACATCTATTCAAAAGATGAGCAACGTTCCGGAGGATGCGGGACTGAAAGCCCGGGATTTGGAAACGATTCGACGGAAGCGAATTGTTTTTATTGTGGATGAAGCCCATCGATCCACTTTCGGCGATATGCTGATCTGCATTAAGGAAACGTTCCCTCAGGCGATTTTCTTTGGATTTACCGGAACACCGATTCAGAAGGAGAACCAGAAAAAGAAGAGCACGACCGCAACGGTTTTCGGCAATGAGCTTCATCGATACAGCATCGCGGACGGCATTCGCGACGGAAATGTTCTGGGATTCGATCCGTATATGGTACGGACATATCGGGACAAAGAAGTGCGCAAAGCCGTTGCGCTTGAAATGGCACATGCATCCTCGGAGAAAGAGGCGCTGGACAACAAAGATAAACGAAAGGTCTACATGGAGTACATGGATTCCGGGAAGGTGCCGATGGCCGGATATCTTGATTCCGGCAGCGGAAAATATCTTCGAGGAATTGAAGACCATATTCCAAATGCACAGTATCGACAAGATGCGCACACCCATGCGGTGGTGGAAGATATCCGGGAGAATTTCCGTCGCCTCAGCACCGGAAAGGGCGATGAGGGCGTTCGCTTTCACGGAATTTTTGCCACAACCAGCATTCCGGATGCGATTAACTACTATCGATTGTTCAAGGAACTGGCACCGGAACTTAAAGTGACGGCCTTGTTTGATCCGAACATTGATAATAAGGAGGGAGCAATTTGCAAAGAGGATGGTTTGGTGGAGATCATTCAGGATTATAACCGCCGGTACGGACAGGATTTTACCATTCCTACTTTTGCCAGAATGAAGAAAGATATTGCGGCGCGATTGGCCCACAAAAAACCTTACGAACGAATTGTGAGAGAGCCGGAGAAACAGCTGGATCTTCTGATTGTCGTGGATCAGATGTTGACCGGGTTTGACTCCAAATGGGTGAATACCTTGTATCTGGACAAAGTCCTTCTGTACGAGAATATCATTCAGGCATTCTCACGGACGAACCGGCTTTTTGAAATTCACGAGAAGCCATTCGGAATTATCCGGTATTACCGGAAGCCGTATACCATGAAGCGGAATATCGATAGCGCCATTAAATTGTATTCCGGAGATCGAGCGTACGGTTTGTTCGTTCCGAGTCTTCTGGAGCATTTGGAGGAGATGAATCACAGCTTCCGGGTTATTGAGCGGCTGTTCCGGGATGAAGAAATTGATAATTTCGAGCACCTTCCGGAGGATAAGTCGGTTTGCGGAAAATTCGCAAAGGAATTCCGAGAGTTGGTATCCTATCTGGAAGCGGCACAAATCCAAGGATTCACATGGGAAAAGAACCGTTATGAGGATGAAGAGACCGGTGAAGCGGTGGAGGTGGAGTTGGATGAAAGAACGTATCTGATTCTGCTGATTCGGTACAAAGAACTCCCGAGAGTTGAAGGGGGCGGGTTCGGACCGGAAATACCGTATGACTTGGATCCCTACATCGAGGAGATGGATACGGGCAAAATCGATGCGGAATATATGAATTCCCGTTTCGAAAAGTATTATAAACTCCTGAAACGAGATGATGCGTCTGAAGGGGAACTGGAAAAAGCGGAAGAAGAATTGCATCGAACGTTCTCCACGCTGACCATGGAAGAACAGAAATACGCCAATTTATTTTTGCACGATATTCAAAGCGGGGATGTGGAACCGATGGCAGGCGCAACCCTTCGGGATTACATTACGGAATACATGGCAGACCATCGCAATGATCGAATTCACCGATTCGCGGAGACATTCGGGATGGACGAAGAGAAGCTGAGAAGTCTGATGGCGCTGCATCCTACCGAAGGAAATATTAATGAATTCGGACGCTTTGATGCCTTGAGGGCAACGGTGGATAAGGAGAAGGCGCGTGCGTATTTTGAAGAGAAGGAGCAGCAAAGAATTGCGCCGCCAAAAGTTACGATAAAAATCGACAATATCCTTCGAGCGTTTATTTTGGAGGATGAGAAACCTCAATAATCCTCGTAACCCCTTTAATTCTGCGGTTTCTGCCCGGAAACATTAAAATAAATAAATTCGTGCGTTAGAATTTTCTAACGCACTTTTTTTAATGCAAAGTGACCACACAAAAAACACAATAAGTGGTGGACAAATAATTTTGAATGGTTATAATAGGAAATTGAAAAAAATTTAAGCGGTAGAATCCGCGTTTAAGAAAGGGGACTGAAGATGAAAATTATTGCAGTAGCAGTGTTTCTGATAGTGATACTGCTGATTATCACCGAACGAGTGCACCGTACCGCGGCGGCAATGGCCGGGGCAGTGGTACTGATTCTCACCGGCGTCATGTCGGCGGAGAAGGCACTTTCTTACATTGATTTTAATACCATTGGGGTGTTGGTGGGCATGATGATTTTCGTGGCCATCGTTCGTCAATCCGGTATGTTCGAATATATAGCGGTGCGCGCCGCCAAAGCGGTGCACGGAGACCCGTGGAAAATCATGGTTGCTTTTACCCTGATTACCGCATTGCTGTCGGCAATTCTGGATAACGTTACCACCGTACTGCTGGTGGGCCCGATGTCCATCGCCATCGCCCGGATGCTGAAGATCGATCCGGTGCCGTTCCTGATGGGACAGATTCTGGCATCCAACGTGGGCGGTACCGCCACCTTAATCGGTGACCCGCCAAACATCATGATCGGCAGTGCCGCACACCTGTCCTTTATGGACTTCCTGGAAAACACCGGTTTCACCGTGCTGTTCATCCTGGTTGTGCTGATTTTGCTGATGAAGGTTGTATATGAAAAGAAGATTGAACTGGGTACCGTGGATACCGGCGCCATCGAAAAGTTGGATCCATCCAAATCCATTACCAATTGGGCGCTGATGAGAAAAGGAATCATCGTTTTAATCTGTGTAATCATTGGATTTATGTTCCATGACAAGCTGGGCATCGAGTCCTCCGTCATCGCTCTGACCGCTGCGGCAGTAATGCTGATTATCGGCAGGGAAGATGTGGACCAGGCCATTCAGGGTGTGGAATGGACAACAATCCTGTTCTTTATGTCGCTGTTCGTGGTTGTCGGTGGTCTGACCGAGACGGGTATCATCAAGGAACTCGCATCCAAGATCATCGGCGCAACCAACGGACATCCGATGGTCACCATGCTGGTACTGCTGTGGGCGTCGGCACTGCTGTCCTCCATCCTGGACAACATCCCGTTCGTTGCCACACTGATTCCGCTGATTCTGGCCATGCAGGCGGACGGAATGGATGTCACCTCCTTCTGGTGGGCGATTTCGTTGGGCGCATGCCTGGGTGGAAACGGAACCATGATCGGTGCATCCGCCAATGTGGTTTTGTCGGACATCAGTACGAAACACGGCTATCCGATTACCTTCAAGAGCTACCTGAAAGTCGGCATGCCGTTCATGCTTCTGTCCATCGTAATTTCCACTGTATTTCTTGTGGTTAAATTTGATATTATGTAGTCAGGAGGTATGGATTAATGAGCAATGAATACACGACCAACAAAGTGTCCAGCGACATGATCAACATGATGGCAAAACAAATGGGCGCGGTGCATATCAAGTCCGATCCGGCGTATATCAACATTTATACATTTGAGATCGCACCGGAATTTCGGATTAAGTACATGCTGGATCTCCGCCGGGGAAAGGGCATGTACCTTCACCGGGTAAGCCCGTACCCAATTATGCTGGGAAAATTCTACGGTGAGACCGATATCGTCGACTACATGAAGCGGGATTTGCAGAAGTTCCGGCGTGCGTACGAAAGCGATAAATTCTCTTCGTTCCTGGAACTGACGGAAGATTTGACCCAGTTCAACCGCCAGATTGAACAGCTTTTCCTGAATCGAAAGGTACCGGAAGCGGCCTTCCGGGAACTGGCCGATGAAATGAAGAGCGTGCATGCCACCATTGAGCAGATGGCAGAGGAGTGTCCGATGTTGTACGATACCGATCGGAGCATGGGGGAACTGGCCATCAATGCCAGCGATCTGGGTTTGGAAGAGGAATAGTTCTCGTAAAAATAAGAAGAGTCGGAAGTCTGAGGCTTCCGATTCTTTTTTTTATGTCGACAGGACGAGGGGAAATGAGTATAATCAAAGTAGCGCTGATTTTACATTCTGGGGTGTAGAACTGCATTGAAATTACAAATAGGCAGGAGTGGAAATGGCTAAGAAAGTATCAAGAAAAGAAGAAGAGGAACTGAAGAAGCTGTCGCCGGAAGAGCGGAAGGCGATTAAGAAGCAGAAGAAGCGGGATGCGTATCAGAAGGAGAAGGCGCAGCGGAAGGAAGAGCGCTATCAGAGCGAATCGAAGAAATTCGCCACGCGTCACCGGAAGGGGGCCATCGTGACGGGCATCGTGCTGGCGGCGGTTCTGCTGGGCGGGCTCTTCTATTGGATGAATACCGGACTGTTCAAGGAAGACAGCTATAAATTCTTCAGCTACGACAAATACGTGAAGGTAGCGTCCACGGACAAGCTGACCTACAAGAAGTCACAGCTGAAGGTGACCGACAAGGACGTGGAAAAACAGATTCAGGCGAAGCTGAAGAATGCCGGAGAGAAGAAGCTGACGGAGGCCTTCATCAAGAAGAACACGGACAATGAGTGCAAGACGAAGGCGGAATACGAGAAGCATGTTCGGGAACAGCTGGAGAAGGACAAGAAGAATTCCGTGGGCAGCGAACTGCTCAGCAAGGTCAGCGGAGATTCCAAGCTGAAGAAGACGCCGAAGCTGCAGCTCAAGGCGGCCAAGAAGGACGTGGAGCAGAACTACGAGCAGATGGCTTCTCAGTACGGCATGGACGTGGACAGCCTGATTAAAGCCTACGGCATGGACGAAAAGTCCTATCAGACTATGGTAAAGAACAGCGCCAAGGAGAGCGTGAAGCTGCACCTGGTGGCACATGCCATTGCAAAAGAAGAGGGCATCAGCCTCAGCAGCAGCGACTACGATCAGCGGCTGAAGGAGTTCAAGGAAAGTACCGGACTCAGCGAGAAGCAGTTCAAGAAGCAGGCCGGCTCCTCCTACGAGGATTATGCGAAGGAAAACAACTTTGAGGAATACTTCTTCCAGGAGAAGGTAGGTCAGTTCCTGGTGGACAAAGCCACGGGAAAATAGAATTATGATGAGGGGAAGAGATGCACGAAGGCCCTCCCTCCTCAACCGGTAGTTAAAAGTACTCATATGAGTACTTTTACTTTTCCCCGAATAATTATAAAATTTACATAATACTATTTTTGTTGCGTATAGATGTGCGATGTGCCGGATATGCGCACATACGGCACATTTGCCGGGTAAGAAAGGAGAATCGCCTATGAAACCTCACCTAGCAGGATACCGAAAGAAGCGCAGCAGATTCGGGTCGGGGATTGTTACGCTCGTGATGCTGGCGTCCCTCTTATGGGGCGGCATGGCATGGAACGTGCAGGAAGCGAGCGCCGCTTCCAAATTCGACAATATCATGAATCCGGAACTGCCATCGGGTTTTGATGCCGATGATACCACGAATCCATACAATAATGGAAAGCAGAAGTTTTTGCTGGCGGAGAACAACGAGCTCACCGTATATAAATCCTGGGATGTGGGCAGCGACGAAACCGCCCGAAAGAACATGTGGGTATCCACTTTCGACAACTACACTCCGGGAGGAAGCATGAAGCTGATGGCCGGGGACAACGATGCGGATGCCCGGAATAAAGGCGGATGGGAGAGCGTCACGGCAGACACAAGCGCAAACGCAACCAAGCTCAACTATCTGGATGCCGTTGCTTTTGACCCGAACGGAACGGGCCGAAAGGACCACGTTGCCTATGTGGGATATTATCAGTCCGGCAGCGCCAAGGGCAACTACCTTTTCGTGTACGATACGGTAAAAAAAGAATGGACGACCACCGAAGATTTGCCGGGGACCGGCGATGCAAACGGGCTCAATTATCTCACCGCCCGGAACTTCTATTCCATCACTGCCGGAGACTACAACGGAGACGGAAAGGACACCATCGTGGTCTACAATCCGGCTGTCGACGGGAAATACGGCGTGGTGGAATACAAATACACGAAACCGGGGGCGTATGGCAAACTGGAACTTCAAGGAAATTCCAAGCGCATGCTTCACGGCATATATCGGGAATACTCCAATCTGGAAAACAGCAAAAATCTTCGGGACAAGCTGGGATGCAATCTGACCACCGGAGATTTTGACGGCGACGGAATCGATGACTTGGGAGTGGTTTCCTACGGTCAGGAGTATTCCTCCGCGCCGAAGGATGCCGATTACCGGCTGTACACCCCGATGGTGGCGGCGGTATTCGGAGAGGACCGGCACAAGAGCGACAACGGCGACAAGTGGTCCGTGGTTTCCTCCGGAAAACTGCAGACCGTGTATGCCGGCCTGAACAAGACCAAGGAAAAAATCAACAAGAAGGATACGGATGTCTATGAATCCATGAGATCCCCATCCATCAGTGCCGGAGATATCGACGGCAACGGCGCAGACGAACTGGTCTGCGCGGGTTTCTGGTGCAAGGTTCAGGACGACGGCGATTCCGCCGGCTACAACAAGGGTATCGATCACGGTAAAATCACGGCCGCCGCGGTTTCCGCTTCCGGAAAGTCCATCAACATCAGCGGTCATCAGATCGATTCGAACAAATGGACCCAGTCCACCACGGCCAGAAAGAATGACTTCGATGTCAAAGTACAGCTGTCCACCGAATGCGTGGCCATTAACGGACAGAGATCCGCCGAGCACGTATTCATCAACGGAACCCTGTACGAATATGCCGGTGCACTGTTCAATGCCGTTTACACACCGGAATATTTTACGAAGGAAGATAAGGGCATCGGAAATGCTCTTGTGGGCTCCGCAGGGATTACGGATGTGGTTGCAGGCGTGTTCGACGGCAACGATCAGGGCCGGGAACAGGTGATGTTCGTATCCACCTTGAGAGAAACGGACACCTACTACAACGATTACTACATGACCATGGGCGCTATCGGCGGCAGCAATTACGGCAAGGATACCAACATTGCCAAAAACTACTACGACAGCAACCTGGACAACGACCATTACACCATCGCCAATAAGGGAGATGATGTAGACAACAAGAGAGTCAATCTCTGTATCGCCGCTTCCGATAACGACAACGACGGATTGCTGGGAAGCTTCCGGGATAAGAAGTGCGTCTACACCGATCCGAAGAACGCCGCCGTACTTCAGGCGGGACCGTACTTCGGTGCCATGGACGATCTGGGCGGATACGACGACCCGTGCGAGACTTCCTATGCCCTGTCCAGTTCCTTTGAACGGGGCACCACCAAGGGAGACAGCGTCTCCTTCGGCGCCGGATTCTCCGGAACGCTGGAGTTCTCGGCAATCGCCAGCATGGAAGCCAGCCTGCAGCTGGGATATTCGCTGGATTGGAACAAGACCTTCGAAGAATCGGTGACGGAGACCTATACCACCTCCTTTACCGCACAGGGACACGACCAGGTGATTGTAAGCCGGATTCCGGTTACCGTATACCGATACGACATCTACACACCGAAAGCCGGCGGCGGCTACACGGTGAACGAGGACGGATATTCCGTGACGGTACCGGGAAAACCGATTTACTATCAGCTGAGCGTAAGCGAATACAACGAATTTGTGGATGAATACAACAACAAGATTGACGAGCTGAGCAAGAACGACGCGTCGAAGATGCGGCTCAAGAAGATTGCGAAAGACGAAGCGGCGTCGGGTAAATACGATCTGCCGGCAGATAACGAAGGAAATCCGCAGAACTACTGGTCCAGCTGGGCCGATGCCGGCGAAGGGGCGACCAATCTCAGCCGAAGCCCGTTGGCGCTGACCTACAGTTCCGGTCACTCCTCCAGCGAATGGAGCACCTCTTCTTCCGCTACCACCGCAACGGAAATGAGCCACGGATTCTCCTTTGACTTCACCCTGATGGGCGGCTTCGGCCTTCTGGGCAACAATGCCAAAGCCGGTGCGTACGTGAGCTTGGACTACCTCCACACCAACGGTAGTTTTACCACGGAAGCCGAAGAGAAGGGCTCTGCCGGGCAGGTGGAGAACCTGAACGAAAAGACCCTCATGGCCTCCGGCCTGCCGAAAGCGGTAATCCGGGCCTACGGATTTAACTGGGAATTCGGTACGTGGAAGCGAGAACTCACCACCCAGTCCGGGGACTATACCCCGTTCTTCGGATATCGGGTATGGAAGGTGACCATGCCGCCGGAGAAGCCGGAGAATCTGGAAGCGGAGCATTCCGACACCGACGGCCTCCACAGCGTGGATCTGAAATGGGATCCGGTGGACAGCAAGCTGGTGCTGGGATACAACGTGTACATCAAGGACGGCAGCGAATACAAGAAGATTAATAAAGACCTGATCAAGGGCACGGAATACACCGCCGACGGTTTGGATACCAACACGAATTACACCTTCGTGGTGACCACCGAGGCGTACACCGATGTGACCGGTCAGGATACCACGGTGAAAGCCAACAGTTTGTGGTCCGACGAGGCGTCCATTACTACGCCGAGACAGGGCTATCAAATCACCCTATCCCCGGACCGCGGCTCTAAGATTACGGCTACCGGCGAGGAAAAGGAAATTCACAGCGGCGATGAAATCTTCGAGGGAGACGCCATCACCATAAAAGCAGCCCCGCGGGAAGGCTACACGCTGACGCAGGTTCTCCTGAAGAAGGGGGGCGGCAGCGAAGTGGATATCACGTCCACCGACGGCACCTTCAACTTCGTGGTGAAAGGCGATACGGAAGTCATCGTTAAGTCGAAGAAGAACGTTTCCGAAAGTGAGATCGTCTACAGTGCCGGCGAACACGGGAGCATCACTTCGGCGGCTTCCGGCGGACAGGAATTCAAGTCCGGCGCCATGGTCAGCGACGATGTGACCTTCGAAGCAGAGGCAAAGGACGGATACGTTCTCAAAGAATGGCGGGTAACCACCGACGGCAAGACGCAGACCTTCGCCGCCAACGGCAGCAATACCTATCGATTCGGTCCGTTCGCACCAAAACACGAGGTGCAGGCCGTATTCGCGGCAAAAGACGACGCTTCCGTAACCAGAACCCTCACCGTGAACAGCGGACAGGGCGGAACCGTCAAGGTTACGGATAAGGACGGCAAGGCGTACGAACCGTCGGAGGGCAAAATCACCGTTAACGTGGGCACTCCGCTGAAGATTACCGCCGTGCCGGACAAGCACTACGTGCTGCACGCATGGACCGGAGATTTTGCGGCGGTATCCCAGGAAACCAAGGAGATTTCCCATACCATTTATGAGGACCTGACGGTAGGTGCGGTGTTCTACGCACCGGTGAAATACAAGGTGTCCTACGACGTGAACGATGCCAAGCTGGGCAGCATCGATTCCGACATCAAGAGCGGATCCACCCAGGTGGAAGATGCGAAGATTTCCTTCAAGGCAACGCCGGCAGAGGGCGCAAGACTGGAATACTGGCTCATAAAAAAAGGCAGCGATGAGCGCAAAGTCATGACGGCGGATTTGAAGTCTTCCTACGATCTGGAGATTTCCGTGGAAGACACCACGAAAGTGACGGCGGTCTTCACGCCGATTGAAACTTATTCCCTGACGATTAAATCGTCGAAATACGGAACCCTCCGCGTACTCGATTCGGCGGACAAGGAGCTGGCAAACGGCGATTCCGTCCGGTACGGCGATACGCTGAAATTCAAGGTGTCCCCGGCCAAGGATTACAAATTCAAGGCCCTGAAGGTGAACGGAAAAGAAGTGAATGCGAAGGAAACCTTCACCGTAACCGGTGACGTTTCGGCAGCAGCGGAGTTTACCAAAATCGACTACAAGGCGCCGCTGGAACAGAAGCTGAGAATCACCACGAAGAGCAAAAAGGTCGCTCTGAAGTGGGGCAAGACCCCGAGTGCGGACGGCTACGACGTGTTCTTCGCAAAGTGCGGCACCAAGTTCAGCAAGAAACCTTCGTTGACCACGAAGAAACTAAGTGTTTCCGTTTCCAAGATTAAGGGAAAGAAGGTCAGCAAGCGCGGATGCTACAAGGCCTATGTCAAAGCGTTCCGAAAGGTGAATGGAAAGAAGCAGTACATCGCTTCCGGCATGGTGGTGCACTCGGCGGGAAGCAAAAACAAATACACCAACGCTTCCGCCATTACCGGCGTGCCGAACGCGAAGGCGATAAAATCCGGAAAAACCTATCAGCTGAAGGCTAAATTAAAGAAGGCCAACAAAAAGAAACCGCTGATTAAGAAATCCCACTCTCCGTGGCTGAGATACGGCACCACCAACGGTGCGGTGGTCAAGGTGAGCAAATCCGGAAAGATTACCGCAGCGGGCAGAGGAAAATGCACAATCTACATCATCGCACCGGACGGTGTGAGAAGAAACGTAAAAATTACCGTCAAATAGCCTTGCAGTTACTGCAAGAACCAACCTTCCCAAGAAGAGGGCATCCCGGTTTTCGGGGTGCCCTCTTTGCTTGAGAAGAATCCAAGCTATGGAGAATGGACGGGGCTTGTGGTACAATCAAAGTAGTTTTTTTACAGAAGGGAGAACGGGATTATGAGACGTGAAATAGCAGTCTCCGTCCATTTTCTGACGGAGGCGAGACGAAAGAAAATCGAGGAAACCGCGGCGAAAGGCGGATTTGACGCAGTATTCTACGACAACGACGATGCGGCGGTGGGAAACATTTCGGAGGCGGAAATTGTCTTCTGCGAGACGCCGAAGCCGGTGAAGGGACTGAAGAACGTGAAGTGGTGTGCCAGCTCCTATGCGGGCATCGCACCGTACCTGGACCCGGGAGTGCTGCCGGAGGGCTGCCGGCTCACCAACGGGGCGGGTTCCTACGGTGTGACCATTTCGGAGCACATCGTAATGGTGTCCCTGATGCTGCTGAAGCAGATGCCGAGATACCGGGAAATCATCGACAACCGGGAGTGGCGCCACGACGTGCCGATTCGCTCCATTTACGGAAGCCGGGTGACGGTTCTGGGAACCGGGGATATCGGAAAATATACCGCCAAGCGAATGAAGGGGATGGGGGCGAAGACCGTCATCGGAATGAACCGGAGCGGCCGCTGCGACGAACCTTCTTTTGACCGTATCATCACGGTGGGAGAGCTGGATGCGCTGCTGCCGGAAACGGATATTCTGGTGCTGTGCATGCCGGAGACAAAGGAAACCCGGGGCACCCTGTCCAAGGAGCGCATTGGGATGCTGCCGAAGGAGGCCATCGTGGTGAACGTGGGCCGGGGCAGCGCCATCGACCAGGATGCGCTGATGGCGGCCCTGAACGAAGAGCGGATTGCCGGGGCGGCGCTGGACGTCATGGTGCCGGAACCGCTGCCGAAGGACCATCCGCTGTGGGATGCGCGGAACATCATCATCACACCGCACATTTCCGGGAACATGTCCCTGGAGCACACCCGGGAGGAGTCCGTGGATCTGTTCTGCCGAAATGTGGAGCGGTACATCGCGGGGGAACCGCTGGTTCACGCCGTGGATTTTGAAAGAGGGTATTAATATGATTAAAGCGTGCATTTTCGATCTGGACGGGACGCTGACCCGGACGCAGGAGTCCATCGCCCGTCCCATCAATATGACTTTGGAACATTACGGGCTGAAGGCCCAGCCGGTGGAAGCCTATAATTATTTCGCCGGGGACGGCATCGACAACGCCCTCCGCCGGGCGCTGGCGGCATCCGGCGACGAAGAAGGAAAATTCTTTTCCGAGGGCATCAAGCTGTGCCGGAAGTGGATGCAGGAGGATCCCCTGTACCACGTGGAGCCCTACGAGTACGTGCCGGAAACGCTGAAAAAGCTTCGGGACTACGGTTGCAAGCTGGCGGTGTTTTCCAACAAGCCCCACCTCAGCGCGGTGAACGTGGTGGAGACGATTTTGGGCAAAAACACCTTCGATCACATCCAGGGGCAGACCGACCGAATTCCCATTAAACCGGATCCTACCGGGGTGTTCGAGATTCTGGACCGATTCGGCCTTTCCAAAGAGGAATGCCTGTATTTCGGGGATACCAACACGGATATGATGACGGGAAAGAATGCAGGCGTGTATACCGTGGGCGTAACCTGGGGATTTCGTCCTCGGGAAGAGCTGGAGAAATACCATGCGGACCGGATTATCGATTGCCCGAAGGATTTCTGGACTTGCGTGAAAGAGATGAACGAAGAATAGAAGCATAAGAGGATGGAATGAAGAAGAGAAGAAAACCGGAGCTGCTGGTTCCGGCGGGAAGTATAGAACCCCTGATTGCGGCGGTGGAGAACGGGGCGGATGCCGTCTATGTGGGCGGCCGCCTGTTCAATGCCCGGATGAACGCGGGAAACTTTGACGATGAAAGAATGCAGCAGGCCCTGGACTACGCCCACGCCCGAGGCGTAAAGGTGTTCGTGACCATGAACACCTTGATTTTCGATGAGGAAATGGCAGAGGCGGTGGACTACGCCGGATTCCTGTACCGGGCCGGGGTGGATGCCCTGATCGTGCAGGATTTGGGCCTGGGAAATCGGATTCACGAAGAGCTGCCGGATTTCCCACTGCACCTGTCCACTCAGGGAACCGCCTGCGACGGGGAAGCGGTGGCCTTGGCGAAGGAGCTGGGCTACGAGCGGGTGGTGCTTTCCCGAGAGCTGTCCCTGCCAGAGATGGAAGCAGCCTGCCGAAACGGAGGACTGGATATTGAGGTATTCGTCCACGGCGCCCTGTGCATCTGCTATTCCGGACAATGTCAAATGAGCCGATTCTACGGGGGCAGAAGCGGAAACCGCGGGGCCTGCGCCCAGCCTTGCCGCCTTCCTTACGAAGGGGTGGATGAAAACGGAAAGAGAATCTCCGGTCATCTTCTGAGTCCCAAGGATCTGTGCCTGGTGGACCGGCTGGGAGAGCTGATTGAAGTGGGCGTCTATTCCTTCAAAATCGAAGGTCGGATGAAATCCCCGGAGTATGTGGCGGTGGTCACCCGGATCTACCGGAAATACATCGACGAATACATGGAAAAGGGCAGCTATCACGTGACCCCGGAGGACCGCCGGGAGCTGCAGCAGATTTTTAACCGAGGTGGTTTTACCTCGGGTTATTTGAACGGAAATCCGGGGGAAAAGCTGATGTCCCCGGTGATTCCGAAGAACCAAGGCATTCGCATCGGAACCGTCAAATCGGTGAAGCCGGGCTCCACCCTGGTGGATGTATCCTGCGATATCCTGCCGGATATGGGCGACGGCATCGAAATCCGTTCGGAGCGAAAGGCCGGAAAGGCGGTCAGCACCATTATCAGTTACCGAAAGGAGTCGGGAAAGGGCGTCCTGCGCATCGGAGATTTCAAGGAACCGGTGCAGGTGGGGGATGCGGTGTACCGCACCTCATCCAAGAAGCAGCTGGAAGCGGTTCGGAACTCCTTCCGGAACATGTCCTTGGACGCATCGCCGGAATCTCGCCGCATCGGACGGCGCCGAGGAATTCATCTGACCCTGACGTGTTTCGACAATGTGCTCCGTCTGACCGGTACAACCATCCCGGAAACGGGAGACCTGTGGGACAGCCAGGCGAAGAAGAGCGTGGTGCTGGAAGCGGGTCCTTTCGAGACGGATGCGGAACGGGCTACGCCGAAGGAACGGTACGAGAATGCCCTTCGAAAGACGGGAAACACCCCATTTGAAGTGGAGAGCCTCCGTTTCCGAGGGGACTTCGATATCCGGGTAAAAGCATCGGAAATCAACGCCCTTCGCCGGGAATGCCTGGCCAAGCTGGAAGAGGAAATCCGGTTCCGCCGGACGCTTCCGGAAGGCTTCCGGCCGATGAGAGCGAGAGGGGAAGCCGAGACCGGACTGCCGGTTCTTCCGGATACCTTGCCGCGAATTTCTCTGGCCGCCCTGTGCCTGGAGGCGGACCGTTCCGGCCGATCTTTAGCGGAGGTGTACGGAAACCGGGAAGAGACGGACGCAGTTCTTTTTATCTCCAATGTAACCAAGGGCCGGGAGGACGAAATCCTGCTGCGCCGGGAAGCGGAAATCCGGGAACTGGGCCGGAGTGTGCCGATTCTGGTGGGGAACCTGAGCTGGCTGCACCGGCTGGCGGGAAAGGGACTCCGCCTGTACGGCGATTACGGCCTGAACGGGGTGAACCGGGAGACGGCAAGGGTCCTGAAAGAGATGGGCGTGGAAGCCCTCTGCCCGGGACTGGAGCGGAACGAAACCGGCGAGCTGGGAGAGAACATGATGCCGCTGATGGTCAGCGAGCACGATTTCTCCGCCCGGGAACTTCGAAACAATAAGCGTGGAATTCACATCCGGGTGGAGCATCCGGAGTACAGCAGTCAGAGCCGGATCGTTCCGGCGGTGACGGAAAGGAACTAGAGGAATGAAGCTGATGCACCTGGCGGATCTCCACCTGGGAAAACGAGTGAACGGGTTTTCCATGATGGAGGATCAGGAATACATTCTAAATCGGATTTTGGAAATCATGGAGGAAGAGCAGCCGGACGGCCTGCTGATTGCCGGGGATGTGTATGACAAAACCATCCCGCCGGCAGAGGCGGTGCGCTTGATGGACGATTTTCTCACTGCCGTGGCGGCAAAACACGTCCCGGTGTTTCTGATCAGCGGAAACCACGACTCGGCGGAGCGGGTGGCTTTCGGGCATCAGCTGATGCAGGGCAGCGGCATTTGGATTTCGCCGGTATACGACGGGACCATTGAACACCACACCCTGGAAGACCGGTGGGGCGAGGTGAACATCTACCTCATTCCGTTCCTGCGGCCATCGGTGGTGCGGAGCTTTTTCCCGGATGCGGAAATCGGGGATTACACGGATGCGCTGGGAACCATCCTGGAAGGATTGCAATTGGATACATCCCAAAGGAACGTGGTGCTGGCCCATCAGTTCGTCACGGCGGCCGGCGCACAGCCGGAAACCTGCGACTCGGAACAGCTGTCGGTGGGCGGCCTGGACCGGGTGGACGGAAGTGTTTTTAGCCCCTTCGATTACACCGCTCTGGGACACCTCCACGGTCCGCAGCGTGTGGGAAGCGAGACGATTCGGTACGCCGGATCCCCTTTGAAGTATTCTTTTTCGGAGCTGCACCAGAAGAAGAGCGTGACGGTGGCGGAGCTTCGGGAAAAAGGAGAGACGGAAATTCGGCAGATTCCGCTGCAGCCTCGGCGGGAGATGATAGAATTGCGGGGAACCTTTGAGGAGATTTTGGCAGAAGCCCGGAAGAAGGGGGAGCCGCAGACGGATTATTACCACATGATTCTCACGGACGAGACCGATGTGGTGGACGCCCTGTCCCGCCTTCGGGAGTTCTACCCCAACATCATGCTGCTGGATTACGATAACCGGCGAACCCGCTCTCAGAAAGAGGTGGAGCAGTTGGACCGGGTGGAAGAGCGGACGCCGGGAGAGCTGTTCGCCGCGTTGTATGAGCAGCAGAACGGGCAGGAAATGCAGCCGGACCAGAAGGAATATCTGGATGGATTGATTCGTGAAATTTGGGAGGAGCAGGTATGAGACCGATTCGCATAGAGATGTCCGCCTTCGGACCCTACGCCGGCAAACAGATTGTAGAAATGGATCGGCTGGGGACCAGCGGCATCTACCTGATTACCGGGGATACGGGCGCGGGTAAAACCACTATTTTCGATGCCATCGTTTTCGCACTCTACGGAACCGCCAGCAGCGACCGGCGGAGCGGCGATATGCTGCGCTCCCGCTATGCGGAGCCGGATACCCCCACGGAGGTGAAGCTTGTTTTTGCCTACCGAAATAAGGAATATGAGATTCGCCGGAATCCCACCTATCAGCGGCCGAAGCTGCGGGGCGAGGGCATGACCCAAGAGAACGCATCGGCGGAACTGCGGCTGCCGGGGGGAGAGATTCTCACCCGCACCGGAGAGGTGGACGAAAAAATCCGGGAGATTCTGGGGATGACCCGGGATCAGTTCATGCAGATTGCCATGATTGCCCAGGGGGATTTTCTCAAGCTGCTGCTGGCCAAGACGGAGGAGCGGCGGAAGATTTTCAGCAGTATTTTCCGCACCGGCCGGTATGCCCGGCTGGAGGACCGCCTGAAACAGGAGGCCCGTCAGGCGCGGAAGACGTACGACGACTTGGTGCGGGAAATCGGCTTCGAGCAGGAACGGGCGCGGCTTCCGGAGGGAACGGACCGGAGCGGGCTGCGGGACGAGGAGTGCCTGCAGGCGATTGAGGCGTTCCGAGATGAGGCCGGAAAGAGGCTGAAAGACGGGGAAAAGAAGCAGGAGCTTCTGCGAGGGGAATTGGATACCCTGGCGGCCCGAATTTTGGCGGAGGAAGAGCAGGAAAAGCGAAAAAAGGCGCTGGAAGAGACCCGGAAGCAGCGGACGGACCTTCAGGCAGCAGCGGAACAGCGGGAGAAGGAGCTGGAAGCGGCCCGGAGCCGGGAACCGGAAGCGAAGGAGAAGGAAGCGCGGCTCCACGTGGAGCAGGATCGGCTGCAGCAGTACGACCGGCTGGAAGAGTTGAAACAGCAGAAAACCGAAGGGGAGAAAAAACGGGATTCCGATGAGGCGAAACGGAAGAAGCTGGAAGAGGACCGGAAGACCCTGGGGCAGCAGATTCTGGATTGCCGGCAGAAAATCAAAGAAAAGGAAGCGCTGGCCGGGAAGGCCGCCGCACTCACTGCAGAGAAGGAACGCCTTCGGAGTCAGGGAACGGAATACAAGGAACTGAAGACGCTGCTGGAAGCCTATGAGGAAGCTTCGGAAAAGTGGAGCCGGGCGGCGGCGATCTATCAGGCGGCCTGCGGCAAGGAGCAGGAATTCGGCGAAATCTATCGCCGGCAGCACCGGGCATTTCTGGACGATCAGGCGGGAATTCTGGCGGCGGAACTGGCGGAGAACCGGCCGTGTCCGGTGTGCGGATCTCTGCATCACCCGGCACCGGCGGTAAAAACCGACGATGCGCCGACCCGTGAAGCGGTGGAACAGTCTCAGAAGCGTTGGGAGGAAAGCAAAAACGCCATGGAGGAGGCCGGCCGAACGGCGGCGGCCCTTCGGGGAACTCGGGACAGCAGCCTCCGGCATATGGAAGAGAAGGCCAATGGACTGAATATGCCGACGGAGCCGGCGGCGCTGAAAGAGACACTGGTGGAAGAGCAGAAGCGGTATCGACCGAAATGGAAAGAGGTCACGGAAGCCCTGGCGGCGTCGGAAGCGGCGGCCGAGGCGAAAGTGGTTTTGGAAGAGAATCTGGAGACGCTTCAGAACCGGCAAGACGCGGCGGAGGAAGCCTGTCGCCGATTGGAGGTGGAATCCGTTCGCCTGCAGGAACAGATCGAGAATCTGGCCAAAAACTATGCGGACCTGAAGGAAAACCTTCCGTATCCGGACCGTGAGGCCGCCCGGAAAGCGGTGTCGTTGCTGGACCGGGAAATCCGGGAAATCCGGGAAGCGGTGAAGTCGGCGGAGGAGAACGAGAAAGCGGTGGCGCGACGGATTCAGGAAGCGGAAGGACGCATGGGCGAGCTGCAGAAGCAGATCCGAGAGAGCGAATCGGCGGAGTCGATGACGGCGGCGGAACTGCTGGAAAATCAGAAGCAGAAGAAAGAGGAGCGGCTCCGTCTTCAGGCAGAGGCGAAGGAGGACAACCTGATCTGGGAGACCAATTCCGCCGCGGCCGGCCGCATTCGGAAGCTGAACGGTGAGCGGGAGCGGGCGGAGCAAAGGTATTCCCTGCTTCAGAATTTGGCGGACACCGCCAACGGAAACCTTTCCGGAAAGCAGCGGATTCAGCTGGAGACCTACGTGCAGCAGCAGCTCTTCGATCGGATTCTGGTGCGGGCCAACACTCGGTTCCGCGTGATGTCCGGCGGTCAGTACGACCTGGTTCGCCGAAAGGAATACCAGAAAAACCAGCAGAGCGGACTGGACCTGGATGTGGTGGACCATTATAACGGCACCACCCGAAGCGTCTCCACCCTTTCCGGCGGAGAGTCCTTCATGGCATCCCTATCTCTGGCCCTGGGCCTTTCCGATGAGATTCAGGAAAGCGCCGGCGGCGTTCAGCTGGATGCCCTGTTCGTGGACGAGGGCTTCGGCTCCCTGGACGAGGAGACTCTGGATCAGGCCATGAAGGCCATTCAGGCTTTGGCGGAGGACGGCGGCCGAATCGTGGGTATCATCTCCCACGTGACGGAGCTTCAGAACCGCATCGACCGGCAGCTGCTGGTGCGCAAAATGAAATCCGGCGGCAGCACCGCTGCCATCAATATCTTATAGAAGAAATGGAGTGTTCAAAATGAGAATGATCGATACATTGGCAAAAAAAGGCGATGCCATGATGGCGAACAGCATTCGGGCCCGGAAGGGAATCCTTCGGGACCGCTGCCGGGACCTGCGGAAGGAGATGGACATGGACTACCTCCGAGACGCCAGCGACGCCATCGCGAAGCACATTCTGGCCGGCGAGGCCTACCGGGATGCCACAACCATCTTCGTCTACATGAGTTACGGGAAAGAGGTCATCACCGACGGTTTTATCGCGCAGGCGCTCGCCGACGGTAAAAAAATCTGCATCCCGCTGTGTCTTCCGGAGAACCGGATGGAAGCGAAGCGCTACACCGGACCGGAGGATCTCCATTCCGGAAAGTACGGAATCCGGGAACCGCGGGAGGATGCGGAGACAGTAGCACGGGAAGAAATCGACCTGGCGCTGATTCCGTGCGTCGCCTGCGATAAGCGGTGCAATCGCTTGGGCCACGGTGCGGGATACTACGACCGATACCTGGAAGGAATGGATTTTGTCAAGATGGCACTGTGTCCGGAGAAAATGATTCTGTCCAATGTGGCGGTGGATGCCCTGGATGTTCCCATGGATGCCGTGGTAACGGAAGAAGGCATCGTGACGCGGGAGCGGTAGCCGGAGAAGGAGGGATTATGTCTGAATTAATCTATAGCATTGTGATGTGGACCGCTCGGATTCATGACGAAATCATGGGCATGAACGACGGATGGGGATACTACAACAACGACAAAAAACTGCATTTTATCGTCATGGGAATCATCGGGATGATTGTGGTGCTGGCGGCATATTTCATTTTCAAGCTGCTGCAGAATCATCCGTTGGTAATCGCGTTTATCTACGCCTTCACGGTGATGATTGTGCTGACCTTTGCCATTGAAATCGGCCAAGGATTCTACGGAACCGGCAACATGGAGATGGAAGACGTGGTGGCCGGCATGGGCGGATTTCTGTTTTTCTTCGTGATTTTCGCACTGGTGCGGGGAATTTTCCTGCTGATTTTCAACCTCCTCCGAGGGAACGACCGGAAGAAGCGGAAGAAATAGCGTTAGTGTACAAAAAGAATTAATTTATAAAAATATCCTTAAAAAGCTTGCTTTTTTTGTCATTGGAATATAAAATATAGTTCATGTTGATAATATTTTGAGTGAAATTTGTCCGGCAAACCATAAAGACCGGATGAGGGTGAAAGGAGTACAGGTTAATGGCAAAGCAAGAACCTTATTTTGATGATGCGGCACACGTATCGTCGGAATCGAGAGCAAGTTTTTCCGGAAAGTTAGGATATGTATTGGCGACGGCGGGATCCGCAGTCGGCCTGGGAAACATTTGGAGGTTTCCCTATCTCGCTGCAAGACACGGCGGCGGAATTTTCTTGCTGATTTATCTGCTTATTGCAATTACATTCGGATACACCATGATGATGTCCGAGAATGCGCTGGGCAGAATGACCCGGAAGAGTCCGGTGGGCGCGTTCCGTGCTTTTAGCAAGGGAAAATTGGCCGGATGCGGCGGATGGCTCAATGCGGTGATTCCGATGCTGATCATGCCGTACTACAGCGTAATCGGCGGATGGGTTGTGAAATACCTTTACGAGTTCCTTCGGGGCAATGTGAACGCGACGGCAGACGATGCTTTCTTCGGCGGATTCATCAGCGACGACGCCAGCGCCGAACTGTGGTTCGTGGTATTTGCACTGATGGTTATCGTGGTTATTTTCGCCGGCGTGGAGAACGGCGTGGAGAAAATCTCCAAAATCATGATGCCGATGCTGGTATTCCTGGCGCTGATTGTGGCAATCTATTCCATGACGCGTCCGGGCGCAGTGGCGGGAATCAAGTACTTCCTGGTCCCGGATATGAAGAACTTCACCTGGATGTCCGTAGTTGCGGCATTGGGTCAGAGCTTCTATTCCCTGTCCATCGCAATGGGAATTCTGGTAACTTACGGTTCTTATATGAAGAAGGACGTGGATATTGAAAAGGCAACCGGACAGGTTATCCTCTTCGACAGTGGAATTGCCATCATGGCAGGACTGATGATTATCCCGGCGGTATTCGCATTCTCCGGCGGAGATCCGAATGCGCTGAATGCAGGTCCGTCCCTGATGTTCATCACGATTCCAAAGGTATTTGCAAGTATGGGTCTCGGCCGTTGGGTTGGATTCCTCTTCTTCCTGCTGGTGCTCTTCGCAGCGCTGACCAGTGCGATTTCTCTGGCAGAGACCAGCACCTCCACCTTCCAGGATGAGCTGGGATGGAGCCGCAGAAAGTCCACCCTGTTGGTAACACTGCTGATGTTCGGTCTGGGAACTCTGAACTCTCTGGGATACAGCTCCCTGGGCTTCGTAAAAATCTTCGGAATGCAGATTCTGGACTTCTTCGATTTCGCGACCAACTCCGTAATGATGCCAATCGCGGCTTTCGCACTGTGCATCCTGGTGGCTCGCTGTGTTGGAGTGGACCGCATCACCGAGGAAATCAAGCTGTCCTCCAAGTTCCGCATGGAGAAGATGTACCGCGTAGTGGTTCGCTATGTGGCACCGGTATTCGTTATCATCATTCTGCTCAGCTCCCTGGGATTCCTGGGCTAGCGGAAGCTTAGGATAGTGGAATCTTAAAGAAAAAATAAAGCCTGTATTCGATCGTCAAGCGGAGATTGCTGATCGTGTGCAGGCTTTTTGGTTCCCGGCCCCGCGGGGCCAATATGCCCGGGAGCGAGGTGCCAACAAGGGCGCCGGCCGCCCGGGAAAATCCGACCCATGTTGGCGTGGCAGGACGAAGGACAAAGGCGCTGCAGGGAGCGAGGCGCCAACATGGGCGCCGGCCGCGCGGGAAAATCCGACCCATGTTGGCGTGGTCGGACGAAGGACAAAGGCGTTGCAGGGAGTGAGGCGCCAACAAGGGCGCCGGCCGCGCGGGAAAATCCGACCCATGTTGGCGTGGTCGGACGAAGGAC
>JAEUGJ010000019.1:23343-24174 GCA_016775335.1 Mogibacterium sp.
AAAGGCGCTGCAGGGAGCGAGGCGCCAACATGGGCGCCGGTCGCGCAACTCTAATTCATGCTGCTTTCGGGAAAGCGGAAGAAATTGACGACGAAACGCTCTTCGCAGAGGTTCCGTCGTCAATTTCCCCGCGACCGCCGGGTGGATTAGAGTGAAATGCACGGGTGAGAGGGCAGGATGAGGTCGTAGAAGCAGGAAATCCGGCTGGAAAGAAGAGAATTTTGCCTGGAATATATTTAAATTCGAGATAATTATGTGAAGAAAATATTAGATTGACGACAGGCCGTCCGGAAGTGAGCGGCCTGACGTCAATTTTTTGGGTGCCGAATGCAGACTGGAGCAAGAGGCACGAGGAAATAATTAGAATTGACGACGAAAAGAGGAAGAGATGGCGTTCGTCGTCAATTCTTTCTTCTTTTGTCCGCACCCTCAGACGTGGTGCTTCATCCCCGTCAAAGCTTTGATCTTTCGTCGCGGGGCACCACGTCACCGGGGCCGGTCGGGCATTCTATCGGTTAGACGTGGTGCTTCACCCCCGTCAAAGCTTTGATCTTCCGTCGCGGGGCACCACGTCCTCTGCACTTGCCGGGCCTATGACGAGTCAGACGTGGTGCTTCACCCCCGTCAAAGCCTTGATCTTTCGTTGCGGGGCACCACGTCCTTTGCACTGGCCGGGCCTTTGACTAGTCAGACGTGGTGCTGTACCCCCGTCAAAGCCTTGATTTTTCGTCGCGGGGCACCACGTCACTGGGGCCGGTCGGGCATTCTATCGGTTGGACGTGGTGCTTCACCCCCGTCAAAGCCTTGATCTTTCGTTGCGGGGCACCACGT
>JAEUGJ010000019.1:24274-91446 GCA_016775335.1 Mogibacterium sp.
CACCCCCGTCAAAGCCTTGATCTTTCGTTGCGGGGCACCACGTCCTTTGCACTGGTCGGGCCTTTGACTAGTCAGACGTGGTGCTTCACCCCCACCGAAGCCTTGATTCTTCGCCGCGGAGCACCACGTCGCCGGACGGCGGCCCTTCCCCCGGCCGGAGGGCCCTTCGGCAATGCGGAGCATGCAAAATAAAAAAGAGCGGCCGTCGATTTCTCGAAACGGCCGCTCTCATCTATTCATAATTTCAATACTTCTTCATCTTGTTATACAAACATCGTAACGAATGGAATGGTGAACAGGGACAGCAGGGTGGTCAGTGCGTAGCCCCGGCTGCACAGATCCGCATCCACATCGTAGCTCTCGCAGGCAATGACCGGCATGCTGCCGTTAGGCATTCCGTAGAGGAGGATGAAAATGCCCACCAGGGTGGAATCGAAACCCATGCCGCCGCTGCGGTGCAGCACCAGTGCGGCGGCCGCCGGAATCAGCAGCAACTGAAAGAGGGAGAACACGTACAGACGAACGTCCGTGAAAACCCGTTTGAGATTGATCTGGGCCAATGCGCATCCGGTGATGATCATGGACAGCGGGATACAGGTGTCCGACACGTAGGTAATGCATTTTACCGTGAGTTCCGGGATGTGAATCGGGAACAGCACGAGAATCATTGCCACGAGGACACAGATAATCCCCGGATTAATGAGATCCCTGAAACGGAAAGGGGTGGTATCCCCGGACATTCTCTTGAACACCTGAATGGCATAGGTATAGAAGAGAAGGTTGAAACCCAGCGCATAGAACGTGATGTAGAACGTCTCCTCCGAACCGTACAGGGACTCCACCAGCGGAATGCCCATGAACGCCGTATTGGCAAAAACCAGCATGATGGTCACCAGTTTCCGGTCGTTCCCTTGCACTCGCAGGAGTTTCGCCACCACCGGCCCCAGAAGAATCATCAGTCCGTAGAACAGCGCCATGAGAATCAGGTTCTGCGCCATCAGATTTTGGGGAATGGATCCGGATCCGCTGAGGGCGGTGGAGATCATCAGCAATGGGTTAAAAACATTGACGATGAGGTTCGAGATTTCCGACGTTCCCTGCTTGGTGAGCCATCCCTTGCGGAAGCAGAAAAAGCCCACAAAAATAAAACAAAAGAGAAGCACGAGCTTCTCAAGAATGATTAAGCTGTCACTCATTTTCCAATAAACCTTTCTATTCAATCACCACGAACATATTTTCACGGAAAAGATGCGTCAACCGATTTTTATTTTTCCGCGAAAAACGCATATATTATACCACTTTTTGGTGGCGAATAGAATAGCCTTGCCGGAAAAGTCAGGAGAAAATTAGTTTTTTTTACCAAAATATAAGAGAAGCTTTTTTGCATATTTCGCAAAAAAATGGTATCATGCTGTTGAGGCGTCCCGAGGCGCCGACCGAAAAAGTGAAATTCTAAGGAATCGATGAATCAAGGCGATTCGGAAAGGAATTGAAATGGATTATTTAGAAATTGAAAAAGTCATTGGAAGACAGATTATTGACTCCAGAGGAAATCCGACAGTGGAGGCCGAGGTGCACCTGGTAGACGGAACCGTGGGCAGAGCGGCTTGCCCGAGCGGCGCATCCACCGGTGAGTTCGAGGCACTGGAGCTGAGAGACGGCGATCAGAGCCGGTATGGCGGAAAGGGCGTAACCAAGGCGGTTTCCTACGTGAACAATGAGATTTGCGACCTGCTGGTGGGCATGGATGCTTCCGACACCTATGCCATCGATAAAGCGATGATCGAAGCAGACGGCACGGAAGACAAGTCGAAGTTCGGTGCCAATGCGATTCTGTCCGTATCCCTGGCAGCGGCAAAAGCAGCGGCACAGGCACTGGACACCCCGCTGTACC
Organism: Mogibacterium sp.; assembly: GCA_016775335.1. Classification (GTDB taxonomy): domain Bacteria; phylum Bacillota; class Clostridia; order Peptostreptococcales; family Anaerovoracaceae; genus Mogibacterium_A. The sequence goes on from JAEUGJ010000019.1 coordinate 26,169, forward strand.
GTTATCTGGGCGGCGTTAGCGGCAACACCCTGCCGGTTCCGATGATGAATATTTTGAACGGTGGTGCCCACGCAACCAACACCGTAGATACACAGGAATTTATGATTATGCCGGCCGGCGCACCAAGCTTTAGTGAAGGACTGCGCTGGTGCACAGAGGTATATCACAAGCTGGCAAAGCTGCTGAAGGCAGACGGCTTCGCCACCGGAGTAGGCGATGAGGGCGGCTATGCACCGAACCTGTCCAGCGATGAGGAGACCCTGGATTATATTCTGAAGGCCATTAAGGAATGCGGCTACGTGCCGGGTGCGGACTTCGTACTGGCAATCGATGCGGCAGCCAGCGAATGGAAGGGCTCGAAGGCCGGCGAATACGTACAGCCGAAGAGCGGTAAGAAGTTCACTTCCGCTGAGCTGGTAGAGCACTGGAAGTCCCTGGCAGACCAGTATCCGATTATCTCCCTGGAAGACGGTCTGGATGAAGAGGACTGGGACGGCTGGAAGCTGCTGACAGAAACTCTGGGCGACCGGGTTCAGCTGGTGGGCGACGACCTGTTCGTTACCAATACCAAGAGACTGTCCAAGGGCATCGAGCTGGGCAGTGCGAACTCCATCCTGATTAAGCTGAATCAGATCGGTTCCCTGTCCGAGACCATCGACTGCATCCGCATGGCGAAGAAGGCGGGAATGACCGCTGTGGTTTCCCACAGATCCGGCGAGACCGAGGATACTACCATTGCAGACCTGGCAGTGGCACTGAACACCGGACAGATTAAGACCGGTGCGCCGGGAAGATCCGAGCGTGTGGCAAAGTACAACCAGCTTCTCAGAATCGAGGAACAGCTGGGTGATGCAGCATCCTATGCCGGCTTCAACGCATTCAACGTAACCAGAAAATAATTCGCGAGTACAGGTAATCCCTGAAGACATGAAGAAGAGCTATTAGAAGAGCACAATTCTAATAGGCACAAACAAAAGACTTGGTGTAAAGAAACGGAAGGCAAATGGCCGGAACGGTTTCTTGCACCAAGTCTTTTGTTTGTGTTCCCTCGGGGATTGCCTTTTCTTATAAAGGAAAGCATTCTTGTCCGGCCAAATTAGGGTGAAGGCACCACGTCAGCAAAAAAACGGATCGACAAGCATTTGCTTGCCAATCCGGTTTTTTTGGTTCCCAAAAATCTCCGAAGAAAAAGTGAGAAGCACTTTTCTAATTTACACCGCCATCGGGCAGAGCACCAGGTACGCCAGCATGTAGTGGCAAAAGCTTCCCGCCATGACGAAGAGGTGAAACAACTCATGGTTGCCGAAGCCCATATTGTTTGCCGGAATGATTTTCAGCTTGAGGGCGTAGATCACTCCGCCGACGGTGTAAAACAATCCCCCCGCCAGAAGCCAGAGGAATCCGGCGAAAGAAAGGTTGGCGTAAATCGTAGGCAGGACGGAAACGCAGAGCCAGCCCATGCCGATGTACATCACGGAGGAGACCCATTTCGGACAGGTCACCCAGAAGAATTTGAACAGCATTCCCAGAGCGGCCACAATCCATACCGCGATGAGGAGCCGAGTTCCCGCCTTCCCCGGAATCGCAATCAGGCATACCGGCGTGTAGGAGCCGGCGATCAGCACGAAGATGCTCATGTGATCCAGGCATTTCAGCCGATGATTCCGAACTTCATCCAGGTTGAATGCGTGGTAGGAAGCGCTGGCGCCGTACAGCAGAATCATGCTCAGCATGAAAATCCCCATGGAAATCAGTGCACGAAGGGGCGCGCCGGCAAAGGCTCCGTGAATCAGGAGAATCGGGGTGGCGACGATGGCCATCAGACATCCGATAAAATGAGTCAGCGAACTGATGGGATCCTTGGCGCGGAACACCGAGCGGTCTTTCGATGTCTCGGTGCCGCCGGGAACGATATTGGTAGAATAAGATAATTTCTGCATTGGAATACCTCCTGTAAAAAAACGTTCGCAACGGATTCGAGGGTGAGATCAAATCCGTGAACGGCATAATCAACTCTGTGTTATCGGTTATTCAATAACCGATAAACCTATATTAGCGGTTATTCAATAACTTGTCAAGGGATACTGCAAATATTATTGACGGTTATTGGTATTTGCTATACAATAAATACCAGGTATTTGAAACAGGAGAGAACAATGACTCAGAAAGAAACGGCAAAAGATACGGAAAAAAGCAAAAACCTCCAGGCAGAGATTCAGGCGGACATTCAGCACACCCTGGATTCCCTGCATCTTCCGGAATACAAGGAAATCCCGGATGTGGGACTGTACCTGGAGCAGGTGACCCGGTTCATCAACACTGCGCTGGAATCCTTTCCGGATATGAGCGTCACCCCGTCCATGATCAGCAATTACGTGAAGCTGAAAGTGGTGACCCGGCCGGAGAAGAAGACCTATTCCCGAGATCAGATTGTGGCTCTGCTGTTCGTGGCCGTGGCAAAGACCGTTCTGTCCATGGACAACATCCGGAAAGCCTTTGAAATCCGCCGTCAGAACAGCGACGTGGAGACGGGATACGAATACTTCCGGCAGAGTCTGGAACACGCCCTCACCGCTTTCGGAAAGGAGCAGGCTCCGAGAAATCCGGAAGAGATTCCCCGGAATGTCAGCGAGGAAGCGCTGAACGTGGTGGATTACACTGCCTCCGCCATCGCGTATAAGATGTATCTGAATCTGTATTTCGATGCAATTAAGGAACCTGCAGGCCCAAATAGTTAAAAAATAAACGGCAAAAAAGCCCGAAAAGCCCTTTATTAAAGGGTTTCAGCGGTGTATAATAACCGACGGAGTATTTATAGAAAAAACCAATGGTTATTTTGCAGGAGGAGTATTGCAGATGGAAAGCGCAAAGAATGCAGGAATTACATACAAGCAGACACCGGTTGCCAACGGCACCCTGGTAAAGGTGATCAAAGCCGCGATGGCTTCCCACCTGGAGGATGAGAAGGGTTGGAATTATTACGTTTCCAAGTCCAAGGAGGCAATTGCCGAGCTGGCGGAATCCGGTGAGAATGCCGCAGAAGTGAAGGACGCACCGGCCGTAATCGTTCCGGTATACGCACCGGCTAAGGAAACACCGACCGCAGAGGATGTGGAGAGAAGCCGCGCCATCGGCAACATGCTGGTGATTATGGAAGAAATCGGTCTGGCCGGAACCTGGGTGAACGTGATGGGTGACGAGGCGCAGCAGAAGAAAGTGGCAGAAGCCATGAGCATCTCTTCGGAATTCATGCCGATGGGCATTCTCACTCTGGGTTATCCGGAGAAGGATCCGGACGAGGACAAGCCGGGCAAAAAGAAAAAGAAAGCCGACGAACGTTTCCGCAAGAAGATTCACTTTGTGGACACGCTGGGCAGATACTAAAAAACTTCGTGTCGGAAGCGGAAGACTTCCGGCACTTTTTTTACAAAAAAAACCGTGTATGAATTGCAGTACAATCCGTAAAAAGATATAATAGAAAAGATTACGAATCAATACCGTTTTGGTTAATTGGAAAGGACAGAGAAAGATGAAACAGTTGGAAGAGACGAAAAGCAACGGATTGGCATTGATACCGTTCCTGTTGTTCATTGTGATCTATATGGGCGCCGGAATCATCCTGCAGATGCGGGGGGTGGAGATGGCGTTCTATCAGTTCCCGTCGGTGGTGGCCATGTCCATTGCGGTGATCGCCGCATTTGTCATGTTCCGCAAGGCGGGCATTAACGAGAATTTTGCGACCTTCGCCAAAGGCGCTGCCAGCGAAGACGTGGTGACCATGCTGATGATCTACCTGCTGGCCGGCGGATTCTCCGCAGTGGCCGGTGCGATGGGCGGAATCGAATCCACGGTAAACCTGGGGGTGTCGATCATTCCGGCACACCTGCTCACCGCGGGCATCTTCGTGATTTCTGCTTTTATGGCGACGGCGACGGGAACCTCTATGGGAACCGTGGGCGCCATTGTACCGATTGCCGTGGGCGTCGTGGATAAAGCGGGATTGAGCATGCCTTTGGTAATGGCGGCCTGCATGTCCGGAGCGATGTTCGGCGACAACCTGTCCATGATTTCGGACACCACCATCGCCGCAACCCGAACCCAGGGCGTGGAACTGAAGGATAAGTTCCGTACCAACTTCTGGTGCGCCCTCCCGGCGGCCATCATCGCTTTGGTGCTGCTGGTGGCATTCGGCCGTCCGGCGCATGCGGTGGCAATCCATGCCGGAAACTACGAGATGATTAAGGTGGTTCCGTACATGCTGGTACTGGTGCTGGCGCTGCTGGGAATTAACGTGTTCCTGGTGCTGCTCTTCGGTATCGTGTCGGCGGGCATCATCGGCATTGCCTGCGGCGACTTGACCGTGATTACTTTTGCCACCAACGTGTGGGAAGGCTACAAGAGCATGATCGAAGTGTTCCTGCTGTCCATGTTCGGCGGCGGCGTGGCGGAACTGACGGCGAAATACGGCGGGCTTCAGTGGATGATTGAGAAGCTCAGCGGAATTTGCAAAGGAAAGAAATCCGCTCAGGCGGCGCTGTGCGTGCTGGCCGGAGTGACGGATATGGCGACCGCCAACAACACGGTGGCCATCATCGTGGACGGAAATATGGCCAGATCCATCAGCGAGAAGTACAAGATCGATCCGAGAAAAACCGCGTCCATCCTGGATGCCTTCACCTGCATCTTCCAGGGCATGATTCCGTACGGCGCCCAGTTCCTGCTGGTGGCGTCCCTGACCAAGGGACGGGTGAGCCCGCTGGATATCATTCCGCTGCTGTGGTACCTGTTCCTGCTGGGACTTTTTACCGTGCTCTCCTTCCTGATCCCGAGCTACGAGAAGCTGACCCTCTCCGGCGAATGGGATTGGGAGAACCACACCGTCATTCGGTAGCTGCAGAAGGAGATGAGTTTGAATGGAAAATAATCGAAATCAGGTCATCGTGCGGGCCAGCGTGGTGGGCATCATCACCAACCTGCTGCTGGCGGGCTTTAAGGCTTTTGTGGGGATGGTGTCCCATTCCGTGGCCATCACCATGGACGCGCTGAACAACCTGAGCGATGCCATGTCCTCATTGATTACCATCGTGGGCACCCGGCTGGCGTCTAAGCCGGCGGATCGGGAGCATCCGTTGGGCTACGGGCGGGTGGAGTACCTCAGCGCCAGCGTGATCGCCCTGATCATTCTTTACGCGGGCATCACGGCTTTGGTGGAATCCGTGACGAAAATCCTCCATCCCAAGACGCCGAGCTACACCGGTGTCACGCTGCTGATCGTGGCGGTGGCGGTGGTGACCAAGATCGTTCTGGGCCTTTGGGTGAAGAAGCAGGGGGTAAAAGCAAATTCGGAATCCCTTATCAATTCCGGTGCCGACGCTCTCCTGGATGCGGTGATTTCCGTCACCACGCTGGCAGCGGCCGGTCTGTATCTGGGATTCGGTCTGCGGGTGGAAGCCTGGCTTGCGGCCATCATTTCCCTGGTAATCGTCAAAGCGGGAATCGACATGCTGCGGGAAACCATCAGCGATATCCTGGGGGAACGGGTGGAGAAGCCGTTGGCGCGGAAGGTGAAAAGCATCATCTGCACCCATCCAAATGTGACCGGAGCGTACGACTTAATCCTTCACGCCTACGGACCGGATCAGTATCAGGGCTCGGTGCATATCGCCATTCCGGATACCATGACCGCCGTGGAAATCGATCGGCTTCAGCGAGATATTGCCGACGATGTGTATGAGAAGACCGGTGTAATCTTGATGGGAATCGGAATCTATGCCATCAATACCACCGATGCGGATCTGGCGATGGTTCAGAAAAAGGTGACGGACCTGGCCATGAGCGTGGATTACGTGATGCAGCTCCACGGCTTCTTCTTTAATCCGGAGAGCCGGCGCATGAGCTTCGATGTGGTGGTCAGCTTCGATTCACCGGATCGGATAGAGACCATGGAACAGGTTCGCCGAAAGGTTCTCCAAGAGATGCCGGATGTGAAGCTTCGGGTTCGAATGGATGCGGATCTCAGCGATTGATGCGGCATATAGAACTATTAAGATTTTCTTAAGAATTGTTAAGATTGGGCTCCGGATGTTGTACACCGGAGCCCAATTCAGTATAATTAATATCATTAATTTCGACCGATACTGCAATAGCATGGGGAAAGAAAGGATAGAATTATGTCGCATATGATTGAACTTCATGACGTATCGAAGTTCTACAGCAATAAGGACACCGTGAGTACCGGATTTTCCAAGGTGAATCTCAGCCTGGATATGGGGGAATTCGTGGTGATTACCGGAGAGAGCGGCAGCGGCAAATCCACGCTGCTGAACGTGATTTCCGGACTGGACAGCTATGAAGAGGGGGAGCTGTTCATCGCAGGGGAGGATACCAGCGGGTATCGCACGGAGGATTACGAGCGATACCGGAAGAAATACATCGGAAATATTTTCCAGGACTTCAACCTGGTGAACAGCTATACCGTATACCAGAACGTGGAGCTGAGCATGATGCTGTCCGGAATGCCTCGGGCGGTTCAGAAACAGCACATTCCGGAATACATCGACATGGTGGATATGACGGCCTACACGAAGACCAAGGCATCCAAGCTTTCCGGCGGACAGAAGCAGCGGGTGGCCATCGCCCGGGCGCTGGCGAAGAACGCCCCGGTTATCGTGGCGGACGAGCCCACGGGAAACCTGGACAGCGCTTCCGCGGAGAAGGTCATGGAAACCTTGCATCGGATTTCCAAAGACCGCCTGGTGGTCATCGTAACCCACAACTACGAGCAGGCGGCGCCGTACGTTACCCGGAAGATTACCATGCACGATGGACGAATCATCGAGGACAAAAAAATTCAGCCGGCAGCCGGAGATCTTTCTGAAGATGAGATGGAATCCTATCTGCATACCGAGGAAGAACGAACCGAGGAAGAACGAACCGAGACAGAAAGGGCAGAGGCAACGGAACAAGAAGCAGCGAAGCCTCGCAGCGGCGGCAGAGCGGCGCGAAACGAGGAAACGGAAGGCGGAAAGGGCCGAAAGAAGGGCCGCAGCCGCAGAAACATCTTTGCGGAAGCACCGGTATACCGGAAGATGTCGGCCGGATCCCAGCTTCGGCTGGGGGTTCGGAACACCTTCAACCTTCCGGCGAAATTCATTTTGCTTTTAATGGTGTACCTGTTCGTCACGGCGGCGGTGCTGAGTCAGTATGCGTCCACGAAGCAGGCCCTCCACTCCAACGATTTGATGGGGTACAACAACTACTTTACGGACACCTCTCCGGAACGGCTGGTTCTCACCAAGAAAGACGGAACGTCTTTCACCACTTCGGATTACGAGAGCCTTCAGAAGATGGACAACGTGGACTATATCGTCAAAGGGGATGCGGGAATCGATACCGGCATCATGTTTGAGTCCGACGATATCGATATCAGCGGCCCGATGTATCCGGTGAGCAGCCTGAAGGACAAGCCTACCATCGGTCGCCTTCCGAAGAAGGATACGGAAGTGGTGCTGGTGGCGGATCCGGAATGCTATTCCTACGATGCCCTCAAGGAGATGGACAAGAAGATTCTGGGAAAAAAATATTACATCGATGCCCTGAATTCCATGGCGATGCAGGGAGACGACCGGCTGATCAAGGATAAGGTGACCGTGGTCGGCGTGGTTTTTCTGAGCGAGGATGCCGGCCGTTCCAGCAACGGAAACGTCATGATCTACGTAACGGATAACGTGGCAGCCCGGGTGCTGGTAAAGACCGCGGCGGCTTCTTCCAAGGTGACCCTGGATTTCAGCGGCACGAAGAGCGATTACAGCGGTATGCAGGTGGTATATCCATCCAAAAAGGTGCCGAAGGGGGAGGTATACATTTCCGAGGATCAGGCATATCAGTTCTACGAAGAGGGCGCGGCTCGGGGAAAGACCATGGGCCTTCACGTGAAAAATCATTATTTTGAGGAATCTCGGGATTTCCGAATCGGGCAGGTGTTCAAAGCCGATAATATCCGGAGCCTGCTAGGGCTTTCCAAAAACAATTACGACGAATACACCTCCAACGTGTACATCAATCCGTCGGATTACAACAAGATTTTCAATCAGGGAAATTTCCAGAGCAGTTTTTTCATGAAGGACGAGAAGCTGTCCGACTCCACGGTGAAGGCACTGGAAGGTGCCGGATACAAGGTGCTGGTGATTAAGGATACCTTTACGGATGCCACCGGCGGTTTCGCGTTCATCCTGCGGATGTTCAGCATGGTTCGCCTGGCACTGGAATTCGTGGTGCTGTTCTTTATTTCCTACGCGGTAATCCGGCTGATCATGCGGTCTCGGAATTCCTACTACTCCACCCTGCGAATTCTGGGTGCCAGCCGGAAGAATACGGACAACATCCTTCGCATTGAGCTGCTGCTCATGATGGTCCTCTCTTACGGCGGCGTTCTGGTGGGAAGCAATCTGGTACGGCGGGGAATCGTCGCAGTGCCGGCGGTGAATGAACGGTTGGCATTCCTGTCCGCGACGGATTACATCGTCCTGTTTGTGGGACTGCTGCTGATGTCGCTCCTGATTGCGAAGAGATATTCTCACAAGATCTTCAGCAAGAGCGCAATGAAAATATACAGAGAGGAGGCGTAGATATGATAGAACTGCAAAATGTTAACAAGTATTTCAACCGAAAGAAAAACAACGAAATTCACGTCATCAACGACACCTCTCTGAACCTGCCGGAAAGCGGCATCGTGGCGCTGCTGGGCCCTTCCGGCTGCGGTAAAACCACTTTGCTGAATGCCATCGGCGGATTGGACCGAATCAACTCGGGAAAGATCTATGTGGACGGGGAGTGCATTACCCGGAAGAGCTCCAACAAGGTGGACGTTATCCGGAATGCGAAGATTGGATATATTTTCCAGAACTACAACCTGCTGGACAACCGCACCGTCTTTGAAAACGTGGCCATCGCCCTGCGAATGGTAGGCATGAAGGATCGGGAGCAGGTGAAGGAGCGGGTGAACTACTGCCTGGAGGCGGTGGGCATCTACCCGTATCGGAACAAGATGGCGGACGCCCTGTCCGGCGGACAGCGGCAGAGGGTGGCCATCGCCCGGGCCATTGCTAAGAATCCGAAAATCATCATCGCCGATGAACCGACGGGAAACCTGGACAGCCGAAACACCATCGAAATCATGAATATCATCAAGTCGATTTCCAAGGACCGGCTGGTGATTCTGGTGACTCACGAGACGGATATCGCGGAATTCTACGCAGACCGAGTGGTTCGGATTAAGGACGGCCGGGTGGTATCGGACCGGGAGAACGACCCTTCCCGGAAGCTGGACTACCAGCTGGAAAATAAAATCTACCTGAAGGATATGGAGCACGGCTTGCGTTTCCGGCACGACCGATTGACGGTGGACGTGTATCAGGATGAGCTTCGGGAGACGGATATCAAGATCGTCATCCGCGGCGGCAACCTGTACATCAATACCGGTGGGGCGTTCCACGTGGTGGATGAAACCGCCAACATCGAGATGATCGATGCGCACTACAGCGCCATGGATTCCACCATCTACGAGGACGTGCACTTTCGGTACGATGAACACATGCCGAAGGATTTCAAGGCGAAGTACACTTCTGTATATAACATCTGGAATATGCTGGGCAGCGGATTCCGGAATGTGCGGAAATTCAGCCTGCTGAAGAAACTTTTGCTCATCGGATTCGTGTGCGCGGCGGCGTTTACTTTTACCGCGGTGAGCAATATCTTTGGAATTTTCAACGTGCAGGAGAAGGACTTCCTCACCACCAACAGCCATTACATCACCGTGGCCAACCCGAAGCACGATGAGTCGATGCTGAAGAAAATCCGGAAAATGAACGGAGTGTCCTACGTGACGCCGGGAGATACCCGGATTTGCGTGACTCTGCCCATGGATGATTACTACCAGACTGCCCAGGCGTTCGCCAGCCTCACCGGCTCCCTGAGCCATTCGGAGGAGCTGGAGACCAAGGATGTGGTGGCGGGCCGGCTTCCGGAGAAGGGACACGAAATCGTCATCGACCGGATGATTCTGGATAAATTCATCAAGTCGAAAGCGGGCAATATGGTGGGTCTGACCTCCGTAAAGCAGTTCGTGGGACGGCGGATTACGATTCCCCACCTGAAGGATTACGAGATTGTGGGCATCTCCGACACCAAGTCCCCGTCTATTTTTATCCCGGCGAGTCAGACCATCGACGTGCTGTCCAATGCGAAGAAGGGGACCGACGATACGGCTCAGGATTTTGCGGATTACGGCGAGGATGACGAGATGGACATAGAGGCTTCCGGCGAGGAGGACAATTCCATCGTGAATTACGACCTACGCTCTTCGGCTCTTCGGATTAAGAAGGGTTCTGCGCCGAAAAACACCTATGAGGCGGTGGTGAACAATTCCCACAACGGCGAAGACGGGTACACCATCGGCAAGAACCTCAAGCGGAAGGTGAACGGACACGAGCTGAAATTGGTGGGATTCTACACCAGCGATTACCAGAACGATATCGTCTACGTGAGCAAGGATACGGTGCGGCAGAATTACATTGCAAAACAAAAGGTTTGTTCGGTATACACCACCGATACCTACGGCACCCTCACCACGCTGCAGGAAGAGGGGTATTCCGCAAAAATAAATTACGAGCGGGACCGCACCGACTACATGCGGAAGCACCGGGACAACCTGCGCTCTGCGTTGGTGGTGGCGGGCATCGTGCTGCTGATCTCGCTGATTGAAATCTTCCTGATGCTCCGGTCCTCCTTCCTGTCCCGAATCAAGGAAGTGGGCACATTGCGGGCCATCGGGCTGAAAAAACGGGATATTTACCGCATGTTCACCGGAGAGATTCTGGTGATTACCGTGCTGACGGCGGTGCCGGGCATCGGGGCGGCGTACTACCTTCTGTATAACCTGATGCAAGGCATCGATTACATCGCCAACCAGTACGTGGTGAACCCGGGCATTGCGCTCTTGTCCTTCGGTGTTCTGGTTCTGTTCAACCTGCTGGCGGGACTTTTCCCGGTATTCCGAACCCTTCGGAAAACGCCGGCGGCAATCCTGTCGCGGACAGATATATAGGGGAATTTGCATATCCGGGTTTGGCGGTTTGTCGGGCCCGGAATTGCATTAGGCTGATTGTAGAAAATTTCCCATTGTGCTATAATCACAAATAAGTGTATTAATTATTTGGAGGCTGGAATGAGTAACGAAAAAACGAACGAATACAAAGAGATGAGAGGAAATTTTATCCACGACATCATCGACAACGACCTGGAAACCGGAAAGTGGGATCACATCGCCACCCGTTTTCCACCGGAACCAAACGGCTATCTCCACATCGGACATGCCAAATCCCTGTGCCTGAACTTCGGAACTGCGCTGAAGTACGGCGGAACCTGCAACCTTCGTTATGACGACACCAACCCGGTCAAGGAAGATACGGAATACGTGGACGCCATCGAGGAAGATGTGCACTGGCTGGGATTCCAGTGGAACAAGAGACTGTGGGCATCGGATTATTTCGATCAGATGTACGAAGCGGCAGTATCCCTGATTCAGAAGGGAAAGGCTTACGTATGCCACCTGACGGCGGAGCAGATGAGGGAATACCGGGGAACCCTGACGGAGCCGGGAAAGGAAAGCCCTTACCGGAACAGAAGTGTGGAAGAGAACATGGAGCTGTTCCAGCGCATGAAGAACGGGGAGTTCGGTGATGGGGAAGCGGTTCTCCGTGCCAAGATCGACATGGCATCCCCGAACATCAACATGAGAGACCCGATCATCTACCGGGTAGCCCATGTGACCCACCACAATACGGGAGACAAGTGGTGCATCTATCCGATGTACGATTTCGCTCATCCGATTGAAGATGCCATTGAGGGCATCACCCATTCCATCTGCACTCTGGAATTTGAGGACCACCGTCCGCTGTACGACTGGGTGCTGCAGGAAGTGGGACTGTGGCCGAATCCGCCGCGGCAGATTGAGTTCGCTCGTCTGAACATCACCCATACCCTGATGAGCAAGCGGTACCTCAAGAGAATGGTAGACGAAGGTCATGTAGACGGTTGGGACGATCCTCGTATGCCAACCATCGCCGGCATTCGCCGGAGAGGATATACCCCGGAAGCGGTTCGGGCATTCTGCGATGAGATCGGTGTGGCAAAGGCCAACTCCACCGTGGATATCGCACAGCTGGAAGCGGCAGTTCGGGACGATTTGCAGGATAAGGTGCCGGCCGTGCACGTGGTGACCAACCCGATTAAGGTGGTAATCACCAACTATCCGGAAGGGCAGATTGAAATGTGCACCGTCGAAAACAACCGGAAGGTTCCGGAACTGGGCGAGCGAGAGGTTCCGTTCGGTCGGGAACTGTGGATTGACGGAGATGATTTTATGGAAGTACCGGTAAAGAAGTATTTCCGTCTCTTCCCGGGAAATGAAGTCCGCTTCAAGGGTGCATACTACATTACCTGCAATGAAGTGATTAAGAACGAGGACGGATCCATTCGGGAGCTGCACTGCACCTACGATCCGGAAACCCGCGGCGGAGACGCACCGGACGGCCGGAAGGTGAAGGGAACCATCCACTTTGTGGAGGCAAGCACCGCGGTTCGGATTCGGATTCGGGAGTACGATTACATGATGATTGAGGACGAGGAAGGAAATTCCGTATTCAACGAGGATTCCCTCCGCGACACTTGGGGTTATGCAGAGCCGTCCATCAAGGAGGCAAAGCCGGAAGACCGGTTCCAGTTTTTCCGGAAGGGATATTATATCGCAGACAGGAAGCTGACTACCGAGGATGAGAAGGTATTTAACAGCATCGTAGGTCTGAAGAGCTCCTGGAAGAAGTAGTACAGACAGAGGGAGAAAACATTGGATACCATCAATGGCATTGTGAATTCAATATTATCTCTGGCAAGCTCCCATCCCGAAACGGCGAAGTACATCACCACCGGACTCCGGTGGGTGTTCGTACTGCTGGCGGTGTGGATTCTGTTGATGTGCATCATTTCATTGCTGTCCACCAGAGCCACGCCGGAGGTATGGGGGTATCTCCACGTGGAAGGGGGAGAAGGCATTCCCATCACCCATTGGGAAAATATCATCGGCCGATCCTCCTCCGTGGATCTTCGAATTAAGGATAAAACCGTCTCCAAGAGCCAGGCTTTGCTGATCCGACAATCGGATGAAAAGTGGATGATCAAGGACCTGGGGTCTACCAACGGGACGGTGGTGAACGACTGGAAGCTGGTGCCCGGAAGGAGATATATCATCGAGCCTGGGGACAAAATCATCCTGGGCGGGGTGCGTGCTACTCTGGCATCCATCAGCTTGGAGGAAACTCGCAACAACGAAGAGCTCCGGTTGATGGATAAAGAACCCCTGTCGCCGTGGTCGGCGATGCTGGGAATTACGGCATTTCAGATTCTCGCGGTGGTGCAGCTGATTCTGGGGATGGGGACGGAGGTGACGGTGACCGCCCTCCTGTCCATTTTGCTGCTGGGCGCAGTGATGTGGGTGTACATCCTCACCGGAAAGGCGATGGGGCGAAAGGGTTTTGAGATTGAGCTGATTGCCTTCTTCATGTCTACCATCAGCTTGGCGATTACCGCATCCTCGGAGCCGGAGCGGACGTTCACGCAGTTCGTGTCCGTGGTCATCGGCTTGCTGATGTTCTTCGTCATCTGCCTCTTCCTTCGGGATTTGAATCGGACGGAGCGGATTCGTCCCATCATGGCAGTGGCGTCGGTGCTTTTGCTGGCCTTCAACCTGGTGTGCGGACAGATTAAGTACGGTGCCGCCAACTGGGTCTATATCGGAAACTTCGGCTTTCAGCCGTCGGAGCTGGTGAAAATCGTTTTCGTTCTGGTGGGAGCTGCCACCCTGGAAGAACTGTTCCAGAAGAAGAACCTGATGCAGTACGTGCTGTTTTCCTTCTACTGCCTGGGATGCCTGGCGGTGATGGGGGACTTCGGTACGGCGCTGATTTTCTTCGTGACCTTCCTGGTGGTATCCTTCCTGCGAAGCGGCGATCTGTCCCGGCTGATTCTCACCGGCGTCGGTGCCGGAATCATGGGACTGATGATCCTTCGTTTTATGCCATATATCGCCAAGCGGTTCGCCATCTGGGGACATGTGTGGGACGACCCGGCGGACAAGGGGTACCAACAGGTCCGCACCATGTGCTACAGCGCCGGGGGCGGACTCCTGGGTCAGGGCGCCGGAAACGGATACCTGAAAACCGTGGGCGCCTCCAATACGGACCTGGTATTCGGAATGGTGACGGAGGAGTGGGGCTTGATTATCGCCCTGCTGCTGATCGTGTGCATCATTACCCTGTGCCTCTTTGCGGTGAATTCCATCGTGGCCGGACGGTCCACCTTCTATACCATTGGGGCCTGCGGCGCGTCCACGTTCTTCCTGTTCCAGACCATGCTGAACGTGTTCGGCGCAGTGGATTTGTTTCCGCTCACCGGTGTCACCTTCCCGTTCGTGTCGGCGGGAGGTACCAGTATGATGGCCTCGTGGGCCATATTGGCGTTCTTTAAAGCAGCGGATATGCGAAAGGATGCCAGCATCGCCATAAAACGGTCCAAGGTAAAAGTATCTCTGCAGGATTATGCGGAGGAGACCGATGAGGACGCAGAAGAGGTGTAAGGCGGCCGGAGGACCGATAGTAAAGAAGAGGAGCTATCCATGCGTAAAGTAGAAAGACGTGCAACAATATGTCTGCTTCTGGCAGCGGTCCTGTTCCTGGGGACCGCGGTGTTCGTGTGGCGTTTTGTGACTCAGGGGAAGACCTGGGCCAGCTTCTCCGGAAATTTGCAGATTTATGTGGATGGAAATTTGAACCGAGGAACCATCAACGATCGCCACGGGACGCAGCTTCTGAAGTGCGATAAGGACGGCACCCACTATTCCGACGACTCGGAGCTTCGGAAGGCAACCGTGCATGCGGTGGGCGATCCGGCCGGAAATGTGGCCACCGGCGCCATCAACATGTGGAGCGGAGACCTAATCGGATACGATTTGCTGAACGGAACCTACGACACCTCGGCAGAGGGCAAGGAAATCACGCTGACCATCGATGCGGAAGCCAACCGGACGGCCTATGAACGGCTTTCCGGCAAAACCGGAACGGTAGGGGTCTACAACTACAAGACTGGAGAAATTCTGTGCATGGTGAGTACGCCGGCTTTCGATCCGGAGCTGGATCAAAGCGGAAATGACAGCGGAGACTCCATCTATTTCAACAATTTCCTGCAGGGGGCCATGACACCGGGCTCCACCTTTAAGTTGGTGACGGCGGCTTCCGCCTTAGAGTCCGGCGTGGACGTGGATTCCTTCCGATTCACCTGCGACGGAAAGAACCGCTACAATAAAGATGATATCACCTGCACCTCGGCCCACGGCACGGTGAACTTCCGCCAGGCCCTCGCGGTATCCTGCAACGGCGCCTTCGGAAAACTGGCCCGGGAGGTGGGTGCCGCAAACCTTTCCACCACCACTCAGAAAGTGGGACTGACCAAATCCGTGGATGTGGACGGAATCAAGACTCAAGCGGGTTCCTTCACTTTTCCGGAGGACAACGAAGTGAATCTGAGCTGGGCAGGCATCGGACAGTACGACGACCAGGTGAACCCGTGCGCCATGATGGTGTACATGGGCGCCATCGCCAACGGCGGCGAGCCGGTTCAGCCGAAGCTGATGAAATCTTCCAGCTTCCTGTCCGCCGGCAAATCCGGAAAATCCCTGGGTGAATACATCAGTTCCGAAACGGCAGAGACGCTTCGCTCTATGATGAAGAACAACGTAAAAGTAACCTACGGGGAGTCCAACTTCTACGGGCTGGATCTCTATGCCAAGTCCGGTACCGCAGAAACCGGCAGCGGTGAAGACGGCTGGTTCGTGGGCTTCATCGATAATGAGAATTACCCGCTGGCCTTCGTGGTGTGGATCAAAAACGGCGGCACCGGATATGCGTCCGCGGGACCGGTGGCAAAGGACGTGCTGAACCGAATCATCAGTAACAATGACAGTGAATAAAAGAGTTTTCGCTTTTTCCTAGAGGGCTCACAAACAAAAAACCTGCACCGTTTAGCTGATTGCTTTTCGGATGCAGGTTTTTTGGTTCTTAGGCGTAAGCAAATAAGACGATAGCCCGGGAAAGTTCGGACTATGTTGGCGGGAGAAACACAAGAAAGGTGGAGAAGGAAAATGAACATAGGGAAATTCAAAGAAATTATTCGAGAGAGATGCAGAATTGCAGCAGAATGCCGTGATGAATGGTCATTCGAGAATTAGACTTTGCTGATCCAATATAATAAAATGTGCCTAGATTTTTAGGGTGACTTCACGCTATTTTTAAAATTTTTTCGAATCAGCGTGAACGTATTTTTTGTTATACACGGTTTTACCATGCAATTTCCTTGGTGCAAATCATCCTTTTATAAAAGTTCACGCTTTTGGGGAGGGAATCCTTATTTTGGCGTGAATCGACAGTGGGAATCTGTCATTCCCAAATTAGAATCCTGCAAAAGCCGCGAATTACGTTCACGCTGAATCTGCGTTTTCTGTCAAAAAGCGTGAAGTGCCTTCAAATTTCTAGACATATGCGATTGTACACATGGTTTTCAGCTAATATAGTTGGAATCATACTTTTTGACCCAGACTACAATTGAAGCGAACACTGAATGGACTCACATATGAAAAGGCAATCTCCGAGAAAAAATGAAGAACTTTTTCTTTTAGAATAACGTTATAAATTTGTTTAGTATAGTAACAATGACGGCTATATTGAATGATATAGCATGTTTTGCTACAATAAGCGTAGGACTTATATGATTGAATCTAGGAGGTTTTATATGAAGACAGACGTACAGATTGCACAGGAAGCGCAGATGAAACCAATTGTGGAGGTCGCATCTCAGTTGGATATTTCGGATGATGAATTGGAACTGTATGGAAAATATAAGGCGAAAATCAGCCCGGATGTGTTGGAGCGGCTGAAGGACCGTCCCAACGGAAAGCTGGTGCTGGTAACCGCCATCAACCCGACTCCGGCCGGGGAAGGAAAGACCACCACGAACGTGGGACTGTCTATGGCGCTGAACAAGCTGGGAAAGAAGACCATTACCACGCTGAGAGAGCCGTCTCTGGGACCGTGCTTCGGCATTAAGGGCGGCGCTGCCGGCGGAGGATATTCCCAGGTGGTACCGATGGATGATATCAACCTGCATTTTACCGGGGATTTCCATGCCATCACTTCGGCACACAACCTGTTGGCGGCAATGCTGGATAACCACATCCATCAGGGAAATGCGCTGGATATCGTTACGAAGAAAATCGTGTGGAAGCGCGTGATGGATATGAACGACCGTTCCCTGCGCCACATCATCGTTGGCCTGGGCAAGAAGGGCGACGGCGTGATGCGGGAGAGCGGATTCGACATTACCGTGGCTTCCGAGATTATGGCAATCCTGTGCTTGGCAACGGACATCGAGGATTTGAAGGCACGCCTGTCCAGAATGGTGGTTGCGTACAACAGCAAGGGGGAGGCCGTAACCGCCGGCGACCTGCAGGCGACCGGTGCGATGGCACTGCTCTTGAAGGATGCCATTAAGCCAAACCTGGTACAGACGCTGGAAAACACACCGGCTATTATTCACGGCGGACCTTTCGCCAATATCGCTCACGGCTGCAACTCCGTTATGGCAACGCAGACAGCGCTGAAGCTGGGCGATTACGTGGTTACCGAGGCCGGATTCGGTGCGGACCTGGGTGCGGAGAAATTCTTCGATATCAAGTGCCGGTATGCGGGACTGAAGCCGGATGTAGCGGTCATCGTGGCAACGGTTCGTGCACTGAAGATGAACGGCGGCGTGGCAAAGGACAACTTGACAGAGGAAAATCTGGATGCACTGAAAGCCGGATCGGCGAACTTGCTTCGCCACCTGGACAACGTAGCAAAATACGGTGTTCCGGCAGTGGTTGCCATCAACCGGTTCCCAACCGATACGGAAGCGGAGCTGGAATTGCTAAGAGACCTGTGCAAGGAAAAGGGCATCGACGTGGTTCTGTCCGAAGTATTTGCAAAAGGCGGCGAAGGCGGCCTGGAGTTGGCGAAGGAAGTCATCAACATTTGCGAGAACCGGAAATCCGATTTTCATACGCTGTATGATGTGAACGATTCCATCGAAGACAAAATGAACACCATCGCGACTGAAATCTACGGTGCGGATGGCGTGGACTTCACCGCCGATGCTCTGAAGCAGGTTCGGGAGCTGGAGAAGCTGGGCCTGGACCGCCTGCCGATCTGCGTTGCAAAGACACAGTACTCTTTCACCGATGACCCGAAGAAGCTGGGCGCACCGAAGAACTTCCGAATCACCGTTCGGGAAGTAAAGGTATCCGCCGGCGCCGGATTCATCGTGGCGCTCACCGGATCCATCATGACCATGCCGGGTCTACCAAAGGTTCCGGCAGCCAATGGAATGGATATCCTGTCCGACGGCACCATCATCGGATTGTCTTAATAGACAAAGTAGGGTCAGCCTTGTGTGCTCTGAGAATAAGCGTAAGAAAAGACCTGCATCGTCAGCAAAAGCTAGACGATGCAGGTCTTTCATGTTTTAGCTCGGCGGCGGACCCGGGACTTGGTGCAAGAAACCCCGCAAAGCCTTGAAGTACCGTTGTGCTATTCCCGCGTCCGGTCCTCGCAATCCGGTGCGCAGGAATTGATTCTCGGGCATCCGGACATGAAATTGTCCACGTGATTGCAAATCGCTTCAAAAGACTCGTTGCTGATATCGTGCTCAATGTTGCAAGCATCCTCGTCGGCAACCTCCTTGTCCACGCCCAGCATAATCAGAAACTGGGAAAGCATCTTGTGGCGGTCCAGGATTTTATGAGCGATTGCCATTCCGGAATCGGTCAGCGTAATCAGCCCGTCGTTGTTCATTTCAATATAGCCGTTCTCCCGAAGCCGTTTAGTGGCGTAGGAAACGCTCGGCTTTGTCACATTCAGATGTT
Source organism: Mogibacterium sp. (assembly GCA_016775335.1). Classification (GTDB taxonomy): domain Bacteria; phylum Bacillota; class Clostridia; order Peptostreptococcales; family Anaerovoracaceae; genus Mogibacterium_A. The sequence goes on from JAEUGJ010000019.1 coordinate 45,232, forward strand.
TTGCAATGTCAATGGAGCGAACATATCCGTTCTGCTCCTTGAGCATCAGCATCGTTTCCAGATAATCTTCGGATGATTTCCGTATTTCCATGGTGGTGAATCCTCCCGTTTTGTCTGCATAATCTCCACTAAGAATACCACAGGTAGAAGTATAAAACAAGGCATCACACAATTTTGTTCAATAACTCTAACTACAGAACATCCCGCCGTAAAAACAAGTTCGAAACGGAATATGAGTATTCCGTGAAGTATTCAAAAGAGGGGTTGACTTAATGACCGGAAACGATTACACTAACTATACAAGAAAAGTAAAGTAAACCTTTCGAATACAGTATAGTTTGAAAAAGGTTCATGAAAGAGAGGTAAGAATTATGAGTAAATGGGTATGTCAGGTATGCGGATACGTTCATGAGGGAGATCAGCCGCCGGAAGAATGTCCGGTATGCCACGCAGGCAGCGATAAGTTCACAAAGCAGGATGACGATATGAGCTGGGCCGCAGAACACGTAGTTGGCGTTGCTCAGGGTGTGAGTGAAGATATCCTGGAAGATTTGAGAGCGAATTTTGCAGGAGAGTGCTCCGAGGTGGGCATGTATCTGGCAATGGCAAGAGTGGCTCACAGAGAAGGGTATCCGGAAGTTGGCATGTACTATGAAAAGGCCGCTTACGAAGAAGCAGAGCACGCAGCAAAGTTTGCAGAACTGCTGGGCGAAGTTGTAACCGACAGCACTAAGAAAAATCTTGAGATGAGAGTAGCTGCAGAGAACGGCGCAACTGCCGGCAAGACCGATCTGGCAAAGAGAGCAAAGGCTGCAAATCTGGATGCAATCCATGATACCGTTCATGAGATGGCTCGCGACGAAGCTCGTCACGGCAAAGCATTCAAGGGCCTGCTGGAGAGATACTTCGGCTAGAACCGGTACCGTTAGACTTGAATATTTGGATGTCTTACTGAGTTTTTTCAGCAAGACATCCTTTTTTTATAGCCGCAGCTATAGTGCGAAAAAATCCAAGAAATTCCTTTATAAAAATAATGAATAACTATAGTTTTTTTCTTGACAATTATCTGTCAGAGGGTATAATCAAGATAAGAGTAGACCGCGGTCTATAACTTAGTCAGAAAGAGAGATAAAGAGATGCACGCGATAACGAATATTCAGAAATTCTCGGTGCATGACGGTGATGGAATTCGGACGACGGTGTTCTTCAAAGGATGTCCTTTGCACTGCGTTTGGTGCCATAATCCGGAAACCCAGAAGTATAATCCACAGATGCAGTTCGATGAAGCAAAGTGCGTTGGCTGCGGATTCTGCGCAAGAGTCTGTCCGAACGACGCCATTAAGATCGAAAACGGCAAGGCGGTTACCAACCCGCTGAAGTGCATGCTTTGCGGCAAGTGCGTGAAAGCCTGTCCGAGCAGCATCCGGGATATCCTGGGACATGAACACGAGATTCGTCCTTTGGTGAAGGAACTTTTGAAAGATCAGATGTTCTACGAAGAATCCGGCGGCGGCGTGACCCTTTCCGGCGGAGAGGTCATGAGCGTGGACCCGGAATACGTCCTGGCACTGGCAAAAGAATTGCATCGCCACGGCGTGGATATTACGGTGGACACCTGCGGTGAGGCGCCTTACGAAAGATTTCAGGCACTGCTTCCGTATGTAAGCACCTTCCTGTACGATGTGAAGTCGATGGATCCGGAAATTCACAAGAAGTACATGGGGGCGGACAACGCTCGGATTCTGGACAACCTGCGCCGGCTGAGCGCAGACGGGGCTCGGATTTACATCCGAATTCCGATGATTAAGGAGGTCAACGCTACCGAGAAGAATATTCGGGCGACCATCGATTTCCTTCATAAAAACAACGTTCACGTAGCTCAGGTCAACCTGCTTCCGTACCATGACACCGGATGCAGCAAGTACCCGAGAATCGGAATGACATATGAAGGTGCGGACCTGCAGGCACCGACCAAAGAAGAGATGCAGGAATTTGCGGAGATGTTCAAAGAAGCAGGATATGCGAATACCAAGATCGGAGGTTAAGAAAATGGCAAAACGCGGTATGAACGAGAGAATCCAGCGCCTGAGAGAGCAGAGTGTAACCACACCGGTTCACATTGACCTGGAGAGAGCAAAGATCGAAACTGATTTTTACAGAGAAAACGACGGAAAGTATTCTGTTCCGGTAATGAGAGCGATGACTCTGAAGGAATATTTTTCCAAGAAGACTCTGTACTTCGGCGATGATGAACTGATTCTGGGTGAGAAAGGTAAGAACCCACAGGCTTCCCCAACATTCCCGGAACTGTGCTGCCACAGCGAAGAGGACATGAAGGTAATGAGCGAAAGAAGTCTGGTTTCCTTCCACACCACCGAAGAAGACCGTAAGCTGCAGGCTGCGGAAATCATCCCGTTCTGGAAGGGCAGAACCATCCGTGAGAAACTGCTGTCCAAGATGACACCGGAATGGCACGCTTGCTACGAAGCCGGCATCTTCACCGAGTTCATGGAACAGCGTGGACCGGGACACACATGTGGCGGCGAGCAGGTATTCACTACCGGTTACATGGATTACAAGGAAAAGATTAAGAAGACGATGGACGCGCTGGATTGGATGAACGATCCGGAAGCTTCCGATAAGATGGAAGAGCTGAAGGCCATGGACATCTGCTGCGATGCAGTAATCACACTGGGTGAAAGATACCACGAGATGGCTGTAGAGAAGGCTGCCGCAGAGACCGATCCAAAGAGAAAGGCAGAGCTGGAGCAGATTGCAAAGAACCTGGAAGTGGTACCGGCTCACAAGCCACAGACTTTCTGGCAGGCAATTCAGCTGTACTGGTTCACACACCTGGCTGTAACCACTGAGCTGAACCCTTGGGACGCATTCAGCCCGGGCAGACTGGACCAGCACCTGAACCCATACTACGAAGCAGACGTAGAGGCAGGAATCCTGGACGACGAGCACGCACTGGAACTCCTGGAGTGCCTGTGGGTGAAGTTCTACAACCAGCCGGCTCCGGTAAAAGTAGGTATCACCCTGAAAGAGAGTGCGACCTATACCGACTTTGCCAACATCAACACCGGTGGTGTAACTCCGGAAGGAAAGAACGGCGTTAACAATGTCAGCTACCTGATTCTGGACTGCATGGACGAGATGAAGTTGGTTCAGCCGAACTCCAACGTAACCATCAGCAAGAAGTCTCCGCAGAAGTTCCTGAAGAGAGCTTGCGAGATTTCCAGAAAGGGATGGGGACAGCCTGCATTCTACAACACCGAAGCGCAGATTACCGAACTGATCAATGCCGGAAAATCTCTGGAAGATGCCAGAAGAGGCGGATCCTCCGGCTGCGTAGAGACCGGTGCATGGGGAAGCGAAGCATATATCCTGACCGGATACATGAACATTCCGAAGATTTTCCAGTTGACCCTGTTCAACGGATTCGATGAATACTCCGGCAAGCAGCTGGGTCTGCAGCTGGGATATGCGAAGGACTTCAAGACCTTCGACGAACTGTGGGATGCATTCAAGAAGCAGCTGAAGCACTTCGTAGACATCAAGATTCGCGGAAACAACGTCATCGAGAGACTGTACGCAGAGGAAATGCCGGCACCGTGCCTGTCCGTTGTAACCAACGACTGCATCTCCAACGCAAAGGACTACAATGCCGGTGGTGCAAGATACAACACCAACTACATTCAGGGTGTTGGAATCGGAACTGTTACCGACTGTGTAGCATCCGTTAAGTACAACGTATACGACGAGAAGAACTTCACCATGGAAGAACTGATCGAAGCAATGGAACACAACTTCGAAGGCTATGATTACATCTACAGCCTGGTTCACGATAAGACTCCGAAGTACGGAAACGATGACGATTATGCCGATGATCTGATGAGAGAAATCTTCGATCTGTATCACGACACCATCGTGGGTCGTCCGAACATGAAGGGCGGAAAGTACGGCATCGATATGCTGCCGACCACTTGCCACGTATACTTCGGTGACGTTATCCTGGCTACCCCGAACGGCAGAAAGGCGCACAAGCCGGTATCCGAGGGTATTTCTCCGGAGAAATCCGCAGATACTAACGGCCCGACCGCTGTAATCAAGTCTTGCGCAAAGATGGATCACCTGGCAACCGCAGGTACCCTGCTGAACCAGAAGTTCACACCGAACGTCGTTGCCGGTGAAGCAGGCCTGAACAACATGGCCAGCCTGGTTCGTTCCTACTTTGCAATGGATGGACACCACATTCAGTTCAACGTAGTAGATCGTCAGACACTGATTGAGGCTCAGAAACATCCGGAAGATCACAAGGATCTGATTGTCCGCGTTGCCGGATACAGTGACTTCTTCCGCAACCTGGACAAGCCGCTGCAGGACGAAATCATCGAACGTACGGAGCAGTCCTTCGAATAATATAATTGTTTTTACCATAGGCGTTCCTCTCGCGGGAGCGCCTGTGGCATAAATAAAAGGTGTTAACCAATTAACTATCTCAAGTGTGAAGAAAAGGAGAATGAAATGAAACTTGGATTTATCGGATGCGGAGTAATGGCCAATGCAATGATGGGCGGCATTATCAAGGCCGGCCTGTACAAGCCGGAGGATATCTGGGGTGCAGATCCTTTCGAAGGAAGCAGACAGAAGACAAAGGAAGTAAACGGCATCAATGTAACCGATAGCAATGTTGAAGTTCTGGAGAACTGCGATACAATTTTCCTGACCATCAAGCCGCAGTACTATGCCGGCGTAATCGAGGGAATCAAGGAGCACGTAACGGACAAGCACCTGTTCATCAGCATCGGTGCCGGCAGAACTCTGGCATACCTGGACGAGCAGTTCGGTAAGCCGGTAAAAACAGTTCGCGTTATGCCGAATACTCCGGCTCAGGTTGGAGAGGGTATGTCCGCTGCTTGCCCGAACGAATATGTAACAGAAGAAGAAGCTCAGCGCGCACTGAACATCCTGAGCGCATTCGGTAAGGCTGAAATCATGCCGGAGAACCTGTTCGACATCGTTACCGGCGTGAGCGGAAGCGGCCCGGCTTACGTATTCATGTTCATCGAAGCAATGGCAGACGCTGCCGTTAACGGTGGAATGCAGAGAAAGCAGGCATACACATTTGCTGCACAGACTGTACTGGGCGCAGCAAAGATGGTTCTGGAGACCGGAAAGCACCCGGGCGAGCTGAAGGACATGGTTTCTTCCCCGGCAGGTACCACAATTGCCGGTGTTAGAGAGCTGGAGCTGGGTGGTCTGAGAACTACCGTTATCGAAGGTGTAACTGCAGCGACCGAGAAGTCCATCGCTATGCAGAGCGCAAAATAAGACACTACTTCCTTAGTGGGTTTTATAATTGCCGGAAGAGCTGTCGCAGGGATGCGGCAGCTCTTCTATCCTGGGGATAATAGAAAGCTTGCAATTAGCATAGCGAATGTGTATAATGTACTAGTGATGCGTTTGATTTGAGAACACGAAAAACACTTTTAAAAAGAATTTAAAAAAAGTATTGACATGAAGCTCGGAATGACGTATACTATAGGAGTCGCAAATAAGGGACGAATTAATCCGAGGTAGCTCAATGGCAGAGCAACCGGCTGTTAACCGGTAGGTTGTGGGTTCGAGCCCCACCCTCGGAGCCATTTATTTTTTACGCCGGAATGGCGGAATTGGCAGACGCCCGGGACTTAAAATCCCGTGAGAAGTGATTCTCGTACCGGTTCGACCCCGGTTTCCGGCACCAATTCTTAATATCGCGGGGTAGAGCAGTTGGTAGCTCGTCGGGCTCATAACCCGGAGGTCGCAGGTTCAAGTCCTGTCCCCGCAACCACACGAATTTGAAATCGAAGCCGTAGGCTTCGATTTTTTTTATGTTCGGAAATCAGGATTGCTTAAAAGAAAGCCGGTATCCTACATGGCAATCGGTGGGTCCGACTGGGGAACGACGGTTCAGAATGACTTCTACACGCAGGCGCTTGTACAGAAATGGAAGGTAATTGATAACGATTGGTTCCCGTGGTCACAGGCAGCATTTGCAAATCCGGAGAAAGTAGAAAGAGCCGAACAGATTGGACGAAATCTGTATAAAGCATGTGAAGTGGGATTTGAAAATGCGGAATGGTAGGGGGAACCTGGTGTATGTCCGCACTGCCACTCTCGAAGCTTCTATATTCATGCAAACAAGGAAGTCGTATGCAGCCAATGCGGTATTCGAGGCGTGTTGAGAGAAGGCGAAAATGACTACACATTCGAATTCCCTGAAAGTGAAATCGAGCTTGCACACGATGAAGATTACAAGTCAAGAGTCAAAGCTCTTGCGGAAGAGTTTCCTGCAATGAAGCCGGATACAAATAACTAGCATTTATGAAATGCTTAAAGAAACTATAGAGCCTGATCTTCAGCATCTGGGAGAAGGAGTACAACATACAGAAATCTATGTCGAGGGCAACGTGTCTACTCCTAAAAATGCTACAAAGTCTGCCAAATCTACGACTGAAAGTATGCCAAACATACGATTGAAAATCCGCCAAATCTACGATTGAAAATCCGCCAAATCTACGAAAAGAGTGGTGTTTTTCGTAGAAGTGTGTATAATAAACATGAGAACCGGTGTGAATGAGGAAATACGTTTGAAAATAAAGAGTAGCGACTAGTAGCTAAGTACAGAATAAGATTAACAGGAAGAAGGAAAGCGCGAAAGTAGCACCGGGACATTTTCATGATTACAATGGTGCCTTTCGCCGGAAAGGCGGATTATAAAAATGAAAGAATATAGAAAAAGAATTGCGGATGATATTTTGGCAAGGAAACTTGAGGGAAAAGGTGCGGTTCTTATAGAAGGGCCTAAGTGGTGCGGAAAGACAACTACAGCAGAGCAAGTTGCTGCCAGCATTCTGTATATGGACGATCCTGAAAAGAAGGAACAGAATATTTCAATGTCTGAACTGAACCCGAAACGTCTTTTAAAAGGGGATACGCCACGGCTTATTGATGAATGGCAGATTGCACCTAAATTATGGGATGCGATACGTTTTGAAGTGGATCACCGCAGAGAGCTGGGGCAGTTCGTTTTAACAGGGTCGGCAGTTCCGGTTGACACTAAGGAAATTACTCATTCCGGTACAGGGCGTTTTACTTGGTTGACTATGAGACCAATGAGCTTATATGAATCCGGAGATTCCACCGGAGATGTCAGTTTGAAAGGGTTGTTTGAAAATAATGCAGTGGACGGGGAAACTGATATGACCATTGATCGGCTGGCTTTCCTTGCATGCCGTGGTGGGTGGCCGCAGGCAATCGATATGCGTGATGACATTGCATTGGACCAAGCAAGAGACTATTATGATGCAGTTGTCCGTTCAGACATCAACAGAGCGGACAATATACAGAAGAATTCAGAAAAGGTTCGCAGACTTATGCGATCGTATGCAAGAAATCAGGGCAGCCAGGTGCCCAATACTGTTCTTGCCCGGGATGTTTCAGCAAACGATGAAGAGTCTATGAGTCATGAAACGGTGGTCTCCTATCTGAATGCATTGCGTAAAATTTTTGTCGTAGAAGACATGCCGGCGTGGAATCCGAATCTGCGATCCAAGACTGCTATCCGTTCATCTGATACACGTTATTATGTAGATCCTTCCATTGCGGCTGCAGCATTGGGAATAGGTCCAAATGATTTGATAAATGACCTGAATACATTCGGTTTTATTTTTGAAACATTATGCATTCGAGATTTGCGTGTATTTGCTGATGCACTGGATGGACAGGTGTATCATTACAGAGATAAAGAGGGGCAGGAATGTGATGCGGTTGTCCATCTGAGAAATGGACAGTATGGGCTCGTTGAGATAAAGCTGGGTGGAGATAAACTCATAGAAGAAGGTGTTCAAAGTTTGAAAAAAATGGAATCAAAAATCGATACCGGTAAAATGAAAGCCCCCTCATTTCTCATGGTGCTTACCGGAGTCGGAGACTATGCATATCGCAGGAAAGACGGAGTATGCGTCGTTCCTATAGGATGTCTTAAGCATTAGAATGTGATTGAATAAAACAGAAATGCAAGCTGCAAAGGAGGTATATTATGGCAATGAAGAGATTACTGATTGAATTTGGACAGGGTGTGGATATGCACGGCGGCGACCAGAACAATGCGGTGCGGAAGGCCACGGAAGATGCCATTCATCACTGCTGCATGGCCGGCATCTCCGAGATTTTTGAAATTACCGACCGCAAGAAGCAGGCATTTATTAAGGCGGACATCTATGCGCCCCATCCGCAAGAAGTGGACCCGAAAGTCGTAACGGATTATCTGCACTGGTGGAATGTGGAGGCAGAGGTGCATCACGGCGGTGCAAACCCGGAGGGGATTGCCTTGAACGGAAAACCGAAAACCGAGATTACAATCGCAATTGTTGCACTTACCGTGTACGTGGATGCATAAAAGAATGACGGAAACTTATGACTTTAACGCAGCGCAAAGATTCTTTGCGCTGTTTTTATGGGCGATGCAAATGTAATTGGATAGACTTTAGGATATAATAAAGGCAGAATCATCTTGCAAATATTTTTCGGGAGAGGGCGTCGGATATGAAACTTGGAAGAAGAATTACGGAGCTGAGAAAAGCAAATAACCTGACCCAGGAGGGGCTGGCGGAGCGGTGCAGTGTCACGCGGCAGACCATTTCCAATTGGGAGAACGGGAAAAGTTATCCGGACCTGGAGATGCTTGTTTTTATCAGCGATTCTTTTGATATTTCCCTGGACGCTCTGGTGAAAGGAGATGGCAAGATGGTGCAGGAGATTACGAAGGAACAGCGCAAGGGGCGTTTTCAGAACTATAAGATGGCGGCGCTCACGGTAGGGCTGCTTCTGCTGGTGGGACTGGGATTGTACGCGCTGGAACATACCTACGTTCGGCTGAGCACCGAGGATTGCGGTGCGGAGGTGGTGGAGGTGAATTCGGTTCACCTCGACGATGTGAAAATCGATCGGGATCGGAAGATGGCTTTTTATAAACTTCCGAACGACAATGCGCGAACCTACTACGGGGTGAACGGGACTAAAGCCCCGGCCAAGGGAATCTACGTGTTCGAGGGGGAAGAGTACAATCAATTGATGAACAACAAAGTGGCCTCCTACATAACGCTGGAGGTGCCGGATCGGGCCGTCGTTTCGGTGGGTTCGCCCAAGGCGGGATCGGATACCGTGGAACTGAGCCTGGAGATGAGCAATTTCGACCGGATTTTCGGAAAGAAGGGCGGAAGCGCCGTTTCGACGGATATGTGGTTCAGTGAAGTGAATCGAATCGTGGATGCGAATGCGGGCAATTCCATTGTGTGGAAGAAAAGTAAATAAATGCAGTAAGAGAATAGGGTGAGAGGGAATCTCCGACGACCGCGGATGAGGCGGCGTCGGGGATTTTTTGTGGGGAGCAGAAGGAAACGGCCTCGCCGTTTCCAACATCTGTGTAAGCGCGGACGGACCCGGCATGCTTCGCCGCTGAAGGCCCATCTAGCTCGGGGGACGTGGTGCCTGCCGACGAAGGAATAAGGGTTAGTGATGAACGAGCCTCCCGGAGGCTCGTTTTTTATACGACATCCGAGGCCACGAAAAAGGGAAGACCCCGAAAAATACCCTTTCGGGTGATGTTCCGGCGGCGAGAACTTGGTAAAATGTTCTCACAAACAAGAAGTACTTCGTATGTTTCACGCAGAACCGTTATCGCACCCGAGGTTCGAAAGAATCATTTCGAGAGAAGGTGAGAGATATGAAAAAGATAGTAATGCTGATGCTTTCGTTGATGCTGATGTTCTCTTTCACGGCATGCGGCGGAGGCGGCGGTGATTCCGAAGGTACGAAGAGTGCGAAATCCGATCCAAACGTGATGCAGATTGGGGATTACAAAGCGGAATTCAAAGGCTATGAGATTGTAAAGGACAGCGATGAAGACGACGCGATTGTGGTGACCTGGGAGTACACCAACAACGCGGAGGAAGCGAAATCCTTTACGTGGGCGTTTGATTACGCACTGACTCAGGACGGGGAAAAGCTGGAGAACAGCACGGTGTTCGTAAAGGATACCTACGATGTCGTAGACGATGCGAAGGGAACCGATGTGGAACCGGGGAAATCCCTGGAGGTGAAGACCACCGGAAAGCTGCGCAATCTCAAGAGTCCGGTAAAAGCAGAATTCGCCAATCTGGCAGGAGACGAAACCGACTCCATGGAAATCGATATCACCAAGTAAGTCCGCAGCCATAGATCGCCGGATGGCGGTTTATGGCTTTTTCTATCCGCATCGTCATCCTAAGCAGAATAAAAAATCACCGGGGACGATGCGGCAGTTCCGTTAAAGCACGAGAGATGACCGAACAGAAAAGAAGGTGGCGACGATGAAAAGGAAGATACTGGCAGCCGCTCTCGTACTTGGAATGTGTTGCACATTTGCAGGATGCGGCGGAGGCGGAAAGGATGACGGAAAGAATTCCGACAAAGAAAAAGCGAAAGAGGTATCCATTATCGGAAGCTGGGAATGCGAGGACATCGAAGTAACCGATAACGGAAAGAAGATGAAGAAGGATTCCGTCAAAACCATTTTCGGGGAAGATTTTTCCAAGGTGCTGAAGTTCAGCGCCTACAGCGACGGGGCGGCGTACCTCACCATGATGGACGATGAGAACGGCGTGACCTGGACGAAAACGAAGGACAAGACTTATAAGCTCTCCTTCTCCGGTGCTCAGGAAAAGGGCGGCGAAAGCATGACCGCGAAGCTGGATGGGGAAAAACTGATCATCCGCTCCGAGGACACCTATCAATCCGACGGCAAGGACATGACCATGGAAATGGAATTCAGCATGAAGTACCTGGGGAAGAAATCCCGAATCATGGACGGTTGGGACGTTACCCTGAGCGACGACGAAGTCTATGCCATGAGTAATTTCGTTTCGGAAGGTCGGTTTGTGGCAACGGACGGCCTGCTGTACGGTGATTACGGCGGCAAGAAATGGGGCAAGGGCGCTTTCACCGTCGGCAAGATCAGCGGCAACAAGGTGGAGAACCAAAAGGTTCTGGCGAAAGAGGCCAAGGCGGGTAGTTTGACCGCATACGACGGAGCCGTTTACGGCATTTTGGATCAGGAGAAGATCATAAAAGTAGAAGTCGGAAAAACCAAGGTGGAAACGCTGTACACCGGGACTTGCGATTATCTGCAGGTGACGAAAGACGGTATTTTTTTTACCGACGAGAAAAACCACTACTGCAGAATCAATTTCGACGGCAAGAACAAGAAAACCATTCTGGAAAAGAAGACCTTCTTCCCGTACCGGGTAAGCCCGAAATTCCTCATCTACCAGGATGATGAAGACGGCGAAACGCTTCACGTGTACGATCTGAAGACGGGAAAGGACAAGAAGATTTCGGATGTGAAATCCTACAATCCAATGCTGTGCGGCGATTTTCTCTACTTCTACACCCCGGGCAGCGGGGAGGATATGAAGTACATCTGCAGAATCGATATGTACTCGGGCCGGCAGGAGAAGGCGGAGAAGGACGCGTTCCTGTATGATTTCTACGTGACCCCGAAGAACTTGGTAGGGGCGCCGGGCGGATTCGTCTTCGCAAAGTTCAGCGAATGGGACAAATTTGCGGAGAAGAACAGCGCCGGTTTTAAATTCTATCCAATGTACAGCGACGGCGAAATTTGGATTACAAAATCCTCCGGGGAGAATTTCATGGGACCGAGACAGTTTGGATCCGATGATGAAAAGAGTATCGGCTATTCCTATGTAAAGAAGAAATGAGAGGTGCGGATATGAAAAAGAAAATAATGACGGTGGTGATGTCTTTGATGATGTGCTTCTCAATGGCCGCTTGCGGGGGTGGAGGAGACAAGGAAAAAGATGATGGCATCGATCCAAACGCAACCGTGACCAAAGAGCAGTACGAAAAGCTGCGAGAGACCAAGTGGTACGAGCTGACGCCGGAGGAAATGGAACAGTTTCTGGGCGTGAAGTATGTGGAGGACGAAGAATCCACCGAAAGCTGGGGAGAAGGATACCTGGTGGTGGACTTCCCGGGCCCGGATGAGAATTCCCGCCTGCACGTGCTGTTCAAGGCCGATGAAAACGGCAAATATACCCCTTCCAGCATGAGCCCGACGGGCAAGCTGATGGGAGATTAAAAGGTGAATAATATAATAATGATGAATAGTGAGGAAAAACTCTCGGTCGGACGACCGGGAGTTTTTCCTTTTGATGCATGTGTTGACGGTTTTATTTCACCTTTACGCTCTTGGTCTTGGACCAGGAAGAATAGTACTTGCTTCCCTTAACGGTCTTGTACGTACGAACACGAACATAGTACTTTTTGCGGGCTTTTAATTTCTTAATCGTCTTGGAAGAGGTCTTGTACGTCTTAACGGTGACGATCTTGGTGGATCTCTTCGAGAACTTCTTGGACTTGCTGTATTTAATCTGATAACCGGATACAGCGGACTTGCTCTGTTTGGTCCAGCTTACGGTCATCTTCTTCTTGCCCTTCTTCAGCTTCTTGATTGCGGAAGACTTCGGATAGATTTTATAAGTTGCCGATACGGTTCCATCGTACTTGTTCTTTCCGATTGCTTTTACCGTATACTTGCCCGGATAAATGCTCTTGGAATAGGAAACGGTGTAGTTGTCGGAAGAGAGAACCTTTCCGTCCTGTCCTTTTACCGTAACTCCCGGGCGAATGGTCTTTCCGGTGTAGGTGTAGGATGCTTTCGCCGGCTTCACGGATGCGATCTTTGTAGCCGGTACTACGGTTGCGGTTCCGGAAAGCTGCGGACCGCCGTCGGATTCGAACTTGGTAGCGTATTCGTATTTGAATGTTCTGCTGTTCTCATCCTTGAAGGTAATGGTCTGTGCGTCCGCATCGTAGGTGTATCCTTCGCCGGCCTTTACAGTAACGTTCGCCGGGTTAGAGAACAGATCCTTTAGGGACACGGTGTTGGATGCAAGTTTACCGGAAGAAACGTAAATTTCCGGTGTCTGCTCGCCGATGTCCAGCGTGTTGTAAGTATCCGGGTTGGAACGGCCTTCCAGGTCCAATTCCTTAATATGGTTTCCGTCCAGCTCCAGACGGCTGAGGCTCGGAGCCTTGTCGAATTTGAGGCTTTCCACGTCGGCATTCTGTGCCTTAACGGAATAGATTTCGGTGTATCCGGTGAGGTCGATATTCTTCATGTTGTCGATATCGGTGTTGGTGATATCCAGTGTCGCCAGCTTCTTGTTCTTGGAAATATCCAGATGCTTGATCTTCGTGTTGGACACGCAGAGGGATCCCAGCTTCGGATTCTTGGAAACGTCCACTTTCGTAATCGGCGTGCTCTGAATCTGCAGGTGGCGCAGGTTCGGCTGGTTGGACACATCGATGGACTTGATCGGGGAACCCTCCAGGAAGATCTCAAAAATGTTGGTTGTGTGGGAGAAGTCCAGTTCTTCAATCGGAGCGGCTTCGTACACTACCGTATCCAGTGTAATCGGGTTCTCGTATTCCTGTCTGCAGTTGTAGAACGCCGCCAGGGAATGGTTCTTGGACAGGTCCAGAGAGTGAATGCCGGTTCCGGACACTCGGAGATGAGTCAGATCCGGGTTCTTTGCAGTGTTCAGCTCTTTAATACCCTTGTCGCCGGTGAGGTATACCTCGTAAAGCTCCGGATTCTTGGTGACATCCAGAGAAGAAACCTCGGTGTATTCCAGATTCAGCGCGAACAGCTTCGGGTTCTTAGTCACGTCGATTTCGCGGATATCGGTGGTGTTGAGGTCCAATCTTCTCAGCTTCGGATTCTGAGTCACATCCACCTCGCTCAGGTTTGTAACGAAGGCGTGAAGCTCTTCCAGATTCGGGTTCTTGGATACATCCAGCTTATCGATTTTGGAATAGGTGATGTCCAGATATTCCAGCTTTGGATTCTTGGTCACGTCGATCGAAGTGAGCAGATAGTCCATGTTGTAGTCTTCATCGGATGTGTAGCACATGGAAGCGTTCAGCTTCTTCAGTTCCGGGTTCTTGGTGACATCGATGCCGGAAATGGCGGTGCCGCTGACATCGATCTCGGTCAGAGCCGGCAGCAGCTCGATGCCCCGGACGCTTTCCACGGAATCGTTGTCTGCCAGATTCACGGTCTTCGCAGCAGCGATTTCCGCTGCGGACAGAAGGTCGTCCTTGTTGGAATCGAATTCCTGTATTACGTAATTCCGGAATGCTTCGTCCGGGAAATTCTGCGCATCAATCTTTACGTCGGTCTGCTCCGGTTCCGCAGCGTGAACATTCACTATGGAACTGCCGGCCATCAATACCGCAAAGATGAACGCGATGGCTGCAAGCCATACTTTGTTGCAAGTTGCCTTATTCATTGTGGCAATACCCCCTTGATAGATTATAATAAAAACATGCATACGTACAATCCATCCGCTTCCGAGGCGGACAAAATCATACCACCCACCCCTCAAATTATTTTGAGGGTATAAATCGAGTCATTATACCATATTCTTCCCAATAGGACCCCTTGCGCATCATTGATATTATTTATACAACTGGTATAATAAATCTTAAAATACAATAAAAAAGGACACTATGAACATGAGTGCAAATCATACCACAAAAAAACCAAATAGAAAAACACCCGGCCCCGGCGAAGACGGCCGGCGTGCCAACCGGAAGCGGCTTCTCACCCTGGCGGTGATTTTAATTGCCGCCGCCGGCATCTTCTTCGCCCATAAGGGAGATGAAATTCAGAACCTCATCCAATCCAAGGGCATTCACGCGGAAGCCGGTGTGGCCAAGGCCGGGTACAAATCCGGCGGCCTGTCTCCCAAGAACTTGTCGGACAAGAGCATCCGGAAAACTGTACCGAATTATTCCGGACAGCCCTACCGGGAGCTGAACGGCGGGAAGCCGGAATTCCGAAAATCGGAGATCTCGAAGAAGGCCTACGAGCGGCTGGGAGATCTGGACCGGCTGGGACGGTGCACCGGCACTTTGGCCTGCCTGGGACAGGAGATCATGCCGAGAGACGGTCAGCAGCGAGGCTCCATCAGCGAGATTCATCCCACGGGATGGCACAGCGTGCAGTACCGAAGCGTCTCCGGCGGAAGCCTGTACAACCGCTGCCACCTGATTGGCTGGCAGCTGACGGGAAACGATGCGGTGGCCCGCAACCTGATTACCGGCACCCGGTACATGAACGTGGAAGGGATGGAGCCTTTCGAATCGAAAGTAGCCGACTACCTTCGGTCCACCGGAAACCATGTGATGTACCGCGTGACACCTGTTTTTAGGGGAGATGAAGCCGTGGCCCGAGGCGTGCACATGGAGGCTTTGTCGGTGGAAGACGGCGGGCGCGGAATTTCTTTTAACGTCTACTGCTACAACGTGCAGCCGAAAATCAAGATTGACTATGCCACCGGGGAGAGTAAGTCCACCATTTCCGGGGATAAGAGCGGGTACAGCACCCGGAAGAACGGCAAGACCTATTCCTCCAAGAAGCTGAAGACGCATGCGGTGAAGAAGGGGCAGGGCACCAAATATATCGTGAACACCAACACGGGAAAATTTCATTACCCATCCTGCTATTCCGTGAAGCAGATGAGCGAGCGGAACACCCTGACCACCAAGGAGTCCCGGAAACAGCTGATTGCAGAGGGGTACAGCCCTTGCGGAAATTGTCATCCGTAGGGAAAATACAACCTTTACTTTTGGCCGGGATGTAGTATAATAACAGTGTCAATTTAAAATCTTCGGGGCGGGGCGCAATTCCCCACCGGCGGTACAGCCCGCGAGCGTTTTCAGGGGAACGGAGTTCCGGAAAACCGCATGATTCGGTGAGATTCCGAAGCCGACAGTATAGTCTGGATGAAAGAAGATGGTCAGAGCATGCGACCCCGGAACGATGGTTCCGGGGTTTATATATTTGACTGATTGGAAGAAGGAAGCCTCGTGTCGATAGGGATGCGGGGCTTTGTATGGTTTTTGAGAAAAGAGGAACGGCTATGGCAGAAGAACAATTCATGAAACGGGCCATTGAACTGGCGAAGCAGGGGGCGGGCTGGACGGCGCCCAACCCGTTGGTAGGCGCAGTGGTGGTGAAGAACGGCCGGGTGATCGGTGAGGGCTATCACCGGAAGTACGGCGAACTTCACGCGGAACGAAACGCGCTGGCGGCCTGCAGCGAAGATCCGGCGGGCGCCACCCTGTACGTGACGCTGGAGCCTTGCTGTCACTACGGAAAGACGCCGCCTTGCACGGAGATTATCATCGAAAAGAAAATCGCCAAGGTGGTCATCGGATCTCGGGATCCGAACCCGAAGGTGGCGGGCAAAGGGGCTCGAATTCTTCGGGAGCACGGAATCGAAGTGGTGGAGGATTACATGCGGGAGGCCTGCGATGCCTTGAATCCGGTGTTTTTCCACTACATCACCACCAAGACGCCGTACGTCGTTCTGAAATTTGCCATGACGCTGGATGGAAAGATTGCCACCCGCACCGGCGCCTCCAAATGGATTACGGGAGAGGCCGCTCGAAATCACGTGCATCAGCTGCGCGGCCGCTATGCGGGAATTCTGGCGGGCATCGGCACGGTGCTGGCGGACGACCCGATGCTGAACTGCCGAATTGACGGAGCCCATCAGCCGCTGCGGATTATTCTGGACAGCCACCTGCGGATTCCGATGGGCAGCCGACTGGTTCGCAGCGCGAAGGAGTATCCGCTGCTGATCGTGTGCAATGAGAGCAACCGAGATCGGGAAGAGGGAGCGAGCCGGATCAGGAAGCTGGAAGAAGCCGGGGCAAAGGTCTGGACCCTTCCGGAGAAGA
Organism: Mogibacterium sp.; assembly: GCA_016775335.1. GTDB lineage: Bacteria > Bacillota > Clostridia > Peptostreptococcales > Anaerovoracaceae > Mogibacterium_A. The sequence goes on from JAEUGJ010000019.1 coordinate 62,092, forward strand.
ACGGCCATCCGGATCTGAATGTACTCATGAAGCGGCTGGGGGAAGAGAAGATCGACTCCGTCCTGATTGAAGGGGGAGGTACGGTCAATGAAGCCGCCCTAAAAGCACATATCGTCCATCACGTGTACGCGTACATCGCCCCGAAAATCTTCGGCGGCGAGGATGCCAAGACACCGGTGGAAGGGTCGGGCATCCGCCTTCCTCAGGAATGTGCGAATCTGCGACTGGCCAAGATCACCGTGCTGCTGAACGACATGCTGCTGGAATACGATGTGGAAGGAGAGACGGAATGTTCACCGGAATAATAGAAGAAGTGGGCACCATGCAGGGCGTTCGCATGGGAAGCCAATCCGGAGAGATTCACCTGCAGGCGTCCAAAGTGTTGGAAGGCACGCAGCTGGGCGACAGCATTGCGGTAAACGGCGTGTGCCTGACCGTTACCCGGATGACCGGGGATGGTTTTACCGCGGATGTGATGCCGGAAACCCTGCGGCGCACCAATTTGGGACAGCTGAAGCCGGGGGATCCCGTGGACCTGGAGAGAGCCATGGCGGCGGACGGACGGTTCGGCGGGCACCTGGTATCCGGGCATATCGACGGAACCGGTCGGATTGTGGAACAGCGCAAGGAAGGAAATGCGGTATGGGTTCGAATCGGAACCACGCCGGAAATCCTGCGCCTGATTGTGGAGAAGGGATCCATCACCATCGACGGCATCAGCCTGACGGTGGCCACTCTGGGATCGGACAACTTCCAGGTATCCATCATTCCCCACACCGGAAGCGAAACCATCCTTCTGGGAAAGAAGGCCGGGGATGTGGTGAATCTGGAAAACGATATTATCGGAAAATACGTGCAGCGGTTGCTGACGAACCCGGCGCCGGAGGAAGCACCGGAAAGCAAAGTGACCTGGGAATTCCTGGCGGAAAACGGGTTTTAGAAGAGGGAAAGGCGGGCGAGTCGCCCGTGAAATACAGCAAACAAAAAAACAAGGGAGGACTGTTTCAATGAGTTTCAAATACAACACAGTGGAAGAAGCGCTGGAGGCGCTGAGAGCCGGAAAGCTGATTCTCTGCACCGACGATCCGGATCGGGAGAATGAGGGAGACCTGATCTGTGCGGCGGAACACGCCACCACGGAGAACGTGAACTTCATGGCCACCCATGCCAAGGGACTGATTTGCACGCCGATGTCGGTGGACTTCGCCCATCGGCTGAACCTGCCGCAGATGGTATCGGAAAACACCGACAACCACTGCACTGCTTTTACCGTATCCATCGACCATGTAAATACCACCACCGGAATCTCCGCAGAGGAGAGAGGATATACCTGCCGGATGCTGACGGATCCGGAGACTCAGCCGAACGATCTGAGAAGACCGGGACATGTGTTCCCGCTGGTGGCGCGTCACGGCGGCGTTCTGGTTCGGAACGGACATACCGAGGCGACGGTGGACCTGATGAGACTGGCCGGACTGAAGGAAGTGGGTCTTTGCTGCGAGGTGATGCGAGAAGACGGAACCATGATGCGGGCGCCGGAACTCCAGAAGATGTCGGAAGAATACGATATTTGTTTTATCACCATCAAGGACTTGCAGGACTACATTCGTCGCTACGAGAAGCACATGAACTGCGTGGCAAGCGCCAAGCTGCCGACGGTGTACGGCGAGTTCCGGATTAAGGGATACGTGAACGATATCACCGGCGAGCACCATGTAGCGCTGGTTTGCGGCGACATTCAGGATGGCGAGGACGTGCTGTGCCGCGTGCACTCGGAATGCCTCACCGGCGACGTGTTCGGCTCCGCCCGCTGCGACTGCGGCGATCAGCTGCACACCGCGATGAAAATGGTTCAGGAAGAGGGCCGGGGCGTGATTCTCTACATGCGCCAGGAAGGCCGTGGCATCGGTCTGATTAACAAGCTGAAGGCCTACGAGCTTCAGGAGCACGGCAGAGACACGGTGGAAGCCAACGTGGAGCTGGGTTTTGAGCCGGATCTGCGGGAGTACTGGTCCGGTGCGCAGATGCTGCAGGATCTGGGCGTGAAATCCATCCGCCTCATGACCAACAACCCGAGCAAAATCTACGGCCTGGAGGGCTTCGATTTCCAGATCACCCAGCGTGTGCCGATTGAGATTCAGCCGGGAAAATACGATGAGTTCTATCTCCGCACCAAGCAGGACAAAATGGGCCACGTCTTCGAGCAGATCAAGTTCGATAAGTAATCTGCGGTAAAAACAAATCCGGGCGCCCCACGCGTCCGATGGAAATACAAAAACGAATTGCAAAAGGTGTCCCGGGAGACACGGATATTACAGGAGGAAAAAGAAATGGCAATTAATCTGTTAGAAGGAAAAGTCGTTGCACCGGAAGGAATGAAGGTAGGCATCATCGCCTCCCGTTTCAACAGCTTCATCGTGCAGAAGCTGCTGGACGGCGCAGTGGACGGTCTGGTTCGTCACGGCGTGGAGGAGAGCAACATCGATGCGGCTTGGGTACCGGGCGCATTTGAAGTTCCGCTGATGGCACAGAAGATGGCGGAGTCCGGCAAGTACGATGCGGTAATCTGCGTAGGCGCGGTAATCCGCGGTGCCACTTCCCACTATGAGCTGGTTACCAACGAGTCCGCAAAGGGCATCGCACAGGTGAGCCTGAAGTCCGGTATTCCGGTACTCTTCGGCATCATCACTACCGAGAACATCGAGCAGGCTATCGAGAGAGCCGGTTCCAAGGCCGGAAACAAGGGTTACGACTGCGCCCTTTCCGCAATCGAGATGGTGAACCTGGAACAGGTTATCCGGGGCTAATCCGAAAGCCATGAAAATCCAAACGGTTATTTTCGATTGGGACGGCACCCTGCACGATACGAAGGCGCTGTACGGTGCCGCCCTTCGCCAAACCCTTTCCCGGCTGGAGGAACAGGGGTATTCCGTGCCGGCGGATCGGTCCGACGACCGGCTGGCAAGATATCTGGGGGTGAACGCCCGGGATATGTGGAACGATTTCATGCCGGCACTTCCGGCGGAAGTCAAGGAAGAATGTTCCCGGCGAACCGGCGAACAGATGATTCGAGAAATCCGGGCGGGCCGGGCCCGATTGTATCCCGGCGTGCCGGAAGTTCTGCGGCAGCTGTCGGAGTCCGGATATCATCCGGTAATCCTGTCCAACTGCAAGGTGCCGTACATGGAGGCCCAGCGGGCGCATTTCCGGCTGGACCGCTGGCTGGAAGGTTTTTACTGCAGCGGGGCCTATGGCTTCTGCCCCAAAGAAGAAATCTTCCCGGAAATCCGGAAAAAATTCCCGGAAGGATTCTGCATGGTGGGAGACCGGGCTTCCGACCGACAGGTGTCGTTGACTCACGGAATCCCTTTCGTGGGATGCGAATACGGGTTCGGATCCCGGGCCGAACTGGCGGGAGCGAATGCCCTGCTTTCGGACATTCGGGAACTCCCCGCTGTACTGGCACAGTGGAATCAAGAATAAGAAGCGCTTTACGAATACTTGCGGGATAGTTGTTGGAACTATCCTGCTTTTTTTATTTTTAGACTATCCTTTTTGCATCTCACTCGTTAAACCTTATAGAACCGGTTCGTAAGCAATGTGAAAACAAGGAGGAAGATATGCTTAAGAAAATTATTACGGTGACGATGGTAAGTGGGTTAATGCTGATGGCTTCGGTGGGGGTATTTGCGGATGCACCGACACAGGATGCGTCATCGTCGGATGTGCCGCCACAGGATATGCTGTACGATCCGGAACTCGGGTATGAAGTGGATTTGGACAACCCGGAAAGTGATACATTGGGGTGCAAATATGTAGATGGACTCGGTTACGAGGTGACCATTAACAGCGAAAACGTTGCAAGAGGGGGTTCCTATGACAGCGGATGGAAGGATTTTTATGGCGGAAAGTGGAGACACGGGGTGAACTCGAAACATGTGTGGTCCAAATACAACCACTCTAAATGGTAGCAACACATGAAAAAGATAATACAGACAATGCTGGTGATTCTCCTCGTCACGGTTGCCTTTGGGGTTTCGTATGACCAAGATGATATGTTCTTGAAGACTTTTACGAATGAGTTCGATGCCACAATCAACATCGTTTCATCACCGGCGAGGACGCAAAACAACAGGGCAAAACTGCAGGAACTGGCTCAAAAACATAACATGAGTTTTATTAAGGTTCAGCGTATTCCACGGAATCAACGGAATGAAAGGCAGCAGATTTCGATATTTGTCTATTTAAACGATGCGGCATGGTTTGAAAAGGCATTTCCGAATATTTCGTTTCAAGAAAATATTCACGGGACGAACGAATTCAAGAACGTGAAGGGGGCGACATTCCTCACGTTGAAGGAAGTAAAACTATTGTCGTTTTCGAAAATCAACAGCAACAACTTTAACGGCGATTATTATTTTCACGGAACGAAAGAAGATACGGAAGCGTTCCTGCAAGAACTGTCCGGCGATGAGAACCTGGGCATTCAGGCGACCGTAGATTCTTCGGTTGCTGTAGCCAGCGATACAACTGAAAACCAACTGTTTTTGTATCTAACGATTCTGGCAATTATGGTCGCCGCAATTCTCTTCTGCTATGCGATATACAATGGGCAGCTGACGAAAGAGGTCGCCGTTGCCGGGCTGATCGGCTGGAAGAGCACCCATTTCGCAGCAACCAAAGCCGCAAAATTGGTGCTTCCACCGCTGCTGATTGCGGTTCCGATTATCAGCGGGGCACTGATGTATGTCGCGCAGCCGCAAACGGTACGAGGTTTCCTCGCGGCAACGAAAATCGTATACCTGGCGGTCTGGGAGGCGGCGACATTTTTCTTCGTGCTGGAATTTATAATTATCGTACGGAAGTTCAAACGGCAAAGCATAGCGCCGGCGTTAAAAGGCAAGCGGCCGAATCGAGAGAAAACGTCAACCGGAATGAAGATTGTAATCTGTGCGGGAACCCTGCTGATGGCGGCAATCGCGATTGCCGGGTTTCAGGATTTCAAGGACGTGGAGCGGCATATACCGGAATGGCGCAAGACGGCGAATTACGTCAATATTGCCTGCGGGTGGCCGTGGACGTACGTAGAGGATGACGACAAGTTTAATGACGTTGTTGTCCCAAAATTAAATCGGCTGTGGGACGAACTGGACCGAGAAGGCGCCATTTTGTTTTTCGCACCGAATGCGGAAAAAGAAGGTGTACCGAGAGAATCCTATGCGGCCGAACCCTTTGACGGAAGGTATGCGTACGTCAATAAAAACTATATGGAATTCGCTTCGCCGGTGACACCGGATGATAAGAAGTTAGACATTCCAACCCTTCGCGATAACGAATGGCTGATTCTGTATCCGGAGCACAATAAACCGACAAAAGACGATATCGAGAAGATAAAAGAAACGCAGCGAGATGAATGGAGCAAGAAAAGAGCTCCGGCTGTAAAGCTCATGCCGATAAAAGATGGTCAGAGTTTTATGACCTGTGATTCCTCCATGCGTTTGGAAGAGGCACGGCTTCAAGATTACACGCTCATCCTGGTGGACGGAGGCAGTCTGAAACCGACCGGAAGCATAAAGCTGCCATCCCTGGTAAACGGATACTTCCATCCCCATGTAAAGAATTCCGCCAATGCGTACGGCGAACTGAAACGCACAATTACTCACGCGCAGGCCGATCCATATGTTTTATGGATCAGCAGCGTGTACGATGATGTGATGTTTCAGATTGAAGAAATACGGGCAGAGGCGGCCGTAAACGCAATTGCTTTTATGCTCCTGTTGATGATCATCGCATTTGTCGTAAAAATCGACGTGGAGTCGTATTTGTACCACCACGGGAGACGGCTGGATGTGTCCTATCTGCTGGGATACGGGTTCATGAGCGTTCACAGGAAGAGACTTCTCAAAAGCGGAATTGGATATGGAATCAGTTTGGGGTTGTTCATCGGCATGCTAAAAGCATATCCGAAAATGAACTTTCTAAGCCTGTATACGCCGAGAACGGGCTGGACAATGGAGAAAACCGAAATCGCTGGGATGGCGGGGGTTGCGGTATTAAGCATTTGCTTTATCGGTGAAATCATAAAGCTGGGACGCAGCAAGAATAATATCGGGGAGAGACTGAAGGAGGGTTGCTAAATGCATGAGAATTCAGCGCAAATCATATTAAAGGACGTCGAAAAAGCCTATGGAAGCAGAAGAATTCTCGACGGAATCAGTATGGAAATTTATCCGGGGGATTTTATCTGCATCTACGGAAAAAGCGGTGGCGGAAAATCCACGCTGCTGAACATTATGGGGACGTTGGAAACGTATGACTCCGGCACGCTGCGTTGTTTTTCCGTCGACGACCCGGTGAAGGATCGGAGGGAAAGTGAGAGATTGCGAAGATATAAAATCGCGTATCTGTTTCAGAACTTTGCGTTGGTGGAAAAGATGACCGTGAAGGAAAATCTGCTGTTGGCACTTCGGTATGCTCGCGTAAAGAACAAAACACGTGCAATGGAAGAGGCACTGGCGCAGCTCGGGTTAGCCGACAAAATGAATTCCAAGATATTCGAACTTTCCGGTGGAGAACAGCAGCGGGTTGCGCTGGCACGAAACCTGATAAAACCCTTCGATATCTTGTTGGCGGATGAGCCAACCGGATCGCTGGACCGAGAGAATAAGGAAATCGTAATGAGAAATCTTTTGGAACTGAATCGGAAAGGGAAAACCGTGGTGGTGGTGAGTCATGACGATGATTTTAGAAAAATCGCCAAAAAGAATTACACCATCAAAGACGGACGAATGTATCGGATTTAAAATAGATAATTTTCAATTTATCGGTTGCCGGCTGCATTTGCTATTGTTATTCTATTGGGAGAGAATATCGGAGGAAGCACTTATGAATTCAGATTTTTTTCTGGTTCGACGGGCAAAGAAGGGGGACCCTCAAGCGGTAGATATCCTGGTCCGAAAATATTACGATACGATATTGAATTACTGTATCTATCAGCTAAAGGATCGGCATACGGCGGAAGATTTGGCGCAGGAAACGTTCCTTGCGTTTTTTAAAACACTTCCGAATTACAAGCATGAGGGAAAACTCCTGAATTACCTGTATACTTTGGCCAGAAACAAATGCAACGACGAAAAAAAGCGAAAGCGTAACACGGAGGTTGCGCTGGATGCGGTGATGAATACCGCGGAAGCAGAAACAAACTGCGGTTTGGAAGCAAAAGAAGATGCGAATGCAATAACAGAAGCGGTGGAACGGCTGCCGGAAGAAATAAAAGACGTTATTTTGTTATACTATTTTGAAGAAAAAAAGGTCAAGGAAATCGCGCAGATTTGCGGGATTTCCTTGCCGAATTGCAAGTACCGATTGCGGCGCGGCCGAGAACTGATTCGAGGTTTTTTAGAAGAATCCGGATGGAGGGGGTAAAAATGGGGAATGAAATAGATCGCATGATAAAGAACGCAGCATCGGAATATAAGAAAAATGCGGATAGGGATCAATGCGGCACTGCGGCAATGGAAGAAACCATCCGATTGGCGCAGCACATCGTGGCGAAGCAGCAGGCATCCGAGCGAGTGAACTATTTGGACTTCCTGCTCTTGCAGATGCGACTGATCAAAAAAGAATGGTGGGCACTGCAAGGGGCGGTGCTGTTTCTTGCTTGGACCGCTTTGAACAGTATCGGCACGTCGTGGTATGCCCAGCGGGGTATGAGCATTGTGGGAGCCTTGTTTGTGATACTGGCGATACCGGAATTATGGAAAAACCGGGAGACGAAGTCGATGGAAATTGAAGAAGCCTCCTATTACACGCTGCGGCACGTTTACGGGGCGAAAATTTTGTCCTTCGGTTTCGTGGATATTGTACTGTTATCCCTGTTCGGGGTTGCCGCGATACATGCACAGCAGTACCTGATTACGGATTTCTTAAAACAGCTTATATTCCCGGTCATGATCTCCACAATACTGTGCCTGGGTTCGCTGTCCTTTCATAAAAAAATCAGCGAACTCCTTGCGGCGATGCTATGTCTGGGTGCGAATGCCGGCTGGATGGCGGTGACGATGAACGAAGCCGTGTACAATCGGATTACTCCGGCAATATGGGGAGGAATGTTTGCCCTCGGATTCGCAATCATCCTTCTCCTCAATTTCAGATTGCTGCATGAACGGCGAAGCGGCTGGGAGGTAATATAATGGCTGAACTCATAGTAGATGATGTAGTAAAAGAATATGACGGGGTTGCTGCGGCAGACCACATCTCCCTAAAAATGCAAAAGGGACTGTATGGACTGCTCGGCACGAACGGTGCGGGAAAAACCACCCTTATGAGAATGATTTGCACCGTGACCGCGCCAACGTCCGGGGCAATTTACTTTCAGGGGGAGAATATCCTGGAAATGGGTGCGATGTATCGGGACAAAATCGGCTATCTGCCGCAGGAGTTCGGCTATTATCCGGATTTCAGCGTAAGGAACTACTTGCGGTACATATCCGCATTAAAGGGTCTTCCGAAGCGGGTTTCCGAACAGAAAATTGCGGAACTGCTAAAGTCGGTTGGGCTGACAGAATGCGCTTCAAAAAAAATGAAGAATCTTTCCGGCGGAATGAAACGGCGTGTGGGAATCGCTCAGGCCATGCTTAACGATCCGGAAATCCTGATACTGGACGAACCGACCATTGGTTTGGATCCGATGGAACGGATTCGTTTTCGGAACCTGATTTCCGGTTTGGCAGAGGACAAAATCGTCCTGCTTTCCTCCCATATCGTTTCCGATCTGGAAACGATTGCCAATGAAGTGTTTATAATGAAGGACGGGAAGATTGTGAACCGGGGGACGGTGAACGAAATCTGCCGCCAGATACCGATAAAAGTCTGGATGTGCAGAGCAGAGAATTCGGATGCGGAACGGATGATTGCCGTGCAAGGTGGATGTGTCGTAAACGTTCGCAAAGAAGGCAATGTATCGGAAATCCGAGTGATATCGGAGAACAAGCCCCATGAAAGCGCCGTTTTGACAGACGTGTCATTGGAAGATGCGTTTTTTTATCAGTTTGGCATGCAGGAGGATCGGCGGTGCTGGGATACGAATTAAAAAAAGTGATATTTAAGCCCTTGCATATCAAAATGATCGTCGGCGCACTGATTGCGGGAATTCTTCTTTCCGGTCTCGCCCTTTGGAGCGTCTATTACGTGGACCAAAGGGGGACGAGCCATCGGGGTCTTTCGGCGCCCGGAGCGCTTGTGAAAGATAAAAGCCGCTGGAACGGAACACTGACGGATTCTGTACTGCTTGAAATCGTAAAAAAGCAGCAAAGTATAGATATCAATGATAAAAACAACGGCCCCAATCCGGTATACGGAAAAACCATTCAGTCTTATCGGGACATCGAGGAGTTTATCAACCAAACGCTGTGTTACGGAAACGACTATAATCCGGATGCGATTAATCAGGTTTCTCTCGAAACCGCCGAAAGGCTGAACGAACTGCGAAAAGAGAACATCGATTCTTTGATTAATGAATACGGAACTACCGCAGCCAAAAAAGAATATTTGAAGAGACAGTTTGCGAAGGTGCGGACGCCGTTGGAGTATGAACCCTCCGATGCCTTCCGAATAACGGGACCGTTTGCGGCCGCATATGGCTTGCTGCTGGTTTTGGTGATATCGTTTTTAACGGTGGGCGTTTTTTCGGACGAGATGAACAGCGAGTCCCGCTTCGTCTACTACTCCACGAAGTACGGACCGACAAGGGGTGCCGCCGCAAAGATTCTTGCGGTATTTATCATTGCAACGATGCTCTACTGGAGCGGCATGCTGTTGATGTCCCTGATATCCTTTGGCGGAATGGGCACCGGCGGCGCCTTTGCGCCCATTCAGACGGAATCCCCTTACAGCATGTATGGGATAAATTTTATGGAACGGTATCTGTTGGTTCTGCTTTCGGGTTATGTAGCCTGCTTGTTTTCGGCGGAAATTGCCATGCTCCTCTTTGTGAGAACAAAATCCGCAATTTTGGCGGTAAGCATTTCGTTCCTCTTGTTTACGGGTTTTCCGCTGTTGGCCGGAAATGAAGCGTTCGAGAGTTTTCGAATGCTGACGCCGGATCGGTTGTTTCATGTTCAGAATAATATGAACATTCCGTGCGTATATCAGTTCGGAACGATCGTGTGCAGCCGGGTGACGCTGCTCATAGTGCTTTACAGCTTATTGCTGATTCCGACTGTTGTCCTTTCATATCGAAGCTTTGCAAGGGACCGGCGTGAATAGAATAAAAAAATAAAAGGACCTGCAGCATATCCCGTTGCTGCAGGTCCTTTCGGTAATGTCATGTGCCGTTACTTTTATCTAAGATCGAAACAGGAAACAGGTAAGGTAAAGGAGAAGAAAAAGAACCTGTCTCAATCGAAAAGCACGAGTAATTTGGTGAATTACAATTAGTATTATGGAGCATTCCATTGGATAAGTCAACAAAAAATCCTAAATACACCCATTAGAAATTTTAAATAATTGTGTTTAACAACTAAAAAATATAATACGGGCGGGAATAAACTGTGTAAACCCAATTATTTAAAGGTGTTCCAGTCGGCGGCAGATTACCGCCGCACCCAGACCGATGACGATGCCCGCAATCATTCCGGAGAACAGAAGCACCGGAAAGTACAGGAAGATTTGACTGTCCTGAAGCAGAAGAGCGGCCACCAGAAGCTGCCCCATGTTGTGCAGCACGCCTCCGGCCATGCTGACTCCGGCGATGCTGAATTGGCCGGTCTTCTTCAGGGCAACCATTCCAAGAAGGCTAATGGCTGCACCGCCCAGAGAATAAAGGGCGCCGAAGACACCGTTGAAAAGAAGACCGGCGATGAGAATTCGAATGACGTTTACCGCTGCGGCATGTTTCGCGGAAAGTTGATACAGCGCTACCAGTGCGACGATGTTGGCAATTCCAAGTTTAATGCCCGGGACACCCGGATTATATGGTATAATAGCTTCCACGTAGGAAAATATCAGTGCCAGTGCGGCCAGCAGAGCGATGGTGGCTACATTGCCGGTTCGGGAATCGGCGGTGCGGCGAGACGTTGTTCCTTTTGATCTAGCTGGAAATGGCATCGTATTCATCGCCTCCTTTTCCCTGAATCTGAACCACCATTTTGTTCGGCAGGCAGATGATGCTCTCCCCGGTGGTGTGAATGGATTTGTGCTTAACGCATACCTGGTTGTGACAGCTTGCGTGGGTAACGGAAACCTCCCCGTCGCGAATTCGAACCGTGTTGGTTTTCTTCCCCTGCTTCACCGTAACGGTGCGGTCCTCGGAAATGGAATAGCTGCCGTATACCTTGCCGTCTGTTTTTATGATGACTCGGCTTCCGGACGTATCGAATTGCGAAATCCAGAGAGACGCCGCCACCCCAATCAGGATGAGCACCCCGGCCAGAAGAATGTCCGCTTTGCGTATGATTCCTTTGAACATAGAACTCCTTCGTAATTATTATTTATATAAAGTCAACAGAAAGGACAACCCGTGACCCATTATATCGTTAAAAAAATGAAAGGCGTGGCACTTCTGGCCACACTTCTGATTATTATAACACAGACCGGCTGCAATAGTAACTCGGATATTGAACCGGTCACCCAGGACAACTATTTCCTGGACACCACTTGCAGCGTTTCAATCTATCAGATTGACGGCGGCCTGGACGAGGACAAGGCCAATGCGGCCATCACGAAGGCCTATGACCGTTGCCGGGAGCTGGACAAGCTGCTGAGCAACAAGACCGACTCCGGCGACGTGACCAAGGTGAACCGTTCCGGCGGCGCCTGGGTGACGGTGGGAAAAGATGCGGCGACTGTCATAAAAGAAGGTCTCCGTTACGGCAAGCTGTCCGGCGGTGCTTTCGACATCACCATCGGACGGGTGACGGACCTCTGGGATTTCCACGCGGACAAGCCGAAGCTGCCGGATGAAGCCAAGCTGCAGGAGGCGCTCCGCCACGTGGACTACCGGAACGTGGAGGTGGACGGAAACCGAATTCGCCTGCTGGACCCGGAAGCCAAAATCGACCTGGGCGGTATTGCCAAGGGGTACGTGGGAGATGAGATGCGTAAAGTGCTGAAGAAAGAGGGCGTGACCTCCGCGGTCATCAATCTGGGCGGCAACATCGTCACCATCGGCACGAAACCGGACGGCTCGGAGTACACCATCGGCATCGAGAAGCCGTTCTCCGACCGCCAGGAAATCATCGGCCGCACCCACATCGGCGAAGGAACGGTGGTTACCTCCGGCATTTACGAGCGCCAGTTTGAATACAAGGGAAAGCGCTATCACCACATTCTCAGTCCGAAGACCGGCTACCCGGTGGATACGGACCTGGAGGCGGTGAGCCTGGTCACCACCAAGAATTCCTCCATGGATACCGACGCTATGAGCACCATCTGCCTCATGAAGGGCACCAAAGCGGCCAAGAAATTCATCGACAGCCAGAAGGGCATCGAAGCCGCATTCTACGGAAAAGACGACAAAACATCCACCACCGAGGGGATGGATTTCGAAGCAGAATAACCCACAAAAAAAGCGGGATAGTTTCTAGGAACTACCCCGCTTTTATTTGTGAAGAACCAACTATTTTCTGTGATAGCTGAAGGTTGCGGCGAATCCGGTGCGTCCCAGCATCTGAGAAATCAGAACGGCCAGAACGGCACCCACTGCAACCTGAAGTGCGTTGAACGGAACGCCCAGCATCGGAGCGGTCCAGTTTCCGTAGATGATGCCCTCGGCGATGTAGTATCCGGCAACGGTCCACACGGCAGCAACGACAAATCCAATCATTTCCGAAACCGGAACACCCAGGATGTGACGGTTATTCTCGCCTTTTTCCATAGCGGTGGCCAGCGCCTTCTGCATAATCAGTACCATGCCCAGCTTGATGAAGAAAGACCATGGGGCCCATACCGCATAACCGCTGAGGAGGTCGGCCAGACCCAGACCTACGGAACCGGCAAAGATGGCATGCTTTCTCGGAAGAAGCATGGCAGCCAGCAGAACCATGGTGTCACCCAGATGGATGTAACCGGTGCCCACCGGAACCTTGAAGAACATGGTAGCGATGGTGCCCATGGCGGTGATAAGCGCCGTCAGCACCAGTAAGGATGTGGAATTCATTCGTTCATTTGTATTCATAAGTAATCCCCCTTGTGATATTTTATTGATTTACTAAAATAATAGATATATAATAACACTGTTGTGTAATTTGAAAAACATGCAATTTAGCATTTTTTAATATGAACAGATAGGAGATAAGAGGGGAAATGAAGGATATTGTACTGAACTTAGATGACAGTTTGGAGACCAATCTATACGTACAGATTTATAATCAGTTTAAAGAACGGATTCTTTCCGGGGAGATTTCACCGGGCACCAAGATTCCGTCGTTGCGTCGTTTTGCCAAGGACAACGCCATCAGCGTGACCACGGTGGAGACCGCCTACAACCAGCTTCTGGTGGAAGGCTATATCGAGAGCCGTCCGAAGTCCGGCTATTACGTGAGCGATCATATCGCCGAGGTGGTGAGTGACTTGAAAACGGAGTTCAAAGAGGAGTCTCTGGAAAGCATCCTTCCCATGGACGATTCCAAGAACGTGCGGGACAAATCCCTGATCTACGATGAGGAGAGCTTCGAATTCTCCAAGTGGAAAAAGTGCATGAACAAGGTGTTCAACGAGCATTCCAACATGCTCCAGACCCAAGGCGACGTGCAGGGAGAACAGGCCCTTCGGTACGAAATTGCCAAATATCTGTACGCGCGCCGAGGCGTGAAGTGCAGTTCCAACCAGATTGTCATCGGCGCCGGTTCCCAGCAGCTGGCGGTCCAGCTGATTCGAATTCTTCGGGAATTGAACGTGGCCCATGCCGCTACGGAGATGCCGGGATACGGTCCCATTCGGGAAATTTTCCAAGATGAGGGACTGAACGTTTCCCGGATTCCCATCGATGAAGAGGGAATCATGGTGGAGAAGCTGCCGACCAATATGAAGAGCTTGGTATACGTGAATCCGTCCAACCAGTTCCCGACGGGCGTGGTAATGCCGGTTGCCCGCCGCTATGAACTGATCAAGTGGGCGGTGGACAACGACAGCTACATTCTGGAGGACGACTACGACAGCGAACTCCGTTATTTCGGTAAGCCGGTTCCGGCCCTGAAAGGCTTGGACCAGAGCGGAAGGGTCATCTATCTGGGCTCCTTCTCTTCCACTCTTTTTGCGGCGATTAAAATCAGCTACATGGTGCTGCCGAAGGAATTGGCGGAGATCTTCGAAAAGATTAAAGATCGGTACAGCCAGACCTGCTCCAAAGCGGAACAGCTGTGCCTGGCCATCTACATGGAGGAGGGATACTATTCCCGAAACATCAAACGGTGCCGCCGCATGAATGCGGGCAAGCTGGAAACCACCATGAAGATGTTCGCCCAAGCCAAGGCGGATTTCATCGAACCCATCGATTCCAAATCCGGCCTGGCCATCATGCTTCGGATTCACGCGGACATCCCTGTGGAAGAAGTGTGCCAGACGGGCCACAAGCTGGGTCTCACCATGCGGCCGGTTCAGGATCTGTGCACAGAAAAAGAGCAGGTGGTGGTCTTCTACTTCTACCGCGTATCCGACGCCCTGCTCCGTCTTCTGATTAAAATGTTCGTAAATAATATGAGCAAAGTCCTGGCGGTATACGAGCGCCGGAAATTGCAAGGATAATTGAAGAGGCAGTCCCTATAATTTCAGGGAAACTTCCCCGCCGGAAAGGAGACGGTGCTCCTCCGGAGTCTTCACCTGCAGGCGGAACTCCGGGTCCACTCCCTCCACGTAGGCGGTATACGGCTCCTTTCCGGTTTCGGAAACCGTGACATTGCGCCCGATGATAAAACAATTCTTCCGATACTCCTCCAGATACCGAGACGTATCCAGCTGGGACTGCTCGTTCAGTGCTCGGTGGAGTTCGGCGATCAGTTCGGCGGCGATTTGGTTTCGGGTAAAAGAAGGATGATCGGAATCCGTGAGGGATCCGGCTTTCCCCGCCAGTTCTGCCGGGAAGCTGCCCTTCAGGCAGTTGATGCCGATGCCCACGATCACCCGTTCGAAGTTGCCGCTTTCCAAGCTGCCCAGCCCTTCCGTGAGGATGCCGCAGATTTTCAGATTTCCTTTATAGATATCGTTGACCCATTTGATGCCCAGCGTTTCCCCGCTGATTTTTTCCAACACCCGGTGGGTGAGCACCGCCGCGATGGAGGTGACATGGGTGACCTGGGAAAGAGGAAAATACGGCCGGAAGGAATAGGTGAGGTAGATGCCGGTGCCCTTTGGGGATTCAAAAGTCCGGCCGTAGCGCCCTCGGCCGCCGGTCTGCCGGTCCGCCAGGATGGCGGTGGCGGGGTCTCCGTAATCCAGGGTGCGGCAGTAGTTGTTGGTGGAATCCACGGAGTCCAGCACCTGCAAGAGAAGCTCGTTCTCCGGAATTCCGGAGGCGGAAAGGTCTCCTCGAATGAGCTCTTCGGAGAGGATATCGGTGGATGAGGACAGAAGATAGCCCTTGCTCTGAATGCTCTGAATATCGTAGCCTTCCTCCTGCAGGGAGTGAATGACCTTCCATACGGCATTTCTGGAAATTCCCAGAGCGGAAGCCAATGCGGCACCGGAAACCGGTACCCCCTGGGTCCGGGCGTCTGCGAGATATGCGAGAATTTTTTTACGGGTTGATATTGACGAATTCATGGTTGATTCCTCCTTGATGTGTTCTTATTATACCCACCGGAGGGGGGCATGGCAAACGGCGGAATGAAATTGCGAATTGCAGATTTTTTATAGCGTGGTATCGGAGAAAACTCCGTGTTAGAATAATAGATATAGATGGAGGATAAAGTATGTATAACGTTCTGGTGACAAATGATGACGGAATCGATGCGGCGGGAATTCGGCAGCTGATTTTCACCCTGTCCCTGACGACGCAGGTGTACGTGTTTGCGCCGAAGGAGCAGCAGAGTGCAAAGAGCCAGGCCATGTCCGCGCAGGGGCAGCTGAGTGTGGAACCGCGCACGATTCGCGGGGCGGAAGAGGCGTACGCGGTGGGCGGAACGCCGGTGGACTGCGTGAAGTTCGGATTGCAGACGATGGCGGAGAAAGGCGTCTCCATCGATTATGTGATCAGCGGAATCAATATGGGACTGAACCTGGGGGCGGATATCCATTATTCCGGCACCGTGGGGGCGGCGATGGAAGGCGCGATTTCCGGCGTCCGGGGCATCGCCCTGTCGGTGGAACACTATCAGCCGGATCACTATGAGTACATCTGCGGAATGATTCCGGAACTGCTGCAGATGTCCAAGGAGCTGGATTCTTCCACGGTGTTAAACGTAAATGCGCCGGACCTTCCGGCGTGGAAGATAAAAGGAACGAAAATCGTGAAGTGCGGACCGAAGCGGTTCAAGGATTCCCTGATTCCGGTGGAGGAAGAGGAGTCGCTGTACCGGTACGCCGGCGGTCATTACGAGCTGCCGGAAGAGGCGCCGGAGGACGAGGATGTGGCAGTCTGCGCCGACGGCTACACCACCATCACGCCGATTCGGATGGATTACACCGACGGTGCGGCCCTTCGCAGGATGCAGCGAATGACCAACGACAACGCCCTGTGCCTGTTCATCGATTTCCAGGAGCGGCTGGTTCCGGCCGTGCGAAAGCCGAAGGATCTGATGAAAAATGTCACAAAATGGGCGAGATGCGCCGAGGCCTTGAGACTTCCGGTGCTGCTGTCGCAGCAATATACCCGGGGCCTTGGGGCGACGGTTCCGGAGCTTCGGGAAGCCCTGCACGAATACAGTAAGCTGGAGAAACTGAGCTTCAGCTGTTTTGACGCACCGGGTTTTGAGGAAGAGATGGAAGGCATGACGGCAAAACACGTGATCATTGCCGGCATCGAAGCCCACATCTGCGTCCTCCAGACGGCGATGGATTTTCTGGAAAGGGGATTCCGGGTGACCATCCTCAAGGACTGCTGCGGTGCGCGGAAGAAAGGAGATTTCGACACGGCCATTCGGGAGTTGGAGAAGGCGGGATGCCGCATCACCACGTATGAAACGCTGGTATACCAGATGATGCGGTCGTCCAGACATACGGCCTTCCGCCGGATTTCCGAAATCGTGAAGGAATAGAAAAAGGGTACGTTAAAGGGGTTTACAAGAAGGGAGAGAGAGATGAAATTCTATGTAACCAAAGATGTTTTTGAGAAAATCCCCGATGGGAAATTCGGACTGGTAAGCGTGACCGGGGCGGACAACACGGGAAGCAATCCGGAAATAGAAGCGTTTCTTCAGGAAAACGTGGAGAAGTGCACGGAGTTCTACTCCGGAAAGAAAGTAAAAAACGAACCGGAGCTGCAGCCGTACCGGGAGGCCTTCCGGAATATGGGAATCAATCCCAACCGATACATGTGCGCCATCGAGGCGCTGATGACTCGGATTGCCAAGGGGCAGGGAATGCCGGCCATCAATACCATCGTGGATCTGGGAAACGGGGTTTCCCTGAAGCATCACCTTCCCATCGGCGCCCATGACCTGGACACCATGATGGACGGAGCCTTCGGCGTTCGGGTATCGGAGGCGGGGGACACCTTCCTGCCATTCGGCGCCGAGGAGCGGGAGCCGGTGGACGCCGGAGAGGTGGTCTACGCCACCGGCAGTCACGTGCGAACCCGGCGATGGACCTGGAGACAGGGGAATGAGGGAATGATTACCGAATCCACATCCCATATGCTGTACATCATCGACGGTTTCGAGTGCAACCTGGAGGAGGTTCTGGCCGCTCGGGAAGAGCTGGCGGATCTGGCGGAAAAATATCTGGGCGGCACGGTGAAAATCGGAATGATTGACAAAGAAAACATGGAATTTGAGACGGAACTGTGATATAATACATCGTCATGTGCGTGAAAACGGCTGGCCGATTGGGCAGCCGTTTTCATGTTGAAAGATTCTATCTATTTTTATTAAACACTATTTTGAAACATTAAAGGAGAAAGAAATGAACAACAACAAGAGATGGTTGTATCTGGCTGTGGCAACAGTAATCCTGCTGTTCCAGGGCCTGATCTACGCATGGTCGCTGTTCAGAACACCGTTTAGTGAAATCTACACGGACTGGACAGTGGCTCAGTTATCCATGACCTTCACGATTTCCATCAGCTGTTTCTGCCTGGGCGGATTCGTCGGCGGACAGCTCAGCAAGAAGCTGGGTGTGAAGGTGAGATTCCTCATCACCGCAGTATGCCTCTTCATCGGATTCTTCGGTGTATCCATGCTGAATCCGGCAGATTCCGCCGGCAGTTTGACGAAGCTGTACATCTTCTACGGTGTATTCGGCGGCGGCGGCGTAGGAATCGGCTACAATGCGGTTATTTCCACCATTACGAAATGGTTCCCGGACAAGGTGGGTCTGGCATCCGGAATCATGCTCATGGGCTTCGGCCTGGGCAGCTTGCTGCTGGGTTCCGTTGTAACCGGCATGGTTGCGGCACAGGGCCTGTTCCCAACCTTTAAGATTCTGGCCATTGCCATCACCGTGGTAATGGTAGTCGGCGCCATCATCATCAAGGCACCGGAAGCACCGGCGGCTCCGGCAGAAGCAAAGACGGAAGAGAAAGAAGAAAAGTCCACCGCTGTCAGCTTCAGTGCCGGCGAGATGCTGAAGACCTCCAGATTCTGGATCTTCTTCCTGTGGGCGATTGCCCTCAACTCCGCCGGTCTGATGGTAATCAACAGTGCGGCGAACATTTCCCTGGCATTCGGCGGTTCCGCAATTCTGGGCATGGTAGTATCCCTGTTCAACGGTGCGGGCCGAATCATTGCCGGAAACAACTTCGACCGCTTCGGCAGAAAGAAGTCCACACTGATCAATCTCTGCTTCATGCTGATTGCAGGAATCCTTCTGGTACTGGCCGGAAAGACCGATTCCCTGCTGCTGATTACGGTAGGTCTGGTATTCGTCGGAATGGCGTACGGCGGTACGCCGACCATCACCTCCGCATACACCAACCTGTCCTTCGGACCGAAGAACTTCACGGCAAACTTCAGTATTGCCAACTTCTCCCTGCTCCCGGCAGCGATTGTGGGACCGATGATCTCTGCAAAACTCCTGGAAGCGGCAGGCGGAAAATACGACACATGCTTCATCGCAATCATCGTATTCACCCTGATTTCTCTGGTACTGTGGGTACTGCTCAACGGCGCCAGCAAGAAGAGCGTGAACGAAGACTACAAATAGAGCATTCCCGGAAACTGATGCCCCTCGCGGGTGTCAGTTTTTTTATTTTCAAATACCCGAAAATCCTATATAATAGTACATATTCTTTTACGGTGAAAGGGGAATTCTATGACGCTGAATCAATTGCATTACGTTATTACGGTGGCGGAGGCCGGTTCCATGAATCGGGCGGCGGAGCGCCTGTACATCACTCAGCCGTCTCTCACCAGTGCCATCAAGGAGCTGGAGCGGGAACTGGGGATTACCGTGTTCCATCGGAACGGCCGGGGCGTGACGCTGACCAACGACGGGGCGGAGTTTCTTTTGTACGCTCGGGAGATTTACAGCCAGTACGAGGCGGTGATGCAGAAGTACAGCGACGACGAGGGGCTGAAGCAGAAATTCGGAATTTCCATGCAGCACTATTCCTTCGCGGTAAAAGCATTTGTGAATCTGGTGAACAAGTACGACCTGGCGGAGTACGATTTCGCCATTCGGGAGACGAAGACGAAGGAGGTCATCAGCGATGTGGCTTCCCTGAAGAGTGAAATCGGCATTATCTACCAGAGCGATTTCAATCGAAACGCCATCACCAAGATTCTGCGGCAGAACAGCCTGCAGTTTCACGAGTTGGTGGACTGCGACGCCTTTGTGTATCTGTGGAGCGGACACCCGCTGGCGGATCGGGACAGCGTGAATTTTCAGGATCTGTCGGACTATCCGAATCTGACCTTCGAGCAGGGAGATGATTCCACCTTGTATTATGCGGAGGAAATTTTCTCGGAGAATAACTATTCCCGGTGCATCCGGGTGAACGACCGGGCCACCATGCTGAACCTTATGAAGGGGGTGCACGGATATACCCTTTGCTCCGGCATCATCTGCGAGGATTTCAACGGCGGGGACTACGTGGCGGTGCCTTTCAACGATCCGATTATCGGCGGGGACAAGGCCATGAAAATCGGCTACATTCAGAAGAAAAACAGCATTTTGAGCAAGACCGCCAAGCTTTACATCCGGGAGCTTCGGGATTATCTGGGAATTCCGGCCCCGGAATCGGAAAAGAAATAAAAGAAATGCCAGAGGAAGTGGTTTTCAAAGGGGTTTAGCAGTTGACATTGAAAACGGATACGGTAAAATAATATATTAGAAGATTATTTCTTACAGGAGGCGAAACGTGAAAAAAGTTGGGGTTATTATGGGGAGCGACAGCGACCTGCCAGTAGTAGAGAAATGTATTAATGAGCTGAAGAAGTATGAGATTCCGACGGAGGTGCATGTGTATTCCGCACATCGGACACCGGTGGAAGCCATTGAATTTGCACAGAATGCGGAGAAGAACGGATTCGGCGTGCTGATTTCCGCAGCGGGAAAAGCAGCGCATCTGGGCGGTGTGATTGCGGCCAATACGGTTCTTCCGGTAATCGGAATTCCGATTAAGGCGTCCGCTTTGGAAGGTGTGGATGCACTGCTGTCTACCGTACAGATGCCGCCGGGGATTCCGGTTGCGTCCGTTGCCATTGACGGTGCGAAGAATGCAGCCATTCTGGCTGTAGAGATGCTGGCCATCGGAGATCCGGAACTGAACCGGAAGCTCTGGGACGAGCGGAAGAAAGCCCACGATGCCGTGGTGGAGAAAGATGCAAAGGTCAGTGCGCAGTTTAACTGATTGATGTTATAAGAAGTCATTAGAAGGTAAGATATCGAAGTATAATTTTTAGGAGGAAAAATGAAAAGCCAGAGCGAAAGCTACAAAGAAGCAGGTGTGGATATTACCAGCGGATACAGAGCGGTAGAGCTGATGAAGGAACATGTGTCGAAGACCATGGTATTCGGAAATACATCCCCGGTAGGAGGATTCGGAGGCCTGCTTCAGCCGGATCTGACCGGAATGGAGGAGCCGATTCTCGTAAGTGGAACAGACGGCGTGGGAACCAAGCTGAAGCTGGCGTTCCTCCAGGATAAGCACGATACGGTGGGCTTGGACTGCGTGGCAATGTGCGTGAACGACATCATCTGCGTTGGTGCGAAGCCGCTGTTTTTCCTGGACTACATCGCAGTAGGCAAGAACGTTCCGGAGAAGGTGGCATCCATCGTAAAGGGTGTGGCTGACGGCTGCATTCAGTCGGAATGCTGCCTGATTGGCGGTGAGACGGCAGAGATGCCGGGCTTCTATCCGGAAGACGAATATGATCTGGCCGGATTTGCCGTTGGTATCGTGGACAAGAAGAAGGTCATCGATATCGAGAAGGTGAGCGAGGGTGATGCCATCATCGGAATCGCATCCTCCGGAATCCACTCCAACGGATACTCCCTGGTTCGGAAGGTATTCGACGTGGAGAACACCGACCTGAACAAGACTTATGAGGAACTGGACGGAAAGACGCTGGGCGAGGTACTGCTCACACCGACCAAGATCTACGTGAAGCCGATGCTGGCGCTGTTCAAGGAAATGACACCGCATGCGGTAATGCACATCACCGGCGGCGGATTCTATGAGAACATTCCGAGAGCACTGCCGGAAGGCATGTCCGCAAAGATTTACAAGGACGAGCTGGAAATTCCGGGAATCTTCAAGCTGCTGATGAAGGAAGGAAATATTCCCGAAAGAGATATGTTCAACACCTACAACATGGGTACCGGTATGACCGTTGTGGTTCCGAAGGAAGATGCGGCCCGGGCGGTGGAAATCATCGAAGCGGCCGGAGAGCATGCAAAGGTTATCGGTGAGATCGTAAAGAGTAGCGAAGGAGTTATCATTGAATAAGCAGAAGGCAAGAATTGCTGTACTGGTTTCCGGTGGGGGAACCAACCTGCAGGCCATCATCAATCGGTGGCAGGCAGGCGATCTCCCCCACGGGGATTTGGCCCTGGTGGTATCTAACCGCAGCAAAGCCGGTGGACTGCAGCGGGCGGAGAAGGCCGGAATTCGAAACGTGTTCCTGCCAAAGGAAGACTTCGAAGCCCGCTTGATTCAGTTGCTGGAAGAAGAGCGAATTGACATTATCGTGCTGGCCGGCTTCCTGAAAATCCTCAGCCGGGATTTCGTGCGGAGATATCCGGACCGGATTCTCAACGTGCATCCGTCCCTGATTCCATCCTTTTGCGGAGATGGCTTCTACGGTCTGAAGGTGCATGAAGCGGCACTGGAATACGGAGTCAAGGTTTCCGGTGCAACGGTTCACTTCGTCAACGAGGTGACCGACGGTGGTCGGATTATTGCGCAGAAAGCGGTGGAAGTGAAACCGGATGATACGCCGGAGACGCTGCAGCGCCGGATTATGGAGCAAGCCGAATGGATTCTTTTACCGGAAGCCGTGGAAACCGTGGCCCGGGAAATAGTGGAACATGAATCAGAAGGAGAATAGGATGAGAGTTGCGGTTATCGGTGGTGGCGGAAGAGAGCATGCCATCATCAAATCATTAAAGAAGAGCCCGAAGGTTTCGGAAATCTACGCGCTGCCGGGAAACGGCGGAATTGCGGAGGATGCGGAATGCGTGGCAATCGGCGCCAAGGACCTGGACAAGATTACGGAATGGTGCGTGAAGGAACACATGGACTATGTGGTGGTGGCACCAGACGATCCGCTGGTTCTGGGATTAGTGGACATGCTGAATGAGAAGGGCATTCCTTGCTTCGGACCGACGAAGGCAGCTGCAATTATCGAGGGCAGTAAGGCGTTCTCCAAGGACCTGATGAAAAAATACGGAATTCCGACGGCGGAATACGAGACGTTCGACGATATGGATAAGGCGCTGGAATACGTTCAGAATTGCCGGATTCCGGTGGTAATTAAGGCGGACGGCCTGGCGCTTGGCAAGGGCGTTATCATTGCGGAAACCCGTGAGGATGCCGTGGAAGGAATCCATACGATTATGGAAGAACGGAAATTCGGTGCCAGCGGAGATACGGTGGTCATCGAAGAATTTTTGGAAGGACCGGAAGTGAGCGTACTTTCTTTTACCGATGGAAAGACGGTGCGGCCGATGGTATCCTCCATGGATCACAAGAGAGCGCTGGACGGCGATAAGGGCCTGAACACCGGCGGAATGGGAACCATTGCACCGAACCCGTACTACACCGACGACGTGGCGGCGGAATGCATGGAGAAGATTTTCCTGCCGACTGTTCGCGCCATGGAAAAAGAAGGACGTACATTCAAGGGCTGCCTCTATTTCGGACTGATGATTACCAAGGACGGTCCGAAAGTCATCGAATACAATTCGCGGTTCGGCGATCCGGAGACACAGGTGGTGCTTCCGCTGCTGGAGGGAGACCTGTTTGAAATCATGCAGGCTACCACAGATGGGACGCTGGATCGGGTGGACTTCTCCTTTGCGGATAAGTGCGCATGCTGCCTGGTTGCGGCATCGGAAGGATATCCGGTGTCCTACGAGAAGGGGTTTGAAATCACCCTGCCGGAAAAACACGATCGTATTTTCATTGCCGGAAGCCGTATGGAGGATGGAGTGCAGCGCACCAGCGGCGGCCGAGTGCTGGGAGTGACCGAAGTGGCGGATACTCTGCAGGAGGCAGTGGATAAGGCATATGCCACAATGAAGACCGTTCATTTTGATAATATGTACTACAGAAAAGATATTGGTGCGAAAGCATTGGAAGTGAAATAGGAGGAATAATGGTTAAGGTTTTATATGTTGAGAAACGGGAAGCTTTTGCCGGAAAGGGAAGAGAACTTCTTCACGAATTCAGAGATGTGCTGATGATTCCAAATGTGGAAAGCGTTCGGGTAATCAACCGGTATCTGGTAGAGGACCTGTCCGACGATGCTTTTGCAACCGCAAAGGAATGCATTTTCTCGGAGCCGCCGACGGATGACGTATACGAGGAAATGGATCTGGACGGAAAGCTGGTTATCGCGGTGGAATACCTGCCGGGACAGTTCGATCAGAGAGCCAACTCGGCGGAGGAGTGCCTGCGCTTCATTGCCCACGATGAGGCTCCGACGGTTCGCTCCGCAATGCTGTACATTCTGGAGGGCGACCTGACCGGTGAGGATCTGGCGAAGATTAAGGATTTCCTGATTAACCCGGTAGAATCCAGAGAAGCGGCACTGGAAATTCCGGAAACGCTGAAGGCCGTATATCCGGAACCACAGCCGGTAGCAACTCTGGACGGCTTCATCGAGAAGAACGACAGTGAACTGGAAGACTTCCTGAAATCCTACGGCCTGGCCATGGATCTGGAAGATCTGAAGATGGTACGGGATTACTTCAAGGGAGAGGACAGAAATCCAACCGTAGCGGAGATTCGCGTCATCGATACCTATTGGTCGGATCACTGCAGACATACCACATTCAATACCACCCTTCACAACGTGCAGTTCAAGGACCCGACGGTGAGCGAGACCTTCGAGGAATACATGAACACACGGGAGAATCTGAATGTCACGAAGCCGGTAACCCTGATGAACGTGGCAACCATCGCCGTGAAAGCCCTGAAGAAGGACGGACGGCTGACCAACGTGGTAGAGTCGGAAGAAATCAATGCCTGCACCGTGGATTTCAAAGCGGAAATCGACGGAGAGGAACAGGATTGGGTACTGCTCTTTAAGAACGAGACCCACAACCACCCAACCGAAATCGAGCCGTTCGGCGGCGCAGCAACCTGCATCGGCGGTGCCATCCGTGACCCGCTGTCCGGCCGAAGCTATGTATATGCGGCAATGCGTGTGACCGGTGCGGGAGATCCGCTGACACCGGCGGCAGAAACCGTAAAGGGCAAGCTGCCGCAGCGTAAGATCGTGACCACTGCCGCCAACGGATACAGTTCCTACGGCAACCAGATCGGTCTGACCACCGGACTGGTGGATGAGATCTATCATCCGGGTTATGTGGCAAAGAGAATGGAAGTCGGCGCAGTCGTTGGTGCGGCACCGGCGGAGAATATTCGAAGAGAGCGTCCGGCTGCGGGAGATCAGATTATCCTGCTGGGCGGACGGACCGGAAGAGACGGAATCGGCGGAGCCACCGGATCTTCCAAATCCCACAGCGAAGAATCTCTGGAAAGCTGCGGCGCAGAGGTTCAGAAGGGTAACGCACCGGAGGAACGGAAGATTCAGAGACTGTTCCGCAACCCGGCGGCAACCACGCTGATTAAGCGCTGCAACGACTTCGGTGCCGGCGGTGTATCCGTTGCCATCGGAGAGCTGGCAGACGGACTTCGCGTGACGCTGGACAACGTACCGAAGAAGTACGACGGTCTGGACGGAACCGAACTGGCCATCAGCGAATCCCAGGAGAGAATGGCGGTCGTTGTTGCGGAAGAGGATGTGGAAACATTCAAAGAGCTGGCAACTTCCGAGAACCTGGAAGCCACCGTTGTGGCAGAGGTAACGGAAGAGCCGTCCCTGGTGATGAACTTCAAGGGTCAGGAAATCGTAAACATTTCCAGAGCATTCCTGGATACCAACGGTGCGGAGAAGAAGGCCGATGCGGTTATCGAACACGCGCAGAAGTTTGAGAAGAAGATTCCGGCAAAATTCTACGAAGGAATGAAGGAACTGGCGGCCGACCTGAACGTATGCTCCAAGAGAGGTTTGGCGGAGCGTTTTGACTCCACCATCGGCAGAGGTTCGGTGCTGATGCCTTACGGCGGACGTTACCAGAAGACCCCGATTCAGGCAATGGTTCACAAGATTCCGGTCATCCACAGAGATCAGGATGTGAAGACGGTGTCCATGATGGCATACGGATTCAACCCATATATTTCCGAGAAGAGCCCGTATCACGGCGCATATCTCTCCATCGTGGAGAGCATCTGCAAGCTGATCGCAACCGGTGCCAAGTTCGAACACGTGTACCTCAGCCTTCAGGAATACTTTGAGAAGCTGGGCAGCAACGATGTGGCTTGGGGAACCGCGCTTTCGGCGGTACTGGGTGCATTCCGCGCTCAGATGGAACTGGGTGTCGGCGCCATCGGCGGTAAGGACTCCATGAGCGGAACCTTTGAAGACATTCACGTACCTCCGACGCTGATTTCCTTCGCGGTAACCACCGAGAAATTGGATCGCGTGGTATCCCCGGAATTCAAGGGCAGAGGACACAACGTTATTTTACTGGAGCCGGAAATCGGACCGGATGGTCTGCCAACCGCAGAATCCATCCTGGAGAACTTCAATGAGCTGAATCAGCTGGTGGAGCAGGGTGCAGTTGCGGCTTGCTACACACCGGGATACGGCGGTCTGGCGGAAGCGGTATACAAGATGTGCATCGGAAACGAAATCGGTTTCGAATTCGACCGGAAGTACGGAATGAAAGATATTTTCGGATACAAGTACGGCGCATTTGTGGTTGAATTGAACAGCGGTGTGGACGTGACCGATGACATGGAGGTTCTGGGCAAGACCCTGAACAGAGAGTCCATCGTCTGCGGCGAAGGCCATATCCGTCTGGTGGAGATGAATCGGGAATACGAGTCGAAGCTGGAATCCATTTACACCTTCCACAGCGACAACGAGAAGGACATTCCGTCTGAGGTATCCTATCGCTCCAGAGACAACAGCGAGCCGAGAGTGGCCGTTGCAAAACCACATTTCCTGATTCCGGTATTCCCGGGCACGAACTGTGAGTACGATTCGGCGAAGGCGGT
The DNA here is from genome assembly GCA_016775335.1 of Mogibacterium sp. Lineage (GTDB taxonomy): Bacteria > Bacillota > Clostridia > Peptostreptococcales > Anaerovoracaceae > Mogibacterium_A. Next base: position 88,973 of record JAEUGJ010000019.1, read on the forward strand.
AGAAAATGCCGGCGGCGAAGCGGAAATTTTTGTAATCAACAACCTGACCGCAGATACATTGAAGAAGTCCGTGGAGGATTTCCGGACGGCAATCGGAAGATCCCAGGCGATTTTCATCCCGGGTGGTTTTTCCGGCGCCGATGAACCGGATGGTTCCGGAAAGTTCATCACCTCTTTCTTCCGAAATGAAGGCGTGAAGGAAGAAGTGATGAAGATGCTGAATGACAGAGACGGTCTGATGATCGGAATCTGCAACGGCTTCCAGGCCCTGATTAAGCTGGGACTGCTGCCGTACGGACAGATTTCCATGCAGACGCCGGACAGCCCGACCCTGACATTTAACGATATCGGTCGTCACCAGTCCAAGCTGGTGCGCACCAAAGTATGCTCCACGAAGTCTCCGTGGATGAGAAAAGCAGCGGTCGGTGATATCGTGACCGTTCCGATTTCTCACGGCGAAGGTAAGTTCGTGGCAAACGAGGATGACCTGGATGTGCTCATCAGCAACGGTCAGATCCTCACACAGTATGTGGACCTTGACGGTAATCCAAGCATGGATATTCAGTACAATCCAAACGGATCCGTTATGGCAATTGAAGGACTCCTGTCTCCGGACGGTAGAATTCTGGGAAAGATGGGACACTCGGAAAGAATCGGAAAGGGCCTGTACCGCAACGTACCGGGCGAGTTCGATTTGAAGCTGTTCGAATCCGCAGTGGAGTACTTCAAGAAATAAATTTTTACAAAATCCGGGTAGAGGTAATGTCTGAATTCCCGGGGAAAAGAGAAAAGGAGATTTATACCAATGGCTAGCGAAGCAAAAAAAGAACGTATTCTTGTTCTGAACCTCGGTTCCACATCCAGCAAAATCGCTGTGTATGATGATACCGAAGAAGTATTTAAGGAAACCATTCGCCACACACAGGAAGAAATGGCACAGTTCAGCGATATTCTGGACCAGTTCTCCTTCCGTAACGAAAAGGTAAGAAATGCGCTGGAAAGCAACGGCATCGGCGTGGACACACTGACGGCAGTATGTTCCAGAGGCGGAAACATCATCGCATGCCCGCACGGTGCCATCGGCATCGACCAGGAGATGATCGACTACCTGACCAGACCGGAAGATACCGCAAAGCACGCATCCCTGCTGGGAAGCATGATTGCATTTGACCTGCACAAGGAATTCGGCATTCCGGCATGCATCTACGATGCCATCGGAACCGATGAGATGCAGCCAATCGCAAGAGTAACCGGACTTCCGGAAATTCCGCGGTTCACCGTAGGACACACCCTGAACACCCGTGCAATGGCTATCAAGTGTGCAGAAGAAGTGCTGAAAAAGCCGTTTGATGAGTGCACATTCATCGTGGCTCACCTGGGCGGCGGAAGTTCCATTCGTCTGTACCACAAGGGCGTGAACATCGACTGCGTCAACGACGACGAAGGCAACTTCTCTCCGGAAAGAGGCGGCGGCTGCAGCGGCAAGGAGCTGGTAAAGCTGTGCTTCAAGGAATTCGGTGAAGGTGCCGGCGAGAAGACCGTAATGAAGAAGATTCACGGAAACGGCGGCCTGAAGGCACACCTGGGCACAACCGATGCCATTGAGGTAGAGAAGAGAATCGAGTCCGGCGACAAGTATGCAAAGGTTGTATATGATGCAATGGCATACAGAGTGGCAAAGGATATCGGTACACTGGCTGTTCCGGTTGCCGGAAAGGTTGATCGCATCATCCTCACCGGCGGTATCGCATACTCCAAGTACCTCACCGCTCAGATTGCGGAGAAGGTAGACTGGATTGCTCCGGTTGAAATGATGCCGGGCGAATACGAGATGGAGGCCCTTGCCGGCGGTGCGCTGAGAGTACTCCGCGGCGAGGAAGAGCTGCAGGACTTCGGTAAAATCAAGGCATCTGCAGTAGACAGAATCCGTATCTGCGAAGGCGTAGAACCGTACACCGTACCGGAAAATTAATTCCAAAACGAATTGGGGAAGGGGGCCGAATGGCGAATTCGGCCCCGGCTCCTTGATTTTCAAGGAGCTGACGGGTGCGTTAAAAGAATAAAAACGATTGGAAAAAAATAGGGGATTGTGCTTGACAGCGAACACTTTTTATTATACAATTCTAATTGTTGATGTGCTGTTGTAGCTCAGTTGGTAGAGCACTTCCTTGGTAAGGAAGAGGTTCGGCAGTTCGAGTCTGCTCAACAGCTCCAATTTTTTTAAAACAAAAATAAAAAACAATCTAGGAGGGAGATAATGGCTAAACAGAAGTACGAAAGAACCAAACCGCATATTAATATCGGTACAATTGGTCACGTTGACCACGGTAAGACTACTCTGACTGCAGCAATCACAAAGACACTGCATGCAAGATACGGTCTGGGTGCAGACGTAGCATTTGATGAAATCGACAAGGCACCGGAAGAAAAGGCAAGAGGAATCACGATTTCTTCCGCACACGTAGAGTACGAGA
>JAEUGJ010000020.1:0-13770 GCA_016775335.1 Mogibacterium sp.
CCCGCGGCCAGCGGCCCAACCGGCCCGGCGGAGCCCTCCTCACCGCGGCCAGCGGCCCATCCGGCCCGCCAGCGGCTCACCCGGCCCGCCAACGGCCCTATGTCCCGCAGCCAGCGGCTCACCCGGCCCGGCGGAGCCCTCCTCACTGCGGCCCGGGCGGCCCATCCGGCCCGGCAGAGCCCCTACATGTCCCCCGGCCGGCGGCTTACCTACTGCCGGAGGCCCACCCGGCCCGGCGGAGCCCTCCTCACCGCGGCCGGCGGCCCATCCGGCCCGGCGGAGCCCCTATCCATTCTCCCTACCCCTCCTGATACTTCGGGTAGTTTGCGATGATGTGGTCCATGAACTGCTTGTTCCGGGTGCTGAGGGAGGCGGTTTTGCCGTAAGCCAGAATCACTGCGGTTTCCAGGCCTTCCTCAATGGGCAGGGCCACCAGGGAAGGCCGCCGGGCCAGTGTCCGGGCGGCGGCACCGGTCATGAAGGTGACGCCGTAATCGTTTTCAATCATATTGATGAGCCACTCGGCTTCCAGGGTGTTGTGGAATACCACATTGAACTTCAAGTTGAACATATTAAAAATACTGTGGACGTCATCGTAGAAGTGCGTTCCCTTGGCGCCGGTCAGAAACGGAAGCTCGGAAACCTCCGCGATGCGGATGCTTTTTTTGTTCGGGGAGAAGCGGTTTGCGGAAGCGAGTATGCAATAGGGCTCCCGGTCCAGAACGACGTGATTTACGTCCGGAATGTTCTCCTCCCGGCATTTTAGGATGGCAAAATCCAGGGTGCCGTTGGCGATGTAGTTGAAGGCATGGTAATTCTCCACGGTGCGGAGGGAGCCGATCATGTCCCGGTGCTTCCCGAAATAGGAAAGCAGCAGTTTGTTCACCGGAGTGTACCGGAAGAAGGGGAAGAGCCCCAGACTGATGGAGTGGCGCATGCCGGATTCGCCGGAATCGAAGGCGTCGTAGAGGCGGTCCATGGCGGCGAGCACTTCGGAAGCGTGCTCGCAGAAAATCAGGCCGGCCTCGGTGATCTCCACGCTGTGGGTGCTTCGGATGAACAGTTTTTCCCCCAGCTCCTTCTCGATGGCGCTCAGCTGATGGGACAGCGCCGGCTGCGTGATGAACAGGTTGCGTGCAGCGTAAGACAGGTTCTTGTATTTCGCAATGGCAAGAACGTATCGCAGATGTTTAATATCCATTTTCAATAATCCTCTCTAATCATTAAATACCCGGTTTTTATTATCTCACGTTTTGGGAAAATTTCAAAGAATACGCCGTCTTGTTTGTTCATAAAAACAATTTATATCGTTATAGGGACGTCCGATAAGGCTATAACGTCGGTCGTTATTGTAATAAATACTAAACACTTCCATTCACTTTTGTGAAAAGTTACAATATTAAGCATGAAAAACAAGTGAAAGGGGTATTAAAATGAAGGACTATCTCAGCAGAGCAAATAAAATATACGACCGTATCATCGAAATCCGGAGAGACATTCACATGCATCCGGAACTGGGAGGAGAAGAAACCCGAACCTCCGGCATCATCAAGCAGGTTTTGGAGGAAATCGGTGTGGACGAGATTGAGCAGCCCGTGGGCACCGCGGTGGTTGCCACGATTCACGGCGGCAAGGGCCCGGGAAAATGCCTGGCCCTGAGAGCGGACATGGATGCCCTTCCGGTTCAGGAAACGACGGATCTTCCTTATGCCAGCACCGTGCCGGGCGTGATGCACGCCTGCGGCCATGATTTCCACGTGGCCATGATGCTGGGCAACGCCATGATCCTCACGGAGCTGAAGGATGAATTCGCGGGGACGGTGAAATTAATCTTCCAGCACAGCGAAGAAAAACAGCCGGGGGGCGCGAAGCCATTGGTGGCAGCCGGCGTGATGGACGGCGTGGATGCGATTTTTGGAATGCACGTATCTCCGTCGGAAGCGGAGCAGTGCGGCACGGTGGCGTTCCGGGAAGGACCGTTCACCACCTTTGCCGATGAATTCCGTTTCAACATCTACGCATCCGGCGGACACGGATCCCAGCCCCAGAAGGTGGCGGACCCGATTCTCACCGCCGCCGAAATGATTATCCAGTTTGAACGTCTCCAGGCCAGAGAAATCGCGCCGGGAGACTGGGCCGTATTCATGATGAACCTGATTCACGGCGGCGCGGTGACCAATATCATTCCGGATCACGTGGAGATGGCCGGAAATGCCAGAGGCTACGTGGAGAGCGTGCGGCAGCAGATGGTCAGCAACGCAAAGCGGGTGGTTTCCGCCATGGAAACCCTCAGCGGATGCCGCATCGAAATGGATTATACAAAGGGGTACGACCCGGTGTATAACAACGAGGAACTGTCGGAGCTCCTGTTCCGGGCCCTGCCGGATGTAATCGGCGAGGAGCGGGTGATTCATTTGAAGGATGCCCTTTCCTTCAGTGAGGATTTCAGCTTCTATTCCACCCTCACGGATGTTCCGCAGGTATATATGATTCTTCAGGGGGGACATGAAGGAGATTATTTGGTTCCGCTGCACAACGCCGAATGTGCGATTCGAGAAGAAGCGGTTCCGTACGGCATCGCCGCAGCGGTAGGCGCCGCAATGGCTTATCTGTCGTAAAACTACGATACGAACGAATTTATTTTTGGGAGAGGGGATTTGCAAATTAGAGATTAGAAAGGAGAAAACGTATGGTTTTGTACAATGCTTTTCTGGCAGTCGTGATTGTGTGCGTCTGCTACGTTATCGGCGAATGGGTCGCCGACATTTCCAAAGCATGGATTCCATCTGTGCTGGTGACCGCAATCCTGTTCCTTATCGGATACTGGACGGTTTTCCCGGCCACACTGAACGACGACACCGGCCTGGCGTCTTTTGCAAGCACCATCGGCGTCCTGATGTTCATCACCCACATCGGCACGGTCATCAGCTTAAAGCAGCTGATTGAGCAGTGGAAAACCGTTGTGGTCTGCCTGGTGGGCCTGGCCGGCATGGTGGCGCTGTGCTGGTTCATCTGCCCGCTGATTATGGAGAAGACCCTGGTCATCGCCGGACTTCCGCCGCTCACCGGCGGCATCGTGGCGGCACTGACCATGCAGAAGGCGGCAACCGCTGCCGGTCTGAAGGAGGCCGCTGTTTTTGCCATCGCCATGTACAGCGTACAGGGCCTGGCCGGCTACCCGATCACCGCCCTTTGCCTTCACGCCGAAGGAAAGCGCCTGATTAAGGAATGGCGCTCCGGCAGCCTGAACCTGTCTGAAGCGGAAATCGCCAAAATGAAGACCATCGGTCTGTCCACCATCGGGGACGACAGCGACATCAAGAAGCCGATCCCGCCGATTCCGGACAAGTTCAACACACCGGTCCTGATTATCGGAAAGGTTGCCCTGAGCGTATGGATTTCCAGCTTGGTGGGCCAGCTGATTCCGCAGATTCCGACCATCGTATGGTGCCTGATCATTTCCGTTATCCTCACCAGACTGGGCTTCCTGGACACCAGCTCGCTGTCCAGAGCGAACACCTACACCATCTTCATGTTCGCCGCAATGCTGAGCGTGTTCTCCGGCCTGAAGGACTGCACCCCGCACATGCTGAAGACCCTGATCGGTCCGATGCTCATCATGATCATCATCGGTGTTGTGGGAATGGCCATCGCCGCATTCGTTATTGCCAAAATCTTCAAGATGAGTTTCCCTCTGGCCCTGGCCAACTCCCTCACCGAGGATCCGGACGAGAGAGGGTACCTCATGAGCAAAATGTTCCCGTCCATGGTTGTCGGCGGCTTCGTAACGGTTACCATTACCTCCGTTATCTTTGCCGGCTACTTCGCACAGCTCCTGGGCGGCGGCGGCGTCACCTTCTAGGGCCCGCCGGTTCGTATCACAGCCTTCCATAAGAAAATCAACGATAGGAAAAGGAGCTCTCGCAAGAGGGCCTTTTTTCTCGCGCGGAAACTTCCGACAAATTGCGGTAAAAAAAGAACCCGCCATAACGGTCAGAGCTTCTTCCGTTATGGCGGTCCGCGGCCGATGAGGTTTCCGGCCGTGTATTAAATCATCGTTTCCCACGTGTCCAAAAGAAGAAGGTGATTCGTTCTCTTCAGGGCACTCAAAACTTCCTTGTTATTTAAGTCCAGATTGGCCTTTAGTGCTTCCTGGTTGTTTATTTTCTCCGTGGAAAAAAGCACCTTCACGACGGATGGATTTCCCAGCGTTTGAGAGATGCTCATCATCAGTCCGGTGGTGGTGTTTCGAATCCACAATGGCGATTTGGCATAAATAAAAATCTCATCTTTTGCATTAAATGCATTGGTAAATTTCATCGTTGCATACGAATCATAGTAGGAAATAAATCCTCGGTACACGAAGCTGGAGTCCGTATAGTCGTCTTCATTATGAGCATCGTAATACAAGACGATTTTGTCTGCTGCAGCCTCATGATCGGGAATGATTTCTACAATGCATTCCACGACTTTTTTCATCGGCGCAAAATATTGATACATCCAGTATTTCTTCTTTTGCGTGAAGAATCCGGAAGTAGCGAGATCCTGTGCCGCTCGTTTTTCATCCACGTGGTAGTCGATGAGTTGTTCTATAGATACATGAAGAATCTTTGAAATATCATACAGCGTTTCGATGTCAATGGAGATCTTTCCTGTTTCGTATTTGGAAACAGTTGAGATACTCTTGTCGAGAAGAAAGGCCAGCTGCTCCAGCGTGAGATTCTGCTTCTTGCGATACAGATGTATCCTTAATCCAACGTGTTCCTTAATGGTCATAATCTGTTCGCCTCCTTAAGTCCCCTAAAATATAAAAGCAAACGGTAATACCCTTTTGTTGCATTTTAGCAAATCTTCCGCATTATCTCAATTGCAGGCAAAAATGCTGTTTTCGCTAAAATCAAAAAAATATGCTTTTGAACAAGCTTTCAAAAAATGCGTTGTGCATATCATATATTTGAATTATTAATTTTACTTTAATGACAAAAATTAAGATTGTTTTTCACTAGAATGCAAACCGCCGGCTTTGCATCGAGCGCATATTTATTCTATAAATTCATTAAATAATACCACATAAGGAGGAGCCTGATTATGATTCTGTTTAAAAACTGTGCGGTTCTGCCGGAACTGATGGACGGGTTTAGTGAGGCAAAATGCGACATTCTAACGGATGGAAAGCGAATCAAGGGGATATACAAATGCGGAGAGTGTCCCTTTGACAGTGAAACCGTTATTGATGAAGAGGGCCGTTTTGTTCTCCCTGGATTCATCGACATGCACGTGCACCTGACGTTGTCCGGCAATGATACGCGTATTGATAATGAGAAGTCCGGAGTGCAGAGGGGATATGATGCGCTCAAGTATGCGCAGGATGCGCTGAATGCCGGTTTTACCGTTCTGCGCGACGTGGGTGCTACGCACAATATCGCCATCAATCTTCGAAACAGCATAAATAAAGAAGATTTTGTCGGGCCCACGATTTATGCATGCGGTCTCATTCTGACACCGACGGAGATTGGAAACGATTTCCTTCCGGGTCTCTATAGCGAGGTCGACACTCCGGATGAAATTATTAAAGCGGTTCGTCAGGAGGTTGCAAAGGGTGCAGACTACATCAAGGTCATGGGCTCCGGCTCCGCACAGAACCCGGGCGGGGAACCCGGTAAGCCGATTATAACACTAGAAGACTTGAAGGTAATGGTCGAAGCGGCGGCCTTTAAGGATACATACGTTGCGGCGCATTGCCACGGTGCAACTGCAATTCACAATGCAATTCTGGCCGGTGTTCATACGATTGAGCATGCTTCCTATTTGACGGATGAATCCATTGAGCTTCTGAAGGGAAATACCGATTCATATGTTATTCCGACTCTGCTGATCGTGTGGAAGCTCACCGCAGATGTTGCCGAATCATCGGCATACATGGGAGAGAAAGCCAGAGAAATGCTGAATGCGGTAAAAACAGGAATTCGCAAGGCATATGATGCCGGTTTGACTCTTGGGTTTGGAACCGATACCGGAATCGACCCGGTACATCATGGTCAGAATTCCGAAGAATTTGTTCTTCGAAGAGATTTCTGGGGAATGAAAGAAATCGATATCCTCAAACAGGCAACGATTAACAGTGCGAAAATTATGGGAATTGATAAAGATTACGGTACGCTCGCAGTCGGAAAGTTTGCGGACTTTGTCGTGCTTGACCGCGACCCACTGAAAGATATTGCTGCAGCCCATGATGGCGTGGTTTCCGTTGTGAAATGGGGAAAAGTCGTTCGTTAACACTGCAATAATCTGATAATTATGAAAATTTAAGGAGGACAAGATGAGTACATATTTAGCTATATTAATGATTTGTGCCGTTTTCATCGTCGGTGAAATACTCAGCAAGTTGGTATCCTATAAAGTAACGGGATATGTCTTTGCGATGATTATCCTCATCATTGTTGGCGGACAGTTCGGTTTGATTACGACAGAAACATTTAACAACACGTTATTCGTAGATGTTGCATATGGGTTCGGCGTTCCGTTTGCAATTACATGTTTCGGCGGTTCAATTCCGTTCAAGAGTTTCAAGGGCGAGTGGAAAACCTGTGTCATTGCAATTGCCGCAGTGGTCTTCATTGTGGCCCTCGGTGCAATCGCCGGATTCACTGTTCTGGACAAGGTAACGGCACTGTACGGTTCTGTGGAAGTAGCCGGAGGTACGCAGGCCGGCCTGATTTTCCTGGCACAGCTGAAGGAAACCGGAGAACAGAAGATTGCAGCCATCATCGCGATTCTGATGACCGGCCAAGTTCTGGTAGGTTATCCGGCATGCGGCTACGCCCTCAAAAAAGCAATGGTAAAACGTCTGGGAGATGAGAGCTTTAACAATTTCTCTGCTGCGGGCACCGGTGAGCTTCTCCTTGCCGATAACTCCAAGAAATTAATCAAGGTTCCGGGATTCCTGGCAAATAACTTCTATTATGTATTTGCGGTTCTGGCGCTTTGCTGCATCGGTGGATACTACATCGGTGAAATCACGGGAATCAGCATGTTTGTATGGGATCTGCTCATCGGTTTCATCGCTGCTCAGCTTGGATTGATTGATGGAGACAGCCTCAACAAGGTAGGCTCCGGTGGATTTATCGACGCAACCATGTTCGCTATCATTCTGATGGATCTGGTAACAATCAATCTGAAAGATTTCGCCGGAATTCTGCCAACCCTCATCGCACTCCTTGCCTTCGGTGTAATCGGATGTGCCGTTGCCGGTGTTGTCCTTTCCAAGCCGATGAAAATGCCATTCGTAGATATCTTTGCCATCGGACTTGCATGTCTGAACGGATATCCGCTGACGGTTAAAATCGTCGATGAATGTGCGGAAATCGTTGGACAGGAGAACAGCCTTTCGGAAGAAACCCGCGACCGGCTTCTCAATTTCTATAAGCCAAAAGTTGTTATCTCCGGAATCGTTTCCGTATCGGTTGTAACCGGTGTTCTCGCCGGCGTTCTGGTAAGCTTTATCTAGTACGTAAAAGGAATCTATTTATAATTATATGAGAAAGGTCATTTCTTTGAGAAAGACTTTTCCTTCGAGGGAGCTCTCGCAAGAGGGCTCTTTTCTTACGGGAAAAAAGCCGCCATAACGGCAAAAACTTTTCCCGTTATGGCAGTACGCAACCGATTGAGGTTTCCGACTGGTAAGGGATGGGGTAAAATAAAAACGAGGATGGAAGCCATGAATTAAAAGACTCTGAGAGGGTTAAAAATTGACCGCTTTACGTATATTGTAATTAATAATATAATTAAAGAAGTTTAATGTTATTGCAGAGGCAGATTCCTCATATGCGGAAAGTAAGCGAAGGTATGTGACGTGAAAATACTTGATAATATTAATGATACGGTTCGTGATGATTTAAAAATAGAGATAAAGCGAGGGAGCAAAGTTTCTGTAGCAGCGGCCTGTTTCTCTATGTATGCTTATCAGGAATTAAAGAAGCAACTGGAATCTGTGGATGAATTCCGGTTCATTTTTACTTCTCCAACCTTTGTAAAAGAAAAAGCAGAAAAGCAAAAGCGCGAGTTTTACATTCCGCGTTTATCTAGAGAAACTAGTTTGTATGGAACTGAGTTTGAGATTAAACTGCGCAACGAGATGACACAGCGCGCAATCGCAAAAGAGTGTGCCGATTGGATTCGCCGAAAAGCGCAATTTAAGTCAAATACGACAAAAGAAAATATGATGGGATTTTTGACGGTGGATGCGGATAAGGCACAGACTGCATATACGCCAATTTTCGGATTTACTACCGTCGACATTGGATGTGAACGTGGCAACAATACATACAATATGGTTAATTGCATGGAAGCACCGTATTCACACCAATATATGGAACTGTTCGAGCAGCTATGGAATGACCGCGAGAAAATGCAGGATGTAACGGATGTAGTCATTGAGAACGTTAGCACGGCATATGAGGAGAATTCTCCAGAATTGATCTATTTTATGACGTTATACCACGTGTTTAGCGAATTCCTGGATGACATATCCGATGATGTGTTGCCAAATGAAGCGACTGGATTTAAACAAAGCAAAATCTGGAATATGCTCTACGATTTTCAGAAAGATGCTGCGCTAGCTATTATTAATAAACTAGAAAAATACAATGGATGTATTCTAGCAGACAGTGTTGGACTGGGAAAAACCTTCACGGCACTGGCGGTTGTGAAGTACTATGAGAATCGAAATAAATCGGTATTGGTGCTTTGCCCTAAAAAACTGGCAGAGAACTGGAATACCTACAAGGATAACTACGTTAATAATCCAATTGCTTCAGATCGATTGAATTACGATGTACTGTTCCACACGGACCTTTCCAGAGATAAAGGAACATCCAACGGGTTGGATTTGAACAGACTAAATTGGGGAAATTATGATTTGATTGTCATTGATGAATCGCACAATTTCCGTAATGGTATTGGCACACATAGCAACACTCATGAGAATCGATATCAGAAATTGATGGAAATGGCGATTCGTTCCGGAGTCAAAACAAAAGTATTGATGCTTTCTGCAACGCCGGTGAACAATCGATTTGTGGATTTGAAGAATCAGCTGGCCATCGCTTATGAAGGTGATTCGGAGTACATGGACGAGCGGCTGAATACAAAGAAAAGCCTTGACGATATTTTTAAACAAGCGCAGTCGGCGTTCAATTCCTGGTGCAAATTAGATCCAGAGAAACGAACGACAGATGAGTTGCTTCGTACTTTGGATGATTGATAGTAAGGCGAATGAGAAACGCGAAAACACGAAAGAAAAAATGTCAAACGATGTTAACGCGTACGACCTTATTATGAAAAACAAGGAGCTTCTTCTTGATAGAAATCCAAAGAAATCACCGGTACGTTTTATCTTCTCCCATTCTGCACTCCGTGAAGGATGGGATAACCCAAATGTGTTTCAGATTTGCACATTGAAGCAAAGCAGCAGTGATGTTCGTAAGCGCCAGGAAGTAGGGCGTGGTCTCCGTCTTTGTGTAAATCAAGACGGAGAACGCATGGACACAAATGTGCTAGGGAACGATGTTCACAATGTGAATGTACTTACGGTTATTGCAAGCGAAAGCTATGACAGTTTTGCTAAAGGGCTTCAAAGTGAAATTGCTGAAGCTGTTGCAGATCGACCAAAGGCCGTTACGGAAGACTTATTTATCGGTAAGGTTCTTAAGGATATCAATGGTAATGAGCAGGTTGTTGATACCGCTACAGCCAGAGCAATTCATTTTGACCTTATCGTTAATGGTTATATTGATAAGAAGGGCGCCCTTACAGATAAGTACTATGAAGATAAGGCAAATGGAGAATTAAAGATTGCAGAAGAGGTGGCAGATTCAGCAGCATCTGTTATTGAAATCATAGACTCTATTTATGACGGCAGAGCAATGCAGCCTGAAAATGCACGTAGCAATAATGTTGAGCTTGAAGTGGATGAAAGCAAACTTGCTATGCCGGAGTTCAAAGCATTATGGGGCAAAATTAACTCGAAGTCTGTATATGTTGTTGATTTCGATACGGATGAGTTGGTAAGAAACTCCATTGACGCATTAGATAGAAAGCTTCGTGTTTCGAAGATATACTTCAAAGTTGAAACTGGAACAATGGAGCAGATCGAATCGAAGGCAGAGCTTGAAACCGGAAGTTCGTTTGCTAAGGAGGAATCTACTACCTACGAAAGTTCAAAGGCGGTAAGTTCTAATGTCAAATATGACCTTATCGGAAAACTTGTGGATGAGACTGGACTTACAAGAAAAGCGGTAATTCAGATCCTCCAGGGAATCCAGCCAACAACCTTTAGCCAGTTCAAAAATAATCCGGAAGAATTTATCATTAAAGCAGCGGCGCTTATCAATGATGAAAAAGCAACGGCAATCATAGAACATATTACTTATAATGTTATTGATGATAAATATGGAACAGATGTATTTACGGACCCAACCATCAGAGGCCGCCTCGGGGTGAATGCGATGAAGGCAAAAAAGCATCTGTATAATCATATCGTGTATGATTCATCCAATGAGCAGGCATTTGCTACTGAACTGGATACAAACACAAATGTAGCAGTCTACGTGAAATTACCGGATGGATTCTACATTTCAACGCCGGTTGGACATTATAATCCGGACTGGGCAATTGCTTTCTACGAGGGCACCGTGAAGCACATTTATTTCGTTGCGGAGACAAAAGGATCTATGAATTCGATGCAGTTACGACTCGTGGAAGATTCCAAAATCCATTGTGCGAGAGAACATTTTAAGGCGATAAGTAACGGAGAAGTTGTGTATGATGTTATAGATAGCTATAAGGAATTGCTGGATATTGTAACCAAATAATGCGTGATTATCATAAGAATCCTATTTACAGACTTTTTTTCACATCCAGTATATTCCATATTGGACGTAATTTAAGTTTTGTTAAGTTTCACTTATATAGGTGCCAGAGGTCAATTAATAGAAAAAACATGGGAAAAGCACTGGAAAACGTTGAATTATTGGTGTTACAGTGCTTTTCCTAAAGAGAAAAACCAGTGATTTAAGTTTCGCTAAGTTTCACTGAGTGAGAGGGACACACCCTCTGTGTATGTTGTTATTTGCCCTCAGCTGCTGCGATGAGTTTTGCGTATTCCAGGACTTTGTTCCGCTGTGCTGCATTCATCGGTGCTAACGTGGATATCAATTCAAAAAAGAATTCCTCGCCATTGGATGGAGTGTCGCGATAGTCTGCAACGGATCAATATTCTTCCTCCCAGGTCGACTATTCTATTTAAGATTTTTGCGGTTTACCGCAAAAATCTTAAATAGCCATACTCATCAAGCCAAGTGCCAACGGTTCAGGAATTACTCTTTAAAGCAATCGTACACGCCGGCGATGTTTCGGCGGAGCGCTTCAACCCGGTGGATGCTTTCGTGCAACTCATGGATGAGCGATTCTTCTTTTATGGCAATTCGTTTCTGCTTTTCCATGTCCAGGGCGTCGTATTGCAATTCGCAGAGCTGCTTCGGGTTAATGGCAAAAATCGTACTGCCGGTCTGTGCAACGCTGAGGCACAAGTTGCCCTCATCACTGTCGAAGAATGCTTTCAGGTAGTACGGCTCTAAAGTGTCGTTGCATCTTACGACAATGAGATTCCCCGTCGCAATAATATTTCGATCCTTGATATTTTCCGCAACGGCCGTGCTGATTTTGGTTCCCCGGGCGGAGATAATTACATCGCCGTCCTGCAGCATGTATTTCTTGTACTTTTCAATTTTGTCAATGTGCACTTCCACAAGCTCTTCATCCATGTAGCCGTTGCTGATGTTGGCCAGGTTCAGGAGATAGCCGTTTGGCGCCTTGCCGCAGAGGTTCGCCATTTCTTTCTGCTTATCGGACGTAATCTGAGCCCCTCTGAAAATGTCTCGGGTTCCTTCGGAAAGCTTCCGGGCGCTGGTAAAACAAACTTTCTCAGCCAGAACGTACCGCATCGGGTCGAAGGAGTAGGTGTTATCCGCAATCGTCCGAGGCGCAACTTCAATATAATCTTCGGAAGGATGATTTCCGTCTCCCGGATTTGCACCGCCGTTAAAATACAGGTCCCAAATCCGGCCCTTTTCGGTATCCGTAAGCACATTCCGGAATCTTATTTTTTCATAATAAGAAGCGGCGTTAACCATTTTGACGCGATCGTTGTTCTCGCTCAACACCAACATGGCAATCTGGATTCCGGTGTTCAGGAGCAGGCCTTCCGGCAGCAATACGACGCCTTCCAGCATTCCCGATTCCAGCAGCTCTTTCCGGAATTCCTGTTCCGATTCCAGATACAACAGGCTTGCGCGAATGAAGACAATTCCTTTGCCGCCTTTCTTCATCATCTTTCGCATTGCCCGGATGTACGCCCATTCGGAAGAGTGAACGGAAACGCGCTTTGCTGTTTTTACTGCCTCGAACAGCCCGCAGGACAGAAGCTGCTCGGCTTCCAGCTTCTGCTTCATCGGCATGTGGCAGAAAACGGCATCGTACTTCGGAAGTTCTGGTTCGCGAAAATCCATATCGAATACGTCTTCACAGCGAATGCGGTTCATATCCCGATTCAAAATGAGCATTTTCATCCGGGTCACCATGGCATCATCTGCATTAATCTCGATGCCGTGGAGCTCCGTGTCTTTCCTCCGGATTGCGGTTTCGGTGAGAAATACACCCTGACCGCAGCCGATATCCATTACGGTTTTGGATTCGGAAGGACCGAAAAATGCGGTGGCGAGTTTCTCGATATCTCCGCTTGTGTACGACCCGTAGATTTCATTATCCCGATTCCGGTAAGCGTTCACAAAATCAGGCACATCGATGTCATCGATGGTGTCCAGTGTTTCTCGAATTCTCTGAGTGTCTTTTTCAGCGGCAAACAGATTGCGGAAGATGAACGCGAGAATGTCCCGATGTTCCGGAAGCGCTACGTTATTTAAAGTTTCATACGCTTCGGAAAGCGCATCCTGTGCCAATGCGTCATCCAGCGCTTTTCGTTCTACCATTCGATTCAACGCGAGCACACCGAATGTAATTTGGTTCTGAGTGTACGGTTCGATATTTTTCAACATGATTGACCTCCTTAAATTAACTTTGGTATTTGATAACCTAAATTTAGCACACGCGAGTGCGGCCGTCAAGAACTTTTTTGGTATTTAATAACCTAAATTCTAAAAAGCGACGTTTTTAATTGGTTTTCACTTTTCCCTTGAAGATTTTCATTCTTGGCAGCCGGCTGCCCGGGAAAAGCCGGGTCGTGTTGGCGTGACCAGACGGAAGATAAAGGCTTAGCGGGGAGGTCGGCGCCAACAAAGGCGCCCGCGAGCGGGGAAAAGCCGGGCCGTGTTGGCGTGACCAGACGGAAGATAAAGGCTTAGCGGGGAGGTCGACGCCAACACCGGAGCCCGCGAGCGGGGAAAAGCCGGGCCGTGTTGGCGTGACCCGACGGAAGGTAAAGGCTTTGCGGGGAGGTCGACGCAAACACGGGCGCCCGTGAGCCGGAAAAATCCGGGCCATGTTGGCGTGACCCGACGGAAGATAAAGGCTTAGCGGGGAGGAAGGCGCCAACAAAGTCGTCGGCTGCCCGGGAAAATCCGGGCCGTGTTGGCGTGACCCGACGGAAGATAAAGGCTTAGCGGGGAGGTCGACGCCAACACCGGCGCCCGCAAGCCGGAAAAATCCGGGCCGTGTTGGCGTGACCCGACGGAAGATAAAGGCTTAGCGGGGAGG
>JAEUGJ010000020.1:13870-28835 GCA_016775335.1 Mogibacterium sp.
TCGACGCCAACATACTCGTGCCCATCGTTTAGAAAAGACTGTTTCCCTATACTAAAAACCATCCCCGAGGAAAAATGAAGAGACCGTTTTTTGCCTTTACGGATATTTCAATAAATACTATAATTAAAGCAATCTCAGTGTTTGGATGGATATAGAAAAAGGCGGGCTTACGTAAGATGAAATATGAAAAAATTAATAATTCCAATGAGCTGGAGTTCGCTGTGTTTTGCATTGAAAATGTAGCGGAAAAATTGGGTGTGAATGCAGCGCAGGTCTATCAGGCATTTACTGAAAAGAGTGATATCCTGTATGGTTATATCGTGCCGGAATATGAAGTGCTGCATACCCAGAGTCGTGAATATATCGTGAATGACATCCTTGATGTGATGAAAGAAAAGGGGGTAGAAGTATGATTCTCTACCATGGTTCGTTTTTGGAGATTGCAAATCCGGATTTGATTCATTCTCGCCCTGATGTGGACTTTGGACGAGGTTTCTATGTTACGCCGTTGTATGAACAGGCAGCGAAGTGGTGCGGTAAATTCAAACGTCGCGGGAAGGTTGCTATCATCTCCCGGTATAAATATGACGAAAGTCGGGAAGCTGAATTAAAAACATTGAAATTTGATTCCTATTCCGACGAATGGCTGGATTTCATTTTGAACTGTCGCAGAGGAAAGGATACGACTGATTACGATCTTGTTGTGGGCGGTGTTGCCAATGATAAGGTGTTCAATACGGTGGAACTGTTCTTTGATGGATTGATTGACAAGGCGGAAGCACTTAAACGCTTGCGTTATGAAAAGCCGAACCGACAAATATGTTTCCGTACGGAGAAAGCATTGTCTTTATTGCATTTTGAAGGGAGTGAAACACTATGATGGCAAACCCAATTTTGCTCCAGAAAAAATATGCCCGTGTCATAGAGTGCTTTGCCAAACAGCAGGGAATTTCACTGGACGAAGCATTGGATTTATTCTATCGTTCCGAAGTTTACCAGTTAATGCGTGAGGGCGTTTCCGATATGCACTGCATGAGCGATCTGTACCTTGCAGAAGAATTAAGATTGGAATATGAAGAACGAGAGTAATTTGTGATGTAATAGATGCATGCGGGGCTTAGTTTCTGCTTATATTGGGAAAAACAATTCTCTTTATGGAAGCGTAGATCGTTTCGCGGTATCAATTGGAGCAGGCTTGCGGTAGAATATATGCGGCGAATTAGAAATTGCGCTGTTATGAAATGAAACGAAGGTTGGTGAATTGAATGTTTGGATTTTTTGAAAAGAAAAAAGAGTTCTGTTGCGCTATTTGTGGGAGCAAAGATCCTCAAGAAGGCTTTAGAGGTGCAAAAGGCGACATTTGCAAAAACTGTGCAGATGCACTGGAAAAACGCGACCTTACTTGCGATGATGCGTTCTTGTTTACAGAGGATCAACGAAAGAATTTATGTAATCCGGCACTTGATGCGGTCGAACTGGCGGACTCCTTTCAAATTGAAAAAGCACCGCTTGTATTGCAAGAGGGAGAGTATTGCTATTATTATGGTGATGCTTGCGGCGGCCGTATCCAAACTGTGACAACGGGATATACCGGAAGAAATAAAGGCGTGTCTGTGCAGATTATGAAAGGTGTTACCTATCATACCGGCGGATCTGCAGGGCAAGCCGTTCGAGAACAACTCATCGAGAGCTCTCCTACCGGAAGATTTGTTTTAACAAACAAAAGATTTGTCTTGCTTACTGCATTGTATGGTTTTGATATTCCGGGCGATAAGGTTCAGACAATCGATGTGCGTCCGGATGGATTAGGCATATACGTAAAGAATAAAATGCATATTGTTTTAACTTCGGATGTAAGAAAAATCGCAATAATAATAACGATTCTGACAAATGCAACTAAGCAGCAACAAGAAGAACGGAAACAGAAATCTCTTGAGACAACGAAAAAACGTCAGACAAGAAAAAAGCAAGCACCTGTTTCGGGCGCAGACGAGATAATGAAATATAAGAAATTGATGGACGAGGGAATAATTACGGAAGCTCAATTCGAACGAAAGAAAAATGAAATACTCGGTTTCACGGAGTAGATAAAATCAAAAATCATGACCAAATTGGGGAAACAGTGTTTACCCAATTTGAAAATCTTCCGACGACTGGCACAGGCAGAAAGTTCTATTAAGTTAACGGGAAATTACCGTTAAAGTGCCGGATACTGAAAAATCAGTGCCGGATACTGCAGGAAGAATGCCGGATGCTGCGAACAAAGTGCCGGATACTGCCAATAAAGTGCCGGATATTGCGAAAATAATGCCGGATAGTTTAGGCGGAGTGCCGGATACGACGTTTGAGAAAAGAATACAGAAGAATAATAATCAGTACAAACAGCACAACACAAAGGAGCCGAGAATGGCCAACTCAGAAATGAACAATCAAGAAAAATTTCAACTGGTAATTTCCGCAGATGGCGTGACATCCACGGATGAACGTTTTACGATGGATAAGTTATACCTGGGGGATAACTATAAACCTCTAGGTGTGATCTTTCGAAATGCGGATGGGGAAGAAATTAAGCGCAAGCTGAATAAGGGCGAAAGAAGAGTCTCCTGCCAGACGCTTCCTCGTATTGCATGTCAGATCTTTGAAAAAGAATTGGCTTCTTTATCCGTGGAAGAAAAAGAAGCCTTCCCAATCTGCCGGTACGCCCCCAGCATGGAGTTGATTCGCGGCATTTATTCCGGGGTGGACGAATTCCGGCGGCATCGGAATTCCATTGAGTACGTGGTTTATAAATACGATGCGGGGAGACAGTTTGTATTCTATTGCTGGAATCTTTTCTCTACCGTGATATTTGCACAGGAATGCTTGAAGCGGTTTGGGCATCCGGGGGAACAGTTTGTTCTCACATATCGTGAAAAGAATGAGAAGGAAATGAACGAAAAGAAGGAGAACGTTCCGGAAGCAGAACCGGTGCAGGAAACTTCCGGATACAACAATCCTTACTCTTCAATGCTGCTGGAATCCAAGAATCTGATTTTTCGCGGTGCGCCGGGAACAGGGAAATCATATCTCGCAAAGGAAATTGCAGCGGATATTGTGAGTGACGGATATTACGATGATTGCAAATCCTTGACGGATGAGCAGCGGCAGCAAGTGGAATTCGTCCAATTTCACCCGAGCTACGATTACTCGGATTTTGTGGAAGGTCTCCGTCCTTGCATCAATGATGACGGGTCGATGGGATTCGAACTGCAGGACGGCATCTTCAAGCAATTTATAAATCGCGCCCGAAAGAATTATGAGAATTCCTTGAAATCTAAAGAAATCATCGAAAAAGAGGTGTCGGTTCAGGATGCGATGATGGATTTCCTTTCAGGTATTGAGTTTGGGAAAGATATATTTAAAACAGTCAGCGGAAATGAATTCACAATTACATCGGTGGATGAACGGTATATCAATCTATCTATTCCGGGGAATGCGATGGTGAATACGCTTTCTCTGAATGTAAGCGAGATTCAGCAGATGCTGGAAGCGGATACAAAGTTCTCGAAGGTGAAGGATATTACAGCATTCTTCGGAAAAAAGTTTGCGACGCAGCAGTATTCTTACAATTTTGCACTTTACAATGAAATCCTGAAGAAGAAAGGGAAGAGAAAGAAAGTTATCCACCAGGAAGAGCTGAAGAAATACGTTTTTATCATCGATGAAATTAACCGAGGAGAAATATCGAAAATATTCGGGGAACTGTTCTTTGCCATTGATCCGGGGTACCGGGGCAGAGACGGAGAAGTCGCCACGCAGTATTCCAACCTGCATGCGAATCCAAACGAGAAATTCTACATTCCGGAGAACGTCTACATTATCGGCACGATGAACGATATCGACCGTTCGGTGGACAGCTTCGATTTTGCAATGCGACGGAGATTCCGTTTCGTTGAAATCAAAGCGGATGAACGATTGGAAATGCTGGAAAACCTGGAAGACGAAGCATTGAAGAACGAGGCGATACAGCGCATGACCGCATTGAATCAAGCCATAATCGATGTAGAAGATTTGAATCGGAACTATCAAATCGGCGCGTCTTATTTCTTGAAATTAAAAACATTGTCCTTCGACGAACTGTGGACGGATTATCTGGAACCGCTTCTGCAGGAATACGTTCGAGGAATGTATGACGAAGAAGAACGGATGATTCAATTTGCAGAGGCGTACGGATATTCAAAGCAGAACCGCGGTGAAGCCGATGAAATGTCTTAGAATTAAAGATAATCGGCAAGTAAAGAAGACGGATTTCCGAGAGATTGAGAATCTGACAGAACGGATTGCGGATAAAACACTGGACCGGTTGGAACAAGAGGGCGTATTTGTTTTTCCCCGGCACGTTGCAGATTCCGACGACCTTTCCGGAACCCAAACGATTCTTCAAAGTTTAAACGATAGTTTTCGTTCCGGAAATGTGATGGGATTTATCGGCTATGGAGACGAACGACTGATTATCGAATCTCGGTTCAGTAATGACAAAGAAGATTATTTTTTTCAGTACCTGCTGGAGCGGGTGATGGATTTTCCAAGCATCGTGAATCTGGAATCCGATGCCGATTACGACAGTCGATTATTTAATTTCCTACT
The DNA here is from genome assembly GCA_016775335.1 of Mogibacterium sp. GTDB lineage: Bacteria > Bacillota > Clostridia > Peptostreptococcales > Anaerovoracaceae > Mogibacterium_A. Next base: position 18,497 of record JAEUGJ010000020.1, read on the forward strand.
CTTTCTGTTCCCCTATCATCTCCAAAGTGCGATGAGGAAAGGGCTGTTCAAGAAATACATTCGGCGCAGGTACAACGATGCCTATGTTAAAGGGACCATCGATGTGGCGCGGCACATTGAAAAAAATACCCCTTTTGTGGGAAATGTGGCATACAGTCAGCGGGAATTCGCCTATGACAATGAGTTGATGGAATTGGTTCGGCATACCATCGAATTCATCAAAAGCAAACCCTATGGCAGCAGTCTCTTGTTTCCGGTAAAAGAAGAAGTTAAGCTCGTAATCGATGCGACCGCAGGGTATGAGTTTTACGACCGGCAGAAGATTATGGAAGCCAACAAGAGAAATGCGGTTCGTCACGCGTATTTCAGAGAATACTCGGACTTGCAGCGCTTGTGCCTTTTGATTTTACAACATCAAAAACACCGCATCGGCTTGGGGACTCGGCGGGTGTACGGAATTCTCTTTGATGGGGCGTGGCTCTGGGAGGAATACATCGGTTCGCTGATTTCCGAAAATGATAAAAATGAAGGCAGCTTCTATCATCCGAAGAATACCAAGGGGACCGGGGCGCAACGACTGTTTCATGGCGGCGTGGGACTGATTTTTCCGGATTTTATCAGCAAGGAGAAGCAGCCAAGAATTATTGCGGATGCGAAATACAAACCCCTCGAAAACATCGGCAATAAGGATTATCTGCAGGTATTGGCTTACATGTTCCGCTTCGATGCGAAGACGGGCTATTATCTTTATCCGGAAGCGGCCGGTGCAGCTAGTGTAGAACTTTGGATGAATCGCGGCCTCACATACGAAAATAATGTTGCGCCGCGAGAAGATATTCGTGTTATAAAACATGGCCTTCAAATTCCAACGGGGACGAGCAGCTATGCGTCCTTTGCAGCTGAAATGAAAGAGAACGAGAAGGCCTTTCAGAAAGTGTTGATTGAGAACAGTTAGGAGGCACACATGGCGAAGGAATGTTCCATATGCGGAAAGAAATTGGGTTTTCTGTCAGGGAAAGTGACGGTTTCGGACGGTATCGTCTGCGATTCCTGCTGGTTTGCGGCGGGCCTGGATTTGAGCATTAACTGCATGATGACCGTTGCCAATCGCACCGTGAACCAGCTCCGGGACATGATTGAAATCGAGGTGCTCAAGCGGGCGGCGGAGCTCACCGGGAGGACGGATCTGGCGGCAGCGGTCCCACAGGCAGAGGCTCCGGCAGAGAAGACCCCGGCCGCGAAGACCCCGGCGGCAAAAACAAAACCGGCGCCGAAGGCGGGGGCGACCGATGCCAAGCCGGTGGACATCATTCTGGAGGTAGGCAGAGACCGGAAGGTGAATTTCCAATGCGCGGGACAGCCGGTCATCAACCTGGAGGACATGATTCAGGGCAATGAGATGATCATCGGAGATGGTTTTATCCGTAACCAAAGCAAAGAAACCTTGCCGGACGTTCGAATTGCCTGCGAATTTCAGCCGGCCATCGTAGACCCGGGACTCCTATACTACGAAGAGGGTACTTTTACCCCGGGCATAGAGGGCAAATTCGAAATCGACGACCCGCCGGTGAACCTGGAGGAATACGCGAAAATCAAACGCACCCGGAACGGCAAAATCCGTTTCACCCTGTTCATGGGGGAGCAGGAAGTGGGCACCGCGGAGTGCAGCATGCGGGTAAAGCCGGCGCCGGAAGAGGAAATGCAGAAATACATGAAGTCGGTGATGTACGAGACGGAAAAGAACGCCTCCGGTCCGGTGAACGTGTTTTTATACGCCCGGGCGGACGGCACCTTCGACCAGGACCTGATGCGGCGGCCGGACCTGCTGTACGCCATGTACGCCAACGGTCAGGAGCAGCTGATCGGGGACGTGTACGTGGCCAACGAAACCGGCAAAAAGCTCAAGAACATCCAGTTCCGGGCGGATTTTACGTCGGACATTCTGGAGCCGGTGGATGTTTTTCTGGGAGACGTGCCGGCGGGAGAGAACATCGTCTTTGAGGTGGACGACCCGGCCATCAACCTCCGCAAATTGGAGCAGATTACGGAAATCGAGACCTGCACCGCCACCTACACCCTCACCGTGAACGGCAAAAAAGTCTCGGAGGCCTGCGGACGTGTGACGATCTGTCCCTACGATCAGTGGAACGGCGCGCTGGTTCTGCTACCGGCCTACATGACGCCGAACCATCCGGATATTATCGGGCTCCTGCAGCAGGCGGCGCGCTGGATGCAGAAGGAGGGCCTGAACCCGTCCCTGGAGGGTTATCAGGGCGACGCCAAGCGGGTGGAGGAGATGACCATGGGCGTGTACAACGCCATAAAAGAAGCCGGCATCATCTATTCGAATCCGCCGGCCAGCTTCTTCGGACCGCAGCGGGTGCGTCTGGGGGAGACGGTGATGCAGCAGAAATTTGCCACCTGCATGGACATTACCGTGCTCTTCGCTTCCTGCCTGGAATCCTTTGGCCTCCACCCGGTCCTGATTACGGCACCGGCACATATTTTTGCCGGCGTGTGGCTGACTTCCAAAGGCAGATGCAGCGAACCGGTTCTTTCCGATACGGCGCAGCTGCGGAAGCTCATCAAGGAGGGGAAACTGGTGGCTTTGGAATGCACCGCCATGACTCTGGGGAAGAACCTTTCCTATAAAGAGGCGAGGAAGGAAGCGGAAGAGATTCTGAAGGCGCTGGACGAAAATAAAATCCCGGATAACGATTGCATCGACGTGCAGCTGGTGCGGAACATCGGCATCCGGCCGATTCCGATGCGCCGAAATCCGGCAGGCGTCATCGCGGAACCTTCGGCGGAAAAGCCGGCGGCCCCTCGTCCTGCGGAATCCCCGGCGAAGGAAAAGCCGGCGGAGACCGTCGAAGGTGCTGGCAAGACGCCTGCTGAGACCGCTGCGAAAGCACCTCGCAAAAGCCCGGCGAAAGAAAAGCCGGCGGTCCCGGAAATCTCCGAAGCCGCCGAAGCCATTGAAGCCGCCACCGTCACAACGGCAGCCGCCGCAGCTTCTGCGGAACCTCTCCGCTATATTCAGGAAGAGTACCGGGTGTTCGAGAAAGACCTCTCGCAGATTACCATCGATAATTTCTACGACCGTCAGACCAAAAAGTTGATCAAGGAGGCCATTTCGGAAATCGTGCAGGTGGAAGGCCCGATCAGCCAACCGGCTCTGATTCGCACGCTGATTAATTCCACCGGTCTGGGCAGAGCCGGCAAAAACATCTCGGAACACCTGGATAAGCTGGTGACCACGGCGGACGTAAAAATCACCCGCCAGTCCGGGGTTCGCTTCCTGTGGAACCACGGTTCGGACCCGGCAGACTATCACACCTTCCGCTTCCGGGAGCAGCGAAGCACGGAGGACATCTGCAAATACGAACTGAAGAACGCCGTGTGCTGCCTGCTTCAGGAGAACGGGCCTATGACCAAGGAGGAAATCACCAAAGCCATGGTGAACCTGCTGGGATACAGCCGCTCCAGCCACCGAATCGAGGAATGCGCGGCGGACGCCATCAAGGCGGCCCGGGAACTGAAGGCCATCGAGCAGAACGAGCGGAAGCAGTTTGTAATGCGTTAAGGAGCAAGAGATGAATGAATATATCCCACCGTTCCAAATGACGGAAGAAATCACCAATTTGATTATTGAAATCGGAGAATACGTTGGATCCATTTCAACATATGAATCGCTGCATGCGAATCCTGTTTTGCGACGGGAGAATCGAATCCGATCGATTCACTCATCGTTGGCCATTGAACAGAACACTTTAACATTAGAACAAGTAACAGATATTGTGAATGGGAAACGGGTTTTGGGACCTCCGGAAGATGTACGGGAAGCAAAAAACGCGTATGAAGCATATGAGCTTGCATCACAACTAAATCCATATGATGTTAGAGATTTGCTGAAGGTACATAAGATTATGATGGGAGGACTTGTTCGTGAAGCGGGCATCTTTCGGTCAAATAATGTAGGAGTCTATTCCGGAACCGAACTGATTCATGCAGGGACTCCCGCAAATTACGTGCCGGAAGTAATGGAACAGTTATTCTCCTGGTTGAAAAAATCAAAGTACCATCCACTGGTGAAGAGTTGTATTTTCCACTATGAGTTTGAATTTATCCATCCGTTTGCGGATGGAAACGGTCGAACCGGCAGGTTATGGCAATCACTGATTTTACAGAAATGGAAGCCTTTTTTTGCATGGCTTCCTATGGAAACTTTGGTTCATGAGAATCAGGAAGTATATTACAATGCGTTGCAGACGGCAAATAATATGGGAGAGTCAACTGTTTTTGTAGAATTTATGCTTGAAATAATTCGGGATGCTTTACGAGAAGTTGAAACTCAGAATATGAATGAAGAGAATACTACAGCAGAACAATTAATGGATGAAAGTAATGTTAAAGGCAGTCTTGTTGTAAATGAAGAAAGAATTTTAAAACTGCTAGAGCAAGATGGACATCTTACCGCAAATGTATTGGCAAGCACGCTTGGAATTACATCCAGACAAGCACAAAGAATTTTGGCAAAACTAAAGAAAGCGGGAAAAATTATTCGCCACGGAGCCAGTAAGAACGGATGGTGGGAGGTCCGTTAGGGGCAGATCGATTTTCGGATGCCGGTTTTTAATTTCATGGCGCCAACATGCTCATGTCGTAGTAAATGTCGTAAGAAATGTCGTAGTAAATGTCGTAAGAAAGCAGTTCGCAACTTTAGAAATTCATGTGGTAGGTCCGGGACCCGCACGCCGGAGGCAAGAAGAGCCCGGCCCGGTAAGGCGGAAAAAGGCCGGGCGGGAGGAGATGGTAAGAACTGACGACGAACGCGGGAAAAGGCGTTCGTCGTCAGTTCTTCCTTTTGATATGATGGGAAGCGATGGGCGGAGGCCAGGGACCCTCCGCGCATCGCTTTTCCTTTTGGAATGATGATGTGAAGAGATGAACGGAGGTCGCCGACGGGACCTCCGTTCATCTCTTTTCGTCTTTTATCTGAAGGCGGACTTGGTGCACCGGGAATGGAGGTACAAGGTTTTGCGGGTTTCGGTGCACCAAGTCCGGACCGCCGGCCGGGCGGCGGCGGTGATAGTCTAATTAAATTAACCACTTTACGTGCGCACAATCCCATATGCCTAGAAAATTAAGGGCGGTTCACGCTTTTTGACAGAAAACGCCGAAATAGCGTGAACCCAATTTGCCGATTTGGCGGAACTCTAATTTTGAAGCGACGGATTATCACCGGCAGTTCACGCTAAAAAGGGGGTGCCCCTTCAAAAAGCGTGAACTGCTTTTCGAAGACCGGGTTACACACAGAGTATCACATGCCGAAACTGTGTATCGCCAAAAAAGAATTCACGCTAATCGACCCCAAATTCAAGATTAGCGTGAACTCACTTCAAAATTCTAGACATGCTTAATTTTGCGCGGCATAAAAACTCTAATTCCTACCCCCGCACCGGATGCCGCGCCTTCCAAGAAACCAAAAGTTTACAAATGCCCTTTTCCGGTTTAAAAGCGAGCCGGATGATAATAAATGTGTACTGAAGGGGAATTTTTTTTGTGGTACAGTAGGTGCACAAAGAGGCGGCGCGGAGAATTCAAACCGAGCCGCCCGCCGCCGGAGGCGCTGGAACGGATCCCGGAGGGTGGTAGGAGCGGCGTCGGCGGGCGCTGGAACGGGAGGACAAGGCGATGAGACTGAAACTGGTGATGAAGGATCGGGAATACCGGGATGCGTTGGCGGAGCGAATTCGCCGGAGCCGGTGCAACCTGTATGTGGTAATAGAAGATAATTTCCGGATGGAAGAGGATACGCTGCTGGTGACGGATGTGGGCGAAGGCAAGCTGCGGGAAGGCATGGTGCTGCTGAGCTCGGAGTGCCGGCGGGAGGTGGAAGGCAAGGGCCCCTATGTGCTGTTCAAGTATGCCGGCGTGGATGCGTTGCTGACGGACCTTCGCCTGTGCGCTTTTCTTTGGACGGGAAAAGGCGATTTGCGAAGGGGAGAGGACCGCATCATTACCGTGGGAGCGGTGGAGCGCACGGATTTGGGTCACCGGCTGGCCGAGCAGGTGGCCTTGGAATTGGGAGAGCACCTGGAAGAACCGGTGCTGCTGCTGGATCTAACGTATTTTTATCGGAAGGGACGGCCGGAAGAGTCGGGGAACACCTTTCGGAAATTGGTGTACTACCTTCAGAGCGGGAAGAACATTCCGGTAGAGGTGTTTTTTCGGCGGGAGACGGGGAACGTGTTTCGGATTCGGATGCCGCGGGGAATGAACGAGCTGATGAAGATTCCGGGAGTGGAGTGCTTGGAGCTGATTCGGGAGATGGGACGGTATTTTTCGGCGGTGGTGTGCAGCGTGGGGGATTGCTTCTCGGAGCGGAACATCGAGGTGATGAAGAATTCCGAGTGGTGCATCTATATGGCGGAGGAAGATATGCGGGAGTATTTTCCGAAGACGTCACTGGTGGTGCCGGAGCGAGCCGGGGAGATTCGGAATGCGGCGCGACTGGTACAAGGGATTTTGGAGGCGCCGTGAGTGCGGAGCACGCGATAGGCCGAGTGCGGAGCACAATGTAAAGGCGGAGCACAATACGAAGGAGACAAAATGTTAAAGGAAGTGACGGAAAAGTACAGCCGGGAGCTGGATGGTTTTATCCGGGAGCTGCGGAAGAAGCTGTCCCACTCGGAGGTGACGGAGGATGCGGAGCGATTGCTGAACTATGTGGAGGATGAGTTTTTCGGGTCGGAGCTGGCCGGGCAAGTTGAGTACTGGGAAATTTCCCACATGGTGCGGGCGGTGTACCTTCGCCTCCGGAGCAAGTACGGAATCCTGCAGGAGTATTTGGAGGACCCGGCCATCAACGAGATTATGGTAAACGGGCCGGAGCATATTTTTGTGGAGAGAAACCGGAAGGTGCAGGCGGTGGACAACGCGTTCATTTCGGCGGAGGAGCTGGAGGGGGTGATTCGCATGCTGGCGTCGGACGTGCATCGGGAAATCAACGAGGCGAACCCCATCGTGGATGCGCGGATGCCCAGCGGGTACCGGATCAACGGGGTGCTTCGGAATGTGGCGCTGAACGGGCCGGCTCTCACCATCCGGAAGTTTGCGGAATCCATGATTACCATGGAAGAGCTGGTGCAGCGGAAGAGTTTGACGGAGGAGTGCAAGGAGGACCTGTGTGCGCTGACGGAGTGCGGATACAATGTTTTTATCAGCGGCGGAACCTCCTCGGGCAAAACCACCATGCTCAATGCGTTGGCATCCTACATTCATCCGGAGGAGCGGGTGGTGATCATTGAGGATTCCGCGGAGCTGCAGCTGAACCACTTGGAGAACCGGGTGCAGATGGAGTGCCGCAGTGCCAATTCCATCGGGAAGGGGGAGGTGCGGATGGACCAATTGATTCGCACCAGCCTGCGGATGCGGCCGGACCGGATTATCGTGGGGGAAGTGCGAGGCGGGGAGGTTTTGGACATGATTCAGGCGATTATATGTACTATATAATAATTATATATATAACGTATATAAGGATGGAAAATATAGATTAGAGGGAGAGACATAGGAACGATATGAACATTAAGTATAGGTTATTGTGTAAAAGGTTAATAGAGGAAAGGAAGAGAGTAGGTGTCATTCAATATTATAATGTACTGTTCATAATGGAGTTAGTGTCAGATAAAGACATATGGGCTTTAGAACAGTGGATGAATGGTATAAATAACATATATATGAAAGATATACATAATTGGTGTAGAATACATTTTGTTAAATATCACACTGTATTTGTTTACAGGAAAGAGTATCCGGTAAAAGCAAATATTTGGAATGGGTATTCATATATAAGGTGGCGGATGGAGCGGTTGATGAATTTGGGATAAGATAAAATAGTGATTGCATGAAAGAGAGCCTTAAAGCAGGGTGTTCTTTTGAAAGTATGGATAGAATTAAAGGCTGAAGGCTCTGCGCTATTCGTTTGGCAGAGCCTGAGTATTCTCTTGATCCGTAGAAAATAAATCTAACTGACCTTCTGGAGTGGAACTTTGACCGGATTCATCTTCAGTTGATGGTTCTCTTTTTTTGGGTGTTTTATGAGTGTATAATTTCTCAAAAGGAAGTGAATACTTGGATTTTTTATTGTATTCTAGTAAAAGAGCTTCTGCGAATCCTAATGAACCGGCACGACGTTCTCTGGCAGTACGACTGATTTCTCTGACAGAGACACGCCCAACTTTTTCTTTGAAGGTGTCATCTTTCATTGTTTCTCCATAAGCATTATCCAGACGGGCAATAGCATTAAGCATATTGGAACTAAAGGACATAGGCGCACCTTCCCATGTGGCAACACAAAGGCGTAAAACACGATCAAGAGTGTGAAAACCATATTTTTCATAGATATTAATTAAAGTGGATACAGCACATATACCTCCGGGGCGAGAGGAAGAAGTAATAGTGAGATCATATGATTCAACAAGGTCACGAATAATAAGTTCTCTATCATTACCAGCTTCAATATTAGCCATGAATATTTCATAAGGTAATAACGATTTGACATATTTCATCTGATTTGCAAAAATATCTGCTTCTTGGGTGTAAACAAGATCATCATAAACCATACACCAGACAGGAGTTTCTCTTGATCCAGAGACGAGAGCAACAATCTCTATAGTGTGTTGTCCGTTGAACACATAATTTATCCCATCACGTCTACTTACTTTTACAGGGTTTATCTGATAAAGGTCAAAATTAGCTGCAGCACGCTGAACGTGTTTGATGGAAAGATTACGTTGATAATCTTGATTTGAACATAAATTTTTAATAGGTATTTGCTCAAAATGCACTTGGGGAACAAACTTTTGTAAATCTTCGGTATTTCCATCCATAATTATATTTCCTCCAATTTTTTTAAAATATTATTTGTGGTTGATATTAGACACATAAGCTGATATTTAAGCTTATATTTTGCTGTATCAGATGCAATTTTAAAATCTGAAACTTTTAATACTCTTTCGATAGAACTGTTCCACGAGGGAATCGTCAATGTAAGACTTGCAATTTCCGCATCTGGATCAAATTGTGGCAGGTTGCGTATTGAAGGAATAGAAACGGAAGATTCTTTCCTTAACATCGGTTTGGCGTAATTATTCCATAGTAATTCCCTTTTCATATCATGATAACTGAGATGTTCTATCTTTTCGGCAAGAAGGTAGTTATTTAGACTTAAAAGTTGCTCTTTTGGTAATCCTGAAAGCTCAATAATATTAGCTTGGGAAATCCAGAGTTGACCAGAACGAACTCGTTTGACAAAATCCGGAACTTTTTCATCAATTATATCTAGTGCACTACTGTAAGCAGAATATTTGTAAACGGTAGCCATTGCTACATTACATTCTTCGGATATTTTTTTTGCTGCGATGCTTGCACCGGAAATATGAGATTTATTCGTAGATGAAAGTTGTCTTGAAACTATAATTTTTTCAGCATCATATTTTTTCCCAATCAGGTATTTTTTATTGATATTGGTTAAATCCTCTCGTTTAAGTTGGTCAGTACATATCCATGAAATTACATCTTCTTTACTGGAAAAATGGAGTCTTTTTATTCGGAAAGGAATACTGTGTTTACGAAATAATTCATATGCTTCTATACCATTAATGACAATACCATTCCATGTGCAGATGGGGGTGTGATAGGAATGACATAATATCTGTTGTTCAAGTTGTTTATAATCTTTTTCACTGAGATATTGATACAAATTGGTGAATTCTAGTTTTGTTTTTAATGTATATATACTATAATTGCGCATACTCATCTCCCATTATTTCTGATTTGAATTCTGTTTGTGGCAGTTTTGTGATGATGTTATCCATGGAAAATAGAGCTATTTTTTTATCTGGGTAAATATTGCCTTCTAAACGAAAAATGTTAAATTTCTCCCAAGAAAGGTTAAGTTGGGAAAGTGAATATAGTAATTCTCGGCTGTACAATTCATAACTGTTACCATTGATGACAAAATAATCCTTAACTTTATGTGCCAATTTATCCTCCGCACAACTAGCCTTTATACCTATCATTTTTTGATCAGGATTAACAAGAAGTTGAATATATTCTGGGTTACCAATTTGACGGAGTGTATTGCGGTGGATTCGTATACGATTCTTTTTAAAGTCAATACATATTAGTGGATGGGAAGAGTGTTTGTTGTTCATAGGATTTTTCCTCACTTTCTGCTGTTGATGGTTCTTTTGCTTTTTCTATGGATTTATCAGTTGCCTTCTTCTTTTCTTGTATGTCAAATACTGCGTAGCCTTCAAATATATTGACTTGC
>JAEUGJ010000021.1 GCA_016775335.1 Mogibacterium sp.
GCAGAGGGTTGCGTCGTCAATTTCTTCTGATATTCCGGAAACGGCTCAAATTAGAACCCTTCATGAATATTTGTGAGATAGTTTGCAGAAACTATTCCGCCCTTTTTCCTCGATATGAAAAACTATCCAGTATCTGCCTCGTCATAATTACTACCACTTCATACATATTTCTTTGATCAGCGAATAACCTTCAGGCCGTTGGTCTGAAACACCTATAACGTCTCCAAGCCATTCTCCCGGTTCAGTAACTCTTCCATAACCCATTAAAATTGGCAGCGGATCTCCATAATCATTCTTTGTACGATCCTGAAAAAGCATGTCTGTCTCAGCAAAAGTGTAATAAATCTTCTTTGTGTGGTTAATCGTGAACATACGTCTTTTCGCAGTTTTCAGGAACATCCCTTCATACGGATTATCAAAATCAATCCTGTATTCGTTGAAGTGATCAAGTTTACCGTTTTCCCTGTTCAACTATGAGATATCCGCATTTCGGTTGATATCCCGAATCGTGCCCATGATTCCGCTCCACACATCCTGGGAATCGCCGAACAGTTCGATGATATTCCCCCGGTCCGTGAACGGAGAATCCTGGAGAACCGAAACGTCTTTCATAATGCCGTTTCGAACGATGTATTCCACTATCTGGTTCACGAAGTAGATCTGCCGGTCATTCAGGTTCGCATTTTCCAGGTAATCGGCGAATGCCGCTTTGGCTGCATTCATATCCATTCCCACAATTTCACGAACCAGTTCTCCCAGTGGTTTATCTCCGTACTCCTTCTCGTAATCCTCTTTGGAGCCCACTTCGCTCCAAAGGATTTGCTCCAGCTGTTCCACATCCATTCTGGTCAGCGGAATATTGGACTTGAGTTTCCCGATTACCAGATGGTCCGGATGCTGGCGAATATATACCTCTGCATCGTGACGATAATCCTTCAGGTAATCGTTCTCCAGTTCGCCGCCGTCCCATTTCATTTCCAGAATTTCATCTTCGAAATCCGTATGGCGCACTTTTATCTTTGGCGGCTGGTAGTATATCATCAGCTCCCGAAGGTTTTTCCGAACGGATTCGAAATCGTTCATGTCCGCTTCACTGACCCACTCTGTATCCAGAACCCGGTCGATCCACATTTTCTGAGCTTTTACCGCAGGAATCGTCCCGGCTTCTTTTGCCACACGGCCCACACGATTCTGGAGAGACTGGATTCCGGCACTCGTCTTCTTTCCTTCCAGATGTGCCAACTCGATGCCGTACATCAGCGAATCAAAACGAAGAATCCGCGCATCTTCCGAGTCGCCCTGCAGCAGCGGAGCGATCTCTTCCTTAACGTACGTCTCGTCTTCATCGGTTATGATTTTGTAATTATCCTTATTTAAATATTTTTCGATATACCGCAAATGCTGCCGCGCCGCAAAACCATCCTTATTGATTCCCCGGACCTTCTCCAGCATCTCATCCACCAGATCATTTCGGAATGCCATCAGCGGCTCCGTCTGGTACTCCAGATCCTGCAGCTTATGGGACAGGGCGAATTTAATCCGGTACAACTGGCCCTGCAGCGTTCCGGAATCCTTCACTTCCCGGCCGTTTGGATTCAAGCGGAAGAATTCGAAGTTTCCACAGAAATCGAAAATATAGAAATTCTCCTTGTCCGCACCGTCCAGCAAGCCTTCACACAGCCGCGTCCCCCGGCCAATCATCTGCCAGAATTTCGATTTGCTCATCACTTTCTTGAAAAACACCAGGTTCAGCACTTCCGGCACATCAATTCCCGTGTCCAACATGTCCACGGAAATCGCAATCTGCGGCAGCTTCTTCGGATTGGAGAAGGTATCGATTGCCTGCTGCGAATTCTTAATCTGATTATCGATGACCTCCGCATAGCCGGTCAGCTTCGGATATTCCTCGTTGAATACTTTTAGGATTTCCTCCGCATGCAGATGGTTCTTCGCAAAAATAATGGTCTTGCCGATATCTTTTCCGAAATGAACGCGGTGGCCTTTCGTCATGAGGATGTCCAACACCTTTCGAATGGTATCCTTGTTGAACAGCCACTGATTCAGCGCCGAGGAATCGATCTGCTTCGGGATAAAATCCTCATCCTCAAAAGTATCTTCGAATTCGTCCTGCTCTTCCGGGGTGAGATCGTCGTAGTTGATGCCATTCTCCATGAATTGCAGCTTGCTTTCCACGGACACGTAATTCACCAGGTATCCGTCCGTCACCGCCTGAGCCAGTTCGTAGCCATAGGTCGGCTGTCCGGCTTTCAGGTTAAAAATACCATAGGTGTTCTTATCGATTTCATCCTTCGGGGTTGCCGTCAAGCCCACCAAAGGTGCGTCGAAGTAATTAAAAATATCCCGATATTTGTTATAAATCGACCGATGGGCCTCGTCGCAAATCACCAGGTCGAAGTGGCCCGGCGTAAAAAGTCTTTTGCCATTCTCGTCATTTACCGAATCGATGCAGCCGATCATGGTCTGGTAAGTGGCAAAGACGCAGGCCGCGCCGTAGTTTTCCTTATCCTCGCAGAGATTGGTTACCGATAGGTTCGGCAGCTGATCGCCGAAGCTTCTTTTGGCCTGGGTGACCAGTGCGGTTCGATCGGCCAGGAAGAGGACGTTTTTCACCCAGCCCTTTCGCTGGAGCACTTCTACCAGAGATATTACGGTTCTGGTTTTTCCCGAACCCGTCGCCATAACCAAAAGTGCCTTTCGTCGGTTCTCTTCGCCCAACGTACGGCAGACTGCTTTTACCGCGGCTTCCTGGTAATACCGGCCGGCGATGTCCCGGCGAATTCGGATATCCGTCAGCGGTTCCCGCATCCGCTGGAGGTTGTGAAGCTTCTCCAGGTCGCGTTTGGAATAGAATTCCGCAACCGGCCGCTCCGGATACTGGTTGTCGATGATCCGCATCTCGAAGCCGTTGCTCAGGAAAACCACCGGTCTGCGACCGAATTCTTTCTCCAGAAGCTCCGCATACAGCCGGGCCTGGATTCGGCCGTTTTCCACGTTGACACTGGTACGCTTGGCTTCCACAACTGCCAGCGGCCGGCCGTCGTCTCCGTACAGCACGTAATCCGCAAAACCTTCGCCGGAGGCGTTCGGCATTCCTTCCAGCCGTACCTCCTCCAGCCAGTCCTTGCCTTTCGTCCAGCCGGCAGCGGCCAGCATAACGTCGATGTATATTTTTCTCGTATTGAATTCCGTCAGATCCAGCGGTTTTGGAACGTAATTCTCCATCCGCTCTTCCCGTCTCGCACTGAGTTCGTCTTTCAGCGCCCGATTCTCTTCGATGAGCTTCTGGATGTTCAGTTCATACTGCTGCGTTTTCTCTTGAGCGAGGGCTTCCCTCTTCTCCAGCTCATTTTCTGCGCCGAGAAGTTCTCGGTGGAAATCCGGCGCGTCGTAGGTTCTGGAATAGCTGCATGCCACGAAATCCATGAAGTAGAACAGATTCTCTACCCCCAGTGCCGCCTGTTCATAGGTAATCTGAACGCCGGCATGCGCCGCATTATTTCCCAGCGCCCGCACATACTGAATCCGCCGCATCAAATCATCCGGCACCAGTTCCCGAAAGCGATTGGTATTGATCATCGCCACAAGGGTTTCTTTATAGGGCATCCGAAGAAAATGGTCCGCCGTGTACATCCATTTAATGGCAAATTCCATCGCCTTTCTGCACCCGATGGCGCACGCTTCCGGATCGATCCCCAGCAGCCGTTCCGCCCGAACAGCCATATCCGCAAAAGACTTAAATTGTGCATCCTCCTTGAGGAAATCAAAGTTACCCATTGCTTCTCTCCGATAATTATACTAACTGCAGCACCCTCCCATGGGTGCATTCCAAAGTCATTTCATTATATCGTATTTCCCATCTCCCTGCCAACTGTTGATTGGGAAGAAATTTGTCCTACAAATTGATATTTGCGAAGAGCGGACGCCGGCGCCGAGCAGCTGACGGCTGATGGAAAAGTCGGGAAACTGCGGAAATTAGAGTGGCCGCCGGACCGGATTGTGAAGTTGGTGTGAAACGTTATGCATATTGCCTTCGGAACCTGCTTTTTGCGCCAACACTTCAAAGTCGAAGCGGCAAGCAGGTATGCAGCTGACCCGTTTCGGACGGGTTCGGCATAAAAATAGTGTGGTTTCTCGAGGGAATCTGGGGTGGTTCTAATAGGATAATCCATTATCGGTTGGCGATTTCTCTAATTGCCGGCAAAGAACTGCTCCCCGGACGAAAATGTTGTGCAGATTGGGTCTGAACTGCCGGAAATGCACAACACTTCACGGGAACTTCATAGTACATGCTGTGGTTATAACCCCGGCACTGGGAATGATAGAATAAAAGGAACGAAAAGATGAAAGTAAAATTAGGAGATATTTGTGATAGAGGTTCATCGAATCTTAAGCAATCAGATGTTATAAACCAAAACGGGCAGTATCCGGTATATGGCGCTGCGGGACTCTTAGGCAACATTGATTCATATCATCAAGATAAACCATACGTAGCAGTAGTTAAAGATGGTGCCGGAATCGGAAGAGTAACGTTACATCCAGGCTATTCTTCAGTGATAGGTACTTTGCAATATCTTTTGCCTAAAGAAAATGTTTTACCGGAGTATCTATACTATGTGACAAAACACATGCATTTAGAAAAGTACTATACAGGTGCTACAATTCCACACATTTATTTCAAGGATTATAAGAACGAAAAGTTCAATTTAGATACAATCGAAAATCAGCAACGCATTGTAGATATTCTCAAGAAAACCGAAAACATTATTGAATCTCGTCAGCAGGAGCTTCAAAAGCTTGACGACCTCATAAGAGCCCGATTTGTAGAGATGTTTGGTGATCCAAT
>JAEUGJ010000022.1 GCA_016775335.1 Mogibacterium sp.
GGCACATATATGCCAGCATGATGTTGCCCCACCAGAAGTTGTCGTTCAGGAGGCAGCCACCCTTGTAGTGGATATCCTGTGTGTAGCGGTCATCGACGAAACCGATGCAGATGATGGCCTTCAGCGGCTCCGGTCTTCTTGCGGCAACCTGGAGGGAGTTGAATCCGGACCAGGACTTACCCTGCATACCCACGTTTCCGTCGCACCATGGCTGTGCCGCAATCCAATTGATGGCATCGATGGCATCGTCCTGTTCCTGCTTCAGATACTCATCGTAGAAGCAACCGTCGGATTCGCCGGCACCGCGCATATCCACGCGGACAACGTTGTATCCCATTCCTGCGAAGTATCCGTACATCGGTTCGTCTCTGCCTCTCATACCGTCTCTCTTACGGTATGGCTGGGTTTCGAAGATGGTTGGCAGCGGTTTGTCGGACTTTGGTTTCCACATACGCGCCGAGCATCTGCATCCGTCGGACATCGGTACCCAGATGTTCTCAATGACTTCCCATTCATACGGGAACTCTTCCCGGGACATGACTCTTTTCTGTTTAAATTCCTGTTTAGCCATTACTCTTACCTCCTAAACAAGTACTCTCGACTTAACTTGTCTATATAATAACAAAGAGGAAATCCCGGCTCAAATTCGGCCGCATTCACGTTTTTCAAAAATGGTTCGATTGTTTTTTTCATATAGTGAAAAAAACTTGCAAATGTGTTATAGTTGTCCTTAGCAATTTGCATACACCACATTTATTCATGAGATTCTTTCCAAAAGTGAAAGTTTATATCAACATCAGAAGGGAGACATCTATGCAGCCATCATTTTACAAAACCCTCGGTCAGAAATTGAAAGCTTGCCGAAAGGCGAAGGGAATCACATTGACGGAACTGGCGAATACCATCCATCGAAGTCCCGCTTCCCTTTCCAAATATGAGAGTGGGGATGTGAACATCGCCATCGACGCTCTGGTGGAAATCTGCACCGCGTTAAATGTGGATATCGCGGAATTCCTTCCGGCCACCTATAGCGATCCGGACAATGTGGATCTCCTGAAGTACAAAAAGCATTTTTTAGATCAGCTGTACATCTACTGGTACAGCGGCGATACCAAGAAGGTGAAGTGCGCACTCATCGAGAACTCTCATCCGTCCATGAAATCCGTGCTGTATTTCGACACGGATGTGAAGCATATGGAGTATCAATCGGATTTCATCTATCACGGCGAAGTCACTTACTCCGATACCTGCATCATGTTCTACTACACCAATGAGGAACCTCCGTTTGATAAAATCTTCATTCGGATGCCTCTTCTCTTCCATAAGGACCATCCTCAGATGGGAATCATGTCCTGCATCTCCCTGTTCTACCAGGGAGTTACCGCCAAAATCATGGTATCCAAGAAGCCCCTCACCTTCACGCCGGAGCTAACGAAGGAGCTCCTCATCACGCCGGAGGAAATTAAAGAACTGAAGCGCAGCAACATGCTAATTATCAAATAAATACGTCAAGTGAAGGACCTCATCGATATTCGATGGGGCCCTTTCGGCTCATATTCTATATGGTCACTTAGAATATTCCTATTAAATTGTCTGAATTAGAGCGCACCCTTTGCGTGCATCTTCTTGATGTAGCGCTTGTAGACGGTGAGAATTACCAGACCGATTACCATCATAACTGCCAGGAATACGAATAGAATGTGGTAACCCGCATTTCCGTAAGAATCCAGGACTTTTCCGGCCAACAGCGGACAAATGAATTCCGGCATGTAGCCGATGGTGCAGATCAGGCCGATGGCGGTTCCGGACATGTGCTTCGGAATCCCGCATTCGTCGAACATGGAGAATGCCAGCGAATATGCCGCATACATGCCGAAGTAGATGCATACGCAGATGCCGATAAATACCTTGCTGGTCATCGAACCCGCAAAGATCAGAACCAGTGTGGACGCCAGCATGATGCCCAACGTTCCGTACATTACGTTGGCTCTTCCGATACGGTCTGCCGCTACGCCGCCCACCACGCAGGCTACCGGACGAACGTACTGTGCCAACATGGTAACCATGGCACCGGCAGCGGCGGTCATGCCCAGGTTCGCCGTTGCATACGGAGTGAAGTAGTAGAACAGGATGTTCATGGTGTAGGAGCAGCATACTACCAGGGACAGCATCCATACCACCGGCATCTTCAGCACCTGTTTTACAATGGCGAAGGAGAACTTGCTCTCTTCCTCTTCGGCTTTGACATCATCCTTCTTTTCGGTTTCGAACTTTCTTTCATCCAGTACAAAGTACAGTCCGATACCCATTACGATGCAGATGGCGGAGTAGAAGATTACCACGCCGTTCAGGCCTGCCAGATCGCTGGCCTTCTTGCTCAGCGCGTTGAAGATGGCCAGAGTCACCGCCAGCTGAACCGCATTGGTCACGCCGCGGGTGGCATCCATGAATCCGTATGCCTTGCTCTGCTCATCCTCGTTTGCCAGAGAACGCAGCACCTTCAGCAGTGCCGGCCAGAACGCGAACAGGGAGGTGAATCCCCAGAGCAGGTAGATGAATACCAGCATCAGATAGTTCGGGTGCATCAAGTGCAGCAATCCGCCCAGGCCCGTGAGAATCATGGAGACGGACATCAGCTTTTTCGGTGTAAAAATATCCGCCACCACGCCGCCGAACAGGTAGGAGCAAGCGCCCATGATTCCGAAAATGGAACCGAACATACCCATCTGAGCGTTGGTCAGTCCATAGGTCTGCAGATACGCATCGTAGTAGTACGATCTAAAATACGGCAATCCGTAGATCATGGTTCCGGCGATGGAAATCAGGATCAGCCGGAGCATGTTTTTCTTCAGTTTTGATTGTGTTCCCATAATACTCTCCTTACTTATTTAATTGTCGCTAAAAATAATTACTTTTCCCCTAAGGTTTCCGGCTCCGATTCCGGAACGGTCTGCTTCACGTCCTTCACCGGAATCACTTTATTCTCCAATCCGGATTTCTTCCAAATCAGCAGACCGGATACGATAATCAATATACTTCCGCCAATCAGCTCTGTCTCGTAGATGATATTCTCATGCGTGCTTCCCATAATCGGAAGTGCGGAGCAAAGGATGGCGAATACGCACAATGCGGTTACGGCATATGTAATGGTGGACGCCAGCTTCTTGTTCTTCGTCATCACATAGAGCCCATCCAGATCTTCTTTTTCCCGCTTAATCTTTCCGTATGCCAGGAACAGGAATACGTACGGGAACAATGTGGTCAGCGCGGTCATGGTCACCAGCATGTTGTAGATTGCTTCCACTCCCGGCAGGTAGGATACGCCAATCAGCAGGACGGAAATCAGGGTGGCCTGGAAAACAATCGCTTTGGTCGGGATTCCGTGCTCGTTCACCTTGGTAATCCGTTCCGAGAATACGCCCGGCTCCACGAATCCGAAGAGCATCTTGGTCGGCTGGGCGATGTACAGAACCAGTGCCCCCAGTACGGACAATGCGATTCCGAATGCGATGACCTGAACGAACAGGGTTGGAATTCCCAGAAGTTCACAGGCGCGAAGCAGTGCATCCAGCGTTCCGGTAGAAGACTGAATCTCCGAAGTCGGAAGCAGCATGGTCATGGCGATGGAACCGATGGCGTACAGCACGCCGATAATTGCTGCGGCGGTGCAGATGGCCCGCGGATAGTTCTTCTGCGGGTTCTCCATCTCCGAGATGAAGTTGGCCGCCAGCTGCGCACCGGTGTAGGCGAACATGATGCTGGAAATCGCTACCAGGGAGTTCATATTCAGTTTCGGTGTCAGCGTCGCAACGGTGAACACCGAAGCACTCGGTGCCTTCTTCAGGAACACGATTGCCGCAAAGCTCAGTACAATCAGGCATACCGTCGGCACCGTGGATCCCAGAGATCCCACGCTGGTAAAGTATTTACCGAATTCCATGCCCTTCATGCTGGCGATGGACAGAATCCAAATGATGGCGATGGACATCACCAGCACCAGCAATTTGTTGTTGGCCAGCTCCGGCCGTCCCACCATGTAGGTGGCGTTTACCGAGAAGAAGGTGAGGAAGGAGGCAAACCAGAAAATCAAGGCCGTCCAGTGCATCCAGGACACCAGGAATCCGTATTTGGTTCCGAAAGCCACCTTCACCCAGTAGGCCAGCCCGCCGTCATGCGGATAGGATGCTGCCAGTTCCGCGCACATCAGAGCCTGAGGCACGAAGAACAGAAACATCAATATTACCCACATCGGAATTGCGCCCAGTCCCAGATACGCATCCGACGTGGATCTGGCAATCCAGCGAATTCCGTATAAAGCGGAGATATTCAGCATGACCAGTTCCCAAAATGTGATTTTCTTGTTTTTCATAGTCCCTCTCCTTTTCTGTCTATTTCATTTCCATAAAGCATAGGGGAGGCCGGAGTCCGCCCCCCTATGCAATCTTTTTTCCTAGAGTTTTTTCTAGAGTCCGTTACGCGGAACGGTTACATCGTAGTCTCTGTGGAATGCATGCTCTCCGTTGATGGACGCATCCATGAATCCGGTGATGTAGAAATTCTCCTTGTCGGCGGTCTGTACCACATCGATGTCGCAGTCGATTTCCCAGCCCGGAC
>JAEUGJ010000023.1:0-5894 GCA_016775335.1 Mogibacterium sp.
AGTACCTCCACCACAGGTCTTTTCAGCCAAGTCTCCCAACTTACGCTGTTCCCAATCATCTGTATATCCTCGGAACCGGAGGGCCGGCGATTTTCTTTTTTCCGTCATATCACTCACCTCCCAGCAGTTTCCGAAGTTCGCTTAGACCCAGCAGATCGGTTTCGCTGCCGGTGAGTTCATCCATCATGGCTGAAAGCTGCGTCTCCGTTTCCGCAATCTGAGATTCCAGCTCGGCGAAAGTGGTTTCATATTTCTGATTCAGCGCGTTCAATTCCGAAATCAGCGCGTCCACCGCGTTGTTCGGAAGGTTCAGAAGATTCTGCACCAGCGGGGTAATCCACTTCCGATGAAGCAGCTCCTTGACCTGTTCGACGCGGAGGTTCTCAATGGTATCTTTGGTCTGAAGCTCCAGCGCCTCCTTTCCCTTCTTGACGGCAGATTTCAGTTTCTTCTCTTCCTCATTTAACTTCGAGGCATCGGTTAATTTCTGCAGCGTTTCCGGCTCCAAAGCACCGGCTTTAATGGCTTTCTTTACCTCGCTCCAGACAAAACCGTTCTCGCCGGAATAGTCCGCAGACTTCTCCTCCTCGTCCAGCGAATCGAAAATCTCTTCATACTCGGAAACGATTTCGGCAAGGCGATTTTCTTTTACCGAAATGGCCGCTTTCTCCTCGGACAGCAATGCGTCTTGAACCAGTTCGAAAGGCAGAATGTGCCCCTTCCAGCCATCTTGAACTTCCTGATCCTTTCCATTCTTCTTCTTCAGCACCAGATTCGGATCCACCTGCGTCGCCGCCGCAGGCCCTTCCGTCTGAATCATCTCCAGGTCGTTCTCAATCACCGTTTCCCAAGAATCATGGAGAAGCTGGTAGGCTTCGTAGGAATCCACCAGCGGGATATCTTTGAGACGGGTAAAAATATCATCGGTGAAGTCCGACTCGGCCGTCACGGCATTCACAGTTTCCGCTTCCTCCACAAGTGTCCGATGAAGGGCATCTTCCAGTGTGCGGAAGGCGTCGCGGAACCGATTCCGGAAAAGGTGAACGTCTTCATGTTCCTGCACGGCGGACTTAATATCCGAAGCCTTCACCTCACAGTATCCGGGCGAGACTTCCCGGAACAATTCTTCCCGAAGATGCGGGAATGCGTTCCAATATTCCTGAAGGGAATCCAATTCTTTTTCCGGAATTCCGCCGAACATGGACGCATAAATATCCCAGGATTCTGCCTCTTCGGAGGAATCCACATACCGTGGGATATTCAGATTATAGTCATTCCGGCGGATTTCTTCCCGGCTGACTTTTTTTGCGAATTTCGGAACATCCCGGCGATCGGTCACCGTGTCTACGATCCGTTTGATGTCGCAAGCACGCAGCCGATTGTTTTTACCTTCCTTGATGAAGCCCTTGGATGCGTCAATAATGAGAACATCATTGTTCTCGCGCTTCTGCTTCAGAACCATGATGATGGTCGGAATGCCGGTCCCGTAGAAAATATTCGCCGGCAGCCCGATAATTGCATCGATATGATTCTGTTCAATCAGATTCCGCCGGATCTCTCCTTCTTCGCCGCCACGGAAAAGAACCCCGTGAGGCAGAACAATGGTCATGATTCCATCATCCTTCACGTGGAACAAATCATGGAGCAAGAATGCATAATCGGCTTTACCCTTCGGTGCTAAGCCGAACCGAGCGAACCGAACGTCATTCTCTTTCCCGGTAGGATCCCATGACTGGGAATACGGCGGATTGGATACCACTGCGTCCACGTAAAGAGGATCGTATGTCTGTGCCGGATCGTTTTCGTCAAAATACGGCCAGTCCTCTTCCAGCGTATCTCCGCACCGAGTCACGATATTGTCCGGGAGAATTCCTCGCATCACCAGATTCATTCGAGTCAGGTTGTAGGTGTTCTGCTTCAGCTCCTGCGCATAGTATTTAATATTGTTTCGATTCTTCATGTACCGAGCGGTGCTCTTTCCGATGGTGATTAGGAGAGAGCCGGAACCGCTGGTCGGGTCGTATATCTTGATTTCCTTGCGATTCTGCAGGTGATGCGCCACAATATCCGACATCAGCAGCGACACCTCATGCGGCGTATAGAATTCCCCCGCCTTCTTTCCGGCATTGGAAGCAAAGTTTCGAATCAAATCTTCATAGATGAATCCCAACACATCGTAGTCCTGCTTTCCGTCCATCGGAATATCTTTGATCAGATATACCAGATCCCGAATGGCTTTGGACTGGGATGCGGAATTATCCCCCAGCTTGGAAAGCCCCGTCTGAAGGGTATCGAAAATTTTCTCAAAAACACGCTTATGGGTCGAATTGATGTTCCGGTTGAACGCCGACAGGGCGTCATGCACGTGCTCAATGCGGAAATCCTTCCCAATTTCCAGCCAGGTGGAGAACAGGTTTTCATAAGAAATAAAATATCCGATATTCTTCTGAACGCTGGTTACCGTTTCCTCATCATCTTCCGTCAATTCCGGAAGGTATTCATCCGTCCAATCATTTTTCTTCAGGTATTCCACTTCCTTCTCGGAAAGGAACTTGTAGAAAATGAACCCCAGAATGTAATCCTTGTATTCATTCGCCTCAATCTTCGAACGCATCTTATTGGCAGATTCCCAGATTTTCGCGGATAATTGTTGCTTATTCATAGTGCTCCTCGTTGTATCTTATACTTAAACAAAAACGCTCATTCCCGGTGTAAGCCGATTGTTTTAATTATACCATGCACCGGGGAATGGTAAAGGAAATTTCTTTACCAATGCATACTGCAAAGTACTTACAGGAGGTTATTATGCTAAACAACATTAAGAAAACCACGTTATTTCACGAGTATTACGAAGAGTGGATTCAAGTGTACAAGGAAGGCGCCATCCGAGACGTTACCATGAAAAAATACGAATTGACTCTGTCCTGGGTTCGTCGGCTGTCACCGGAATTGCAAGTTGGCGAACTGAACCGAATTACCTACCAAAAGCTGCTCAATGACTATGCCTTACTGCATGAGCGGCAAACAACAATGGACTTTCACCATCAATTAAAAGGAGCCATTCTGGATGCGCTGGATGAAGGGCTTATCAATCGGGATCCGACTCGAAAAGCAATTATTAAAGGGAAAACACCTCGGGTGAAAAAGTGCAAATATCTGAATCAATTTGAGCTGCATCAGCTCCTGGCGGACCTAAATCTGGAAGAAGGGTTGAATTGGGATTGGCTGATTCTTCTGATTGCAAAAACCGGTCTCCGCTTCTCGGAAGCACTGGCATTGACCCCCGCCGACTTCGACTTTACAAAGCAATCCATCTCTGTCAACAAAACTTGGAATTACAAAGAAGGTGGCGGATTCCAACCCACAAAGAACCGCTCCTCCGTCCGGCGCGTCCAACTGGATTGGCAGCTGATTGTCCAATTCTCCACCTTACTCCGAAACCTGCCGGAAGATAAGCCCATCTTCATACAGGGAAAAGTGTACAATTCCACTGTCAACGATGTACTGGAACGGCATTGCCGAAAGCTTCATATTCCCGTGATTTCGGTCCACGGTCTTCGTCACACCCACGCATCCCTGCTGCTTTTTGCCGGTGTCTCTATTGCCAGTGTTGCCCAGAGGCTGGGGCATTCCAGCATGACGACGACGCAGAAGACATATCTGCACATTATACAAGAGTTGGAGAACAAGGACATTGACCTGGTAATGCGCTCCTTGTCCAGTCTGAGCTAAGCTTTTTTTACACTATTATAATTCCGATACCCCACAACGGCGTACACGAGAATTATGCAGTACGGAAGAAGGGTGAGGGTTGGCACTTTTTCCAGGAAGCAAAGCAGCAAGGTGAAGAGAACGGCACCCACCGCCAAAACCACAATCCCGGCTCGCACCCTTTTTCCGATGCGCCTGTTGCATTGGATGCACCCGCCGATGCTCAGAAACAGGTAGTCCAACAGAAAATATGCCACAAACATCTCACTCAAGTATGTCCATATACGAGCACCGTCTTCTTTGTAAAACAAATACATCCCAAAAGTTAAGATACACCCGCTTATAATTGCTGCCTTGCCGATATTATTGGCCTTTGCTTCTTTTCCTTCCACAATTGGAAACATGTTGAACTTGCTCCGCATAACCCCTCCTGCTGTTTCTTATTTTCAAAAATCATCGCTATCGGATTATAAATGATAACGGCATATCGGTTCAACATTTTCACGAAGAAAGATGTATAAATAAATTGAATAGCTGAGGTCACACGTCTGCGGCGCCGAAGGGCCGGACAGACCCAGGGACGCTACATTGGATGCACCCGCTTGCGATTTCTTATTCCCAGATGCCCTTTTTAGGATTCCACTTTGTTTTCTCCATTCCTTCAAGCAGCGGGCACACAAAAGCTTTTATCCAATTCATAGCATCTGGCATGGATATCTGAATAAGCGCTTTTTTCTTCTTTAAAAATGCTTTCCATCTCGTCTGATGCATTGGATCATTTAAGAATTCCTCGCTAAAAGCCGCAGCATCCATTGTCATCTGTGTTTTTCTATTTTCAAATGTCTGGATAACAGCATTTCTGAGTCCTTCATAAGAAAACTCATAATTTGTTGAAAGGACATAGATATCATAAAAATCCTTATACCTGCTGTTAAGGTATCCATTATGAACGATAGCTTCCAGCTTCTCCGCAATCAATGTTTCCAATGAATACGCATTCACTCTAGGTGCTTCCATATTGAGTATTACAGGAAAGTCCATCTTAACAGCATCTGGATAGATTACATCTCCAAAACCTATATCAATACCGATAGGTATTTTCGTCCGGTCGAGATATCCTACAAACGATACATGCAACCCATGATATTCCTTAAACTCTGTTATATCTTCAACTGTGATAGCGTCTGTATCAAATACAAGTGCATCCACTTTTTATTGCGAAGCTCTTTAGCCTCGCCTTTACTGAATCAGCATTCATTAAATTAGCACCTCCAGATATGTTCGTACCACTTTCTCGCAGCGCAGCCGTTTTGCGTAAGCATAAATCCTATCTATTTGCCTGTCCCTGCGTTTCAGGTAATTTTTAAGCACCTCTGATGTTTCTTCAATTCCAATCTTGTTCCTGTAGTAAATAATATCTACCACCGTTTTCTCAATATCAAAAATATGAAAACAATTTTCTCCCTCATAGATTTCAGTTACACCGATATCCATTCGGGATGGTGCAAAATAAAAAATTCTTATCTCCGGCCATTCCGGTAGCGTGTTTACTTTCTTTTTACGTTCTATCGCAACATCTACAGCATCCGGCAGGAAATTTGTAAGTCCGTAATACCGAGCAGCACTCATCAAACATATTACTCCATTCGGAACATAAGCCTCAGCACTAAAAAAATCGTTCTCATCGCCCTTATAGCCAAGATTTTCAAAGGTACTGCGGTTTATCCTCGATAGGATTCCGGCCTTTTCAAGTTTTTCGATTTTATAATAGGAATGACCCATATTCTTTAATTCTGCGATTGTAATAAACTTTTTATTCTCAGCGATTTTTTCCAACTATATCACCTCCAACTATACTATATATCAGCCGTGCCAATATTTCAACCAGTTTCGGCAGTTATATTTAATAGCCGAGATTATTTTAAATTTAACCTTACCAATTTCTTCGGAATAAAAAAACTGCATGCGGGAGGCAATCTTGGCTTGCAGTTGGGCGTTTCGAGCCCAGCTGCAAGCGTTTGCTGACCGCATGTTCCATAATCCCGGTTCCATAATCCGACACAAAAAAACTGCATGCGGGAAGCAATCTTGGCTTGCAGTTGAGCGTTTCGTGCCCAACTGCAAGCGGTTGCTGACCGCATGTTCCATAATCCCGGTTCCATAATCCGACACAAAAAAACTGC
>JAEUGJ010000023.1:5994-15571 GCA_016775335.1 Mogibacterium sp.
TCCATAATCCGACACAAAAAAACTGCATGCGGGAAGCAATCTTGGCTTGCAGTTGGGCGTTTCGAGCCCAGCTGCAAGCGGTTGCCGACCGCATGTTCCATAATTCCGGTTCTACTATTCCGACAAAAAAACTGCATGCGGGAGGCAATCTTGCCGGGGGAAGCGGCGGCTTGAGCCGCGGCCCCCGGCGGTTGCTGACCGCATGTTCCATAATTCCGGTTCGACTATTCCGACAAAAAAACTGCATGCGGGAAGCAATCTTGGCTTGCAGTTGGGCGTCTCAAGCCCAACTGCAAGCGGTTGCTGACCGCATGCAGTTTTTCTATTCTACTTCCAATCCTTCCCGAACTTCCAGCTCCGTCTCTTCGATTTCCGGATCCTCCGTGGACCAGGTATCCCGGAGGGTGATGACGGAGGCAGTAATCAGAAGAACGATGCCCACGATGGTGTTCCAGTAGACGTGCTCTCCCAGGATGGCCACCGCCAGCACCGGTGCGATGGCCGGCTTAATGAAGAACGCGATGGAACCGGTGGTGGCATCCGAGTAACGGATGGCCAGGAAGTAGAACAGGTATCCCAGACCGGTAACCACGATTCCGCAGTAGAGAAGTACCAGCGGCTGCTCCGTGATGTGGGCGAACACCGGACGTCCCATCGGAATCAGCACCAAGAGCAACACCAGAGAACCCAGGATAAAGGAGATGCTGGTCTGAGCGAACGTGCCGATTCGGCCGATAGTTTTTTTGCCCATTACCGTATAAGCGGCAAAAGTAACGGATGCCAGAAGCATGGTGGCCATGCCGAATACCGTGTTGCCCGGCTGAACGTCCCACGGACGAATCATGAATACCGCTGCCACGATGCCGATGAAAAATGCCAGTCCCTTCGCTTTGTCCATCTTCTCCGAGGTGAAGAAGTGGGCGATCACCATGGTGAACAGCGGGTTCAGGCAGATCAGTGCGGCCGCAGTGGATGCGTTGCAATGCTGAACGCCGATTTGGAATGCCAGCATGCTGATGGCAATTCCCATGATGCCTACCAGAAGCAGCCAAAGCCAATCACCCTTTGTAATCTTAATGTTGTCCTTCCGGATTTCCGCAACGCCGAACGGTGCCAGGACCAGACCGCCGATAAGGAAACGGAGAAATGTGAGCTGAATGGAATCAAATGTGCTTCCGGCAATCTTCAGGGCAATCTCCATTGTCCCGAAAAGGAACGCCGTCAAGATGATGTAGGTAACTACTTTTTTCATGATGAGCCTTCTTTCTGTACCATTACCATTAATTTTTTTAAACTATTTTTTCCAATTGTTTATATTACGCTCATTGTTCTCCGCCCGCAATAAAGGTATCGAATTCTGTACAAAAAAACATTATTTTTCTTCCGGGTTTTTCGGGTTGTCCTTCCGGCGAAACTTCGGCAGAGCTGCTCCGGCTAGCGATTTCAGCACGTCGGCTACCACGGTCCGGTCCTCCTCCTCCAGGTTCCGCAGGGAGGCAATCATTTTGGCCATGTCCGTCAGACTCATTTCCTTCAGGTCCTGGAGGGTATCCACCTGATGTTCCGCCAGGACGTCAAAGAGAGAATTGATGAACACCTTCCGCTTCTCATCGGGCACGGACTGGAGCCAGTCGTGCACCGTCCGGTTCATGTATTTTCCGCCGGTGTCAATTTCCTCCAGATAGATGAAATCGGAATCCTGCACCTGCCAGGAATAGGAGAAGTGCTGCATGATGCCGATGGCATCGCTCTGGACCACTTGGTAATCCGAGCTGTTCTGCATCATCATTCCCACCACCGAAGTGCGAGGAACCAGTTTCGTGATGGCAACTTCGCTCTTCTCCTGAATCCGGTCCAGCTCTTCCTGAACTTCATCCCGGAATCCCGGTCCGTCCAAGCTGTAAGCCCTCAGGATGCGGGAGCGCACTTCCGGACTGCACATCAGTGCCGCATATACCGCCAGATTTCCCCCTTTGGAATGCCCGCCCACGTAGATGCGGCGATTTCGGCCCTTTCGATTCCCTGGTCCGTAATTCCGCTCCAAATACTCCACCGCTTCCGACTGGGACGGAACTTCGTTCATGAAGGACAGGTTGAAGTCCTCCTTCCAGCCCAGCATGGATCCGTCCGTTCCCCGGAAGGCCACGAAGTCCGTGTTGGCATCCAGCCTGAAAATCATGGCGCCGAACTGCTTTTCACTGGATTTGTCAAAATCGCCCACGATATCCCGAATTTTCAGATTTCGGTACCGCCGGCTGGCCACCGCATAGGCCATCAGATTCATATTGTCGGAATCGGAAATTCCATCGCAGAATATTTTTTCAAACCACTCGTTGCGAAAGAAGTCGGCCACGGTCACGCCCTTCCGCAGGCGGTCCAGCAGGTTCTCCGGCTTCGGCTCGGCAAACTCCAGCCGGGCATAGGACAGCTGGCTCAGCACCAGGCTGTCCACCGGATTCAGCGGCATCTCTTCAAATGTTTGGGTGGTATTCTTCACATAGTCCAGGATGTTCATAATTGTACCTTCTTGCATTCCTCTTCAATGATGTGTTCCACTTCCGCCAGGTCCTCTTCCCGCAGCAGCACTTCAATCACATCGCCCCCTCGCAGGATGGTGTGTCCGTCGGGAATGAATTCCTGTTCCTCTCGAATCACGGAGACGATCAAAGCGCCCAGGGGCAGTCCCATATTCATGATTCGCTTTCCGTCCATAATCGAACCGGGATGGACGATATCGTCGATGATGCTTTTGCGCTGCTTCGAAACGTTGTAGCGCTTTCCGCTGCTGCGATTCATCAGCTGAGTGTAGATTGGCTCCGTTCCCAGGCGCTCCGAGATTACGAAGGCAATCAGGGAAACCATCACCAGCCCCAGCAGGGAACGAAAATCTCCCGTCATCTCCGTAATCAGCACCACCCCCGTTACCGGCGCGTGGACGATGGCCGCAAAATACCCCGCCATGGCCAGTACCACGAAGGCGGCAATGTATTTTCCGTCAATGCCCAGCAGGTTTTCCAGCAGACGGGAGTAGACTCCGCCGGTGACAGCGCCCAGCACCAGCAGGGGCAGGAAGATGCCGCCCGGTGCGGTAGTTCCGAAGCTGGCCGTGGAGAATACGAATTTCACTGCCAGAAGCACCAGCAACGCTTTCAGCGCAAAGTCGCCCTCTGCAATCCGGCTCACCAATCCGTTTCCGCTTCCCAAAGTAATCGGGTATGCAAAGAAACAGATGTAGGCCATGGTCAGGCCCACCGCCAGCTTTGCATAAGGCGCAATATTTCCCTTGTAATCCATTTTTCCGGTCTTTGGGTTCAGTCGCCGTCTTCCCGGCCACTTCTTGGCCAGTGCGTTGGCCGCCGTGCCTACCCGGTCAAAACAATCCTGCATCCGGTCGATGGTCCGGTTATACAGGCTTCCGAACAGGCCCAGCACCACCCCCAGAATCATGGCGAACCAGTAATATTTCAACGGAAGACGGTACTCGATCCGGAAGCCGAATACCGGCTCCATTCCTATGATGTGGGCGGCCACAAAATCCGATGATGCCGCCGCTGCCATGGTGGACAGCAGCACTTCCGATGAAAAGTTGCGGTACAATTCCTCCAAGCAGAATATGGTGCCCGCCAAAGGCGCGCCAAAGGCCGCGGACAATCCGGCACCGGCGCCGCAGCTCATGAG
Organism: Mogibacterium sp.; assembly: GCA_016775335.1. Lineage (GTDB taxonomy): Bacteria > Bacillota > Clostridia > Peptostreptococcales > Anaerovoracaceae > Mogibacterium_A. Next base: position 9,673 of record JAEUGJ010000023.1, read on the forward strand.
ATACCGCTCCTCGGTCAGCACACGCTTGTTGGTTCGGGCAAAGCCCTTTCCCACCATCGCACCGATCTGGATGCTGGGGCCCTCCCGTCCCAGTGCCAGACCGCCGCCGATGGACAGGGCGCAGCCCAGGATTTTGGAAACCAGCACCGAAAGCCAGTTCATATCCTTCTTCCCCAGCAGCTCCGCTTCCACCTGTGGAATGCCGGAGCCGGTGGATTCCGGTTCTTTCCGCAGAATCCACCCGATAACCAGCACCAGCAGGAGCATCACCAGGGCGGCGATGAGCGCCGGTCCCACTCCGGTGTTGGCGTAAGCCACCAGCCGGTTCCGGCACCCGTCCGCAAAGATCAGGAGCCAGCGGAACAGGGCGATGATCAGCCCGGTCGTCACACCGATGATAATTCCCTGACCGATTAAGGCGTATCGGAACACGGATTTTCGGCGGAGGTTCTTCACCACCGCGCTTTTTCCTTTCAAGTTTTCTTTTGTCATTGTTCTCTTCTCAATTTTTCTCTATTATGCGAAAGAGGAGCCGGGGACATCGGTCTCCCACTCCTCTCTGGTATCTTTTTTTACCCGCTAATTCGAGTAAAGGTTGTTGGTGGAGAATTCCGGATTGCTGGTCACGTCAATTCCCAGGGACTTCATGGTCTGCTCGTCCCGGTCGCTGAGAATCGCGGTGCAGTGGGCCATGCAGCCTCTCAGCTTCGGCAGCTGCTGAAGCGCCATCTCCGCAATCGGATTGGTCATCTTGCTCATGGTGAGGGCCATGATGATTTCCTCGCAGTTCAGGCTGGACTTGTCGTGGAACAGGCTCACTCTCATATCCCGGATGTTTTCCAGAATCTGAGCGGAGATGACCGGAATTCCGTCATCGATTCCCGCCAGTTTCTTGATGGCGTTCAGCATCATTGCGGCAGTGGCCACCATGCGTTCCGAGTTCTTTCCGGTAACGATGGCGCCGTCCGGCAGCTGAATGGCGGTGATGATCACGTTCTCGTCATCGCCTTCTTCCTGACGCTTCAGTTCCGCATACTCCTCTGCCGGTTTTACCACCGGGCGGTCGTAGCGGCCGGCCTGAACCTCTTCCATGAGGAGCTTGGTGCGCTCCAGGATGCTCTCGTCGATTTTGCCCTTCTTATAGGAACATTCCGCCAGCAGGTACCGGCGAATGATTTCCTGCCGGGAAGCTTCTCGGCACACTTCGTCATCGGAGATGCAGAATCCAACCCGGTTCACGCCCATATCCGTCGGAGACTGATAGGAATCGTCTCCGGTAATTTTGTGGAGAATTCTTCTCAGTACCGGGAACGCTTCGATGTCCCGGTTGTAATTCACGGCGGTTTTGCCGTAGGCTTCCAGGTGGAAGGAGTCGATCATATTCACATCCTTCAGGTCTGCCGTCGCCGCTTCGTAGGCGATGTTCACCGGATGCTTCAGCGGCAGGTTCCATACCGGGAAGGTCTCGAACTTGGCGTAGCGTGCCTTGTTGCCCTGACGGTATTCGTGATATACCTGGGACAGAGAGGTGGCCAGCTTTCCGGATCCGCCTCCCGGACCGGTTACAACCACCAGCGGTTTCGTCACTTCGATGTACGGATTGGCGCCGTAGCCCTCATCGCTGACGATGGTGTCCACGTCCGTCGGATAGCCCTTGGTATACCGGTGCTTGTAGGTGCGGATTCCGCGGCGTTCCAGCTTGTTGATGAACATGTTGACGGATGGCACATCCTGATACCGGGTGACCACCACCGAATTGATCTGAAGATCGTAATCCCGCAGCGCATCGATGAGTCTCAATACTTCCAGGTCGTAGGTAATGCCGAAATCCTGGCGGGTTTTGCTGGTGGTGATATCACCGGCATAGATGCAGATGATAATCTCCGTCTGATCCTTCAGACGCTGCAGCAGGTTGATTTTCGCATGCTCGTCATACCCCGGAAGCACCCGAGCGGCATGCTTGTCTTCTACCAATTTACCACCGAATTCCAGATACAGTCTCCCGTCTCCGTTTGTAATGCGCTCCCGAATATATCTGGACTGCTCTTCCAAATATTTCTCCGCGTCAAATCCAATCTTCTTCATGTTCTTCCTCTCTTGTCGTTCTTGCCTATTCCGGCCGGATTGTCATTTCCAATTTATTTCTCCGGCTTCCCATTGTTTCATCGCCGAAGTACATGCTGTACTCCGCAAAAATCTTTCCAAACCCTTCCTCGTCCAGGTCGTGGGTCACTTCGTGGGTAATCATCTCGATATTCACGCTTCCCACCGGGAGGTGATACCGAACCAATTCCCGGCGGCCCTTCTCCAGGTGGAGATCCAGATTCATCCCGTCACTCTTCTTTTTCTTGCCGTAACGGTGAACCTCCACGATGTCGCCCGACAGCTTAATCATGGTGCGGCTGTCCTGCATTCCCGTCTTCTCCGATTCCTCATAGGTGATGTAGGTGGAGTTTTCTTTGGTATAAACGGTCGCTTCCGTAATCATTTCCATCTCATCATCCAGGGTCAGCTTCCGGGCAAACGCATTTCCGCTGGGTTCCAGACTCTCTTCGTATTGCCGGTTGCGTATGCGCAACGTCGCTTTGTTTTTAGCCAAAATTACTCCTCTTTACTTTAATGATTCTGCGATTGCATCTGCCAGAGCCACCAGAGCTTCTCTGGAGTCTTCCTTTACGGTACCCTTGATGGTCACCATATCGCCCACGTATTCGGTTCCGGTGAGCTGATCCGTCATCTCCTGAACCTTCTTGCCGGCGGTCGGTGCCCAGGAACCGCTCTGAATGATGCTGACCTTCTTGTTGGATACGCCCATGGACCGCAGCTCGGTCAGTGCCTCTTCCATCTTGATGAACATATCGCCGTTGTACGTGGTGGTGGCGATGACCAGATTGCTGAAGCGGAATACTTCCGGCAGGATGTACATCGGATCCGTGTGGGAAACGTCGATCAGCTTCATCTTGTCCACGCCCTTTGCCGCCAGCTCGTTGGCCAGAATTTCCGCACCGTTCTTGGTGTTGCCGTACGGAGAAGCGTACAGAACCAGCACGCCCTGCTCCTCTGCGGTGTAGGTGCCCCATGCGGTGTACGCCGCCAGGTACTTCTCAAAATCCTTCCGAATGATGTATCCGTGCAGCGGGCAGATCATCTTGATATCCAGTCCGGATGCCTTCTTCAGCGCACCCATGGTGAACTTTCCGAATTTGCCCACGATGGTGGTGTAGTATCTCCGGGCTGCCGGCAGCCAATCTCTGTCGAAGTCATAGCAGTCCGCAAAAATATTTCCGTCATGAGCGCCGAAGATTCCGAATGCGTCTGCGGAGAACAGGGTTCCGGTGGTCTTCTCGTAGGTCATCATTACCTCCGGCCAGTGCACCATCGGGGTATTTACGAAGGTGAACACGTGCTTTCCGGTGCTCAGCTCTTCCCCCTCTTCCACCTGAAGGAAGTTGTCGTCCAGGTTCCAGCTGACGTAGTTCTTCAGCATGTTCTTGATCTTGGAGGTCGCCACGATCTTGGTCTCCGGGTGACGGCGCACCAGCTCGCACAGGGACGCGCTGTGGTCCGGCTCCACGTGGTTGATGATGATGTAATCCAGCCCCCGGCCGTTCAGCAGGTGATCCAGGTTATCGTCGAACACGCGAACCACGGAATCGTCCACCGTGTCCAGTACCACGGTCTTCTCGTCATCGATAAAATAAGAATTATACGCCATTCCCTCGGTCATCGGGATGGCCCCCTCGAACATGGACAGCTTCCGGTCGTTGCCGCCGATCCAATACATATCTTCCTGAATTTTAGTATAGCAGTACATTTATATCTCCTTTCCGCACCCCGAAGGATGTTCTTTTAATGCAATCTCATTTAAGCTTAATTTAAACACATAGGGTTATTATACACTCATAAAACGCGGATTATCAATAGTTTTATGGCGGCTTTCACCCCTCCCACAGAAAATTCATAAAACTCTCGAATCCACACGCGATTCTCATATTGAGAGGTTATAATAATTAGAGTTGTGTGAAAATCCATTCAAAAATTAACCACATGGAGGAAATAGATATGAACGAAAAGAACCCTTTTGATTCCATCCCCGAGGATCCGAATTTCGTCTTGGTCAATCCCGACGAACCGGATGTCAACCCTCAGGTCTGGTCGGAAACCAAAGGCGGCACGGAAGGTGTTTTTACCGGCGAAAAAAAAGCCCCAAGAAAAAACCCTTCGCCTCGCCCAAAGACGTCCGGCTCCCCTTACGTCACGAAACGCTTTCTGGCGGTGGCGCTGGTGTTTGCGGTAATCCTCAGCTCCGCTTTGGGGGCCTTCCTGGGAAGCCGAATGAGCGGCGGCGGCAGCTATTCCAACCTGGACAGCAACAGTTCGCTGGAGAGCGCTACCGGAAGCAAGCTGACCATCCAGCAGATCTATAAGAAAAATGCGGATGCGGTGGTGGAGATCAGCACCGAGGTTCCCACGAAGAGCGTGCTTGGGAACTCCGTCAGCCAGGGTGCCGGCAGCGGTGTCATCGTGAACAAGAAGGGATACATCGCCACCAACTACCACGTCATCGAAGGGGCCAAGAAGATTACCGTCCGCCTGCGGAACGGCAAATCCCGCTCCGCATCCGTGGTGGGCTACGATGAAGGAAACGATATCGCCGTTCTGAAAATCGGCGGCAGCGGCTACACCGCCGTCACCATCGGCAAGAGCAAAAACGTGCAGGTGGGGGACCTGGCCGTAGCCATCGGCAACCCGCTGGGCCAGCTGGGCGGCACCACCACTTCCGGAATCATCAGCGCGCTGGACCGGCAGCTGTCCATCAACGGCAAGAAGCTGACCCTCCTTCAGACGGATACCGCCATCAACCCGGGCAACTCCGGCGGCGGCCTGTTTAACGGCAAGGGCGAGCTCATCGGTCTCGTGGTGGCCAAGGGTTCCGGCACCGGAATCGAAGGGCTGGGTTTTGCCATTCCGTCGGATACCGCCGCACCGATCATCGATGATATCATCAAGAACGGCACGATTGTGGAAAAACCGGCGGCGGGCATCAGTATTTTCGACGTGACCGAGGATCAGAAGGCCGAATACAATGTGGACAAGGCCGGCGTCTACATCCACGAGGTGTACGGCAGCCACGCCAAGAAGGCGGGCCTCAAGTCCGGCGACCGGATCACCAAGTTGGACGGCAAGAAGGTCACCTCCTCCAACGCCTTGATTCAGGCCATTCAGAAAAAGAAGGTGGGCGACACCGTCACCTTCACCGTGGAGCGGAACGGTAAAGAAGTGACCGCAAAGGTCAAGCTGGAGAAGGCGTCCCAGTTCGAGAATCAGACCGAGGACAGCTCGCAAGGGGAGCAATAATAGGTAAAGAGCTCAGGTAAAAAGCCTGCATCGTCAAGCAATTGCTGACGATGCAGGCTTTTTCAATTTCCCCGGGCGCCAGGCCGCCTTTGCTGGAATTCATGGCCCGGGGTTCGCGCACAGAAACCGAATTCATTGGCTTTGCGGGGAGTCAGGCGCGAACCGCGCCGGCACCCGGGCCGCCTTTGCTGGAATTCATGGCCCGGGGTTCGCGCACGGAAACCGAATTCATTGGCTTTGCGGGGAGTCAGGCGCGAACCGCGCCGGCGCACGGGCCGCCTTTTCTGATTTCCACGCCCCGGGGTTCGCGCAAGGAAACCGAATTTATTGGCTTTGCGGGAAGTCAGGCGCGAACTGGGCCGGCACCCGGGCCGCCTTTTCTGGAATTCATGGCCCGGGGTTCGCGCTCGGAAACCGAATTTATTGGCTTTGCGGGAAGTCAAGCGCGAACCGCGCCGGTACCCTGGTCGCCTTTTCTGGAATTCACGGCCCGGGGTTCGCGCTCGGAAACCGAATTTATTGGCTTTGCGGGAAGTCAAGC
>JAEUGJ010000023.1:15671-20551 GCA_016775335.1 Mogibacterium sp.
CCGGGCCGCCTTTTCTGGAATTCACGGCCCGGGGTTCGCGCTCGGAAACCGAATTTATTGGCTTTGCGGGAAGTCAGGCGCGAACCGCGCCGGCGACCGGGCCGCCTTTTCTGGAATTCACGGCCCGGGGTTCGCGCTCGGAAACCGAATTTATTGGCTTTGCGGGAAGTCAAGCGCGAACCGCGCCGGCACCCGGGCCGCACTTTCTGAATTTCAGGCCCGAGGGTTTGCGTACGGCAACCAAATTCAGTGGGTTTGCGGGCAGGCGTACGCAAACCGGGCCGGTGCCCGGGCCGCCTTTTCTGAAATTCACGGCCCGGGGTTCGCGCACGGAAACCGAATTCATTGGCTTTGCGGGAAATCAAGCGCGAACCGCGCCGGCGCACGGGCCGCCTTTTCGGGAATTCACGGCCCGGGGTTTGCGCACGGAAACCGAATTTATTGGCTTTGCGGGGAGTCAGGCGCGAACCGCGCCGGCACCCGGGCCGCCTTTTCGGGAATTCACGGCCCGAGGTTCGCGCTCGGAAACCGAATTTATTGGCTTTGCGGGAAGTCAGGCGCGAACCGCGCCGGCGCACGGGCCGCCATCAGTAAGCCTGGCGGATGGCTTCCATGATGTTTTCCGCCCCCACAATGGAAATGCCGGCCAGGGTGAACTTGCTGTTCTTCTTCGGTAAGATAATTTTCTCATAGCCCAGGCGCACCGCCTCTGCTGCGATTTTTTCCGCATTCCGCACGGACCGCAGATTTCCGGTCAGGCCGATCTCGCCGATGGCAATGGTTTTGCCTGCGGCGCACTTCCCCCGGAAGGAGCTGAAGATGGCCAGAGCCACCGCCAGGTCCGTCGCGGTGCTGTCCGGTCGCATTCCTCCCACCACATTCACGTACACGTCGTAGTTCAGCAGGGAAATGCCTGCTTTTTTTTCCAGAACCGCCAGAATCATGTTCAGCCGGTTCTGATCGATACCCAGGGCCGTCCGCCGGGCGAATCCCACATTGGATGGGCTCACCAACGCCTGAATTTCAAAGAACACCGGCCGACTGCCCTCGTAGATGGCGGACACCAGGGAGCCCTCTTCCTGCACGTCCGGATTCTCCAGCAGGCTGCCGGAAAGGTCGTTTTCCTCTTTCATCCCCTCCGGGCCCATGCGAAAAGCACCGATTTCCTCCGTGGTGCCGAAGCGGTTCTTCAGAGAGCGGAGCACTCGCAGGTCCCGGTCCCGTTCTCCGTTAAACTGCAGCACGCAGTCCACCATGTGTTCGATGGTCTTCGGGCCCGCCAGCTCGCCGGACTTGGTCACATGGGCCACAATCATCACCGGCACGTTCTTGGTCTTCGCGAAATTCATCAGCAGGTTGGAACAGGTCCGAATCTGGGACACGCTGCCCGCCACGGAATCGATACCGCCGGAATACACCGTCTGAATGGAGTCGATGATCACGAAACAGGGCTGCAGGTTCTCGCAGTGGGCCAGCACGTTCTCCAGGTTGGTCTCCGGAAAAATATACAGGTTCTCGGAAATTTTCCCACAGACCCGGTCCGCCCGGAGCTTCACCTGTTCCTCGGATTCCTCCCCGCTGACGTAAAGCACCTTTCCGTAGGTTCCGGCAATGTGGTTGGCCGCCTGCACGATCAATGTGGATTTTCCGATACCCGGCTCGCCGGAAATGAGTATCAGGGACCCTAGCACGATGCCGTCCCCCAGCACCCGATCCAGCTCCCGGCTTCCGGAATGAATTCGGCTGTAGTTCTGGGTGCCCACCTCGCTCAGGGGCACCGGTCTCGCCAGGGGCGTCACCCGGCGGCGGGTATCCTCGGATTCCTTCGGCGCCGGCGCCACCTTCTGCTCCACAATGCTGTTCCAGGCGCCGCAAAAACTGCACTGCCCCTGCCAGCCGTTGCTTTCATTTCCGCACTCCGTGCATATGTATACTGTCTTTTGCTTTTTTGCCATATTCCCCTTATCCTTTGTATATTCTCCCCGCTTGCCGCCCCGGACGCCTTAGCCCTGCGGGTTTTTGTTTTTATCGGAAGCGCCGTCGTGAATTCGCTGAACGGCTTCCAGCAGAATCGGGAAGTCCTCCATCTTCGGCAACCGAATCCGGACGAAATTCCGCTCCATGCCGGCAAAATCCGCGCCGGAAACGCACAGCACTTTGTTTTCCCAGAACACTTTCTGCAGATCCACCGCCGGGTCGTCGTGGTACAGCACGAAAATCGACACCATATCGTCGGTCTCCGCCATGGACAGGTGTCCCGCCCGCTTCAACGCCTCCCGGATTTCCCGCTTCATTTTGGCGAAATCCAGCATGTTGTTCCAGAAATGATACGGGTACATCAGCGCTTTCCCCGCCATCTCCCGGGCGAACTCGCTGACCATGTACGGGTCTCTCAGCTTTTTCATGAAGCGGATGATCGGCTTGCTTGCGATGATGTATCCCACCCGGAGGCCCGCCAGCCCGAAGGCTTTGGACATGGTGCGCACCATAATCAGGTTCGGGTACTCCTCCGTCAGGGTCATTGCGGAATTCTGGTTCGGCATAAAATCACCATACGCCTCGTCGATGACCACACCGGCTCCCACTTCCAGGGCCCGGTCCAGGATTTTCTCGATGGCATACAGGTTGATCACCTGCCCCGTCGGGTTGTTGGGGTTGTCGATGTAGATCATGGTCACATCGTCGGTAATCTGCTCCACAAAAGCATCCGGGTCGAACCGGTAATTCCGGTCGGGATTCAGGGCCACCGCCCGCCATTCCATGCCCAGCATCCGAGCGGCCATTTCCGCATCGCTGAAGGTGGGCGCATTTCCCAGAACCACGGCACCCGGCGCCTGAAACAGTCCGAAAATCACATACAACGCGCTGATGCTTCCGTCCGCCAACAGCACGTTCTCCGGTTCGATATCGGAATATCCCTTCCAATATTCCCGCAATCCGTCGTAAATCGCATGGCTGTGGGGATACGGTCCGAACCGCTTGATATCAAAGTCCGCCATGGCCTCTTCCAATGCCGGCGGAAATCCGTAGGGATTGCAGCCCTCGTTGCAGTCGATGCCGCCTTCCGGCACGTGGATTACGTCCGATGCGTAGCTGATCTTCTCCTGCTCCCGCAGGGACGGGCTGATTTTCAATTCTTTCTTTAACGCTTTCATTGCATTCTACCTCTATCAAAACCAATGCTGGATGCAAGTTACATGCTTCCATTATACTCAAATATCCACCGGGATGGAAGAGCGCGAACCGGGTCGGCCCGGGAACACGATAAGAAAAAGAGCGATTCGCCGGGCGAATCGCTCTTTCCTATCCGATGAAGGATTCTAGCAGTTGCAGCCTGCATCTTCCTCGAATGTGTAATTGAACGTAAAGTATGGATTTTCTTTTGCGAATCTACGGTATGCGTAGTTGAAGTGGCCGTCGTATTCCACATACGGATAGACGAAGTAGTTCAGCGTACCGTCATCGTTCAGCACTGCCAAAGGCTGCGGCGATTTGTCCGCCGGATATTTATCCTCGGCGGTGGTAGCACTCTGTCTCGGGGACAGTTCGATGTCGTCTCCGGCGGAGAGCATGATCCACTGCTCGCTGCCGTTGCCCCAGTACCGATCCTTGATGTTCTTCCACTCTTCCTTCATTTCCTTTGTGGCATCTTTGCCGCGATATTCATCCTCGTGTCGGATGATCTCTCTCAGAACCGCACTGGTATCCGCTTCCGCCCAGCCGTAGCCCGGTAGGTAGTACTGCGGCTTGCACTTCTGAATGTACGTTCCCGGTTTTCCTTCCAGCTCATTCAGGGACAGGCCGTAGACACCTCTGGCCGGAACGCCTGCTGCTCGGCACAGGGCGATGAATACAGAATTCGTATCGGTACACTTTCCGCCCTCGTTCGGGTGGTTCAGAATATATTCCACGTTGCCGGCGCCGATGCCCGGAGTATGCTGGGTCCAATCCCGAGAGATGTTCTCGCAGACCCACTCGTAGATGGCGTGGGCTTTCTGGTATACCGTCTTTGCATTAGCGTCCTTGACGATTTTGTCCGCCGTTTCCTTCACGATTCCGTGGGTCAGGGAGCCGCTTCTTTTGCTCTCCCGCAGATACGGTGCCATTTCCTTCGTGTCCACTTTGCCCTTTTCCAGGGAAGCCAAGTTGTCCGGGCGAACGATTTCCCGTCTGGAGATGTTGTAGGAAAGGGTGACGGTCCGATCCTTCGGTTCCGTATTCTCATCCCACACTACATAGAGCGCCTTGTTGCCGGAGGAATCATAGGTGATTTCTTTTTTCGACGGTTCCGCTCCGAATGTATAGTTGATTGTGGAAGGCGCCACGGTCTGATCTCGATCTGTCTGCGGAATCGGAATCCATACCCGCGTTACCTTTCCCTTCGGGAATTTGGTCTCGTCGGTGACGGAAGTGGTCATCGTAACCGTTCCGCTCAGGGTCTTCAGTACTCGAATCTTTACCGAACCCTTCTTGGCCTTGCTCATCTTGGATGTTGCCGTAATTGTAGCGACCCCCGGCTTCACCCCCTTCACCAGTCCGGAGGAATTTACGGTGGCAATCTTCGTATTGCTGGAAGACCAGGTTACGGACTTGCTTGCATAGGAAGGCGATACGGATTTCACCTTGACGGTGCAGTGATTGCCCACACCGATTCCGGTCTCCGTGCTGACCACATTGATTTTTGTCGGCACCTTGCTGCGAACGGTGATGCGGATTTTCTTTGTCTTCTTTCCGTATTTTGCTTTTACATAGGCGGTCCCGGCCTTGTACGCTTTGACGGTAACCTTCTTGTTCTTCTTGGATTTCTTCGACGTGATCTTTACGATCTTCTTTTTGCCGGAAACCGACCATTTCACCTTCTTGTTGGCTTTGATGGTGAC
>JAEUGJ010000023.1:20651-25883 GCA_016775335.1 Mogibacterium sp.
CGATGCCGCCGAGACGGTTTCGGTTCCCGCCGCGAATGTCCCCAGCAAGAACGCGAAGGCCACCAGCAGTGCGGTAAGCCGCTTCTTGGAAGAGATCTGAGTGTACATATGCATTTCCTTTCTTTATAAAAATACACAGGTTGCGAAAAGGGAGAGCTGAGAACCCCCAACTCCCCCTTCGTTGTTCAAAATATCAAAACTCCAAGAGTCTTACTGTGCTGCCGGTGTCTCTACCTTCTCAACAGCGTTTCCGGCATCTACCCATGCGGAAATTCCGCCGCCGTAACGATATACGTTGGTGTATCCCTGCTTAACCAGATATGCAGCAGCAACGTGAGAACGAGCGCAACCGATGTGACCGCAGTATACTACAATCTTGGTGTTCTTGTCTTCTACAACGGACTTCTTCACAACCTTCTTGTAGTAATATACCTTCTTCTTAATCTTCTTGGTCTTTCTGTTGGACTTCTTCAGCTTCTTGTAGGTCTTCTTGGAAACCTTTGTCCAGGTGGTCTTTGTGACGGTCTTCTTGGACAGCAGCGGCTTTACCTGCTTCATCAGGTCTGCCTTCTGCGCTGCAGTGTAATCCTTCTCAGCCATCGGTGCGACAGAGTTGATGGCGCCCGGTACGTGCTGCTTGTTGTAGGAAGAGTCTGCCGGCATGGTGTCTACAACGATCATCTTACCTTTTCCATCTACCCAGGTCTTCAGGGTATCGGTATCAACCAGCTTATACTTGCCGGCCTTGGTTTCGTTCATGAAGTTGTAGGTAACCCTCTCGACATCATTTTCCTTCGGTGTCTTGTCCCATGTGGCAGCAAACACGCTGGAGCTCATGCCAACGCTCATTACGAGAGCCAGAGCAAGAGCTAAAACATTTCTCTTCTTCATAATTCCTCCTAACACTTATGAAAAACATTTTGCGTCTAAATTATAAGCCCTTCGAAATCTATCTTCAATAATCGAACTCCAATTCGTGTATTCAAACATGTTATACCAATAGGTGAACAAATAGAAAAAAACTATACAAGCGCCGCACCATGATCGGTGCGGCGCTCTCTCCGTTGTTTTCGATATTTAGTATTCCAAACCCAGGCCATCGGCAATGTTGCACACGAAGTCCTGCACATTGGTGATGATGCCCTTGGAGGACAGGCTTCCCCGGTCTGCCAGCTTGTTCACCGTGAATTCGGAGATATCACAGATGTAGAAATAGGTCTGGCGCACGGTTCCGTCCGCCATCACGCGGTACGATGGGGTCATATTGCCCACTGCGATGGAGTGCAGCATTGTGGCCATGGTGATTACCGTGGTGGCCTTCCGCACGCAGCTCCGCATGGCATCCTGTGCCTCGTAGCAGTTTCCGTACACTTCCGGCAGCGGTCCGTCGTCCCGGATGGATCCGCCCAGCACAATCGGAATTCCTTTTTTTACTGCGGTGTAAATGATTCCGTTATCGATGTTGTATTTCTCAATAAATTCCGGAATGGAGCCGGCCTCTCGCACTTTGTTAATCAGCTCCAGGTGGTTGTAATGCCCGTTCGGTGCGTTCTGCTGGGTGTAGATGTTCTGGCCCAGCGCCGTATTCATGTAAGCACCCTCCAGATCGTGGGTCGCCAGCGCGTTTCCGGCCAGCACCGCATCCGCATATCCCGCGTTAATCAGCGCGGAAAGGGCTTTACGGGCCTTCAAATCAAAGGAAAATGCCGGTCCAAGCACCCAGACCACGTTTCCGTGTTCCTTCTCGTGCTTCAGCAGTTCCACGATTTCGTCCACGTCCTTGGAGAATGCCGTCTCTCTGGAGCGTCCGGTTCGGAATGCGAAGGTGTCGCCGGTTTCTTTTTTTTCATCGAATCCGTGGGCGTGCATAAAAATACCCTCTTCGCAGTTCTCGGTGCGGCCGCAGATGACCCGGTCTCCCTCCTTCAGTCTGCGCGCTTCCACCGCCTGAACCTTCTCTCCGTCGAACATCGGAACGGTATCCATCCGGCTCTCTTCCACCATGAGCCATTTTCCGTCAATCTTGAAATACTCCGGGAAAATGCTCAGCGCGTGGAAATTGTCCGGTGCAACACCATCTCTCGGTGCCTTGACCAAGGCTGCGTTGGGTGCGTTCACGAATTTCTCTTCGGTAAAATCGGGATGTGTATACTTTCTTAATTCAAATGCCATGACTGCCTCCTACTATAGCAACTAAAAGGTGTTTCTGTCCAAATCCCCTATGTATTCTTTACCCTCTTCGTTTTTATTTTAACACATCTCACTGACAATTCATAGCACTTTTTGTGTTGTCTTTATACCAAATATTTCAACAGCCGTTTCACCGCAATCGGAAGCCGCTCCCGATCCTTCATGATGATGCCCATCTCCCGGATGAACGGTTCTTCCAGAGATTTGATTTCGATATCATAGGAGCAGCGCTTCAAGATCAGTTCCGGAAGCACGCTGATGCCCAGCCCGCTTTCCACCATGGACATGATGGCATAGTCATCCCACGTAGCAAAATCCACCTTCAGATTGATTCCGTTCTTCAGGAAGAATTCCCGGCTACTGGTATTGCTGTTCTTTTCCTGCAGAATAAAAGGATATTTCTCGATTTCTTCCAGGGGAATCCGTTCATACTTGCACAACGGATGATCCTTTGGCAGTACGATTTTCATTTCATCCGTGCCACAGGTAATCGTATCAAAGCTGTCCTTGGTCGGCATCAGCACGAATCCGATGTCCACGCGTCCGGACTGAACCCACTCCTCGATTTCGTTGTAATCACCCAGAAGCAGTTCGTACTTCACGCCCTTGTAATCGCTTTTGAATTTCTGAATTACCGGCGGCAGCACGTGGGTGGCCACGCTGGAAATGGTTCCGATTCGAATCAGACCGGTTTCCAAACCCTGCAGCTCCTCTACGTCTGTGGTGAGTTTCTGGAACTCGTTGCACACCGCCCGAATCTGCGGAAGCAGCCGAATGCCGTCCGACGTGAGTTCCACACCGTACTTATTCCGCTCCAAAAGCGACATCTGCCAGTCCTTCTCCAGATCTCCAATCATCCGGCTGATTCCGGACTGAGAATAATTCAAAATCTCCGACGCCCCGGTAATGCTTCCGTTATCCACTGCCGTAATAAAGGCAATGTACTTTTGCAAATTGTAATCCATTCTTTCCCCCACCTTATAATCTAATAATTTGGTTGTCGCTGTCCACGGAAGCCATCAGGCCTCCGGCCATTTCCCATTCGCCGTACACCAGCACCGGTCCGTTGTATCCGTACAGCCGGCGAAGAATCCGGTTAAAGGTCAACGGGTTGTTCACAAAAATCCGCGCATCGAAGGTGCACGCGAACTGCCGCTTCTCCGTATACGGGAACTTAAAGAAAATAATATCCGATTCCGGATCGCAGTCGTAGTACCGCAGTTCCATCATTCGGAACCCTTCCCCGTCGTACTTGTTGGTGTAGAATTCCGCCGTCTCCCGGCCGCAGTACATGTCCTTCACCTTCAAGTTTTCCGCCAAAACCGTATCTGCCGGATTTTCCCGGCACACGGCCAGCAGCTCGTCCAAAGTGCCCGGCATCTTTTTCCCGGCGCACGCTTCCGCCTCATCGGACCGCTTCTGCACCTCCTCCAAGAATTTTTTTTGGGTAAAATCAGACCAATCATAGTCTGAAAGGTTTCCGCTGCAGATTTTCAGTTCCGGTTCTGCTTTTGTGTTATCGATTTCCGAAAAATTAAAATATGCCATCTTCTCTCCTTACTTCACGCTGATTTCGCCGGCCAGGACTTTCTTGTAATCCTCATAATTCCGTTTCAGCAGCTCCGGCGTGTCCAGGCTGTACGGGCAGCGGCTCACGCACTGTCGACATTCCAGACAGTTCTCAATCTGCTTCATGTTCTCCTGCCACTCCTCCGTCAGCCACGCATCGGACGGCGCCCGCCGAATCATCAGGGACATTCTGGCGCAGTTGTTAATCTTGATGCCCACCGGACATGGCAGACAGTAGCCGCATCCCCGGCAAAACTCGCCGGACAGCTCTTCTTTTTCGCCGTCGATGAACGTCCGGAGATCCTTCGTCATCGCCGCATCGCCGCTTTCAAAATATGCCAGCCAGTCCGCCAGCTCCGACTCCCGCTGGATACCCCAGATCGGAAGGACGTTGTCGAACTGCTGCGTGAACGCCATCGCCGCATCGGCCCGGTTGATCAGACCGCCGGCCAGCCCCTTCATGGCGATAAAGCCCACGTTGTGCTCCTTGCAGCTCTTCACCAGCTCCAGTTCCTGCTCCGAACTCAAATAGCTGAACGGGAACTGCATGGTCTCGTACAGACCGGACTCCACGCACTCCATGGCCACTTTGATTTTGTGGGCGGTCACGCCAATATGGCGAATCTTCCCCTGAGCCTTAGCTTCCTGCATGCATTCGTACATTCCGCTGCCGTCTCCCGGTCGCCAGCACCGGTCCACCATGTGGAACTGATAGATGTCCACGTGATCCGTCTTCAGATTTCTGAGGGACGTCTCTAAATCCTTCCAAAAATCTTCCGGCGTCTTGGCCGCGGTTTTGGTGGCGATGTACACGTGATTGCGAATGGTATCGCCGTCCGGAAGGCTTCCCTCCCCAAAAGCAGCTCCCACCTTCTCTTCACTGTCCGAGTATGCCCGGGCTGTATCGAAAAATCTCATGCCGCCGTGATACGCTTCCCGAAGAAGCTTCACCGCTTCCGCCTCGGATACCCTTTGAATCGGCAGCGCGCCAAAAGCATTCTGTGGGACGGTGATTCCCGTATTTCCCAGTGTCACTGTTCTCATGATGTTTCTCTCCCTTTGATAATAATAAATCTTGAGTTGTAGGGGCTCCGCCCACCGGTGATGGCCTCCGGCCGCAGGCTTTCCCCATTAAAAAGCACTTATTGCAATATTTTTCATTTAATCACTTACAAATTATCATATTTACTATATCATTTCTGCCTAATACTAGCAATGATTTTTCAAATCTTCATATTTAATTCGGAAATGGCTTCGGGAATAACTCCTCGCTAATGCGGGAATGGCTTCGCCGGTGTGGATGGGCCTTCGGCGGCTGGGACGTGGTGCCCCGGTGGCTGGGACGTGGTGCTTCACCTCCCGCAAACCCTTGTTTCTTCGTCCGGAAGCACCATGTCTATCGGTGTCTATTGGTCCGGATGGGATGAGGTCGGAAACGGCTGCGCCGTTTCCCTTCCTCTCCATATAAGGAAA
>JAEUGJ010000024.1:0-43985 GCA_016775335.1 Mogibacterium sp.
TGTCTGCTGACATCATCAACGCTTGTAATCATGAAATCCATTCTACATACCTCCCCACAAAATCATTGCTACCATCATTAACGTTCCGATTGTGCCTCCGATGTACATTCCCAGCGTATCGCCGTTGTACTCCTCAGCGTTTTCCTCTTCGAGGAACTTCTTAATCTTCAATCTGAAGTTCTTCATAACCTGACTCCTTCCCTTTCCGAAAATCATCGATATTGAGCCGAATACTTTTCCCGATTTTGTAGTATGGGATTGAATCGCTCTCAATAAGTCGGTATACAGATACCGTGCTAACCCCCATGATTTTCGCGAATTCTGATACCTTCACAAACATCACAGCCTCCTTGCGTTTACTTTCCTTAGCTATTACAACTACAAAAAGTAGCCGATTTAGCTAAAAAAAATTTTCTTCATTTCCGCCATAGTTCTGATGTTAAGCAGTTCGCACAGCGTGTTTACTTCTTGTGACGTGAAAGCGTATACATTATTTCGCTTAAGTCGAAACGCCTGATAAGTAATACCCATCGCTTTGCACAACTGACTTTTTTTTAGCCCTGATTCCTTAATTTTCACATCTAGAAGTTCTGTATTTACCATCAAGCACCTCCTTCCTGTTGACTACTTTTCACAGTCATATAATAACATGACGGCTAATATAAGTCAACGTGTTTTTTCAAAATTTTCAAACTTATTGTTCACTTTTTTTCTATATGCTATTATTGCCTCAGGAGGTGGCGTTATGAGTATTGAAACAATAGGGGATAGAGTAAAAAACAGAAGATTGGCAATGGATATGTCGCAGGAGGACCTGGCAAAAGCACTTGGGTACAAATCAAAAGCCTCGATATTCAAAATTGAAAATGGTTCCGGTGATATACCGAGAAGCAAGCTTCCAAAATTTGCTTCCGTCTTAAACTGTTCAATTTCTTATTTAACAGGATGGAATGAATTAAAAACTTTTGACGATGAGCATATTGATAAAAGCTTATACGATTTGCTATGCGACAAAATTGGTCGTTTATCTCCTTCCGATATGGAAAACGTCTCTGATTATATTGATTTTGTGATTAACAAAAGGAAGTAGTCATGCATATAAAACAGCTCGAAAAGAATAAGTACAGAGTGTGGATTGATATTAACACCGATTATTTGGGGAAGAGAAAACAAAAGTCAAAAGTATTCTACGCTTCGACCAAACGGGAACTGAACACACAAATAAATGAATGGGTTGAGTCAATATCGGGAATATCCGCCCAATGCAGAACTGTTTCCGACATGTGTAATGCTGTATGGAGTCAGGTTATCAATAATAAATCCCCAAATACGATTCACACCTACAACGATCAGCGCAACCGCATAGACAACACCATCGGTTCGTTGCGCCTTGAAAAGCTTTCCCCTCGCACCCTTCAAATGTGGGTTGATGATTTATCTTCCGAGCTTTCACCGAGAACAATCCGATTCACATATTCCCTTCTTCGCAATTGTTGCTCTATTGCTGTAACGTGGAATCTCATTAAAACAAATCCCTGTCACGATGTAAGCCTTCCTACCGTAAGAAAAAAAGAAGTGCAGATATTGTCGCCTGAAGATTTCTCTGTATTCTGTTCACACTTAGACGAACTGCCGCTAGATTATAAGGTGTGCTTTGAGCTTGCTTTATTCGGATCGCTTCGAAAAGGGGAAGTGTTAGGAATACTGGAAGATGAAATTCCTGATGATGGAAGATTCTATATTAAGCGTGCAAGGTATTCACCCAATTTAGGGGAAGTGTTTGTCAAGGAAACGAAAACATCTTCCGGTGAACGGTTATGCATTCTGCCACAATTGGTTGTTGACGATGTTATAGCCCTTCGGAAACAGCACATACAAAGCAAGCTCAAATATGGGAAGGCGTGGATTGATTCACCTTATTTGCTGAAAGAAGAAAATGGAGAAGCTTTTCATGCTTCGCTATGCATAACAAGGCTACAATCCTATATGAAAAAAATCGGGCTTGAACCGATATCTTTTCACGCACTGCGTCACACATACGCTTCGATATGCATTTCATTAGGTGTGAATCCTGAGATAGTTTCTAAACGCATGGGACATTCAAACCTTTCAACAACGCTAGGCATATACACGCACTTATTCGAGCAAAAAAATAATGACGACGAAATAGCGTCGGCATTAGGAACGATGTTATCTCAATCTGTGGAAAAGTGCGAATAATCCTATCAAATGTTACGTTCTTGTTACACTTTTCAGAGTAGTTCTTCTCAAGCCTTTTAATATCAACGGTTACAATCAAATTCTCACAAATTATTATTATATCTCAATTTCCCATAAAAGAAAAGTTTCATCCGGTCCACGGGTTTCCGTTATCCGATTTTCGAATAGTCCGTCCGGTTGAACTCCGGCTTTAATGCTGATATGATAGCGGTATAATATTTCTACATATCGAAAGTGCGTTATATATCCAGTTATATGTAATGTATCGAATAAATGGAACACGCGAGGAACATCCATGACCCATACAGAAAAACGTTCTCGGCGGAAGAATTCACGCATTCTTCTCATCATAATAATCATGCTGCTGCTCCTTCTGGGCGGGGTGCTGGTGATTCGCTATCAGGCCCATCACCAGATCGGCGGTCTCAGCCGAAAACCCGTCATCGCCTTGAAAGGGGACGAAACCCTAAAGCTGTATCCCGGCGAGAAATTTGCGGAGCCCGGGGTCACGGCCAAGGACTATCGGGGAAAGGACATTTCCGCCCACATTCAGACGGATTTGGATCAAAGCAGTTTCCGGAAGGACGGCACCCTGTGGAAAGCTTATAACGGAAAGATCACCTACACGCTGAAGGATTCCGGAAACCGGGTGAAGATGACCCGGAAAGTTCGCACGGCATACCGAAAGCCGGACCAAAGCGCTCCCAGCTACGGCCACGGCATCGCGGTCTGCATGTTTCACAACATCTACGATGCGAACAATCCGCCGGAGGATCTGAACCCCAACTACATGTCCACGGAGGAACTGTCCGCCATCCTGCAGTACCTGATCGATGCGGATTACTATTTTCCATCCTGGCAGGAGCTGCGGGATTACATCGACGGAAAGATCGATTTGCCGGTGAAATCCGTGGTGCTCACCTTTGACGACTGCGCAAAGGATTTCCAGAAGTACGGAATTCCGGTGCTGGAAAAATACAATATCACCGCTACCAGTTTCGTCATCTGTGCCAAGAACGGCAAAGAGGTGCTTCAGAAATACGGCGATGCCAAGCACATCAACTTCCAGTCTCACTCCTACAATATGCACCGTCCCGGCGGAACCATCGGCCACGGAGGTGTTTTTACCGCCCTGTCTCAGGAAGAAGGCGTGGAGGATCTGAAGAAATCCATCGACATGCTGGGCAGCGGCGAGGCTTTCGCCTACCCCTTCGGGGATTACACGGACACCTGTGAGGCGGCGGTGGAGGAAGCGGGCTTCCTCTGTGCTTTTACCACCGAATACGGAAAAGTGCACCCGGGAGACGACCCCTACCTGCTGCCGCGAATTCGTGTGAACGGGGGATGCACCCCGGAGGAATTCGCCCGAGACATTTCGGACGGTCAAGAAGAATCAGAACAACAGACAGAACAATAGAGAGGATGCCATGCTGAACAATCGTAAAAACATTATTCGACATTTGAACAACCATCTCCGGGCCAACGGGCACGTAATCGGTGCGTCTTCCGGCTGCGGACACACCGCGCTGTCTTCCGTTACCGGCGGGGCCGACATGGTGCTGGCCCTCAGCGCCGGCTGCTTCCGGGCGGCCGGGCGGCCTTCTTTCGCCAGCTACCTGTGCTACGGAAACAGCAATCGATTGGTGGAATCCTTTGCCGCGCGGGAACTGCTGACCCTGCTCCCATACACCCCGGTGCTCTTCGGGCTGAACTGTTCGGATCCCACCATCGAACTCCGGGATTACATCCAAGAGATTCAGAATTCCGGACTTTCCGGCATCGTCAACTTCCCGTCTGTCGCGCTGATTGACGGAGTTTTTCGGGAAGCGTTGGAGGAAGAAGGACTGGGGTTCGACAATGAGGTGGAAGCCATCCGAATTGCCCACGAGCTGGATTTCTTCACCCTGGCTTTTGTGTGCAGCAAGGAGCAGGCGGAAGCCATGATTGATGCGGGAGCGGATGTTATCTGCGCTCACTTGGGCCTCACCCCGGGTGGAACCATGGGCCCGAAAAAAACGCAATCTCTCGAGAAAGCGAAGAAACTGGCGGACGAGGTGTTCTCCGTATGCCTGAAGAAGGCGCCGGACCGAATCCGCATGGTCTATGCCGGTCCGATCAAATCGCCGATGGATCTCCAGTACTTCTACGAGAATACGGCGGCGCAGGGTTTTATCGGCGGATCCTCTTTCGAACGAATTCCTTCGGAACGAGCAATCATCTCCTCCACCCGCGCCTTCAAGTATCCCATGGACAACGCACTGGACGAGAAGCGGACGGCCGCCATGGAGGGAATGGAAGCTTCCCGAAACTACATCGAATTCGTGCAGCAGCACATTCGCCAGAGCTACGAACAGCCGATTACCCTGCAGGCACTCTCCACGGTGCTGCACGTTTCCACCCCGTACCTGAGTACCCTCTTCAAAAAGAAAATGGGCATCAGCTTTACGGAATACCTGATTCGCTTCCGGCTCAACAAAGCCTGCGAGCTGCTGGAGGTCAGCGAACTGCCGATTCAGGAAGTTGCCCTTCGGGTGGGATATCCGGATTCGGTGCAGTTCAGCAAGATTTTCAAGAAGTATAAGGGCATGGCGCCGCGGAACTACAAAACCATGCTGCGGTCGAAGCAGCATGCGGATGTCACAAAAAATCAACCATAAGTTTTTCTTATAACAAAAATATTACATAAACACAACTTTTAGTAATCAAAACATATTTTATCCTCTTTTGTTCGTGCTAGAATACAATTAAGAAGAGTCGGACTAAGGAGGTATATGACAATGAAAACGGTTGCAGTACTCGGAACCTTTGACACCAAAGGCAAAGAGCTTAAGTACATCAAAGAGTGCATCGAAGAGCAGGGTTTGAAAACCCTCTGCATCAACACCGGTGTATTCGAACCTGTGGTCGAACCGGATATCAGCAGCGCAGAGGTTGCGGCGGCGGTGGGTGCCGACATCAACGCCATCGTAGAGAAGCGCGATCGGGCGACCGCTACAGAAGTTTTATCCAAGGGAACGGAGAAGTTGATTCCTCAGCTCTATGCCGAGGGAAAATTCGACGGCATTATTTCCATCGGCGGATCCGGCGGAACCGCACTGGCTACTCCGGCAATGCGGCAGCTTCCACTGGGAGTTCCGAAAGTGATGGTCTCCACCATGGCATCCGGAGATGTTTCCCCCTATGTGGGAACCAGCGACATCGTCATGATTCCATCCGTTGTGGATGCGGAAGGTCTGAATGACATCTCTAAAGTAATTTTCAGCAACGCAGCCAATGCCGTTGTGGGCATGGTTCAGAACCGGAAGGAAATCGAAAGCGACGGCAAGCCGCTTCTGGCCGCTACCATGTTCGGCGTAACCACTCCGTGCGTAAAGGCAGCAGAAGATTACCTTCATGAACAGGGATACGACGTATTGGTATTCCACGCAACCGGAACCGGCGGCAAATGCATGGAAGCCCTCATCGACCAGGGATTCATCAAGGGCGTGCTGGATCTCACCACCACCGAGTGGTGTGATGAAGTGGTCGGCGGCGTTCTCAACGCAGGACCGGACCGTCTCACCGCAGCGGGCAAAAACGGCATTCCGCAGGTGGTTTCCGTAGGTGCACTGGACATGGTTAACTTCGGACCGATGGATACGGTTCCGGCGCAGTTCAAGGATCGGAATCTGTACAAGCACAATCCAACGGTTACCCTGATGCGCACCACTGCCGATGAGCTGAAGTCCATTGGCCATGAAATCGCTTCCCGCTTGGCAGATGCCACGGGCAAAACCACACTGATTCTTCCGCTGAAGGGCGTGTCCATGATTGACGTGGAAGGTCAGCCGTTCTACGATGCCGAAGCGGACAAGGCGTTGTTCGATACGCTCCGCACCGAGCTGGAAGGCTCCAACGTAGAAATTGTAGAGCTGGATACGGATATCAACGACAAGGAATTCGCCGTTGCAGCGGCAAAGAAACTCATTTCCCTTCTGTAAGCAGAATCGGAAACGTCAAACGCATGAATCTATTTTTATAACGAAAGGGGTACACAATGAATAGACTTACAAGAGAAGAAAACATCGCAAAATTCAAAGAACAGATTGCAAGCGGCAAAATCCTGGTAGGCGTTGGCGCCGGAACCGGAATCACCGCAAAGAGCAGTGAAGCCGGTGGCGCAGACATCCTGATTATTTACAACTCCGGACGCTACAGAATGGCCGGCCGCGGATCTCTGGCAGGCCTGCTGTCCTACGGCGATGCCAACCAGATCGTCGTTGAGATGGGTGCCGAGGTTCTGCCTGTGGTAAAGGAAACTCCGGTTCTCGCCGGCGTATGCGGTACCGACCCGTTCCGCGTTATGGACATTTACCTGCAGCAGCTGAAGGATCAGGGTTTCAGCGGTGTTCAGAACTTCCCGACCGTTGGTCTGATTGACGGCGTATTCCGTCAGAACCTGGAAGAGACCGGCATGGGTTACGGCCTGGAGGTTGACATGATCCGCAAAGCCCACGAGCTGGATATGCTCACCTGCCCATACGTATTCGATGCAGAGCAGTCCGCTGCAATGGCCGAAGCCGGTGCGGACATCATCGTTGCCCACATGGGACTGACCTCCAAGGGAACCATCGGTGCAAAGACCGTTCTGTCCCTGGACGATTGCATTCCGAGAATTAAGGATATTATCAAAGCAGCAAGAGACGTAAATCCGGATGTTATGGTTATCTGCCACGGCGGCCCGATTGCAGAGCCGAAGGATGCGCAGTACATCATCAGCAACATTCCGGAACTGGATGGCTTCTTCGGTGCTTCCTCCATCGAGAGATTCGCCGCAGAAAGAGGAATCAAGGCACAGACCGAAGATTTCAAGGCAATCCAGAAGTAATCAAGTCGCCGGTACATTGACAACTTGTGGGATTGACAGCATAGAGAAGGGATTGCGGTTTTCGCAGTCCCTTTTTCTATGGTAGAATATATCATAAAAAAACAATCCGGACGGCAAGGGTGTCCGGGAGAACTTCGGAGATTACGAAAGGATATTCTCATGGAAATGAACGTACTGGGGACCGGCTTTGCGCTGGCCACAAAAAATTATAATACTTGCTTTGCCCTGGAGGAAAACGGCAGCCTCTTCCTGGTGGACGGCGGCGGCGGAAATCAGATCCTCCGGCAGCTGGAACAATCCTTCCTGGACTGGCGGGATGTTCACGACATCTTCGTCACCCACCAGCATGTGGACCATTTTATGGGCATCATCTGGATGATGCGGCGAATCGGTTACGGAATGGAACTGAATGATTATGAGGGAGAGGTGCGCATCTACTCTTCCCGGACGGTGATTGACAAAATTGACAAAGTGGCGCACCTGCTTCTCCGGCCACAGGAGCTGTGCCACATCGGCAGCCGCATCCACCTCATTCCAGTGGAAGACGGCGAAACCGCCCGGGTGCTGGGCCATCCCATCACCTTTTTCGACATCGGAAATCCGAAAACAATCCAGTTCGGATTTTCCCTGGAATACGAACCGGGAAAACGTCTCACCTGCCTGGGAGACGAATCTTGCCGCCCGGAGGGGGAAAAATACGTGGAAGGCAGCGAATGGCTCCTGCACGAAGCCTTCTGCCTGGAAGCGGACAGTGACATCTTCCACCCGCACAAAATCGCCCACTCCACGGTAAAGGATGCCTGCGAGCTGGCGGAGCGGTACTCCGTGCCGAACCTCATCCTGTACCATACGGAGGAATCCCACGGGGATCAACGGCAAAAGCGGTATCTGGAGGAAGGCCGGAAGTACTTCTCCGGAAACCTACTGGTGCCGGAGGATTTGGATGTGATTTCGCTCCATAGTTAATCTAGCGAGTGCTCACGCACTCACTAGATACAGAGATGTAGAGTATTAGCTCCCGGAAGACCTGTAAATACAGGCTCTCCGGGAGCTGTTTTGATGGTGTGAATTTCCCTATTTGTTCTTCCAACGTTCTGCAGCGGCAATCATTTCAGGATCGGATTCCGGCATGTAGTACGGATGTTTCATCAAATCGGCAGCTGAAATACCATTCTTTGGGAGCACCGTGGTTGTCAAGCTGTCCAAAATATCAGAAGCATCATACTTTTTTGTATTGAAATCAATGCGATAGTAGAAGTAACTCATGAATTCATAGGGATCATGAATTGGATAGTTGTACCAACAAAAATCCCAAAAGATATAAGCGGCATTCACAGAAAGTTCCGGGGTCAAACACTCCTGGGTAAGATAGGATTTAAATGTTTCATATACAGCATCCCATCCATATTCTTCAATAAGCTCATCTGCCTTGTCATCCAAAGCATCCTCTTGTTCCTCGGTAAGATCTTCGTCCCAGCGTCTGGAGAAGAGTGTGTATATTTCCTTATATAAATCATTCATTATGATTTCCTCCATTTCGAATTTTTGTCAAATAGTCTAGGATTATTATCACAGATATTTTGTAAAATTGCATCAACTTTTTCCAACGATTTGGAATTCGGACGGAAGTGACCGCTTCGATCATCAACAGACGAGATCCGACCCTTGCGAAAGGTTATCATGCCGGCACACTGCACCTGTGGATCTTTTCCACCAATCAAAGTTGGGTGTGGAGCTCTTTTTCTACCATCATTGGGGTTACATCGTTTTCCAAAGATGATATTTCCGTTTTTGTCTAACACGTATGTCATGGTTCCTTCCGCACGATTTCCGTTAAAGACAAAGCGGTTTCCATCAATGGCTGTTTCCAAATTAGTGGCTGTTGGATTCTTAAAGTATCCAGTATTAGGATTGTAAATATCAGGATCCTTCTTGTCCATTTTCAACATATCTGAAGTGACATGATATGATGGTGCATATGGTTGTGAACCATTCCCGCCGCTACCATATCCTCCGCTTGATCCGCTTCCCATTACTGATCACCTCCATGCATTTTGGTAATCCAATCTGTATAGGGAATGAATTTTGCACTATTCCGATATGGACCAAAAACCTTGGAGTTCATAGAACCATACACAAGGATTATTTCAGGTTCCAGCGTTTCCATCATGGAAGCCAATCCGGCTTCAAAATGATACTTGTCATCGCGAGTTTTAAAACAGCCATAGGTTCCAATAGCAACAATGCTATGTTTTTCTGCACCGAGGAATGCTAGTTTCTCCGGAAGTACTTTAGTTGTGTAAGTAAGCTCATTTCCCCAGCGTACTTGAGGGATTACGTATGCCCCATGACTCTGATAATAATATCCAATTGCTCGATTTCGATACACGTTTGTGATTTGAACGGCAAGTGGTGCGTCTCGATAAAGAGAGCAGTCCGGACTAATTAAAGGTTTAATGCTTTCAGGCGTAACGAGTGGCTGTTTACAGAATTCTTCAATATAATCCTGAGGTGAAATCAGCACTTCTGCAAATTCCCGATCCATTTCGTAGAAACCAATTGCAATGTCTGAACAATTTGTCCGTTTTCTTTTTGTGAAAGGCACAATATCGGAAGGAATAATGAACTGCTCAGGTTTTTTAATCATTGGGATACCAAGATATCCATCAAAGTCAGCGCCCTTTACAAGTTCTGGATTCATGCCGTCGTCGATAGTTGCTTTTCGTTTTTTCTTATCCATTATGTCATCTCCTTTGATGTTAGTTATTAATTTGGGGGTTTTAGATTTTTTCTTGTTCATAAAATTCATCATAATAAATACCGCAGAGTCATACTTGCAGAATAGGCAGGTAACTACCCGGAAATTCTGCAATGTAGCACGTCTCTGCGGCTTATTTGCAAGTTACGATATTTATTTATGAAGAGGATGTTTAGGGCGGATGGTCATCTCCAATGACAATGGAAATATCCTTGCCTTTCATTGCGGGACACTTTTGGAGGATTTCCAGTGGTGTCTTGAGGGGGGACGGAAGCTTTATAATAAAGCAACTTTTCCCGATGGTGCATTTCCTTGGGCAACGATAGATAACAGCGGTATTCAAATGTAATCACCTCATTTCGTAATAGTATTGTTAATATGTTCGCGATTTTCTAACACTTAGGCCTTTATATAGGCCCAGGTGTTTAATTCCTGAGCCAAATTATTCTGCCGCTCTTTTAAAGAGTATTAGATGGTGAGTGATAATATGAGTCATTTTCATTTCCTCCAAAAAACTAGTAGTTATATGGAAAATCAGGTACAATATAAAAGCATATAGCTGCGCTTGACAGTGTCTTTGCAATACATCTAATTTCACTTACACGACTGAGTGTATTGCTTGAGGAATCGTCAAATGGATACAGTTTTACAGGGGTAGAACAATCCAACAGTTTTTTTGCCTGTAAGAAGTTTGTATGACTGATTTTTGCAATGATTTGCAGGTTTTCTTTAGATTGTGCATTGCCGGGCAAAAGCCATAGTTCATATGCCGTGTTGTCGTCAAGAGATGGATCATATGTTGTAGTAGCCCATCCCCATCCACATTGTGGGCATTCGACGCATATAGAATCGCCTGAGCTTCGGTCTGTCATTTCACAGCCACATTTTTCACAAATTATTTTGTCGGTCATTTTTTATTTCCTCCTGGTTTGAATGCTATAAAGTCACCTCGTATTGTCGGGTGCGGCATGTTTGGATTTTGGGGATGTCTTGGTGCAATAATATATCTTCCATCAGGATATGCCCAAACAAGATACTTAGGTGCATATACTACTGTATTTAGCTTGTTTGCCAAATTTTGAGCAAAGCCATCAGCTTTGGAACCAGTTAAGCAGGATAGCAAACGTATCGGTTGCTTTTTATGATAGCCTGCGTTATGCTTTAGGATACGAGAAATACTTCTTGCATCTAATTGCTGCTTGATTCCGTTGAATTCAATTTGAATACTTGCGGGAGAACCATGTCCTATAATATCAAAATTGCCTTCAGGGTCCACATCTGATCTTCGGGCGATATTATCAAAGTATCGATAATCTTTGCTGCGCAAAACCAATTCACCAGCTACCGGTCTCGGACATGATGTTATGGCTCCCAAGTAGAGCCCTTTGTTTCCACTTCCCATCAATAATCACCTCCCCTCAGGGAATGATTACGGTAGAATAGCAGAAATATTGATGGTTCATACATAAACAGAACCTTCCTTTCTCCGGTTTGACCGGAATGATGAAAGTTCTGCAATGTAGCATGTCTAGTGCAGCTTATTTGCAAGCAACTTTAGTTTTGAAGTAACGAGCACAGATTATCGCCAGATCTCCGGACGTGCATATCCAAGATTGATGAGACGGTATTTCATAGCTGTTTTAGTTACATTGAATCTGCCAGCCATTTCAATTAAAATCCTGCGATCAACTGAATTATCAAAATTCAGGATATAGTCAATGTGATGATAATGGAGCTGTTCTTCAATTACAGCAGCAGGCATAAGAAATGCTGCAGCACAGGTATTAGCTTGATATTCACATATTTCCAGTGAAGAAAGCGGGTATCTTTTGCCAGCTAGCGCTTTACGTGTGGTGCTATGTGTATAGTCAGGATTGCTGTGTCTAAAGCAGTCTTTATGAAGAACCTGATGAAACACTTCGTGCATTACGGTGAAATTCTCTACCCCGTGATTCTTCATTTCAGTAAGTGTGCTGTCAATGAGAATTGTGCCTTCTTCAAGAAAGACCCGGTGTGGCTTCATTCCGTCTTCGTAATGAGATTCCGGCCATACCCAAAGCGTCCCGGATTTGAAGGCAGTAAGTCCCAGTATAGATTGATCTGGAGTAATATACTTCCAGTCATAGGGTACATCAAGGCATTTTTCGATGACCTCATACACATCTAACGGTTTGCATTTGTACAGCCTCTCTGCATCAAATCTACGAAGTAACTCAGTCGCCTTTTCTTCTAATTGCTTTGGTGAATATTTGTAGTGGATCAATCTTAATTTTCCTCTTGCTCTAACATGTCGATAACCTTCTGCCAAACTTTTTCGTCAGCACCTTTGTCACGAGCCATGCGAAGAGCAGTACGTGCTTTTGGACTTCCCATAATATACTCAGGAAGATCCGGAGAGATACCATTTTTTCTTTCGCCTGCAGCAAGATCGAACATCTTGTCAGTGTCTTCCTGACTAAGCTGAAGAAGTTTTGCCAGTTCTTCAAGTTTTTCTCTTGCCGGTGGATATCGATGCCCCTTTTCTATATCGCTCATAAATGCCGGCGCTATTCCAAGTTCTGCCGCAAGGCCGCGTAAGGTCTTACCAAGTGCTTTACGTCGCACCTCTACAAATTTGCCAAATTCTCCTGTCATGATTTTACCTCCTGAAAAAGTGTTCGCACTTTTCTAACATCAATACTATCATGGGTAAATGATGAAGTCAAGAGAATGTTCGCAAAAATCTAACACTTTTAAGTTTGGTTTACGCGAGGGAGAGTAAGTGTTAGAATGAAATAAGCTGCAGAGGCAACTGCTCCGTATGGAACGAAATGAGGTGATGGAATGTCGCGGACAGATACAAGCAGGTATCTCAGTCTGATTCTTCGACATAAGCCAGAAGTAATTGGAATTACACTTGATGAACATGGCTGGGCTAATGTAAAAGAACTGATTGCAGGTATTTCAAAAACACAGCCACTGGATATGGAATTGTTGGATAAGATTGTTCGAACAGATAACAAGCAACGCTACTCTTTTAATGAAGATAAAACGCTGATTCGAGCAAATCAGGGACATTCGATTCCGGTGGATGTGGAACTGCAAAGGGTAACCCCACCAGAAATACTATTTCATGGAACCGGAGAGAAATACACAGACTCTATTGATCAGATAGGACTTATTCCAAAATCAAGGTTATATGTTCATCTTTCCGGTGATGAAGCAACTGCCGTTACTGTTGGCAGTCGTCACGGAAAACCGGTAGTATACAGAGTGGCTGCGGGGGAGATGGAAAAAGCAGGGTTTGAGTTTTATCGCTCTGTGAATGGAGTATGGCTTACAAAAGTAGTTCCGGTAAGATATTTAGATAAAATGTAATTCTTTAAAATCCCTTTTCCCGCAAAAACCGTGCTTCGACGTGGGTTTGGGGCGGGAAAAAAAAGGGATTGGACCCCCCGGCGTCTGGGGGGTCCAATCCCTTTTTCTTATTACCTCATTATGCGGAATACCGATTCCGGCTCTCCATTCCCTGCAGTGCAGGTGCGGAATCGCTTCCCTCCTCCGTGAAACGGCTTTCGCCGAAGCTGAGGAAGTCCCGAACGGCAACTACCTTGTCCGCCAGGGAGACGATGACGCCCTCCCGGCAGGTTGGAAGCTCCGAAGTCACCGGCCACATGTGAGTCCGGATAATTTCTTCCGACTTCTCACTCAGATCCGGCAGCAGCTTCTTCGCCACTTCCACGGATTCCATCGGGTGCTCCCGATAGCATTCCTTATTATTGTCAAACTTCTCGTGTCGATCCAGAATTCCCAGATCGTGGCACAGTGCACCTTTCACAACGGATTCGCTGTCCGTGTGCACGTGAATCTTCTTCAGCAGATAGCAAATCCAAACGCTGGCTGCCACCACGCGCATGGTATGCATTCCCACCGAGCTTCTCAGGTGGTGACGCTGATTCATTGCCTGTTCGAATTCCGGAGAGTCCACGATATTCTTTCCGTATTTATTCAGATAAGATGTAACAACCTTTCCTGCCATAGTGCTCCTTTCTGACTCTTGACCATTACCGTCCTTATACTATATCTGAATTCTGGCATTCTGATGGCACATTTATGTGGTTTTTTTGAACATATCCGCCGCCTCAAAACACCCAACACAATAATTTTAGCATTAAAAACAGCGGGATGGCAATGCTTTTTATGAACGAAACACAACAAAAAATTGAATTTCTTGTCGCAACAGATTATTTTTCTTAAAAGAAGTTTTGAGCGATTTTAGGCAACTCCGGGTCCTCCGTCTTGCCGCTACACGATGGGTCTCGGCAATTCCTCCGGCTCCTCCGCCCCTTCTTTTATGGTATACATCGTCAGCCGGTCGCCCTCCATCAGTGTCACATTGCCTTTGGGCACGATACCCCGGCCATGGCGCTTTAGGAGAACGATGAAGCTGCGGCGGGAAATATCCAGTGACCGAATCCGCTCCCCCACCCAGGGATGGCTGCGATGCAGCACGATTTCCTTCAGTTCCATGTTCTCGTTGCTGCGAGGGGATTCGCCGCTGAGAATCAAGCGGTCGCCGGCCCGGAGGCGTACATCGCCGTGGGGCATTTTCGTCTCCGTCCCCCGCAAGATTACCGCAATCATCAGGCCGGACGGAAGCGCCGTCTCCCAAACCAGCCGCCCGCACCACTCATCCTTCGGCTTCAGCATCACCTGGATGAAATGGATGTCGGCCTCCAGTCCGTACTCGCTGAGCTTCTGAATCCGCTGATATTGCTCCACAAAACCGGCAGAAATGATACCCGTGGGGATGGCCACCATGCCCACGCCCAGGAAAGCGATGAGGATGCCGAAGGTTTTGCCCAGCACAGTGATGGGGTAGATGTCGCCGTAGCCGATGGTGAGCAAAGTGGAGGCGGACCACCAGATTCCGGAGAAGGCGTTTCGGAACACCTCCGGCTGGGCATCATGCTCCACGCTGTAGAGGCACAAGCTGGAGGCCATCATCAGCACCAATATGATAAAAAAAGAGGACAGGAGCTGCTGGCGTTTCCGAACGAGCACCTGAGAAATGACATTGAGGGAGTCGTAGTACCGGTTGATGCGGAAGAGGCGCAGAATCCTTGCCACCCGAAACATCCGGAAGGCGGTGGCGCCTCCCGGGAACATCACCGGCAGGTAGGCCGGAAGAAAGGACAGCAAATCGATTATGCCGGCACCGGATATCACGTACTTGCCCAGGGCACGGCCCTTTCCTACATTTGGGTACAGGCACTCCGCCGTGAGCAGCCGAAGAACGTAATCCACGCCAAAGAAGGCCGTGGTCACTTCCAGCACCAGCGTCAATCCGGTGCCGTAGGTCTGCGCCAGATGGTCATAGGTCATCATAAAAGCGGCGGTCAGATTGACAATCAGCGCCAGGGAGCTGAAGATGTCGTAACCCAGACTCAGGGGATCCGACACCGTGCCGATGGATACCATTCGAAAGAGCCGGTGCTGCAGGCGGCCCCACGAGGTTTCTTCCGTTCTTATTTTTGTTTCCATACATTAAATCCTCATTCCAAAAATCCTTGATTTCATTATAGACAGTCCCGCATCCCGATGCAATTGTGAAATAATGTCCTATTATTCACAAGCTTTAATTAAATCTGAACAATTTTCAGCGTCACCCTCTATTTTAAAAATATCCCAAAAACAGAAAAAGAACGTATCCGATGGATACGCTCCGTTCCTGAATCTATAAGGTTTATGGTTAATGGTTGGCTTTTTCACAGCTAAGCTCTATCTCTTAGCAAATATAATATACTCTATTTTCGGACAATTGAAAAACAGTAATTTTTTGTATTTAAACAAGTATTTACTTGTGGTATAATGTTTAATCATTAACAGATCTGCTTAGTTGAAAAACACAAAAAAGGAGTTTTCCATGACCAACAGCGAACGCGCCTTTCTGGCGCTCAGTGAAACACTTAATTTCACCCGCGCCGCGGACAAAATTTTCATCACTCAACAAGGAATCAGTGAGCACATCAAGAAACTGGAAGAGGATTACGGAACCACGCTGGTAATTCGAAAGCCGAAGGTGCAGCTGACCCCGGCGGGTGAAGTGCTCCGGGATATGCTTCTCCGGCAGGAAGCCATGGACCGGGATGTGCGCCAGACTATTTCGGAAATCAACAGCGGGGACGCCGGCGAAGTCTCCATCGGCATCAGCGTCTCTCGGGTTCGTGCTTTTGCCGCCGACATCATCATCCGGTACCACATTGCCCATCCTCATGTGAAAATCCACCTGTATTCCGACATCACCATGAAGCTGGAATCCATGCTGTTGGATAACAAACTGGACGGCATCATTGCGGTAAACGCCGTCCCGCACCGGAACCTGCAGAAGGAACTGCTCTTTCAGGATCCGGTATATCTGGCCGTACCGGACCACATCGCTCGGGCGCGGACCGGCGACGCCACAACGGTGGACATCGCCGATTACGCCGATCTCCCTTTCATTCGGGATTTGTCCGACAGCACCACCAGTTTTCTTATCGACCCATTCCTGGAGAGCCGGAATATCGAGCTGAACAATATTATCAACGTCAGCGAATACGCCGTTCAGGCCTCCTTATGCAAGCGATTCGATGCCGCCATGTTCTGCGCCAAATCCTTCGCGTACTACAAGGAAGGCTCCATCGTTCAAGCCGGCCTGCGAACGCTGGAACTGGAGGGACTGGGCCATACCGTGGACATCAGCTTAATGACCTCCCGGAACCGGCACTACGCCCGCTGTGCCACGGACTTCTTCCAGACCATCCGGGATTCCCTGGATACCTTCTATGAGAAGGTTATGTAGGGACTATAACGCAATTTCCTCGGCCAAAGCGCAGTGCGCCGCGGTAACCGGTGATGCCAGATAGATCTGCACCTTGCTGGTGCCCATTCGGCCCAGGAAGTTCCGGTTGTTGGTGGCCACCACCACCTCGTCATCGGAAAGGATTCCGCCGGCTCTTCCGCAGCACAGGCCGCAGCCCGGTGTGGTAATCATGGCGCCGGCCTCCGACAGGGTTTCCAGCGTGCCGTCCGCCAATGCCGCCCGGTACACATCCCGGCTGGCCGGCGTTACGATTAGTTTTACGAACGGTGCCACCTTCTTACCCTTCAGAATTGCCGCCGCTGCCTGAAGGTCTTCCAGGCGGCCGTTGGTGCAGGAACCGATGAACACCTGGTCCACCTTGATGCCCGCTTCCTTTTCCACCGGCCGAACGGCATCCACCTGAGACGGACAGGCCATCACCGGTCTGAAATCCTCCGCCCGGTAATTCAGCACCCGCGCGAACTCCGTGCCCTCCGGTGACGACTCGTAACACAGGCTGCCCGTTTCTCCTTTTAGGAAACCCGGAGTCCCCGGAACGTGGGAACCCGGTTCGACGGAATCCGCCGCTTTGGCCGCCACATTCCCGGTGAGAATCATCCGGAAAATCTCGTCAAAAGCATCTTTATAGTCGTCTCCGAAAATCCCCTTGCTCATCGGATGGGCATCGGTGAAATGCAGCGTCTCCCGGTTCGGATAGCACAGCCCGCACTTTGCGCCGGTCTCCACCGTCATGTTGGACATGGTGAGGCGGCTGGCCACGGACATGCGATCCACGGTGCTCCCCGCAAATTCCAACGACTGATAGGTGGCACCGCTGGCGGAGATATCGCCGATAACGGTGAGGATCACATCTTTCGACGTCACGTTCTCCGGCAGGGTTCCCTGAATGTTCACCCGGATGGTTTCCGGCACCCGAAGCCACAGCTCGCCGGTTCCCAGGATTCCCGCCATCTCCGTGTAGCCGATTCCCGTGGAGAAAGCGCCCAGTGCGCCGTAGGTAACCGTGTGGCTGTCCGTTCCGAACACCACATCTCCCGGCTGCACGTACTTCTCCGCCATCAGCTGATGGCAAATTCCGTCGGTGCGGTGAACGTTTTTGATTCCGTATTTCCGGGCAAACGCGTCCCCCCGGTGGAAGTGCCGCACATCGTCCACTTGACTGGCCGGCACCATGTGGTCGTACACCAGCACCATGCGGTCCGGATCCCACACCTTCGTAAATCCCATCTCTTCGAATTTGTCCGCCACAAAAGGAATGAAAATATCGTGCACCATCACCCGGTCCACCTTCGCGGTCACGATGTCCCCCGGCTTCGCATCCTTCTTTCCGGTATTTCTCCGGAGAATTTTCTCAATTAATGTCGCCATGCTCTCCTCCTATTCCAGCCCGTTCCGCTTTCTCATCGCCGGAACCAGCCCGCCGGCATCCAGAATTTCCAGAAGGTTTTCCGGCAAATCCGCAATGGGATACGTCGCCCCGTTCACCCGAATCTGTCGGCCCACTTCCACGTCCATCACATCCCCTTCCTGCACGTGATCGATCAGATCGCTTTCGATGAGCAGAAGTCCGTTGTTGATGGAATTCCGGAAGAAAATCCGGGCAAAGGATTTGGCCACGATGCACCGAATGCCCAGGGCCTTGATCACCTCCGGCGCCTGCTCCCGAGAAGAGCCGCAGCCGAAATTTTTTCCCGCCACGATGCAGTCCCCGGGCTCCAGCATTCCCGCCAGCTCCGGCCGCAGCGGCGAAAAGGCGTAGGGCTTCATATCCTCCACGGAAGGGAGGGCCAGATATTCCGTGGGCATGATGATATCCGTATCGATATCATCCCCCATGGTGTATATTTTTCCGCTAAAATGTTCCATTTTGTTACTCTCCTTCTCCCTAAAAACAAGCTTCCGCAATCTCACCGGCCACCGCCGATGCCGTCACCGTCGCCGCGTTCGCCAGGTAGACGAAGGAATTCCGGTCGCCGGCCCGGCCCTTGAAGTTCCGAGTTCCCGTGCTGATCAGCACTTCCCCTTCGCCGATCACGCCCTGGCAGCTGCCCCAGCACACGCTGCAGTTGGGATTCATTACGATGGCACCGGCCTCCATGAAGGTATCCAGAATCCCTTCTCTCGCCGCCTGATTATAAATATCCCGGCTGGCCGGAACCACCAGGAAGCGAACGCCTTCCGCTACTTTCTTTCCTTTGATAACCTCGGCTCCCAGGCGAAGGTCCTCCAGCCGTCCGTTGCTGCAGGAACCCAGGAACGCTTCGTGAATCTTCGTTCCCGCCACCTCCGATACCGGTGCCAGGTTGTCCACAAAATGCGGTTTGGCCACCACCGGCTGAATCTCCGAAAGGTCGATATCGTACACTTCGGCGAATTCCGCATCCGGGTCGCTCTCATAGCAGGCCACCGGCTCCCGGCCGTGCGCCTCCAGGTACTCCAAAGTCACCTCGTCCACCGGCATCAGTCCGGTTTTGGCCCCGGCCTCCACTGCCAGGTTGCACAGGACGAACCGATCGCTGACGGACAGCCCCGCCAGTCCCGGCCCCGCGAACTCCATGGCCTTATAGTTGGCGCCGTTGGCGCCTATTTTTCCGATAATCGTCAGAATCACATCCCGAGCGGTCACGCCTTTCCGCAGCGTGCCGGTCAGGTTGAACCGAAGGGTCTCCGGCACCATCACCCAGGATTTGCCCGTCACCATGGCGTACAGGTAATCTGTGCACCCCACACCGGTTCCGAAAGCCCCCAGACACCCGTAGGTGCAGGTGTGGCTGTCCGCCCCAAAAATCAACTGGCCCGGCCGAACGTATTTTTCCACCATCACCTGGTGGCAAATGCCCTCGCCCTCGTAGAAATCGATTCCGTGCTCCCGGGCAAAATCCCGCATCTTCTTCTGGGACTGCGCCGTCTTCACGCTGTCGCAAGGCACGTTGTGATCCACCACCCACACCAGCTTGGATGGATCTGCAATGTGCGGATTCTTCAAATTGTTGTATTTATCAATGGTCAGATGTGTGGTGCCGTCGTTGCTCAGCATGTAATCCAAAGTCACCACGTGAATTTCACCGGCCTTTGCGGCGTCCACCCCGGCTGCCCGGGCGATGATTTTCTCTGCAATCGTCATTCCCATTTTTCTCTGTCTCCCTGTCTGCTTCTGCTAAAAATAATCTCGTCTCGTCCTGCGGTTTCCGGCGCTACGCCTCATCCAAAGAAGCGATCAGACC
Source organism: Mogibacterium sp. (assembly GCA_016775335.1). Lineage (GTDB taxonomy): Bacteria > Bacillota > Clostridia > Peptostreptococcales > Anaerovoracaceae > Mogibacterium_A. Next base: position 19,914 of record JAEUGJ010000024.1, read on the forward strand.
GCCCTGATCCAAAATCTTCTGCATGTACGGCGGCAGCTTGGTGCATTCGTAGGTGCTTCCGCCGCTGGTCACCGTGCCCGCATCCAAGTCCAGTTCCATTTCATCCCCATCTTTCACGCAGTCGTACAGATCCCGGCACACAATCACCGGCAAACCGATGTTGATGGAATTGCGGTAGAAAATCCGAGCAAAGGATTTGGCGATAACCGCCTTTACCCCCAGTGCCTTCAGCACGCCGGGTGCCTGTTCCCGGGAAGACCCGCATCCGAAATTCTCGTTGGCCACCACGTAATCCCCCGGCTTCACTTTGTTGGCAAATTCCGGATCCAGGGATTCAAAGGTATGTCCCTTCATCTCCTCAATGGTGGGATACAGCAGGTACTGCGATGCAATAATCTGGTCCGTATCCACATCCGAATCAAAACGATATAGTGTTCCCATTTTTCTATCTCCCTTATTGATTTGCATTGTTTTTATGTTTTGACACTAAATTTTATAGTATATTATATCAGATTTAACAATATTTGTGAATGGTTTTCTATTATTCTGCCCGCCCGGCGCTTTTATTTTTTCCGGCGGGCGTCCGGGCTCCGTATATCCAATCATATTGTCCATATTACAATCGTACAATCTCGTATGTCTAGAATTTTGAAGGTGATTCACGCTTTCTGACAAAAAACTCGGATTTAGCGTGAACGGAATTCTCTAGAATTGCGGAAGTCTAATTTTGAAGCGACCGGTTGTGGACTTTACTTCACGCAAAAAAAAACAATCTTCTTCAAAAAGCGTGAACTTTTTTTCTACAACTTTTTGGCGTAAGAAATTGCATGCTTAAACCGTGTATTGCCGGAAATTTATTCACGCTAATCGAGGATAATTGTACGATTAGCGTGAAGTCTTTTAAAAATTCTAGGCATATTTGATTCCTGCTATTCGCGAGGAATCCTTTAGATGAAAAGAGATGCACGAAAGGCGACTTCCGCCCTCCGTGCATCTCTTCCAATTATTTGATGTTTCTCAGGCACTGCAAAAGCGCCATGTTCTCCCGGTGGGTTCGCACCGCTGTCCGATAGAACCCGGCGGTCAGCCCGTGGTAATCCCGGCAGTCCCGAATCAGAATTCCCTTATCCAGCAGCTTTTGGTGCAGTTCCCGGTCCCGAGATTGAAAGAGAATGTAATTGGCATCGGACGGGAATACCCGGAACCCTAGGCTCTCCAGTTCTGCCATCAGATACTCCCGTTCCCGGGCAACCATCTCTACCGAGGCTGTCAAATACCCGGAGGTTCCACCGGCTGAGGTTTCCGGTGCCGGAGTTCCTCCGGCGGCCGTGCCCCGCATCACATTTCCACCGGCCGCGGCCTCCAAGGCCGCCCTTCCGGCGTACTGGGCGAAAACGGACAGGTTCCATTCCGGCAGTTCACTTTGGATTCGCTCTGCCATGGGGCCGGAGCAAATGGCATACCCCAAGCGCACCCCGGGAATGGCAAATGTTTTGGTAAACGCCCGAAGGACCACCGCCGGCAGCGCCTCGCTGCGGATGCGGTGAATCAGCGAATCCGCAGCCCCACCGCTTAGTGCCAGAAAGCACTCGTCCATCAGCAGCACCGTCCCCACCATCCGGCAGGTATCCGTAATTTCCCGGAGGCGATTCGCCGCGATTCTCTTCCCGTTGGGGTTGTTGGGGTTGGTGAGAATCAGCAGATTCGGTTTTACACGGGCAATCTCTTGGCAGATATTTTCCGGCAAGGTAAAATCATCTTCCGCCCGCAAAGGAATCCGGTGAATCCGGCTGGACGGAGCCGCGGCGTTCAGCGCGGTTTCGTAGCCGGAATAGCAAGGCGCCGTCACCATGCAGGTTTTCGGGGAAAGGGTCCGGATGATGCCGGGAATCAACTCCGATGCGCCGTTGCCCGGTACGATCTGTTCCTCCGCCAGCTGCCAGTAATTCGCCAATCCCCGGCGAAGCTCCCGATACTCCGGATCCGGGTATTCCTCCACGTGATTCAGTGCCGCCACCAGAGCGTCCTGCACCGAATCCGGCGGCCCCGCCGGATTCAGATTCACCGAGAAATCGTATTTGATTCTGTTCTCGTATATATTTCCTCCGTGCACGTGTCTCTCCTTTACGTTAAAGCAACAACACCATCATTCCCAGGCAGATGCATTCACACAGCACCGCTGTACCCAGCATCAGCCGGTTGGCCCGGGGAATATCCGCCGGCACCACCGGCCGAAGATCCTCTCCTAAGGTTGGTTTTTCCACAATCCGGCCAAAGTACCGGGCATTTCCCGCCAGCTGAACACCCAACGCGCCGGCGCAGGCGGCTTCCGTGTGCGCCGCATTGGGGCTGGCGTGCTTTCGCCGATCCCGAAGGAAGATTCGGAAGGCCCGGCGGCCGCTGTATATTGGGGAGGAGCCGCGCAGGCGCTCCGAAAATCCAAACAGAAACGCCGCCGCCACCATCAGCAGGCCGCTGATTCGGGCGGGAATGAAATTCACCCCGTCGTCCAGCCGGGCGGCGGCTCTCCCGAAATCCATGTACTTGTCGTTTCGATAGCCCACCATGGAATCCATGGTGTTCACGGCTTTGTACATCATGCCCAGCACCGGTCCTCCCAGGGCCATGTACAGCATCGGGGCGATAACCCCGTCGGAGGTGTTCTCCGCCACGGTTTCCACCGCGGCTTTGGTCACACCGGTTTCATCCAGCACGGTGGTGTCCCGGCCCACAATCATGGACACCGCATACCGGGAATCCGCCAGCGAACCGGTTTGAAGGGCGCGGTACACCCTCATGGATGCATCCCGGAGATTCCGAGCGGCCAGCAGCCGGTAGGTGAGCCAGGTCTCCAGGGCGCAGCCCGCCCAAGGATGCAGCGTATACGCGCCCATCAGAAGCAAGGCCGTCCCCCCGCCGCTAATCAGGAGAACCGCCGCTGCAAGAAGCCGTCCGTATTTTCTTTTTGCCCGAGCCCGGACCGCCGAATCGGAAATCCCGTCCCCTCGATTCAGGAAAAAATCCGTTAATTTCTGAATGAGGTTACCGATTCGCCGCACCGGATGGTTCCAGGTCTCCGGATCCCCCAGAATAAGATCGAGCACGAAGCCCGCTGCAAATGCCGTCCCGTGATACATCAAATGAATAACCTTCTCCGTTTCTAACCTGATAGTCGTAATAGTTTCCGCCGAAGAGCTCCGACAGGAGGGTCATGATGGTGCCGCCGTGAATTACCAGGGCGATGTTTTCCCGTTCTTCGGCTTCCTTCAGCATGTTTTGCCAGCCCTCCAGCACCCGATTCCGGACTTCTTCCCGGCTCTCTCCGTCGGGGAAAGGAATGGTCCCCTCCTTTCGGAGCCAATGCCGATATGCCGGATCATCCTGCAGCTCTTGGTAGGTATGGCCCTCAAAGCGGCCGAAATCCGTCTCCCGGAAATCCGCCACTTCCACCGGCATTCGCGCCGGGTCGATGAGTCCGGCGGTCTCCCGGCAGCGCCGCATGGGACTGCAGAATACCGCATCGCAGATCGGATAGCAGCGCCCTTCGATTTCCCGCCGACCCGTTTCCGATAGGGATTCGTCGGTTCTTCCGATGTAGCGGTGCTCCAGATTCCCCGGGGTGGCCCCGTGTCGAATCAGGAAAATGTGCCGCACCGCCGGAAGTTCTTTTTTGATGATCTGGGGGATTCCGCAGAACAGCCGAATCACTTCATCGGATTCCTCCGCAATTCGGATGAGGATCCGCCCGGTCACTTCCCGCCACCGGCGGTCCAGGGGATCCATGGGCACGATACCGCTGCCGATTTCGTCAGAAATGAACACGCAGTCCGGATGGTTCCGGGCGATTTCTTCCACGTCCCGGAGAATTTCCTCTTCTGTCTGTCCCGCCTCCAGCTTCTCCCGGATGATCCGGTGCAAGTGGTTAATCAAGATTTCGGTGCCGGGCGCTTCCCGGTACCGCAGCGAGAAATTCGCCTCATCGTAGAAGGTATGGCCGGGAAAGCGGTCTTTCCCGTATTTGGTTTTACCCTGAGCGTATCCGCCGATAATCAGTTTCATGTTTCACTCTCCTTAGAAAATTCCGGTAAGGATGCCGGCCGCCCAAAGGCCCAGCACCATGGCCAGTTCCATGCGGCACAGGAACCAGCCCGCCAGATCGCCGGTGATGCCGCCGAATTTGCGGTCGCTGAACCGGCGGTAATGAAGGGTTCCCAGCAGAGAAATCGCCAGCACCGCGCCGCCGGCCGCCGGAGACCGCCACAGCATCCAGGCAATGCAGAGACCCCCTTGCAGCAGAAGCAGGCAGCCCGTAGTTCTCCGGGCCGCGGTGTCCGATTCCGTTCGGGACAGCCCGTTTTGCTTCGCTTTCGGGAAGGTGACCACCGTGTACCCGCTGAGACAGCGAGCGAGGAAAAATGTCCCCATCCACAGAATTCGGCCTTCCGCCGTCAGTTCCGACAGCGCGGCCCCGTAGAGCAGTCCGTACAATGTCAGTCGAATCACCGAAAAGGCCCCGATATGGGGATCCGACAGAATCTGCAGCCGCTCTTCCCGGGTGCGCCAGGAGGACAGGGCATCGCAGGTGTCCATGAACCCGTCCAGATGGAAGCCGCCGGTCACCAGGATGGGAATGCTCAGCGCGATGAAGGTGGCCGCCGCCGGACCGATTTCAAAGTGAGCGACCCCGAGAAACCACAGGTACTCCAAGATGCCGATGACGCCCCCCACCCAGGGAAAGAAGCACAGGTGGTACCGCATATCCTCCGTTTCCCAGCGAAATCGGGGCATGGGAATTCGGGAATACATGGAAAAAGCCACCGTCACGGATTTCAAAACAGTTGTGATCTTCACGCGCGCTTTTCTCCTTTCCAATAGACGGGAATTCCCACCACCACTTCCACCACTTCGTCCGCCATCACGGCCAGCTCCCGGTTCACATTGCCCAGGACCTGCAGATAATTCCGAAGCTCCGGCAGAGCGGATATCCCATCGTCAAAAACATTTCCGGTGACCACCACCAGATTTTCCACCGAATCCGCCAGGTCGGCGATTCCCCCGGTGATTTTCCCAATGCATTCCTTCAGATTCTCACACTCTTCGTCCTCCCGATACATTTCGTTGGCCACCAGGTTGGTGAGGCATTCCACTAAAACAACGGACTCGTACCTCCGAATGCGTCCGGTGATGCCTTCAATGTCCCGGGGCTGCTCTAGGGTAATCCACCCCTTTCCTTCCCGCATCCGGCGATGCCGCTCCACCCGGCGAAGGGATTCTCCATCCATCACCTCCATGGTGGCAGCGTAATATGCATCGGGATTCCCGAAGGAAAGAGCCCGTTCCTCCGCAAAAGCAGATTTTCCGCTGCCGCTGCCGCCGGTTACCAATACCATCATCGTTCCTTCCTCCTTGCGAATCGCTTACTCTTCATAGCGGGTATAGGGTTCCATGCCGTATCCATCGAACCGCTTCGCCTCCCGGTACACCCGGTTCACATCCCGAAGCAGGGACATCATCATGGCCGCACCGGCGCCTTCTCCGGCACCCATGCCCGCATCCAGCACCGGTTCCAGTCTCAGGCTCTCCGCCAGGCGGCGGGCCGCCGGTTCCCGGCTGATATGGGATGGAATCATGTATTCCCGAACCCCCGGAACCAATCGTTCCGCCGCTTCGGCGGATACCAGGCTCAGCAGGCCGTCCAGCACCACCGGAATGCCATAAAGGCCGCCCCCCAGGATGATGCCCATCATCGCCGTCAGCTCCAGGCCCCCGAACCGGCACCATATGGCTTCCACGTCCGGGCCCACGCCGGGCATCTCCAGCGCCGCCGCGATGACCTTTCTCTTGCGCTGCAGGCCGGCTCCATCCAGACCGGCCCCGCGGCCGGTCACTTCCTCCGCCGAAAGGCCCAGCATCCTTCCGGTCAGCACCGCCGCGGACGTGGTATTTCCGATGCCCATCTCGCCCACGCCCAGCACCGTTACGCCGGCATCCCGGCACTCCGCCGCCAGGTCCATTCCCAGCTGCAGGGCGGCCCGGAACTGTGCCCGGCTCATGGCCGGTTCCTTCAGGAAATTCTTCGTTCCATCAGCCACTCGCCGGTACTCCGTTCCCGGCACCGGTCCCGGGTGATGCATGCCCACATCGATGGCTCGGATTTTTGCATGGGCCGCTGCCGCCAATATGCCGGCACAGCTTTGGCCCTTTCCGATGTTTTCTGCGCAGATGGCCGTCACCTCTTGCCCGGACTGGCTCACCCCTTCTTCCACAATTCCGTGGTCGCCGCAGCACACCAGCAGTTCCATACGATCCAGGTCCGGTATGCGGCGCTGCCGGATGGCGCCGATGGCGGCGTGCATTTCTTCCAGTTTGCCGAAGCTGCCCAGAGGTTTTGCAATTCGGTCCCATTCCCCTTGAATTTCCTTGCGCCACTCCTCCGACACCTTTGGAACGGTAATATTGCCGGACAATACCGCCGCGGCGGAAATATTTTTTTTGTGAATCTCCATCGTCCTCCCCTTTATTTCTCTCTATCGCTCCCGAATGGCTTTCTGAAGGAGCTTCATCATCTCGCCGTAATTCTCCGGACGGTGCGGGTAATCGCAGTCCATGCAGCTCAGGATCACCTTGCCGTCCCGTTCAATCTGTACCCGCTTTCCGGGGCAATCCGGAAGGAAATACAGGGGGCAGTAGCAGAACAGGCAGTTCATTTCCGCCATTCCCTTGTGGCAGGGATAGTATTGGCACTCCCGGTTTTCGAAGTAATAGAAGGAATTTTTCATTTTTGCTCACGCTCCTCTTTCCACCGGCGGCATTCCCGGACGAAGGCTTTCGCGAACTCCGGATTGGACGGGTAGTACAGGTGGGGGAAGCCCATCTGCTGCGCGCCGTTCTCCACAATGCACTTCCACTGTTTTCCCGTCACCGGCTTCTCCGCCGTGTAGGCGCTTCCGTTATCGTCACAGTCGTAATAGTGGTATTCATGGCCTCGGATGGTCGCGCCGGTCTCATTGGAGGTCAGCGTCACATACCCGAACCGGCGGCGTCCCTCACTGTGAAAGCTCCGTCCGGGATGAATGCCCGCCATCGGCCAGACCCGCCCCGACGCATCCTCGATGGAGTCCCCCAGATACATGAAGCCGCCGCACTCCCCGCGGATGGGAATCCCTTCCCGGGCCAGTGCTCGTATCTCACCGATCAAGCTGCGGTTTCCGCTGAGTGCCGCCAGGTGCAGCTCCGGGTAACCGCCGCCGAACCACAGCCCGCAAATAGCCTTCGGCAGGCGTTCATCCGTCATCGGGGAGAATTCCACCAATTCCGCCCCCAGATCCTGAAGCATTCCTCGGTTCTCCCGGTAATAGAAGCAGAAGGCTTCATCTTGAGCCACGCCGATTCGGAGAGGTTTCGACCGTTCCCGGCACAGCGCTTCCCCAATCCAGGCATCCATAGGCCCCTCTTCTTCCGGAAAATCATTCGCCTCCCGGGCAATTTCCAGAATCCGCCCCACATCCACGTGCCGCTCGAAAAGCTTCGCCTGGGTCTGCAGCTGCTTTCGAAAGTCTTTCACCTCATTGGGAAGTACCAACCCCAGGTAGCGGGTCTGGAAAAAATCATCTTGCTGGTTGGGCAGGCAGCCCAGCACCGGAATGCCCAGCTCTTCTTCGATGACCGGCACGAGAATCTCGCTGAATGCGGCGGATACCCGGTTCAGAATTACGCCGGCGATTCGTTTGCTCCGGTCAAAATCCAGAAAGCCTTTCAATTCCGCAATAACGGAACGGCCTTTTCCGTAGCCGTTTGCCACCAGGATAATCGGCGCATCCAGCGTCTCCGCCATATGATACGTGGATGCTTCTCTCTTTATCCCGGCCAGTCCGTCGTACAGGCCCATCACCCCTTCGACGACCGCTACCTCCCCGGCGAATTCCCGCCGAAAAATACTCTGCGTCCGCTTTTCGTCCGTAAAAAACAGATCCAGATTTCCCGTGGGTACCCCGATGACGTTTCGGTGGTACAGGGGATCGATGTAATCCGGCCCGCACTTAAAAGAACATACCGAAACGCCCCGCTGCTGCAATGCCCGAAGCAGACTGCAAGTCACCGTCGTCTTCCCGTTTCCGCTGCCGGTGGCAGCGATGACTATTCTTGAATACTTCATGGTTTTTCCCCTTTGTTATAATCTCTATTTTTCCTCCGGCAGAAGATCAAAGGAAATGATATTCACCGGGTTTTGTCCCTGCATCAGGTGATATGCCCCCGCCTTCCGGCTTCGGCTCACCTGCACCTGACAGATTTCCCCCTCCAGCTCGTACTTTTCCATCAGCCGGGAGGCCTCCGCCAGAGTTTCCAGCGTAACGGTGTTCAGCACCACCCGAATCGGTCCCCTTCGATTCATCAGGTGCACCAGAATCTCCTCCAGGTGCCCGCCGCTGCCGCCGATAAAGACGTGGGTGGGATCCGGCAGGGATTCCAGGCATTCCGGCGCGGCACCCCGAACCGTTGTTACGTTGGCAAAACCAAATTTCTCAACATTCCGGCAGGTCAGATTGTACGCATCCTCCTTCCCCTCGATGCTGAACACCTTCACCGACGGATCCAGCCCGGCCAGCTCCACCGACACCGAACCGCTGCCGCTGCCGATATCGTACACCACTGCCGGCGCAGTGAGGTGCAGCTTGCAAATGGACAGCGCCCGCACCTCTTCCTTGGTCATGGGCACCTTCTCCCGGGTAAAAGCATCATCTCGCAGCCCCGGGGTGAGCCGGCGCGGCAAAGGCGCCGAGTTCTCCACCAACACCGTACACAATCCCGGTTCCGAGAAATCCGCACACGCCTCCGGCGAGAGCCTGAAAATCTGTTCCTGCGCCATTCCAAGATTGCATCCGATGTGACAAATGTAGTTTTCCCGATGCCGCTCCGCCAGCAGCTGTCCCATCCGCTGTACATCCTTTGCACCGGAAGTAATCAGGAAGGTTTTCTCCCCATGGTCCGTCGCATCCAGAAATTTCGGGATCCAGTCCTCTTCCGGAATTCCGTGAGTGCTGAGAATCTTCCCGTCTTGCCAGCAGATTCCCAATGCCGCCGCCAGAGCGGAGACGGAGGAAATGCCCGGCAGCACCTGCACCTCCACATCCTCCAGCGCCTTTAACTCCGGAATCAGCTTGCGGCATCCGCTGTAGAATCCCGTATCCCCGGAAAAGAGGATGCCCGCACAGACCGTCTCTTCCCGGGATGTCTCTTGAATATCCGAAAGAATCGGCAGGATGCGGTCTCCCGTATAGAAAGGATACTTTTTGTAATTTCCGACAAAGGACTCCAGCATGCGGGGCGCCCCGAAGAGCACCTGTGCCCGGTCCAGCGCCCGCCGGGCTTCCGGCGTGAGATGGCGTTCTCCGTTCATGCCGATGCCCACTAGCACCACCTCCAAGCGGGTTTTGCCGGAACCTCCGCGGCACGCATCCGCGCCGACTGCATTCGCGGCACCCTCCTCCGGTGAGAACCGCTCTCGAATTTCCGAGAACACTTCCTCCGGGGAAAGCCCTTCCTCTGCGGCACGAGGCCGGCGAATGATAAAACAAGTCGCCCCCGCCTTCTCCGCCGCCTGTATCCGGGCAGCTTCCCCGCCGGTTCGGCCGCTCTCCTTCATCACCAGGATTTCGGAATGGGTCTCCTGCAACATCTGCCGGTTCATTTCCTCGGAGAAGGGCCCCTGCATGGCGATAATCCGGTCTCCCCGAATGCCCTGTTCCCGGCAGATTTCCAGGCTTTCCACGCTGGGCAGCACCCGGACATACAGCCGCTCCCGAAGATCCGGCCACCGGCAGAATTCCGAAAGGGTTTTGCTTCCGGTAGTGAGAAGGATGTTTCCGGCGACAGACCGCAGTGCTCGAACGCAGTCTGCCGTGGTATCAAAATATCTGGCATCTTCCCGCTCCTCCGGCACCTCCGGATTTCGGCTGACCCGATAATACGGGATTTGTCGGAAGCCCTCCCGGCTTTCCCGAATGTTTTTTTTCACCGCCTCCGCATAGGGATGGGTGGCATCCACGATGACTGCCGGCCGTTCCCGCTCATACAGCGCCGCCATCTCCGCCGCCGTCAGACGCCCCTGCAGCACCTGAATTCGGCCGGACTTCTCCCCCGGCACCATCATCTGCTCTCCGTATTCCGTTGCCACCAGCACCAGGGAAGGGATTCCCGCTTCCGCCAGCTTTTCCGCCAGCCGCCGTCCCTCCGTGGTACCGCCGTAGATCAGCACTCTCTTCATCCTCGCTCCTTACAATTCATACCCTCTGGGGGTAATCAGCTTTTCGCCCTGAATAAAACTCCGGGAATTTCCCACGTACACCGTGGTGAACATGTTCACCTTCGCCTCCCGAAGCTCCGCCAACGTGCAGGTCACCGCCCGGGTGCCCTCCCGGCCGATGTTCTCCACGTAGCCGCAGGCCCGGTTCGGTTCCGCGCCCGCCGCCAGCATGATGTCCGCCGCCTTCTGCAGGTAGTCCGCCCGCTTCCGGCTGGAGGGATTGTAGATGGCCATGACAAAATCCCCCTGCACACCGCAGCGAATCCGCCGTTCGATGACCGGCCACGGGGTCAGCAAGTCGCTAAGGGAAATCACGCAGAAATCGTGGTTCAAGGGCGCCCCCAGCACCGCCGCCCCGCTGTTGGCCGCCGTGGTGCCCGGAATCACCGTCACCTCCGCTTCGGGGTATTCCCGCTGCAGCTCCAACATGGGCGCCGCCATGCCATAGATTCCCGCATCCCCGCTGCACACCAGCCCCACGGTTTTTCCCGCTTCTGCCAGCTCATAGCATTTCCGACACCGGGCGATTTCCTGTCTCATGGGGGTGGTAAAAAAATCCTTCTCCGGCCAGGACTTCCGAATCAGCTCTGCGTACACCGTATAGCCCACGATGACATCACAGGCGCTCACCGCCGCTGCGGCTTCTGCCGTCATGCCGTCCCGTTTTCCCGGTCCCATTCCGATTACATAAATATGCCCCTTCACATCTCAATCCTTTCCGGCTGCCACTGAAAATGCCATTTTTCCTGCTCCACGATGCACAGGGTCATCCCATCCATCGCCGTCTTCCCCCGCCGCACCCGGCCGCCGCCGGCTGCGGCGGCCGCGGCACGCTGACACACGTTCCCCGTGCCGATGGTTCTCCGGACGAATTCCGACTCCGGGAATTCGCCGGAGACCCGCTCCAGCTCCGCTGGGGTGAATAAGCGGTAGGGAACCCGGCAATACTGCGCAAGCTGAATCAGCCCGGGTTCCCCGGCTTTCCGATCCACGGAGGCGATGCACCGAATGTCTTCCGGCTGCAGCCCCTCTTCCGCCAGCACCTGTTCCAGAAATTCCCGGAGCTTCTCAAAGGGCACGCCTTTCCGGCAGCCCATGCCCACTGCCAGTTTTCGGGGAATCAGGGTCAGACATTCTTTCGGCGCCTCCGTCTCCGGAAAGCCGATGATCCCATCCGGGGCTCCCATGTCTTCGGCCGGCCCGGCTCCCAATTGCCGAAGCACCACGTTCTCCGGCACCCTCCCGGAAAACTCCGCCGGAACGGTGCTTTGAAGAAGGATTTTTTTGTCCGAAAGCAGCTTCCCGGACACCCGGCGAAGGGCTTCCCGGTTCCCGATGCGAAGCCCGTTCCGCCGGGCGAAATCGTCAATGGCAAAGCATCCGTTCACGTCCGTGGCGGTGGTAATGGCCGGATCCGCCCCGATGCGCGCCCCGATTTCCCGGGCCAGGGCGTTGGCGCCCCCCATGTGCCCGGACAGAAGGGGGATGATATGGTTTCCCCGCTCGTCCATCACCAGCACCGGGCTGTCCTGCAGCTTGTCCTGCACCAGGGGCGCTACCGTGCGGAGGGCAATCCCCGCCGCCCCCACGAAGAGCAGGGGCTGATGTATGCGAAATCCCTCTGCCGCCCATTCTTCCAAGGATTCCTCCCGGCGGCGCAAGAGGGGGATGTACTCCTCCCAACTCGCCATCAGGCGCTCCGCCAGCTCCCGCCCTCGAGGAGTGAACCAGGCGATTCGAATATATCGCTTTCCCATCATGGCTGCACCGCCTTTCGGTAGGCGGTTTCGAATTCCGGCGCGTACAGGCGGGAATCCGCATAGCCGCTTTTGGCAATCACATCCCCCACCAGGACCACCGCCAGGTTTCGGATGCCGTGGTCCTCGGCGGTCTTCGCCAGGGTCTCCACGGTGCAGATGTACTTCTCTTCTTCCGGCCAGGTGGCTTTGTACACGATGGCCGCCGGCGTGTCCTTCGGATATCCGCCCGCCATCAACCGCCGGGACAGTTCCTTCATCATTCCGGTGCTGAGGTAGATGGCCATGCTGGTGCGGTGGGCCGCAAAGGATTCAATCTGTTCCCTTTCCGGCACCTTGGTCCGCCCCTCCATCCGGGTAATGATCAGGGACTGGGACACCGCCGGCTGGGTGTATTCCAGGTTCAAAGATGCCGCCGCCCCGAAGCAGGCGCTGACGCCGGGACAGCTTTCGTACCGGATGTTCCGAGCATCCAGCTGCCGCATCTGCTCCTGCACCGCGCCGTAAATGCTGGGTTCTCCGGTATGCAGCCGCACCACCGTCTTTCCCGCTTCCTCTGCCTGCACCATCACCGAAATGATGTCATCCAGGGTCATCTCGGCGCTGTTGTGAATCGCACAACCGGAATCCGCATATTCCAGGAGCTCCGGATTCACCAGAGAACCGGCATAGATCAGCACATCCGCCCGCTGAATCAGACGCATTCCCCGCACCGTTATCAAGTCCGCCGCGCCGCAGCCGGCACCTACGAAATATACCATCGATCCCTTATCCTTTCCTTAAACGCTCCGCTTGATCCGCCGCTTTCGCCGGCGCGGCGGATTCCCGCTCTAATTTCTCCAGCATATCCATCGCGCCCGGCGACGCCGCCAACAGGCCGAACTCATTGGAGTACAGAATACATTCCACCGGAAGCTCCTCCCCGGCCCGCTTTCTCAGATAGTACAGGATCCGGTCCATCACCGCATCCATGCTCTTCCGAAGCAGTTCCGGCGATTCCCCTTGAATAATGCCCAGGGCTTCCTCCGTCACCCGGCAGTTCAGAATGCCCCGCAGGGTATCCGTGCTTCCGCCGGCCCGAATCACCCCGGCCGCCAGCAGCTCCATCCGAGCGTCCCCTTCCTTGGAATGGGTATTCATGATGCCGCCGCTCACCTTAATCAGCTTGCCGATGTGACCGGTGAGGAGCATGCCCCGGAAACCCATCTCCCGGACCATGTCCACCGTATCCCCCACGTAGTTGCTGCACTTCACGCTGCGGTTCAGGTCGTAGCCGTAAGTCTCCTTCATGAAATTCAGTCCGTAATTTCCCGGAGAGACGGCGGCAATCCGGTCGCCCAGCGCCTTCCGCTGGTTCAGCTCCACCCGAATGGTGTCCAGAATCGCCCGGGTGCTCATGGGCTCCACAATTCCGGTGGTGCCCAGGATGGAGATTCCCCCTTCAATGCCCAGCCGAGGGTTGAAGGTGCGTTCCGCCGCCGCCTCGCCGCCGGGTACGGAGAGAATGACCCGGATCCGCCCCCGAAAATCCAGCAGCTCCGCCACTTCCGAAAGCTCCTTTTCGATCATCTGCCGGGGCACCCGGTTGATGGCCGCATTGCCCACGGGCTGATCCAGACCGGGCAGGGTCACCCGGCCCACGCCCGGGCCGCCCTCAATTTGGATTTCCAAGGCGCCGTCGCCTCGCTCTTCGGCACGCACCTCCGCCCTTACGTGGAGTCCCGTGGTCACGTCCGGATCGTCCCCGCCGTCCTTTACCACGGCGCACCGCACCCGATTTCCTTCCCGAAAAATATCTTTTACCTCGGTCCGGAACACCGCGCCGTCGGGGGTGATGATTTCGATTTCGTCCTTCACGCTGCCGGTGAGAAGCATGTACAGCGCCGCTTTGGCCGCCGCAGCTCCGCAGCTCCCGGTGGTGAACCCCTTCCGAAGTTCCTTCTTTGAATCCATGGTTTATTTCCTTTCCGGCACTTTTCCGTCCCGAATCTGATACAGCAGGGCATTGCAGATGGCCGCCGCCACATTGCTGCCTCCCTTCCGGCCTCGGTTGATGATGCAAGGCACGCCGGACCGGAGAATCAGCTCCTTGGCCGGCACCACGTTCACAAAACCCACCGGCACGCCGATGATCAGTTCCGGCCGCCAGCCCGTCTTCTCCATGATTTCATGCAGGGACACCAGCGCCGTCGGCGCATTTCCCACCGCCACGATCAGGGGCTTGGGCAGCTTCGACGCCCGCTCCATGCTCACGGTCGCCCGGGTCACGCCCCGCGCCTTGGCTTCCGCCGCCACATCCGACTCCGCCATAAAACAGTGCACCTCGCCCCCCAGGGTGCTCAGGAATTTCTTGTTGATCCCCGACCGGGTCATGTTGGTATCCGTCACGATATCCCCGCCGGACCGCAGCACCCGGTAGGCGGTCTCCAGCGCATCCGAAGAGTACGTCATGGTCTCCGCATAGTCGAAATCCGCCGTGGTGTGAATCACCCGGCGCGTCACCGGATCCTGATCCGCGGGAAGGCAAATGTCCCGCTCCCGCAGCTCCTCCCGGATAATCTCAAAACTCCGCTTCTCAATATTCCCCGGAAGCACGTATTCCGGCCGAATCTCGTCCCTCTTCATCTCTCCCGTTTCCTTCCTATTCCTCTCGCCACGCCGCCTCCCGCAGCATGCCGTAAATCCTCTCCATATCCAGGCTTTCCCGCACCAGGTCCGCCAGTCGGTCGTACTCCTTCTCCCGGCGCTGCCGAAAGCTCTCCCCGGAATTCTCCGGTAAAACCACGCTTTTTTTTGCCACCAACCTCCGGCAGATCTCCTCCGCCACATTGCCGGTATCGAAAATCCCGTGGACGTAGGTCCCGTACACATTTCCCTGCTGGATGCCGTTCTCTCCGCCGTCCGCCCGGCAGGTCAGCACCTCGCCTCCGTCGTTTCGGGTCTCTCCCATGTGAATCTCGTATCCCCGGTATTTCGCATCCGCCAAGCCGCCGAGAATGCCGGTTCGGAAGGTCATCCTTCCCTCTGCCTGCTGCCGGTTTTTCTGCCGTTTCAGCACCGTCTCCCCGGGAAGAAGCCCCAGCCCCTTCAGGCAGCCGCCCTCTTCCACCGAATCCGGGTCCGACACCCTCCGGCCCAGCATCTGGTATCCGCCGCAAATGCCGAACACCGGCACCTGCTCCGCCATCTTTCGGATTTTCTCCGCCAGCCCGGTCTCCCAAAGCCAGCGCAGATCCCCGATGGTGTTCTTGGTCCCGGGCATGATCACCATATCCACTCCCGCCAGCTCCTCCGGTCGCGTGATGTAGCGAATGCCCACTCCCGGTATCATCTCAAAGGGAGCGACGTCCGTAAAATTAGAAATTCGCGGCAGCCGAAGGACGCCGATGTTCACCAAGCCGGACGCCGTTCCCTCAAATCGGGTGCTGAGGCTGTCCTCGTCGTCGATGTTCAGCGGGCAGTAGGGCACCGTGCCGATTACCGGGATGCCCGTCTTCTCCTCCAGCATTTGGATGCCGGAATCCAGGAGGGTCACATCCCCCCGGAATTTATTGATAATCAAGCCTTTAATTCGCCGCTGTTCTCCCGGTGGCAGCAGCATCACCGTTCCGTAGAGCTGGGCGAACACGCCGCCCCGGTCGATATCTCCCACCAGGATTACCGGGGCATCCACCATCTCCGCCAGCCCCATGTTCACGATATCGTTTTCCTTCAGGTTGATCTCCGCCGGGCTTCCGGCCCCCTCAATGACGATGATGTCGTTCTCCGCCGCCAGCTTTTGAAAGGCCCTTCGGATGTCCGGAATGAGCCGGGTTTTGTAGCGGAAGTATTCCCGGGCCGGCATATCCCGAAGCACCTCTCCGTTGACGATGACCTGAGAGCCGATGTCGTTGGTGGGTTTTAACAAAATGGGATTCATGTATACCGATGGCTCGATGCCGGCGCATTCCGCCTGCATCACCTGAGCTCGTCCCATCTCCAGGCCCTCCTTCGTCACGAAGGAATTCAGCGCCATATTCTGGGATTTGAAGGGCGCCACCCGGTATCCGTCCTGCCGGAACACCCGGCACAGCCCGCCGGCCAGCAGGCTTTTCCCCGCATTGGACATGGTACCCTGTACCATAATTACTTTTGCCATCTATCCGATCCATTTCCGAAGTGCTTCTGCGTATTCGTGAATGCCCCGGGCCACTTCTTCCCCGGCACCCTCTTGCAGCCCAAAGAGCTGTTCCAAATTTCTTCCGGTAATCACCTCTTCCGGCGTCCCGATGCAGGCCACCCGGCCGCCGCCGATGCAGGCCACCCGGTCCGCTGCGGCGGGAACGAACTCCAGCTCGTGCATGGAGAGGATTACCCCGATTTTCTTCTGCTTCGCAATGCGCCGAATCACCGAGAGGAGGTCCATCTTGAACTGGATATCCAGAAAGGACGTGGGCTCATCCAGCACCAGGATTTCCGGCTCCTGACACAGGGCCCGGGCCAACATGATCCGCTGCCGCTGCCCGTCGCTGATTCGGTTGTAATCCGCATCCCCAAAGGCTTCTCCCTGCACGGTTCGGAGGGCTTCCTCTGCAATCTGCCAATCGGCTTCCGAAAGGATGCCCAGCTTTCCCGTGTACGGGTAGCGGCCCGTGGCCACCATCTCCCGACAGGTCATCCATTCCGGACGAGGCCGCTCCGTAGTGACCAGCGCCATCTTTCGGGCCAGCTCTCCCCGTTCGATTTCCTGCATCTTCCGTTCGCTGAGAAATACCGCTCCGCGGATTTCCGGCAGCTGGGCGGTAAGGGTGCGAAGCAGGGTGGATTTGCCCGCGCCGTTGGGGCCGATCAGAGCCAGCACTTCCCCGGGCTTTACCTGAAGGTTCACATCTTCCACGATGACCTTCCCATCGTATCCCGTATCCAGGGTGCGGGTCTTCAATTCCGTACTCATGGGCGCCCCCCCTTTCGCCGTACCATCATGGTGAGCACCACCGGCACCAGAAATACGGCGGTGACGGAGCTGATGCTCAGTTCCGTGGGCGCGAACAGGGTGCGGGCGATGCCGTCGCACATCAATGTCACCACTGCGCCTCCCAGGAAGCAGGCGGGAATCATCCGGATGGGCTCATCGGAACGGATCAAGCCCCGAATCAGGTGTGGCACCGCAATGCCCACAAAGGAAATGGGGCCCGCAAAAGCGGTCACCACGCCAGAGAGCAGGCTGGAAATCAGAATCAGGGCGATTCGCAGTCCCCGGATGTTCACGCCCATGCTCCGGGCGTAGGTTTCCCCCAGCCGGTAGGCCCCCATGGGCTTGGACAGGAAGAAGGCCGCCAGCACGCCCAGACCGATCAGGGCGGCGGACAGGCGCACGCCGGACCACTGGATGCCCGACAGGCTTCCCAGGGACCAGTTGTGCAGGTTCACGATGTTGGAATCGTCCGCAAAGGTGACCACGAAATCCGTCACCGCGGAGCAGATGTAACCCACCATTACCCCGGCCACCACCAGCAGGGACATGTTCTTTATTTTTCCCGAAAGCAGCAAGACGAATCCCATCACCAGCAGGGATCCCAGGAAGGCGGTGACCGTCATTCCCAAAGCACTGAGGGTGATGCCCTTCCCCAGCAGAAAAACCATGGCCAGCGCCACCGTCAGCTTCGCCCCGGAGGAAATGCCCAGAACGTAGGGACCGGCGATGGGGTTGGCGAAGAAGATCTGCAGCAGATATCCGGATATGGAAAGGGCGCCTCCCAGCAGGATTCCGGCGAGAATCCGCGGCAGGCGAATATTGTACACGATGTCATAGGCGGTGCTCTCCCCGCCTCCCCTCATCAGGTTCCAAATTTCCCGGAGGGAGATGGCACTGCTTCCCAGGCAGAGGTTCATCACTGCCAGTAAAAGCAGCAGAACGGTCAGTCCCACCAGAGCCGAAACGTATCTCCGTCCGAGTGTTTTACCCCTTTTCACGCAGACTCCTTTCCTTTACTTCTCGATTTTCTTCAGTACCTTGAGGGAGCGGTCCTCCCCCTTCAGCACCCGGTTCATATCTTCCATAAAATCCGCAGACTTTGTACTGTTCTGGAAGAATCCCGGCGGAAGGCAGTAGACCCGACCTTCCCGCACCGCCTTGAATTTCTTCAGCAGCGGGGATTTCTTCTTCAGCTGCGCCACGGTTTCGATGGGTTCCTCGATGGTGCTGTTGTAGATCAGCACATCCCCATTCTTGGCGATGCGGTAAAAATCCTCCATCTGAATGTTCAAGGTGGACCGCATGGACTCCTCCGACGCCTTCTCCGCCGCCAGATATTTTCCCCCGGACTGACGGATCATGGCGGCGAGATAATCCCCCGACGCCCGTACCGTAACGCTTCCGCCGGAGTTCACGGCGAACACCGCCACGGTCTTACCGGTGCGCTTCTTCTCCGATACCTTTCGGATGCGGGCCGCCTCCTTCTCAAAAAATTTATCCGCAGCTTCGGATTTTCCGTACAGCGCCCCGTACAGCTTCACCCATTCCAGACGGCCCAGTGGGCTCTTCTCGTAGCTGGACCGTTCCACCATCACCGGAATCCCCAGGGATTCCAGCTTCTCCTTCGCCGCCGGCGAATGGTAGATCATGGTATTCTCGATGGCCAGGTCACAGCCCTTCCCCCGAAGGAGTTCGTAGTCCGGCGCGCTGTACCGGCCGGCATATTGAATCTTTCCGGATTTCACCATCTTGGCGATTCCCTTCACGTGCCATCCGTTGGCCCGGGTTCCCGTGTACCCCACGCCGGTGAGGCCGCCGATCTGCCGGATGGGATCCATGGCCGCCGTGGACACCACATAGGTGTTCTGCAGCGGCAGCGGCAGCGGCGTGATGTTCTTGGCCAAATTCTTCGGCGCTTTCGCCCCTTCCGGAATCAGGAGGAACAGATCCTTGGCCCCCAAAGTAAGCAATGTGTAGGTCTTCCCGTCTTTTTCGTACCGGTCCAGAGTAAATTCCTTGGCCGCTTCCAGCTTCTGCCGCCCCCGGTACTTCAGTCCGGAAATTTCCGGCGCCCGGGTGATGTTCCCCCGCTTCACTCCCTCGGAGCCGGCAGTCTTTGCCTCGGCGGATTTGTTTTTGCCGGAAGATGTTCCCGGGGCGTGCACCGTAATTCGGTATTTGATTTCATGAGGCTCGCTCATGGCGGTGGTGTCCCCGATGACCTCGAATTCCTCATCGTATTCTTCGAAGGGGATGGTAAAAACAGAATTATCTCCCACCTTCGCCTCGTTCATGTACTTCCGACCGTCCACCACCATGTAGTCGTAGTAGGAGCTGCTCCACACCAGCTTCACCCGGTGCGCGCCGTTCTTCTCCGTAACGTCAGCAGGGGATTCCACGCTGGCGCGTCCGGAACCCCCTGTCATCGTCACTTCACAGGATTGCGCCTTCTCACCCCTCGTGTCGGACGGATTGTTGCATCCGGAAAGCATGACGGCGAGAATCAGCAGAAGAACCAGCCCCCGAATTCCGGGAAACCCTCGTCTCAACTGCATCCTGTTCATCTTTATTTATCTTCTTTCACCGGGTTGGTGACCTTTACCTTGTGGTCGTACCATTTTCCCTTTGTGCCGATCAGGGCGCAGTCGAATTCCTTGTCGATTTCCGGTACCGGAACGTCAAAGGCATAGGCTTCTTCGGTGGTTCCGTCCTCGTACTTCACCTTCTCTGTCGTCGGCTGCAGCAGGTCGTCCTTGTCCTGCTTCTTGGCCTCTTCTGCGGTTCCCGGGTACAGGTTCACGATATGGGTGGAGGCCAGAGTCACGTGGATGGTCATCTTGCCGTCCTTTACCGTCAGGGTTCCCTTGCCGTCTTTGGTCTCATTTACGTGGAACATGCGGCTGTCCGTGGTGAACTCCGCAGTGTAGGTGCCGTCCTCCAGGCCGGAGGAATTCTTGTTCGAGCTGCCGCAGGCCGCCAGGGTGAAAATCATGATGGCGGACAGCGCTGCGATAAGCCACAACTTGCTCTTCTTTGTCAATTCAAATTTCTTCATTGGTATATGTTTCTCCTCATTCTAATTATCGATTCGATGGGTGTGAAATATTGTAAATTTCAATACTGTTTACCTTATTTGTTTTTAACCCTACTTGCTCATGGCGTCGGCCACGTGCTTCACGTACAGCTGCTGCACGCTGTCGATCCGACCCAGTCCCTCAATCTGGCAGGTAACGGATTTGAATGCACCGGATGCATCGAACTGACTCTTCCAGGAATCCTCTTCCTCTCCCGCCATGTCGTTGTTGGCGTGATCGCCGGCCACCACCATCAGCGGACGAAGAATGACCTTCTTGTATCCGGCCTTCTTTACTTTCTCAATTATCGCTTCGGCGGACGTGTCTTCCGGTTCCCCTTCAACGGTTCCGATAAATACGTTGGAATATCCCAGGTCTTCCATCTGCTTCTGCATCTGGCTGTAGGAAATCTTTGCGGTGTGGGAGGTTCCGTGACCCATGAACACGAATGCCGTGCCGGACGCTGCTGCATCCTCCGGGCTGCCGAATCCGGCTTTTTTTACCGCCTCCGCCGTGATGTACTGCGCCACCGCCGCTTTATCCGCGTTTACGCTGGACGCATCCTTGCCCACTTCTCCCAGAAGCGGCTCCGCCACCTTGATGGATTTGATCTTTCCTTTGTACTTCTTCACGGAATCCATCAGCTCGTCGTACTCCGCACCGTGCATCAGGTGGGTCGGCTGAATTACCAGCTCCTTCACCTCGTTCTGCACCGCCCGCTCCAGGGCCTGATCTACGTTGTCGATGCTCTCGCCGTCTCTGGCCAGCACGTGGTTGATGATAATCTGCGCGGTGAATGCCCGGCGAACGGACCAGTCCGGATACGCCTTCTGAATGGC
Organism: Mogibacterium sp.; assembly: GCA_016775335.1. Taxonomy (GTDB): domain Bacteria; phylum Bacillota; class Clostridia; order Peptostreptococcales; family Anaerovoracaceae; genus Mogibacterium_A. The sequence continues at coordinate 40,841 of JAEUGJ010000024.1, forward strand.
CTTCTCCACGCCTCCCACGTCTTTCGCCCGGCTGTCGTTAAAGGATGTTCCGAAGCTGACCACCAGAATCTCCTTATCGCCGATCTTGTTCTCGTTCAGCGGATCGTCCTTGGATGCATCCCCCGTGTCCTTGCCAAAATAATCCGGATCCGCATTCTCCCCTTTGACCAGTTTCTTCTGCTCCTTGGTCAGCGCATCCCAGGCATCTTTGGCTTCCTTGCACTGCTTCTCCGTGTCTTCCGTCCAATTCTGCACGTAGATGGCATCGATTTTCTCCGCCACTTCATCCGCCTTATCCTGATCGGATTTGCCGCATCCCGTCAGTGCCAGCGCACAGGTAAGTGCGGCCAGCAGAACCCATAACATCTTCTTTTTCATCTTGTTCTCCCTTCCCTTTGATGATTTGAATACACAAAAAGGCTGCCGACTTGCAGCCCTTTCATCCTCCGTCTCCGGGAATGTTTCCGAAAGAACATAGCGCAAAGAGCTCTTCAAAGCGTTTGTAATCCCTGCTCTGAAGAGTGCGTCGTTGTTCTGCCCGGAATCGGATTCGAGTACCGCAAATCCATACCCCCGATTCAGGCAGGTCTCCTGACTTCGATCATCGTTCCTCCGCTCTTCCCGGGTATTCCCAGTGACTTTGCGGATTCACTCCCTAACACAGTGACGGCTTCGCTCCGGATTCTCACCGGATTCCCTTTTCACCGGCCCCGGCTTCCCTTTTCATTGGAAGCGGCCGACACCTGAATCGCGTAAAACCTTTTTTTAGTTACCTTTAAATCTATCACATACCAAAAAGGTTGTCAATTGGTTCATCGGTCTCTATGACATTAAGCGCCCCCTTTCGTCGGGTAGTCGCCTTGACTTCTTTCTCTCGTTATATTATATTGATGAAAGTTAGCTATGAATCTTTTAAGAAATTACTTTGGAGGAAAGATATGAAAAAGATGAAAAAGTTTTTACCGATTCTTCTCATCGCACTGATTGCCATGTTCTCGCTGAGCGCCTGCGGCGGCGGCAAGTCCGAAAAGTCGAAAGAAGCATCCGAGAAAGCAAGCACCGAGGTGACGGTAGACCAAGACGCCGGAACCGTATCCATCGACTGCGTGGTAAACGGCGCGGTAAAGAGCCCGAAACACTGGTTCATCGTAAACAAGGACGGCTCCATGGCAAAGAAGTCCATTCTGAACACCGCCGTAACCACCGATGATTTCTACAAGGCACTGACCGAAGTTGCCGGCGAGAAGGTTTGGAACGACACGGATACCGAGTTCGGCGAAGACCAGTCCATCGAGGACCTGCTGAAGGAAGGCACCGGCCACTCCGATTTCGCGAAGTTCAATGTGACCGTTTCCTGGGGCGGCAAGGACTACGACCTGAAGGATGTCATCACCGATCCGTCCTACAAGGGCAAGGCATATGACGGAAGCTACGAAATCGGATTCTCCGGAAACCTGGAAAACCAGCGCAGCGCAAAGACCGGCTGCATCACCTGCTTCGGCGGATGCTACATGGGAATCACTTCCGGATTCGACACACCGATGATGATCGAGTACAAGCCGGCAAACCTTCCGGACGACGGCGAAACCGTAAAGGTAACCTACACCCTGGTAAAATAAGGTTTCACGTAAGGAAGGAATCTTAGATGAAGACAAAAGCAGGGACTGCCCGCGGGCAGCCCCTGCTTTTTAATCTGTACTTTTCGGCCGAGCACCCGCTGGGTGAGGTACCGGCTTGCCGGATGGGGGCTCTGCCCGAGTGGGGGGGCCTCCGGCAGGGCGGATGGGGCTGTCGCCGGCGGGCGGGTCCGGCGTCGGTGGGGCGCCCGCCAGGTGGGCGTGGTGCTTCATTCCCCGCAAACCCTTATTCCTTGTTTCTTCGTCGACGAGCACCACGTCTTGGGGATGGAAGCTCCGCACGCCTCGTGCTTCCAAAAAATGATGCAGGAATCTCTGTTTTCCTATCTCGTACGTCAACCCGGTTTTCATAGTTGATGCATGGGCCTCCTTTTTTTCATCTCATACATCAACTCTAACTATTCTTCTATTGAGTTTCTTCTAGTTTACTTTCATTTCAGAAAAATAGTGATGCAAGAGCTCGTCTTTTCTACCTTCATGCATCACATACCTCCGGTTCTCCCTGGCATTTCATCCTAATCTACCCAACGGCCGCGAAGAAAGTGATGCAGGAACCTCTTTTCGGAGCGTTCCTGCATCACTTTCCACCAATTCCCGGCAAGTGGCCCGGATTAGAGGTGCGTGCCAAACCCGGGACGCGTTCAGATGAAAAGAGATGCACGCCCCCCCTTCGCGCATCTCTTCTCATCAATAACAGATTACTTCTTTGGAGTGTTTTTGCGATAGGCAAAACTGAGTGCTGCGCTAAGAAATATCTGCAGAACCACAATAAAAATAAGGGTACGAACAACATTAGTGATTTCCTGTTGGTTTGCTGCAAGAGAATTCCGATACATCCGAATTACCGGAAGTTCGGAAAGCAGGCTTACGCAAAGCAGGATGCGTATATTTCCATAGGTTTTTCGATCATATTTTTTTATTACCACTGCTTCTATCGTATGTAGAATTATAACTACAATGAAAAATATGAAGAACGCATATATTAAGTATTGAGTTTTTTGAATGTATCGTATTTGCACCAACATCGAAATTCCAACGAGTGCAATCCCGATAATATTCTCAATGCATCCTCTCATCGCACCGCCCTCCGCTTTGTCCACAGAATACCTCCGACCTTTATTTTCTGTCATCATTGTAACATCCAGAAATAAAAATAGCATTAATATATAGAAAAAAGTTTCTTAAGATTTCTTAAGAAACGAATCTTGTGTACTCCCGGCCCGGGGTTCGCGCTCGAAAACCGAATTCATTGGCTTTCCGAGCAGGCGGGCGCGAACTCGGCCGGCCCCCGGGCCGCCTTTCCACCTCTTCCCGCCCCGGGGTTCGCGCTCGAAAACCGAGTTCATTGGCTTTCCCGGCAGGCAGGCGCGAACTCGGCCGGCCCCCGGGCCGCCTTTCCACCTTTTCCCGCCCCGGGGTTCGCGCTCGAAAACCGAATTCATTGGCTTTCCGGGCAGGCGGGCGCGAACTCGGCCGGCCCCCGGGCCGCCTTTCCACCTCTTCCCGCC
>JAEUGJ010000024.1:44085-53583 GCA_016775335.1 Mogibacterium sp.
CCGGGGTTCGCGCTCGAAAACCGAATTCATTGGTTTTCCGGGCAGGCGGGCGCGAACTCGGCCGGCCCCCGGGCCGCCTTTTCCTTTCTCCAATAAAAACCCTGCACCGGTCAAGCACTTGTTGGCCGGTGCAGGGTTAACGTTTCTATTCATAGATTTTCTTAATGGTCTCGAATTTAATCATATTGGTATTTCCGGTGATGCCGCTGAGCTTTCCACCCATCATGATTACGTTGTCTCCAACTTCCAGGTTCAGGATCCGGGCTGCTTCCTTCATGGCATGGAAGAACAGCACATCCATGGATTCGTATTCCTCGCAAAGCACCGGAATGACGCCCCAGGAAAGGGCCAGCTTCCGGTATACCTTCGGGCGAATGGTGGTTCCGATAATCGGCACCGCATTTCGGAAACGGCTTACCATCCGCGCGGTGAGTCCGCTGACGGAGCTGACAATCACGCACTTCGCTTCCACATCGATGGCCATCTGGCAGGCGGAGTGGGAAATGGCATCCAGAATATTCTTCGTGGTGAAATCTGTTTTTCGGAACCGATTCCGGTAATCGATTTTTTCTTCCGTATATTCCGCCACTTCCGCCATGGTACGCACCGCATCCACCGGGTATTTTCCGGCGGCACTTTCTCCCGACAGCATCACCGCCGAAGCGCCTTCGTACACCGCATTGGCCACATCGGAAATCTCCGCCCGGGTCGGACGGATGTTGTGAATCATGGATTCCAGCATTTCCGTCGCCACGATTACTCTTTTTCCCAGCATCCGACACTTAGATACAATCTGCTTCTGAATCGCCGGAACTTCCACAAAAGGAATTTCCACGCCCAGGTCGCCTCGGGCCACCATGATGCCGTCTACCACTTCCGAAATCGCTTCCACGTTGTCCACGCCGGACCGGTTCTCAATTTTCGCGATGATGTCGATGTCCTGGCCGCCGTTCTCATCCAGGAAATTCCGCATCTCCAGCGCATCTTCCTTGGTGGACATAAAGGACGCCGCCACGTAGTCCACGTCCTGCTCGATGCCGAACAGCAGATCCTTCTTGTCCTGCTCGCTGAGAAAGGCATTGCTCATCAGCCGCCCCGGAAAATTCATGCTTTTCCGGTCGGACAGCTCGCCGCCGATATCCACCCGGCACAGCACATCGTTGCCGTTAATTTCTTTTACCGTGCACACTACCAGGCCGTTGTTCACCAGCACCCGGTCGCCCTTCCGGAGGTCTTTGGCGAATCCCTTGTAGCTTACGGAAACCCGGTTCTCGTCCCCCTCGATATCCTCCGTGGTAAAGGTGAAATCCTGCCCATCTGCCAGGGTGACCCGATGGTCCTTGAACACGCCGATGCGGTACTCCGGACCCTTGGTATCCAGCATGATCGGAATCGGAAGCTTCAGCTCCTCCCGAACCTTCCGAATCGTCCGGATCCGCTTCAAATGCTCCTCGTGATTTCCGTGGGAGAAGTTCAGCCGAGCCACGTTCAGTCCTGCTTTGCACATCTGGGTAAAAACAGCTTCCGACTCGCTGGCCGGTCCGATGGTGCAAATTATTTTCGTTTTTCTCATGGTCATACCCCCTTATTTATTTCTCTCTTTTCAATCTTATTTCTATTATAAATGTCCGACGGCATTTATCAACCGCAATGCCGCATTGTTTGTCGGAATTTTACGAAATCACACCATTGAAAAAAAGTGGTAACATTACCACTTTTCTTCAATGATATTCCGTTCATATTTCTATACCGTAATCACCCGGTCCAGTTCGCCATAGGCTTCCAGCTGGTTCTTTCCGCCCACCAGCACGATGCCCCCTTCGGCGATGGCTTTTGCCAGGGGTTCCGCATACTTCGCCAGCTTCTCCGGCGTGGAATTCAGCACTCGCCGCCGCTCGGTACAGCGGTCCTCGTAGGTCCGCCCGCTGAGGTACATGCTGTCCGCCCCGTTTCCTTTGAGGCGCGGCGTCAGCACCCGGGAGGATTCGGACACCGCCCCGATGATGAATCCGGTGAGGTCCGGATCGGCATCGGTGAACTCCTTCAGGAAGGTTCCCACGGTCTCGTATTTTTGCAAGGACTCCGCCCCCTTCGGATCCCGGTAGGAGTAGCAAGCCGTCAGCCCGGACACGCCGGCAGTCAGACCGGTTCCGTAGGCGCCACCCTGCACCCGGATGATATTCCAGAGGTAGGCGTAGGAAACGATCCGGGCCGCCAGAGAAAGCTCCCCGTTCCACTGCGCGCCGAACTTGGTAATATCTCCGCCCCGGATGGCGAAGGAGATATCCGCCGGAATCACGATGCCCTCTTTCCGGGCGCCCCACGGACGAACCGCCGGCTGCCCTTCCGCCTCCGAAGAAGCCGCTTCGGATTCGTCTACCGGCAGGCCCTTCCGGAATTCCTTCACCAGCGTCTGAACATCGGCCTCCGTGCCTCCGGTGATGCTCAGCATCATTTTGTTCGGGTTTACGCTGCGGTGCAACTCCCGGGTCAGGATGTCCCGGAACTCCGCCCAGTTCCAATTCTCTTCCTGCTTCTTCATCCACTCGTAGTAGGTGAGTCCGTCGGTGCATTCGTTCACCACACCGGCTCCCGTGAACATGGCCGTCAGACGGCGCAAGCCCAGGGAGTGGCCCGCCATGGCCATCTGCTGCTGCATATCGCCCCGGTCCTGCTTCAGCAGATTCCGAACCGCCTCTTCATCCAACAGCTGCGTTTCCCTCAGCACTTCCGTCACCAGAGCCACCGCCGCTTCCAAATTCTTCGGCAGGGTACTGAAGGTGGCAATCAGCTTCGCTTTATAGGATGCGCCGTCGTTGTTCTTCGAGAACGTCGCCGTGCTAAAATCAACATTTCCGCAGTACAGACGACTCCGGTTCAGCAAATCCGTCGGGGTGGACCGGCGGGTGGCGATTTTGCCCAGAATCTCCGTGAGGAAGGAAATCCGAGACAGCTCTTCCTCGGTTCGATCCGTGATATCGAAGAATGCCGTTACGTACAGGATTCCGCCGGTTGGGATGTCGTGCACCAGCACCTTCGTCCCGTCCATATCCCGCACTTCCGTCGGAATGTCCTCCGGCATATCCTGAATATCCGCCAGGGTCAGGTGCGGCAGGCATTGCAGATCCTCCTCCGAATCCGTCTCCTCCTGCCATTCCTGCAGTTCTTTTTCCTGACGCCGGAGGGCTTCCTTCTCCGCCGACTCCCAGGCTGCTTCCTCGTCCCGAAGACGCTGTTCCTCTGCCTTTCGGCGCTCTTCCCCCGCAGTGCGGGAAGGTTCCATGATGACCTCGCAGCGGTGGTCGTTGTCCAGATAGACTTCCCGAAGCAGCTGTTCAAAATATCCTTGATCCGCCTTCTCCCGCAGCTTCTCGAAAATATCCCCCACCTGCAGATTGGCTTCCGGCTTTCCGCCGTACAGCCAGCTCTCCAGGATGTTGAAACTGTAGATTAAGCCCGACGGGTAGGAGCCGAAATCCCGCTCCCGCATGATGAATTCCGTATTGGCCAGGGCGGAATCCAGCTCCTCCCGGTCCAATCCTTCTTTTACCAGACGATTCAGCTCATCGTGAATTAGGGTGCGGATGAGATCCGTATTCTCCGGCGCGTAATTCCGGACTTCGATGCGGGCGTAAGGCTGACGCACGGAATCCATCACGGAAACGATTACGTCCTCAGCCAGACCCCGGTCCAGAATGCATTTTACCAGCGGGGAATGGTTGTTGTGGGCGATGACGCTGTGCAGCACGTGCATGGCCACCAGCTTCTCCCGGTCATCGTAGTCGCCGATCACGCCGCCCCAGGCAATCCGCATCCGCGGCTCCTTTTCCTCATCCGGCGCAATCTCGTAGGTAACCGTGCGGCTTCCGCCGTCCACCGGCGCCTGCTTCGGCGGGAAGTGAACCGGCTCGGTCCGGCCGAAATCCTTCAGGTACTCGTCCTGCAGGATGCCCAGCACTTCGTCGATATCCAGATTTCCGTCCAGGCAGATGTAGGCATTGGACGGTGCATAGAATTTTCGATGGGTGTGGATGAAATCCTCGTAGGTCAGATCCGGAATGTGCTTCGGATCACCACCGGAATTGAATCGGTACGGCGTGTCCGGCAGCATCGCCTGGCACATGGCATCTTCCAGCAGCTCATCCGCATTGGCCATGGCCCCCTTCATTTCGTTAAACACCACCCCCTTATAGGACGGCGTCCCGCCCTCATCAAAAGCGTAGTGCCAGCCCTCCTGCCGGAAAATATTCGGGTTCCGATAGATGGCCGGATGCAGCACCGCATCCATGTACACCCGCATCAGATTGATGAAATCCTTGTTGTTCTTGCTGGCCACCGGATACAAGGTTTTGTCCGGAAAGGTCATGGCATTCAGGAAGGTGTTCAGGGAATTCTTCACCAGCTCCACAAAAGGCTCCTTCACCGGATACCGATCCGATCCGCACAGCACCGAATGTTCCAGAATATGGAACACCCCGGTGTCGTTCCACGGCAGCGTCTTGAAGGCAATCCCAAAGGTCTTGTTCTCCTCCGCCCGGTCCAGCCAGATCAGCTTCAGCCCGGTGGATTCGTGTTCCATCTGAATCAAGGTTCCCTTCAGCTCCTCCAAAGGCACCCGCCGCTGCACCCGAAACCCGTGCAGCACCTCATTTACTTCCAACTCTCTATGCTCCTGCATCGTCATACGCATTCCCTTTCTTCTATATTATAGGTAGTGATCTTCTACTTTTTCCGCCGCATACCGGTCCGTCGCCTCCGCCACATCCGGCTCTTCCGCCGGCACCGCCTCTTCCGCAGATTCCGCCGGCACCGCCTCCGCAAACGTCTGGCTCAGCGTCGGCTGCTCCTCCTCCGGAGACTTCTTCTTCCCTCGCCGAGAAGCGGCATGTCCCGCCGGAACGTACTCCTTCGGATCCCGCACCTTCTTTCGGTTTCTCATAAAAAGAACCAGCGCCGCCACATAGAACACCGGGGTAAAAACAAGAACGAAGGTCACCACCGTCCGGTCCATATCCGATGTGACTTCATTTCCCGGAAGCACCATCAGCAGTGGGCACAGCCACAAAACGTGAAGGAACCAAGGAACGATCATGGCGCCTTCCCGAGACCCCTTCCACAGCAAAAGGCTCATGATTACCATGGTGAAGAACGGACTCAAAATGGTGTTCCAGCGCACGTCCGCCGGAACCGCACCGCCGCCCAAAGTGGTGAGGGCCGAGAGCAGTCCTACAAAACCCAAAACAATCCAGAATCCCCCGTGGAGATAGCTCCGGAAGGCATACCGGTCGAAACCCGGCTGCTTCTCACTGCGGCACAGGAAATACCAGCAGAGGAATTCCTCCACCGCTGCCATCAGCACGCCCAGCACCAGGCCGCCGGCCGTGGTGCCGATTTTCAGGCAGAACGCCCCTTCCACCACGTAATCCCGCAGCGCACCTTCCAGCACCAGCACCAGCAGTGCCGTGCAAAACCCGTATATCAATCCATGCCGGATCCGCTTGCCCGGCGTCCATTCTTTTTTTATATCATCCGTCATTTCCCATTCCTCCTGATTTCGAAACTATGCCCCATTATACCCTATCCCCGGATTGAACGCAAAAAACATCCGGCGCTCCTGAACCCGTCAGAAGCGCCGTTTTCTGTTTCGTTATATTCCGGTTACGAAAATTTCGATTCCGATGAGAATCAGGATTACGCCGCCCAGCACCGTGGCTTTATCCGCCAACTTGTCGCCGAATTTCTTTCCGAAGCGCAATCCCACCAGACAGACGACCAGCGTGGTCACCGCAATCAAGAGGGATGCGATGAAGGCTTTGGTCGCGTTATAGCCGGAAATGGTAAAGCCCACCGACAGGGCGTCGATGGAGGTGGCCACCCCCTGTAAAAGCAGAGTCGTCAGGCCCAGTTCCGCCGAATTTTCCGGAGCTGCCGCCTTCTCATCACAGCGTTCTTCGGAATGTGTCGAATCGCCGGAACCGCTCGCCCGTTGATTTCGGATTCCCTCCAGCAGCATTTTTCCGCCGATGTACAGGAGCAGCAGCAGGGCAATCCACGGAATGTACTTTTGGAAAGCCTGAAAGGCTTCCGCAATGGTGTGGACGCAAAACCAGCCGATCATGGGCATGGCAAACTGGAACCCGGCGTAGGTTCCGGCGATGCCCAAGGTCTTTCCCTTGGACATGCGGGTCTCGTTCAGTCCGTTCACGATGGACACGGAGAAAGCATCCATGGCCAGGCCCACGCCGAGCAAAACACTGTTAAGTACAAAAATCATTCTTTCCTCTATTCGCCTCTTATTCGGTCATTCCCAGGAATTCGTATCCCGCCTCTTCCACCGCTGCTTTGACCGCATCGGCGGATACCACCTGAGACAGGGTCAGCACCGCATTGCCGGCATCCTTATCCGGTGCCGCGCTCTCCACGCCGTCCAGTGCCTCCAGCGCCTTCTTCACGTGAGCCTCGCAGTGCGGGCACATCATTCCCTTGATTTTAACTTCTGCTGTCATCTTCTGTTCCTCCTCTGTTTCATTGAGTTTCAATAACGATTCCATTTCTTTTTCGATTTCTTCCATCGACGTCGCCTGCTTCCGAAGCGGCCGATCTTTTCCGGTATCGTGCATCCGGAACCGGTTCAGCCGCAGGGCGTTCATGCACACCGTAAAACTGGACAGGGACATGGCCGCCGCGCCCCACATGGGGTTCAGACTGATTCCGGCATACAGCCCCGCCGCCATCGGAATCAGCAGGATGTTATAGGCAAACGCCCAGAACAGGTTTTCGTGGATGTTCCGAAGGGTGGCTCGGCTCAGCCGAACGGCCGCCGCTACGTCGGAAAGACGGGAATTCATCAGCACCACTTCCGCAGAGTCCACCGCCACATCCGTTCCGGCACCGATGGCGATTCCGATATCCGCCCGGGTCAGGGCCGGCGCATCGTTGATTCCGTCGCCCACCATGGCCACGGTTCCGTGCTCCTGAAGCCGGCGAATCACCTGCTCTTTCCCTTCCGGCAGCACCCCGGCGATGACGTGCTTCACGCCCGCATCCCGGCCGATGGCTTCCGCCGTGTTCCGGTTGTCCCCGGTGAGCATGACCACTTCCACACCCATGTTCCGCAGCTGCGCAATGGCTTCCCGGGAGTCCTCCCGCACCGTGTCCGCCACGGCGATAATACCCAGAAGTTCGTTATCCCGGGTAAAATAAATCGGCGTTTTGCCGGAGGCGGCCAAACGGGCGGAGGCCTTTATGCATTCTTCCGGAATTGAAATCCGGCTTCGGATGAATTTCTCCGAACCTCCCACTATAGTACCGCCATCGATCAAACCTTGCAAGCCGTTTCCCGGAAGCACTTGAAAATCTTCCACTTCCGGCATCCCCGCCTTCTCCCCGGCGTATTCCACAATGGCTTTCCCCAACGGGTGTTCACTGTGGTGTTCCAGGGCGGCGGCATATTTTAAGAGCGTCTCTTCCGAAATTCCTTCCGCCGGAAGGAGATCCGTCACCTTTGGGCAACCTTCCGTGATGGTCCCGGTCTTGTCCAAAGCAATGATATTGATTTTACCCGCGTTCTCCAATGACTCCGAGGTCTTGAACAGGATGCCGTTCCGGGCGCCCATTCCGTTTCCCACCATGATGGCCACCGGGGTGGCCAGACCCAGGGCGCAAGGGCAGGAGATGACCAGAACGGTGATGGCGTGTTCCAACGCCTGGGACGCCGGCGCCCCCTGCAGCATCCAAAAGGCGAAGACCAGAACAGCGATGCCGATGACCGCCGGCACGAAGATGCCGGAGACTTTGTCCGCAATCCGGGCAATGGGCGCTTTCGTGCCCGCCGCATCGCTTACCAGCCGGATTATCTGGGCAAAAGTGGTATCCTCGCCCACCCGGGTGGCCCGGCAGCGGAGATAGCCGGATTGGCTGATGGTGGCGGCGGAGGTGGAATCCCCCGGCGCCTTGTCCACCGGCACGGATTCGCCCGTCAGGGGAGATTCGTCCACTGCGGCCGTGCCTTCCAGCACCATGCCGTCCACCGGGATGGCATCGCCGGATTTCACGATGTAGATGTCGCCGATCTGCACCGCATCCACTGGCACTTCTTGCAGTTCTCCGTCTCGCTCCAGCAATGCGGTCTTTGGCGCCATCTGTAGCAGGTTCTTCAGGGCATCGGTGGTGCGGCCTTTGGAAATGGATTCCAAAGTCTTTCCGATGGTGATAAGGGCCAGAATCATGGCGGCGGATTCGAAGTACAGCTGGTTGTGGTACAGCGGCATCAGAGCCATGTTATCCGTGCCGTCGGTGACCATGCGGGTCATCTTCAGCAGGATGAACAGGGACCAGAGAAAGGATACGCCGGAACCCAGGGCCACCAGGGTGTCCATGTTGGGCGCTCCGTGCCGCAAGGATTTGAAGCCGGAGCGGAAGAAATCCCGGTTGATGGTCATGATGATCAGGGCCAGCAGCATCTGCAAAATCCCCAGCCCGATGTGGTTGTGGTTCAAAAAATCCGGCACCGGCCAGTTCAGCATGTTGTGGCCCATGGTGATGTACATCAGCACCAAAAGCACGCCGATGGACAGCTTCAACCGACGCAGAAGTTTCGGCGTCTCCCGATCCCGGAGGGCATCCTCTTCGGCCCGAAAACGCTCGGTCATTCCCGGACGTCCCTGCCCGGCGGATTCTTTTTTTAGCTCCGCATCGTAGCCCGCATTCTGCACGGCAGATATCACGGACTCCGGCGATACCGCCCCTTCCACCGTCATGGAATGGGTCAGCAGCGATACATTCACGCGATCCACGCCCGACACGTTCCCCACGGCTTTTTCCACGTGGGCCTGGCAGGCGGCGCAGGTCATTCCCGTTACGATATATTGTTCCAAAATTCAATCCTCCTTATTCTCTATTCCCTCGCTCTACTTCATCAGGCGCTGCAGCAGCTCGCACAGCTCATCCACGGCCTCGTCCTTGCCGGCACGAATGTCCTCGGCCACGCAGCTGCGGATATGGCACCCCAGCAGCACCTTGTTAAAGCTGTTCAACGCGCTGGTGGCGGCAGAGGACTGCACCAGAATATCCGGGCAGTAGGCGTCACTCTCCACCATTTTTTGCAGGCCCCGAATCTGCCCTTCGATGCGCTTCAGCCGAGTGAGCAGGGCCTTCTGCTCCTCTTCCGTCCTTTTCTTGTGCCGCGTCCCGCAGCAGCAACCATTCTTCCCGGATTCCTCCCGGGAATCCTCCTGGGAGTGCTCGCTGGATTTCTTTAATTCCTTGTTAAGTCCGTTGTCCATTTGGGTTCCTTTCCGTTTGTTGTCCGATTGTTGATTGCAAGTTGTTTCTCAGTGGTGCCTTCCGGCTCCGGATACCCCCACGGGGTATCTTCATGTTTGATATGATATACCCCCGAGGGGTATCTGTCAAGGAAATTTTGCCATTGCTGCCGCCCGTCGGCCGGCCGCCGAGCTCCCTTTCGCCGGCAATCCGGCCGGCCTCTTTGCTCCCCGC
>JAEUGJ010000024.1:53683-56407 GCA_016775335.1 Mogibacterium sp.
CCGCTCCCCGCTAAGCCTTGTGACTCCGTTCCGGGGAGCAAAATCTTCACACAATTGCCGGCCGCCAAACGCCCTTTCGCCGGCAATTCGGCCGGCCTCTTTGCTCCCCGTTCCCCGCTAAGCCTTGTGACTCCGTTCCGGGGAGCAAAATCTTCACACAATCACCAGCCGCCGAGCGCAGTTTCGACGGCAACCCGGCCGGCCTCAAAAAACAGAAGCTGCCGCACCTCCCGGTGCAGCAGCTTCTCTCGCTTTCAGCAGATTACCATATCTGCCTGTTTTTACAGTTTTCTCTTCTTCCGGCTTCCGGCCAGCGCTGCAAGGACTGCAGCGGATGCGCCCATCAGACCCAGGTACAGGTCCGCGTTGCTGTCATCCCCGGTGAACGGGCCGATATTGTTGTTATCGTCCTTTCCGCCGTGCTTTCCGGTCGTATTCGGTGTTACTGTTTTCTTTTTATACCGGTTATAGAAGCGGATTTCCTTCTTGGTTCCGGTGGACCATTTCACGGACAGCGTTCCGTCCAGGTTATCCGTAACCGTCGCCGTTACCTTATATGCATTCGCATCATAGGATACACGCTTTGCATTGCCCTTTACTTCCTTGACGGTGTAGTTGTAGGTACCCACTTCGTCGAAGGTCAGGCTCTTAAAGGCAACACTTCCGTCGGCGTTATTCTTCGCTTCCGCAACATTCTTTCCGTCCTTATCCTTCAGAACAAAGGTAAATTCCTTGTTCTTCAGTTTCCGGCCGGTCAGGGTCTTCCGGATCTTCACCGTATCCGTTACAGAGGATTCCTTAGAAGTGGTGCTGTAGGTGTTGTTAAACGCAAACAGCGGTGCTTCCTTCGGTTCCGTCTCTGCCGTGATATGGCCTTCTCCGTCATCCTTTACGGTGACCTTTACGGTCTTAGTCTCGGTGTCGTTGGCAACTCCCGGCTGCTCTCCGGCTTCTTTTACCTTGTAGGTAAATGTCTTCTCCGTCGCATCCCCCAGGTCGTCCTTTCCGTAAGTGATGGTTCCAAAGTCGACGTTTCCGCCTTCTTCGTTCTTCACTTCCGTCTTCTCCGGCATCGGTGCGTTCTCCTCATCAGAGGTCACATTAAAGGTGAATTCGTCCGCCTTCAGCGGCCGTCCTTCCAGCACCTTCTGTCCGTTGAAGTGAACCGTTGCCTTATCCGACTTGTACAGATTCTCAAAAGCAAGCTTCGAGCCCTCTTCCGATTCTGCCGTCAGGGTTCCGTCGCCGTTGTCCGTTACCTCTACCCGGAAGGTCGGCGCCTGGGTGTTTGCCTGCAGGGCGCTGTTGTCCGATGCATTCTCGATTACAACATAGTCGATGTAGTATCTTGCACCGTTATCCAGCTCTGCCTTGTCGGCATATCCCTTTGCCACCAGCTTCTCCAGGTCGGAAATGGTGTAGGACAGTTTGCCAAAACCAATTTCGGCATCCTTACCGTTTCCGGTGGTTCCGGTGGTTACCGCTTCTCCATCCGCATGGCCGGCGTAGTACACGCTGAACTTGAACTGGTTGTCCTTTACGGACAGCTTGTTTCCGTTCTCACTCAGCAGTGTCTTGGTTCCGGCCGGTGTGTATTCACCGGATGCTTCGTAAACGTTCTTAAATGTCGGAGTCTCCTCCTGAACTGCCGTCATGATGCCGTTTTCCTTGACAACCTTTACCTTGAATGTCTTTTCCTTGGTGTCGTAGGTCATTCCGGCTTTTCCGCCGTCCTTCTCCGTTACGGTGAAGGTGTATTCTCCCTCTTTAGAGAACTCGGCTCTTCCGAAGGAGAAGGTGGACTTTTGACCGTCTCTCATTCCGCTCAGGCTTGCATTGGTGTCGTCCAGAACGATGTCCTTCTCGTCGATGGCCTTCTGCGTTTCCTCATCGCCGGCCTTCAGCGTGAACTCGAACTTCTCGTCCTTCAGCATGCTGCGTCCCACCAGTTCTTTCGTTCCGGTGATAGCGGTGTCGCCATCCATGGATGCCGGTGCATACTCATTGGTAAATACCATTTCATCGGCACTCTTGTCGCCGGCGGTGATGCTCTGCTCGGCCTTCAGCTCGCCCTTTACATCCGTTACCTTGTAGGTCAAGGTGTACTCGGTGGAGTCGTAGTTGTAGCTGGACTCGTTTCCGTTCTCTTCTGCCACCTTGTAGGTGTAGGTTCCGGCTTTATCGAAGGTAATCTTTCCGAAATCTGCCTTTCCTTCGCCCGTAATCGAGGCCGACTTCACGCCGTCCTTGCTGCCTTCCGGCATCGGCGCATTGTCTTTACCGGTGAGGGTGAAGCGGAAGGTGCTGTCCTTCGCCGGGTTTCCTCCGGCAATCTTCTTCTCCACACTCGGAGTCGCATCCGTCGGATCCACCGTGTAGGTGTTCTTGAACAGGATTGCTCCGGTTCCGCCGGTCCAGGTGACCTTCAGCGTACCATCCAGGTTATCCGTTACAACCGCACTGACTGCATACGAAGTCGTATCGTAGGTGATGTGTCGGTCGTTTCCGGCCACTTCTTCTACCGTGTAATTGTAGGTGCCCACACTCTTGAATGTCAGTTTCGGGAAGGTAATGTTTCCGTCCTTGTCGTTGACTGCATTGTCAACGGCCTTTCCTTCCTCGTTCTTCAGCACGAAGTGGAATTCGCCGTCTTCCATCGCACGTCCGGCCAGTGCCTTCTTCATCTGAACCTGACCGGTAACAGAAGAATCCTGGGAAGTGGTG